>CAZRED010000001.1:0-326012 GCA_964599405.1 uncultured Candidatus Saccharibacteria bacterium
CCGCCATATTATGGATGATTTCTCGGTTGATGAGCACTTGAAAGCAAAAATTTTTGCCAGTGTCATTCAAGCGCGCAAAGGCGAGCACAAATATCACCTGAAACAGGGCCGCAAGGCCGGAGTTTTGCGGGTCCGTTTCGATAAAGTCGAGATGGATATTGACGAGGCGATTGGCCTCGTCATCGACAAAAATAAGCGCCACGGCCTGGAGTTTTTGATCGGGGCGCTAGATTTCCCGATTAGTAACGATCAGTCGCGCGAATTAACGCGAATTGACTTGATGAAATTGGTGGAGAAAGCCCTTCACGGCGGCAATGGCATGATTATTACCACCTCCACCGACGGCACCAAAGAGCGATTTTATTCCCACAAATACGCCTGTGAGCAGTGCGGCTGGCAGTTCCCGGATATTGAGCCGCGAATCTTTTCATTTAACAACCCCGAAGGCGCCTGCCAAACCTGTCAGGGCTTGGGCGTTCGATTGGTGCCAGATCCGGAGTTAGTGCTGCCCAACCCACGTTTAACGCTGGCTGAAGGGGCAATTCGCCCATGGAGCCGGACCACCAGCCAAGGCAGTGGTCACCAAAAAGCCCTCCAACAAATTTCAGAGAAATATAACTTCAGCTTGGATACGCCGGTCGGCGAACTCTCTGACGAAATTCTCCAGATCTTGCTACACGGCGAACCAGGCGAAGACGAAGACCGTTTTGAAGGGGTGTTACCGAACTTAGAGCGCCGTTATCAAGAAACTGACTCCGAATACCTGAAAGCGGAGATTGAAAAATACATGGTCGAGAAAATCTGCCATGTCTGTAACGGCAAACGCCTGCGCGTGGAAGTGCTCTCCATTACCGTTAACGATAAAAATATTATTGATGCCACCAACATGACGATTGAAAAAGCCACCGAATTTTTCACTGGCTTGGCCGAGCGCGTTAAAGTTAAAAACCGCCCAATTGTTGAGCCGTTGATTAACGAAATTACTTCCCGGTTGGATTACTTGCTGGAAGTGGGACTAGGTTATCTAACCTTGAATCGAACCACTTCGACACTAGCCGGCGGCGAAGCCCAACGGATTCGTTTAGCCAACCAGCTTGGTAGCGGGCTAACCGGCGTTGTCTATATTTTGGACGAGCCGTCGATTGGCCTACACGCCCGCGACCACGAGAAACTATTAAAAACCATTAAAGAGCTGCGTAACCGCGGTAACACCGTGATTATCGTTGAGCACGACCGCGACACGATGCTGCAAGCTGACTACATTATTGACATGGGCCCGGGTGCCGGTGAGCTAGGCGGCGAAATTATCGCCCAAGGCACCCCCGCCGAGATTATCGCTAATCCAAAATCGGTCACTGGCCGCTACTTAGCCCAGAAAAAACGGATTTCCTTGCCAGAACACCGGCACGCTCACGCCGACGGCGAAATTATTATTAAAGGCGCCACCGGCAACAATTTGAAAAACATTACTGCTCGACTGCCGCTAAATAAGCTAGTTTGTATTACCGGCGTCTCCGGTTCCGGTAAGTCCACTCTTATTGAAGATACTTTAGCTGTGGCAATGGAAAAACATTTTCACGGCACCCTGGCCGACCCAGCCCCACATGAGAGCATTGAAGGAGTTGAGCAAGTGGATACGATTATTAATATCGATCAAAGCCCAATTGGCCGGACCCCCCGCTCTAACCCGGCTACATATACCGGTGCGCTCGGACCAATCCGTGAACACTTTGCCAACACTCAAGAAGCGATGAACCGGGGCTACGATCCGTCGCGCTTCAGTTTCAACCTACGGGGCGGACGCTGTGAAAACTGCCGCGGCGACGGCCAAATTAAGATTGAAATGAATTTCCTACCGGACGTTTATGTTAGCTGTTCGGAATGTAAGGGTCGCCGCTACAACGCCGAAACGTTGGAAGTTAAGTACAAAAATAAAGATATCAGCGATATTTTAGCGATGACCGTTGATGACGCCCTGGTTTTCTTCGACACCGAGCTGGAGGTGCGCGAAAAACTGGAAATTCTTCAAGCTGTTGGCTTGGGCTATATTCGTTTAGGTCAACCAGCTACCACGCTCTCCGGCGGTGAAGCCCAGCGGATTAAGCTAGCGGCCGAGTTAGCCAAAAAGGATACCGGCAAAACTCTCTATATCTTGGACGAACCGACCACCGGTCTGCACTTTGAGGACATTCAACGATTACTGGAAGTGCTTTACCAATTAGTCGATCGCGGCAATACGGTGGTGATTATCGAACACAACACTGATGTTATTCGTTGCGCCGACTGGGTAATCGACATGGGTCCGGACGGCGGCGACAAGGGTGGCCAGATTGTGGCCGAGGGCACGCCGGAAGAAATTGCCAAGACAAAAGGCTCGGTAACTGGTACGTTTTTGGCAACCGATGCCAAAATCACCAAATCCAAAACTGCCCAGCCGGCCAAAACCCGAGCCTAAATTTTCCGACGAAGTAGCAATTCGCCGCGAACACGGCGTTAAAAAAATTGTCGGTGTTGACGAAGTCGGACGCGGCTCCTTAGCCGGGCCGCTGATTGTGGCCGCAGTTGAGCTAACAAGCGAAATTCCCGGAATTAATGATTCAAAACTCGTTACCGCCTTACGGCGGGTGATCTTAGCTCGACAAATTCGCACCATAGCCGAACAAATCCGCTTCGGTTGGGCCACCAACGAAGAAATTGACCAGTTGGGCTTAGCGGCAGCGCAAAGGTTGGCTTACCAGCGGGCACTGGAGAATATCGAGGCGGAGCTAGTTCTGACTGATAATGTTGCTCTGGATCGGCCGCATATCAGCAAAGTTCGTGGCGATCAGTTTTTTTACTCCGTTGCCGCCGCCTCCATTGTCGCTAAAACTCTCCGCGACACTCTAATGCACTCATACAATCAATTTTTCCCGAACTATTTTTGGCAAAACAACGTCGGCTACGGCACCAAAGCCCATTTCGATGCGATTTCCCGCCACGGTCTAAGCGCCCTGCACAGGAGGTCCTTCATAAAATAAAAAGTGCCGCACATGAATTGACACGTGCGGCGAAGACTCAATCCCAAGCATCTTCGTGCCTGTGGATTGCTAAATTTTACCTGTTTACTCTTGATTTATCCACGTTTTTATGGTATGGTTAACGGCGAAATCGAAGTGATCGCACTTAAACAGTGAGGAAAGTCCGGGCACCGCAGAGACGCGCTCCAGCTAACGGCTGGCGCTCGTAAGAGCAGGGAAAGTAGCACAGAGACAATACTTCCTACGCAAGTAGGTAAAGGTGAAAAGAGTGTCCCCCGTCGTCAAGACTTTGGGGGATGCACCGAAGCTCGCAAGAGCGAAGGTGTAGGGTAAGAGCCCACAGCACCGCCAGAGATGGTTGGTGAAGGCGAAACCCAGCGTGGTGCAAGATGAGTGGGCCAAGTTCAATACAAGTTTTAACTTCCTAATCGGGAGAAAAAGCTCCGCTACGGTCTCGTAGTTGAACAATTGGTCTCATCGCTTGAGAACGAATATGTGTTTAAACACATATTCTTCCGTTCGACGCTTCGGCGTTGAAAGATAGATGGTCACATAAACAGAACCCGGCTTACAGATTTCCTAAAAAGATCCCGCAAGGGATTTTTTTAGTGAAACCGGTTGAAGCGCAGCGGAAAATAGATTTCCCAATTTGAGCTCCGCAAGGAGCTCTTTTTGGTACTGACAAACTTCGGTTTTCAGAGTAAAATATAAACATTCCCGGGTCGTCTAATGGTAGGACATGGGCCTTTGAAGCCCAGTATCTTGGTTCGAATCCAAGCCCGGGAGCAGAGTCGAAATCAAACAAATACTTCGTGTGTTAAAAGTTTTGAACATAAAAAAGGCCGAGGGATGGATATCCACTCGGCCACTTGAAATTTCATAACTATGCCAATACCAATTCGTGAGTCAGCTCTAGATCGATCTCTAGTTGGGCCTTTCCTTTACCCCTAACCGCAAGGTTAGGCCAGCCCTGTTGATACATGCAAGGTCGATCTTGTTGAATCACGCCTTTGGCAATTAAGACACAGCTAATTCCGTGAACTCTAGTGATAGAGAGTTTCGTTTCCTCTGCCATCACAGAAAAGTTCAGGTTGCTCCATTTGCCGTAACTCAACTGCTTCCAGGCAGCTTCTGCTACCATAAATTCCTCGTCCGTCACAAGTATCCGTGTCGGGATTGGAATTGGTGTGGCTCTAGCTGATTCAGTTCCAAGCGAGGTGAACGCAGGAGGAAGCGACTTTGTTGAGATAACTCGAACAATTATCGACTTCCGTTCTCGTGGAGTTCGTCCTCCTTGTCTTGTCTTAGTGGCTCGCGATTCCCAGGGTCGTTGACGTTTTCTGATGATAGTACGAACCGAACCTGGAAGACGAAGCTTGGCTCGTCCGTAGGTTCGGACTTCCTCATCAACCTGCTTAACTCTTTTGGCAAAATCATTAAGCGTTACGCCGTGAACAACGATAGTTACAGAATCGTTGACACGATCTGCGAAACGGATTGACCGTATCGGCAGCTCCGGGTCGATCCCCAGTACTATTCGAATGTCCTGGATTGCTCGCTTAATTACTTGGCGGACTCGTTCTCGAGTTACCTTGTATCGCCGACCGATTTCTTCGAGAGTGTAGTCCCGAGCCGAAAGAGTAAGCATTTCTCTAGATCGATCGTCTAGACTTTCGAAGGCCTCTTTCAGCTTTTCTAGGTCAACTCCTTCTGGCACCTCAAACCGCGCCACTTCTTCAAACGGGTCAGCTACGGTTGGGTCGGCAAAGAGTTCGCCAAGCTCACTACTGTCACTATCGCCACCTACCCGCTGATTGAGGGATATCACGTTTGTTGGCGTAGAGAGCTTTCGCATCTCTTCAACCGCCTCGATCGGAAATCCTAGAAATGCAGCTAGCTCTTCGTTGGAAGGCATCCTGCCCTCTTGCCTGGCAAAAGCCTTCTCTGCATTCCAGATATGTCCGCTCATTCCACTCATATGGATAGGAATCCGAATCGGGCTTTTGGTGTTCTTCCAAAAGCGGTCTGCGCTCTGGCGAATCCAGTACGGAGCATAAGTACCGAACGTAAAACCCATAGTCGGGTCAAACATTTCAATAGCTTTAAGAAGACCCAGATACGCCTCTTGCTTCATTTCTTCCTCTATTTCTTGGGGAAGATATTTAGGCAAGAAGCGATTAAGCGTCCAGCCGATAAGGCGGATATTCATTTCGGCTAGTTGGTTGCGAAGCTGAAGATCGGTTGGCTTAGCCCAGTAGGCTTCCCAGACGCGAGCTTGCTCCAGAGGGACAATATTAAGAGCGGCTGTTGGCGTAGTGCCTTCTGGTTCCATCATGGAAAGGTTCCTTGCAAATATATTGCCTGCTTACTCTACTTTATATGAGCCGAAAAATCAACGATTCATGATTGAATTTTTGAGTAGTTTCTTGTAGAATAACAGCGTTTACTGCAAGCGTGTTGAATACGTTCGTTAACATCAAGAGAAAAGTGAATATGAAAATACACGGAATCACTGGCAACATTTCCGTTGACGGAATACTGTCAACTGAAGAGCTTGAAGAGCTCAACTCGTCACAGCTCAATGATGTCAGAGCCGTGCAGGCATACTGGCAGGAGCATGGGTGCGAGGAACCGTACCCACTGATTATTAAGCCAACAGGCTATGGAAAGGGCAAAGTCGTTGATGGCTTGCTCCATCCCAACAATCAACCGGGCATCGCTCTACTTATAGTTGGGACTAAGAATGTGCTAATCGAACAGAACCAGGAAGCCTTGCGTTCACTCGTTCTAGAAGAAACTGGCGAATCCCGCTATAGCATTCTTCCTGACACCTCGGGTCCTGTAATTGTTGCTACTTGGCAATCGTTGCATGCCTTCAAAAGAAGCTGCGGGAATCTACCCGAAATAGACCTCGCCATTATTGACGAGGTGCACAATATCGGGACACAGCTTAGGCTCAGTCTTTTGCGCTGGTTAAAGCCGAAGAAAGTCGTTGGCCTGACGGCAACAGCCCACCGGTCTGGTGGGACTTTTCGATCGCCAGAGCACTATGGGTTTCAAGTGATCGATGAAATGATCCTCACCCTGCCAGAATGTATCGACAAGCGATGGCTATCCCCTTTAATGGGGCTGTGCATCGACACCGAAGTCATCCTACCAAAGGACGTGATGTCTGGTAACGAGATCATTGGTGAGAGGCTCTATCGAGAGCTTCGCCACCACCCCGATCTCTTTGCTAGCATTGCATATGAAGTTGGCACTCGTTTTCTTCCAAGCGGAATGAAGACGATAATTGTCGTCAATCGGGTCTTGGAGGAAGCCTGTGTCCTCTATAAGCACCTAGAAAAAATGGGCTTTAGTGTTGGTCTGGCGGTTAATCAGTCGGCATCACGTATGCTCGAAAATGCTTACGTCACAAACGGAAGTATTGCGCGCTACAAACTGCCGCAGGACCATCCCGACTCATTGCAAGTCCTTATTTCACCTCGGATTATTGGCGAAGGCTTCGATGCCCCCGCCACCGAATGTGTTGTGTGGGCTTCACCGACAAGTTCAAGTCTTCGTTACACGCAAGTAATGGGCAGAGGAGCCAGACGCTGCCCTGGCAAATCCTACTGTCTAATCGTTGACTTCGTCTACTTGATTGAAGGCTATGGCTATAGCATGAACTTCGCTCAGTTCTTTAAGAGTGCTGAGATTAAAGAGCTTGAGAGTGGCTTCATGTATGTAGGGTCCGCAGATAACGCCAACTTACCGACCCTTCCAACTGAGTACTCTAGAGGAGGAAGGATTGTTTCTATCGTCAACCTTGAAAAGCCAATCTATCCCCCCATAGGGGAGTGGATTACTCTTAAGGAGATTGGTAGGTCCGTTAAGAGATCCCAGGACTGGGTCTTAAAGACTGTTACGCGTCTTGAAGCTGTCCCTGAACTTAGGATTGGTCGTGGTGGGAGTATAGTTAACGCCTACTCCCCGGCGATTATTGAACGAGTTCAGAAAGAGTCGGAAGCCATAAAGCCAATTGGCAGCTGGGTCACTCTGAAGAGTTTGGGCGAGAAAACGGGCAGAAGCACAAAATGGCTTGCTGAAGCGGCTGCAAGGCTCGGAATAGCGCCCGAAGAAAGAAGGGTTCAAACCGGCACTCCCGCTTCCTGTGTCTCGCCAGAGCATGAGTTGCTTATTATGCTGGAAGCAAACCAAATACCCGAGAAAGGCGAGTGGCTTAGCTACAACGATATCGCAAAACTAGTTGATCGTTCGCGAATATTTGTGACTTCAGTCCTCTATAGCCATGTCTATCTCGGAGAAATGAGGAGAGAGAAAGGTAGTCCTGGACTATGCTTTCCTCCTAACATTCTAGAGATGGTGGCCGACCTGGTGAAGCAGTATCCCAAACAGGGAAACTGGGTCACTGTCTGGGATATGAAAAAGCTTCTCAGCTGTCCTGAAAGCAGGGTTGTCGACACAATAACCGAACTTTCTTTACTGGGTGAGAAGAGACAGGGTAAATGCGGCCGAATCTTTGTATGTTATCCCCCAGAATCACTGGAAGAGATCAGAAAAAGGCTGTCCTCAGTTCCGGAGGCAGGCGACTGGCTCCCAATTTACGGGATTGCTAAACGTATCGGACGTAATCCATACGGCGTTGCCAAGGAACTTGAACGCCTTGGGATCAAACCAGAGAGTAGAAGGGCAAAGAGCGGTAGGGTTCTCCCCCACTTCTCGCCACGCGTGGTAGACGAATTCAGAAAAGAGTGACGCTATCAACTGCATACAATGTCCCATTTCATTAGCTGAGATGGGACATTTTTTTAATACAATTTCAAGCATCAAGATTACAACACAGCCTTTCCACAATGTAATGCCGAACGAAACCGTTCGTTTCTGGGCACCGATCTAGGAATCCGCCAGTTGGCGGACAACTTTCATCTCCAAGCCCGGGAGCAAGTGTATTACTGTACCACCGCAAACAAGGCGTTTTGGTGGCGGGACCAGTCGGCAACAGTGTGACTGGCCAGCTCTACTGTCACTGCCGGACCACCACGGGTTTCTACAAACCACCGCGTCGCTGTACCGGGGAAGTTCCAGGCAATATCTTCGTAATAGTAGTATCTCGACAGACTGGCATACTGTCGGGCCAGCGACTGCGAGGCCGGGTGACCGAGCTCGGGATTAACTAAATTTCCCTGGGAGTGGAACGCATACATTGTGCCAACACCATACCGCCCAACTACCGACTGGATAACTCGACTCTCTGCTTCGGAAAATGGTTCGCTGCCAATTGAGCCCTCGGTGTCCCACCCGGCTTCGCCCCAACTGCTGGTACTAAAATTACGATTCAAATTAACTCCTTTAGAGTTTAGTTTGTCCTTACGATCAAAATAGCCGTCTGGATTGGAAATTGGGATGATAATGACGGTTTTACCGCTCGAAACGCGGCGTGGGTTACCGCCCAACTCGCTAACAAACCTGTCTAGTAATCGGGCACTTGAGGGCTCTTTGCCACCGTGAATCGCCCCAAATAGAAAAATAACATCTGACCCGCTACCGAAAACGTAGCCGCTAATTACCCTACCTTGCTCTGAATGACCGAAACTAATTGGTACCGGCGGCGCAAAACGCGTGGTAAAGCTAAACGCAAAGTCTTGTGCCATATCCAATCCGCCTTGGGCGGACCTTACGCCCGCTTTAACCCGAACGGTGTAGATTGTTTCGTACGCCAAGTTGGAGTTGGGTTTAATTATCAGACGATTGCCGCTCCAGCCAAAACTAACGGCGTGTGCCGGCTCAATCGAAAACCGCTCTTGGGCGGTGGCGTGATCGACATTCTGGCTGAACTGAATCTGTGGCTGAACGCTTTCGTGAACCGATCCACTCCGGTCGGTGGGGGTAACGGAGCTAACTCGAACCGGCCCGATAGTGGTAAAGGCGATGACGGTTTCCTCCAAGTAGCCGCTACCTGTCGCCTCCGGGAGGCCTTTTTTTATGGTAATACTGTACTTTGTTCCGTAAGCGAGGCTCTGACTAAGCGCGTAGTGTAGCCTAGTACCGCCTTCCTGCCACGACCAGGTTCCCGCGACATCAGGACTTATCAACAGATACGGGAGCGGGTCGTCAGCTTTCATCACTTTCGTGAGGTTGATCACAATTTCGCTGGTGGAAACTAACACCGCCTCCCCCTTCGGCGAATAGCTGGCAACCCCAGGCGGGGGTTTGGTCGTAAAATTCAGCACCGCCAGCGGTACTGTTGAATCAAGAACACCACTAGCAACGGGACTAGTGACAGTGAGCCGGTAGCTCGTTCCCTGGGCCAGACACTCCTTGGGTTTGATGGTGTAGTCCCCGGCAGTTTTCGTGATATCCGCTTCGGCCGCTGGTTCGAAAACAAACTCTGCCTGCCAATAATCGGAGATGGCTTCGTTAAAACTAATCATAATTGGGTCGCAAATTTCGTAGTTCTCTGCCCCTTCCGCCGGCAACGTCTGACTAACCTGCGGTGGCGGTTCAGCAGTGAACGTGTGTGAATAATTCTCCGATTCTCGCCGAAGCATTGAGCGCATATCTTCGGCTTGAATAACGTAGGTTTCGCCAGGAGAAAAAATTTCGGTCGGTTGAAAAACCAGCTCCGTAAACCAGCGACTACCGAGCAGGGCGTTTTCAAATCGCCATTCCCCCGCTACTTCCGGTGTTATCGAGAGTTTAATTGCCGCACGATCAACCGGCCGACTAAATTGCAGGAGAATTGCCGAATTCAGCGGAGCCAGCTTCTCGGCTTGATAGTTGGCGCTAACGGTCTGGGCCTTGAACGATAAGTTAAAGAGTAAGGCGCCGGCAGTAAGTAACGTGACGCCTAGCGCCGACAGTCCAGTGACTGCCTTAATATGAACTCGTGGTGCACCAAAAGTCTGCGCCGGCGGGTGTTTGGGGTCCTTAATGGCTAAGAAAATCGGGCCAAGCAGTAGGCCCAGCAGCAACAGTATGGTGATTTGCAGCAATGGCAGCCCCAGAAAGGTCAAGCTTAACTCGTTCTGGGTTTGCCAAAGATCGTCAAGCAGTGACGGGAAGAAGTAGCGACTAATTAGCGCCGCCACAATAAACAGCGTGGCCAGGCCAAAACCCGAAAACAGCGTTTCCCAAACCAGTTCCCGCCGAAGCGTTGCCGCCACAACAATGTTGGCCACTACCCCGGCCGTCAGCGCTAGCACCACTGGTAGTCCCATTGCCACAAACAGCGCCACGAGAACAATCGTCCAGAGCAAGTACCGCAGTTTTTCGCGGCTTGGGCTAGCCGATGGGTTGGTTAGATGGCGCAGCAACAAATGATAAGCGGCATAGCTGCCAACTCCCAGAGCAATCGCCACCGCAATCTGTTGAAACAGTGGCCACAAGCCGATCGGCGAAACATTAACGAGTGAACCCGTGAATAGCAACGGTGCCGCCAGCAGCGGCAAAATCGAAAATACTCCAACGACAATCAGTTCACGGCGCAGGTTTTTCAACCAAACAATGCCGGCCAACACCAGCAACAGCAACAAAATCGTTACGTAGGCCATACATTTACTGTATCAGGAAGACATCAATTCCATCGACCTGCCCACCTCCTAGTTGGGCTTCTTTTTGCCTAAATACTTGTATTATTCGCCAACTTTTGCTGTATACTAAACGTACTAGAGACTGCTAGCTAGTAAATATAAATTGTAGTTCGATTGAGGAGCAGTTAACTGGAAGTCGCCAGCTTACCTCAGGAACATAAAGAAAGAGGATAAGTATATGGCTAAGAAGCTATTTGTGGGATCACTCCCATACAGTGTTAACGATGAACAGCTCCGCACGCAATTTGAAGCGTTCGGTGAGGTTTCAACTGCATCTGTCGTTATGGACAAATTCGACAAGACCCGCTCACGCGGTTTCGGTTTTGTGGAAATGCCAAACGATGAAGAGGCAACAAAAGCTATCGGCGAATTGAACGGCAAAGAAATTGATGGCCGCGCAATCACCGTCAGCGAAGCTCGCCCACGTGAAGATCGCCCAAACCGCGATTTCGGTGGCGACCGACGCTAAGCTTTTAAAAAGCTAGCAAACAAAAAAGCGTCTCCCGCAAGGGAGCGCTTTTTTGTTAGGGTGGTTTACAATGCAAGTGATGGAAATGAATTGTTTAGAAGACTAAATGGATTTTCTGGAACGCGACTTGCCGAAAGTGGCCAAAAAAATAAAGAGTTTGCTAAGCGCCGGCGACGTCGTGGGTTTTTCCGGTCAACTAGCCGCTGGCAAAACGACAGTAATTAGTGAGCTGGCTCGCACTTTTGGCTACACCGGCCGGACGGCCAGCCCAACTTTTGTACTGGAGCATCGCTATCCGCTAAAAACTGCCGGAAGAATTAAGGAAATTATCCACCTAGATTTATACCGGCTGAACACCGAGGATTTCGGTTTCTTTGACAGGGATGACTACCGCAACCAACCAACTAAAATAATTTTCGTTGAGTGGCCAGAGCGCCTTCCCCCAGGCCTGCTAAACTTCACCAAAACCGTTACAATCGAGATACTTCATGACAAAAAACGACGCCTTACCGTTTCCGAACATCCTGCTAATTGACTGCGCCGAGCGGCAACACAGTGCGATCGCCTTACTGCAGGTAAGGCAAAGGCCGCTAGTTGACGAGCGGGATGTCCAAGCCCAAGAGTTGCCAAAGATGATTGAAGAACTTCTGGCCGCCGCGAAAATCCTGCCGGCCCAGCTAAAAGGGGTTGCCCTAGTGAAACGCGACGGTTCGGTAACGGCTATTCGCATCGGCACGGCTACAGCCAACACCCTGGCCTGGCTGGAACGATTGCCGATTCTGGAAGTAGAAGCCGAATCAATCAACGAGGCAATTAAGCTTTTGCAGGCCGGCCGATACAGCGCCGCCGTCAAAACCAGCTTGCCCGGCGCCTAAACGCCCTACTTACCTAGCCTGCAGTTGTTGTGTTAAAGTGGTGAAGCGAATGCTATTTCGAAAAACATCACTATACGACCGGCCAATTACCCAAATTAAGCCAAGACGCAGTAAAAATCTGCGCATCTTTTTTTGGATACTGGCTCTAATCGTCGTTGGGGTTGTCAGCTGGATCGGCGTTACTGGAATTGTTGCCTTCAACAACATTACTGACAAAAACGACTCTGATGACCCGTCCTTTTTCAAGTTCGGTGACGAAGTTAATCCGGACAATCTCAAAGAAGGCGAAACCAGGATTAATGTTTTGTTGATAGGTTTGGCCGATCAGGGTGGTACAGACACAATTCAGATAGCTTCGATTGACCCCTTCAACAAACAGATGTCACTGCTCTCGGTCCCACGCGACCTACACGTGAAGAGTCCTTTGGGCGGCAATTCTAGGATAAACGCAGTCTACGGTGAAGGTATTACCAAGTGTAATCAAACTAGAGTCTGTGACAAAAGTGTTAATGCCGGTGCCGCCGCCCTTAAATCTACCTTACGAGAAGTGCTGGGTACCGACATCCACTACTATGCCTTTGTAGATTTTGAAGGATTCAAAGATGTCGTTGACGCAATCGGTGGTGTTAGTATCTACGTTGAAAAGGCGCTCAGTGACCCCGATTACCCTTGCGATAACGATCCCCTTAAGATCTGTGGCTACTCGCAGAAAGCCGGGACGGTGACAATGAGCGGTACCCAAGCACTCAAATACGCCCGTTGCCGCGGTGGCACCTGCGGCAGTGATTTCGGCCGTTCCCAGCGCCAACAGCAGGTAATTGAGGCGATTCGCCAGAAAACCTTGAGCTTAGGCGTTCTGAGTAACCCGAAAAAAATTACTGATTTAATGACAGCGTTGGGCAATCACTTCAAAACCGATATGAAGTTGGACGAGATGCTTAAAACCTTTGAGCTCGTCCAAGCCGTTGATAAGACCAAAACCGTTACCGCAACTTTAGATACGAGCGCTGAAGGACCTCTTAAGGTTCTTAGTAGCAACCCATATTTAATCACCCCTAAGGCAGGCCAAAACGATTGGAGCGGCGTTCACGACTTTGTTTTGTCGGCGATGCCGGAGCCGTATGTGATTAAAGAAGCCGCCAAGGTGCTTATAGTTGACGCTTCCGGTAAAAAGTCCGCTGCGGCGCTGGAAAAGAAGCTAACCGCCCTGGGTTACAATATTGTTGGCAGCGAAACGGCCACAATTGTTCAAACCGCCACCAGCCTGTGGGGCAATAAAGATATGAAGTATACCTTGGCACTGCTGAAAAAACGTTTCAGTGCTAATCTCACCAACAACAAACCGACTGCTACCTCTATCCAGCCAGCCGATATCATCTTGGTAATTGGCAGCAATTACTCTACAAAGTAGCTATGCGACGACTCCGTTCTCTCCCGCCAGTTGGCCTACTCGCCTGCTGGCTATTAACGTTAGTTGGTATTGTGGTGATGTGGCGGTTACTACCAACCGGGCTATCGCAGCTGGGAATATTAATTCTAGTGGTTACCTCGTTTTTGTCTGGGATGCGCGGCAACATGCTACCAACTATTTATGCTACCGCCCTGCTTGGCCTGTCGTTAATCAATTACACCCAAGCCTCGCTGCAGTGGCCGGCCATCAGCGCCACCGTCGCCGTTTTTGCGTTAATGTTGTTAATTACTACCGTGAAAAACCGCTTTCACGATGGTCGGGTCGGGCAGCTGGAACAGATCCTCCTCGCCTTCTTTGTTACCCAGGTAAATAGCATCACTAGCCTCTGGCCAATTTCGTCGTTCAACCGCTCGCTGCTTACCGGCATCGCGTTCTACGTGCTCTGGCACATTTTCGAGGAGCGCGAGGGCGAGGCCGTCGGATTGGGTAAGCACTTCGTCTTTGCCGTTTTGGCTGCTATCCTGGTGATAGGAAGCATCATATGGGCAAACTTTCCTCAATTACTGTCGTTTTAAATTGGCTGCGCGACGCCCTGGCTTTGGCTTGGAAATACCTGAAAATCGGTTTTTCATTTGTTGCTAGTGGCACCAGCCGGATCCGCAACTGGCTACGCCTGCACGTGCCGTTTATCGAGGCGGTTGTTCAGCGCCACATTCATAATCCGGCCACAATTTTTATCGATATCGCCGTTTTTGTTCTAGGGCTATATCTAGTCTTTGGCGTTACCGGCTATATCAACGTCTACAACCAAAAATCCGAGAGTCGGTTTTCCGAAGTATTAATGGGCCTCTACCCTTTGCCGGCTGCCAAAGTCGATAGCTCTTACGTCTGGAGCCACCGTTTTCTGCAGCGACTGCGGTTTTTGAATACCTTTAATTCCCAAGCGCCGGCCGAGGTGAGAGACAAGCTGCCAACGGAAGTCGAACTGCGGGAAAAAATTATGGCCGGACTAATTGAAGATCAAGTCGTGTTATTGGAGGCAACTGAATTGGGGGTGCGAGTAACGAAAGAAGAGCTGGACGCCGCCTTTGAAGAGCAGAAAAAGCAGACGGAGAATTTCGAGGCCACTTTGAAAGCCCTTTACGGCATGAGCGCCCAAGAATTCAAGCAAGTTATTGCCGAACGAATTTTGAAAGAAAAACTCAAGAGCGTGGTACTGCTGCGGGTGAAAGTTCGCCATATTTTAACCGCCACTGAGGGCGCCGCCCGGGAGGCGCGGACGAAAATCGAGCAGGGTGGAACGTTTGAGGATGTTGCTAAAGAGTACAGCCAGGATACCCAGACTAAAGAGGTCGGCGGCAATTTGGGCTACTGGACCACCGGGGAACTAGCCGCCCAGGTATCGACAAACTTTGAGGAGGTCGCCTTTTCTCTGCCAATTAGCCAATTATCTGACCCCATTCAAACCAAATTCGGTTTTCACGTTATTCAAATCACCGAGCGTAACGAGGGCGAGCCAAAAACCTACGCTGACTGGTACGCCGAAGTTCAGAAAAACCATACCGCCAAAGTATATATTCCCTACTAGCGCCTTTCTTGAAGGACGAAAAATTGGTAAAATACGGGGGTGCTATATGCGTCCGTAGCTTAGCCTGGTTTAAAGCGCCTCCCTGTCACGGAGGAGATCGCCGGTTCGAATCCGGTCGGACGCGCAAAATATTGACACCTTTTCCCGTTTCGGCCACGCTGGCCGTATGGAAGACCAAAAAGGTTACGGCAGTAATTGGAAGAAGTGGCTGTGGATATATCTGGTAATCGCGGTCGTGCTTTACGGCGGGTATTACTTATACAAGGTAAACCAGAACAGCGACAGCTCTGACAGCTCTACTCCTTCAAACAGCCTCTACTAAACGAGCGTGAGCGAGTTAGCCAACATTAAGGTTAAGCGTTACCGCGCTTCGCGCAGTATTAAATTACGTGTTAGCGAAGATGGGAGCGTTACTGTCACAGCTCCGCCAAACGTGAGCGAGCGGCAGATCAACAAATTTGTCGAGCAAAATAAAGATTGGTTGGCCGAAAAGTTGTCGCACGTTCGAGCAAAACAGCAGCATCTGACCGCCGAGCGAGATTTGTTGCCGTTTCGGGGAAAAGATTATCAATTCCGGTTGGCAATTGCTCCAAAAAAACCCGGCGTTACCTTAGCAGAAAAAACCATCACCGTATCTGCACCGAGCGAAGACGACAAAGCGGTTCGGCAGATACTAGAGAAGTGGTACAAAACCCAAGCTAAAAATTATTTTGAAACCCGTGTTCCCCTACTGGCCGATCTGGTTAACTACGATGTCCATAACGTTACCATTCGCTCCCAAAAAACCCGCTGGGGATCGTGTTCCAGCCGCCAAACGATTTCACTCAATTGGCGGCTAATCCTTTGCCCGGATTGGGTCAGCGACTACGTTATTTACCACGAACTAGCCCATTTGAAACATATGAACCACTCAAAAGCGTTTTGGAGCTTAACTGCCGATTACTTTCCAAAGTATAAAGAAGCCGAAAAGTGGCTCAAGCAAAATAGCCAGCTGCTACGCTTCTAGACGTTAAAAAGAAACTCCACGACATCGCCGTCTTGGACAGTGTAATCTTTGCCTTCGCTGCGCATTTTGCCAGCTTCTTTGATCGCTTTTTCGCTGCCGAACTTTTCTAAGTCGGAAACGCTGAATACCTGGGCGCGAATAAAGCCCTTTTCAAAATCGGTGTGGATTTTTCCGGCGGCCTGCGGCGCTTTGGTACCCTTAGAGATAGTCCAAGCGTGGGATTCTGTCGGCCCGGCGGTAAAAAAGGTAATTAAATTCAGCAATTCGTAGCCGGCTATGATCATTTCGCCCAGCCCACTCTTTAGCCCCAGCCCTTGGCGATATTCCTGCTGATCAGCTTCCGGCAGTTCCACAATTTCCACTTCCGTTTTTACCGAGATTGCCACTAACGCAGCACTTTCGCTGGCGGCATGCTTTTGGACGGCTGAAATATCACTGTTTTCATCGTCAATATTTGCCACATACATCAAAGGTTTGGCTGTGAGAAATTGAAAAGTTCGTAACTCCTCCGCCAGCTCTGGCTTTGTGCGTAGCGGCGTATCATCGTTCAATAGTGTGATTACTTGCTCTAGAGCGGTGCCGATTTTTACAGCTTCTTTTTCGCCTTTTTTAACTTTTTCTTGATTGTTAGCATATGCTTTTTGAGCTTGCTCCAAATCAGCCAACATCAGTTCGGTATTAATTGTGGCGATATCGCTATCCGGATCAACCTTGCCGTGAACATGAGTGATATTTGGTTCCTGAAAGCAGCGCACTACTTCGGCAATCGCATCCACCGAACGAATGTGGCTCAAAAATTTATTTCCCAACCCCTCGCCCTGCGCAGCTCCTTTGACTAACCCGGCAATATCAACAAATTTCATTGTGGCCGGGACAGTTTTAGCTGCAGCGTATGTTTTTGTTAGAAATTCCAAACGCTCATCCGGCACGTCAACAATCCCGACATTTGGCTCGATAGTGGTAAATGGAAAATTAGACGCTTGCGCGCCAGCTTTGGTTAAGGCATTAAACAACGACGACTTTCCAACGTTTGGGAGTCCGACAATTCCTATTTCCATCAGGAGAGCGGTTCGCCGCTCGACTGACGAGCAAAATATCTTTGCGACATAGTGTGATTTTACCGGGAAAACCACTTTCTTGACAGTAGGTTATTCAGGCGATATACATAGCTAGCACACTGACATGTTAATCCAATAGCAACTAGAACATTGCTTAGTGAGCGTATCCCGCTCACTATTGGTGAAGGCCGTGAGATTCGGCCGCTGTGCCGCAACGGTTTACTTCGAGCGTAGTCGAGAAGTGAAAGCCCGATCCCAGCTGGATATATTTGTTCCGAGCAGAATATTAATTGTTTCCCCGGTTGCTTGGCGAGGATTTTTTAGAAAGGGTTTCATGAAACAACGCACCAGCTTTTACGTAGTAGCAGCGATTATTTTCATTTTCGGATTATTTTTAATTATTCCGAACGGCATTATTGGCGAAACTTCCCAAGACAGCAGCCAGGTTAATACTATTAGCTACCAGGGCGTTGAAGGCCAAACGGCGCTAGCTTTGTTGAAGGCTGGACACGTTGTTGAGAGCACCACCTACGACTTTGGTGATTTCGTGACGTCAATTGATGGCCAAGCCTCTGACAGCGCCACCAACTTCTGGGCATTTTACGTCAACGGAACACAATCGACCGTTGGCGCTGGCGACTACATTACCAAAAACGGCGACGTGATTGAGTGGCGGTTGGAAGCGTTTGAGCTGTAAACTCCCGACTTGATATTTTCCGGCAGTTTGGCACCATGAATACATGGACGATCAAACCCAGGTAGAAGAACCGGGCAAGGTAATTTACTGGCTACTAGCGGTGTTTGTGATTGTGGTGATGGTTGGGCTGGCGGTTTTCTACTACGTTAGCGGTACCGATAAGGCTGATACCAACGTTGACGCTACCCAGTCCGAAGTGGCCACCACCACCGAGGACGACGCCACAATCGATAGCTCAATTAACGAGCTTGATCAGGATTTAAAAGCGATTGATGATGAAATTAACTCCACAGAAGATGACACGACTGATATATAGCTTACTTGCGGCAGCAATATTGCTGCCGGGTTTAGTCCTAGCCCAAAGCAGCAGATTTGATGTAAACACCCAGTTCAAGGCTGATTTGGAGGCCCTAAAAACCGAAAGGGAAAGCTACCGGGCGTCAAAACTGCAAGAACGCCAAGACATTCAAAAAACCCGAACCCTGGCATTGGCCCAAAAAATGGTTGATGTGCGAATTCGGGTGTTGGAAGCCCAGAAAAACCGGATCTTGAACGGGCGTTGCAGCAATATTAAAGCGATCGACGTGGCAACTCCGGTTAATGCGGCGATTAATAGCCTGTCGGCAGATTTAAAGACATATCTCACCACCATTGAGGCACTCACCGACCTGGCAGCCATCCGCACCGAACTGAAAGAGGCTGTTGACACGACCCGAGTATTCTCGGTGTTAAACCCGGCAATTTCCGGACTATGTGCTAGTGGGCGGATTCTGGACCGAATTACCGACAAAATAGACCCCGCAGTAGACGAAGCAAAGGCGGCCGGCACCGATACGACAGCAATTGAGGCGTTGATTGCATCAGCTAAAACCAAAGTTAACGAGGCGGTCGTCTTATTTACTAAAGCCCTGAACAAGCCGAGTGCCAGCGACGCTAAAGCCACCATCAAAGCCGGACGTGACAAACTAAAGGCCGCTCACCAGGATTTAGTTAGCGCTGTTCAAGCACTCCGCGGCGCAGAAACCAAGACACCGCTTTAGTTTCCCTGTTTTTTCTGCCGAATTTCTTCACGAAGGGCCTTGTCGATATCCCGTTTTTTCAGGATTTCTCGTTTGTCTTTTTTGTTTTTACGGCTGGCCAGACCAATTTTTAGCTTAGCCATGCCTTTTTTCAGGTATAGATCGAGCGGTAGCACTGTGTGATTGCCGCTAGCCAACTTACCAACGATTCGATTAATTTCGGTGCGATGCAGTAACAATTTGCGGGAGCGATCCGGCTCGACAGCAGCGGCGAAGTTGCCGCCCAACCACCAAAGTTCAGCTTGGCCGTTAGCAATAAATGGTTTGACGTAGCTGCCGTTAATGTTCACTCGGCGTGCCCGAATCGCTTTAATTTCATCGCCATGCAACGCCAAACCCGCCTCCCAGTCCTCATGGATCTGGTAGTCGAATTTCCCCCGTTTGTTTTCAGCGATCGGTTTCATCCCCAATAGTATAGCTGATACAATTGGTCGAGATGATTTCTGAACTAATCAAGGAAGAGGAAAAACGTCAGTCCGAAACGATCAACCTAATTGCGTCGGAAAATTACGTCTCGGATGCCGTTCGCGGTGCCTTGGGCTCAGTTTTAACGAATAAATACGCCGAAGGCTACCCGGAAAAACGCTACTATAGCGGCACGAAAATTGTTGACCAAGTTGAGTTGGCGGTACAGGAATTAGCCCGGAAAGTTTTCCAAACCGACTACCACGTTAATGTCCAGCCGTACTCCGGCTCCGTCGCCAATTTGGCAATTTATTTATCGTTCATGCAACCCGGCGACCCGATTATGTCGCTGGACTTGGCCCACGGCGGGCATCTGAGCCACGGCCACAAAGTGAATTTTGTCGGCAAACTCTTTGACCGTTACGCCTACTTTGTTGATGCCGATACCCACCTACTCAACTACGAAGAGATTGAAGAAGAAGCTAAAGAAGTAAAACCCAAAATTATCGTCTCCGGCGCCTCCGCCTATTCGCGCCAAATTGATTTTAAGAGGATTTCCCAAATCGCTCACAACGTCGGGACGCGGCATCTGGCGGACATATCTCATATCTCCGGACTGGTCGCAACGGGTTTGCACCCAACGCCTTTCGGTAATGCTGACTACGTAATGACCACCACCCACAAGATTCTGCGCGGGCCACGGGGCGCGCTGATTTTTGGCAAACCGGAGTTTGCCAAAGAAATTGATAAAACGGTTTTTCCGGGGCTGCAAGGCGGGCCACATATGCACACCATTGCCGCTATCGGCGTTTGCCTGGAAGAGGCACTGCTGCCCAGTTATAAACAATACTGCCAACAGGTTGTTATTAATGCCCAGCTCCTGGCCGCCGAGCTGCAGAAGCTCGGCGTAAGCATTATCACGAGCGGCACCGACAACCACCTTTTCTTGATTGACTTGCGCCCATTGAAAATTAGCGGTCAAGACGCCCAGGATCGGTTGGAAGCAGTTGGGGTTACGGTTAATAAAAATGCTATTCCATACGACGAAGCGCCTCCACAGAACCCCTCCGGAATTAGGCTTGGCACACCAGCCATCACTACCCGCGGTATGACCGAAAAAGAAATGCCGGCGTTAGCACAAAAAATTGCCACGGCTTTGAATAAATAGTTTCCCCGCCAACCAGGTTGGGCTACAATGGGTGGGTTGATGAAACAGGAAAACTACGAAAATTCGCCGCTCTACAAACTGCGCCACACCGCTGCTCATGTTTTGGCGATGGCCGCTCGGGAGTTTGATCCGGAGGTAAAATTAGCGATCGGGCCGCCAATTGAAACCGGGTTTTACTACGATTTTCAGTTTTCCCGCCCAGTTTCCGACTCTGACTTAGAAAAACTGGAAAAATCGATGGTAAAAATCATCGCCAAAGATATTCCGGTGGTGAAAAAAACGATGTCGCACGCTGAGGCCGTTAAACTGTTGAAAAAAGAACAGCAGCCCTACAAGTTAGAGTTAGCCGAAGAGCTAAAAGACGAGGAATTGAGTTTCTACGGCATCGACACTTTCTGGGATCTCTGCAAGGGACCGCACGTTGAATCTACGAGTGAAATAAAGGCCTTTAAACTACTCTCTGTTGCCGGAGCCTACTGGCGCGGCGACGAGCATCAGCCGATGCTGACTCGTATCTACGGAACGGCCTTTGCCAGCCAAAAAGCCCTGGATGAACATTTGGTAGCACTGGAAGAAGCCAAAAAGCGGGATCATCGCAAACTTGGCAAAGAGCTGGGAATTTTTATGATCTCCCCAGAGATTGGTAGCGGTTTGCCGCTCTGGCTGCCTAAAGGTGCCACGCTTTACCGCTTGCTGCGGGAATATTTAACGAAGCTGGAAGTTGAAGCCGGCTATCAACACGTGATTACCAGCGAATTGGGTAAAAAAGAACTTTACGAAAAGTCTGGCCACCTCTCCCACTACGCCGACAGTATGTATCCGCCGCTGGATCTAGACGGCGAAACATTTTACTTGCGGCCAATGAACTGCCCGCATCACATCGCCATTTTCTCCCATGAGCTACACTCCTACCGCGACCTACCGATTCGTATTGCCGAGTTCGGTGAGGTGTTCCGTTTGGAAAAATCCGGCGAACTCTCCGGCTTACAGAGGGTACGCAGCTTCACCATTAACGACGCCCACATTTTCTGCCGGGAAGATCAGATCAAACAAGAGTTCCGACAAGTGGTGGAGATGGTACAGTTTGTTTATAAAAGTCTCGACCTTAATGATTGGTGGTTCCGCCTGTCGCTCCACGATCCAGCTAACAAGAAAAAATACTCCGACAATATTCTACTGTGGGAAAAGTCGGAAAAAATATTGCGGGAAACGCTGGTGGAAATGAACGTTGACTTTACGGAAGCTAAAGACGAAGCAGCCTATTACGGACCAAAACTCGATATCCAGATGAAAAACGTTAACGGTAAAGAAGAAACCATTGCCACTGTTCAACTGGATTTTTACCTGCCAAAACAGTTCGGGATTGAGTATATCGACGAGAAAGGCCAAAAACAGCAACCAGTAATGATTCATCGAGCGATTTTTGGCTCGATGGAGCGCTTTATTGGCTTTTATTTGGAGAAAACCGGTGGAGAATTCCCGCTCTGGCTCTCGCCGATACAAGTGCGAATCTTGCCGATTTCCGAAAAAACCTCAAAGTACGCCGCCGATGTAAAGTGCGAATTAACAACGGCTGGTTTCCGAGCCGAAGTTGACGAAAGTGCCGAAACTCTAGGTAAACGGATTCGCCAAGCAGAGTTGGAAAAAATCCCGCTGACATTAATCCTCGGTGAAAAAGAAATGGCCGGTAAAACCGTGACGGTCCGGGTTCGCCATACTGCCGATCAAGCAACGCTCAAACTGGCCGATTTCGTTTCGAGCTATCTTGCTGGAGCTCTGAAGAGCTAACGACGTTTTTCAGCAACAGTAAGACTGTCAGTGGCCCGACGGCACCGCGCTTTGGCGTAATTAATTTAACCGCTTTTTCGACTGACTCGAAGTCCACATCAACCCCGGAAGCGTCGACAACCGTCATGTTTTCGGTAACAAAATCGGCCGTGACTAATTTTTCTACGCCGGTAGCAGTAATTAAAATATCGAAAGTTTTAATTTTTGCGGTTTCGTTTTCAGCCTTGCTGACAATCTGTTCATAGGGCCAGCTGTTGCGCTGAAACATTTCTGCCAACGGCTTACCAACCAATCGGCCAGCGCCTAAAATTACTGTATTGGATTTTTTTAAATTCAGGCCGTTACGCTCCAGCAGCATCACAATGCCGGTAGGTGTGGGAGGGGGAAAATTTTCCGAAATTAGCCCGTCGACATCTTTACTTGGCTCTATTTGCGAGAGAATTCGCTCGGTCTTAACATTTTTTGGCAGCGGTAGCTGCACAACAATTCCATCAATTTTTTTGTTTTCGTTCAAGCTGGCAATTAACGCTGATAGCTGGCGTTCGGCGGCGCGTTCGAAATGGTGGAGCTGGAATTCAATCCCCAGCTCCAGTGCTTTTTTCTGTTTGGCACGGACAAACTTTTCCGTTTGTTTGTCGTTACCCACCCAAATCAACGACAGTTGTGGTGCGCGCTCCAAATTCTGGCGCGTTAGCAGAATTTCTTCTGTTAGCACGTCTAGTGCTTCCGTTGCGGACAGCAACATCAGCTAGTTGGAGTAAGCTCGGCAAGTTTGCGGTTGATAATTTCCTGCCACTGATCCATGGACTGTGCCCCAACGATTCGCTCACCGTTGACAAAAAAGGTTGGGGTTGATGAAACTCCGACGCGATCAGCTTCAGCCTTGTCTCGCCCGATGGCATCAGCCACGGCGGACGAACCGTAATCGTTGCCGAATTTATCCACGTCCATGCCTAATGATTGGGCATAGGCAACAAATTGCGCTTTCGGATCGGCCAAACCACTCCACGTTTCCTGTTCAGCAAATAGAATATCGTACATCTCCCAAAATTTGCCTTGTAATCCCGCTGCTTCTGCCGCTTGGGCAGATTCGTCGGCATTCGGATGGATTGGCAATGGAATGTGGCGGTAAATTAACTGAACGTTTTGTTTGTTATTCTCAAAGCTTTGTTTTAGGGGCGCCGCGGCCGCTCGACAGGCCGGGCACTGGAAATCGCCGAATTCAACAATTTTAATTGGAGCCTCGTCGCTACCAAGTTTTTGACCAACTGTTGTATCAATTGTTGCGTTACCGTCAGAAGATTTGCCGCCAAAGACGACAAAACCAACCACTGCCAAAATCGCTACTGCAATCACTCCAACGAAAAACTTTCCGTCACCGCTCATATTGAACTCCTTTCAAGTTAGGTAAAAATAGCAAAATTATGGTGATTGTGACAATCGTCAGTGAAACCAAACACCAGGTGCAGTAGGCGTGGATGAAGAAAACTTCGGCGGCTAGTAGATACAGGCTGAAGGCCAAGCCCAACATTGCCCAGATACGCAGCTCTTTGATTCCAAACCGCTTTCGGAAAACAATCATGTATAGCAACCCTAATTGAATAATGTACCAGGCAATCCCGTAAATCGAGACAGGGATGCCAAAGAAATAGGCGTATTTACTGGAAAGGACAGTTTCGCAGCCACCACCAATTGAGCAAGCCACCGAACTGGGGTCGTAGGTTTTGAAAGTTAAATATATTGATACCGCCAAGCCTAGTGCTGCAAGAATAGTCAGTATCCGGCCGGAGTTGTTCATCGGTTTTACTCTATCATCCTTGTTAGCGATAAAAAAGGATGAAGCGAAGCTATCACCGGTTGCCTTCCGATGCGAGGGGTGGCATAAATGATATAAGCAATGAATCGTTTATAAGACTAAATGAGACTAAACAAATTTATTGCGGCTTCTGGTTTCTGCTCCCGCCGCAAAGCCGACGAACTGATTGCTGCCGGTCAGGTGAAAATTAATGGCCAATCCGTTACGACACTTGCTACAATTGTCGACCCCAAAACTGACGAAGTAACCATCAACGGCCAGAAAATTTCTCACGAAGAAAAAAAAGTTCTGTATTTGCTGAATAAGCCGCGCGGTGTTGTCACTACTGCCGACGATCCGGAAGGACGCAAAACAGTCTTGGATTTCGTGCCGACGGAGCCGCGAGTTTTCCCATGTGGGCGATTGGACGTGGAGACAATGGGTTTGGTAGTTTTAACCAACGACGGCAACCTCTGCTACCAACTAACCCATCCGAAATTCGAGCACAAAAAGGAGTACTTTGTTCAGGGCGTTAGCCGCAACCCGCAGTTCTCTTGGGAGAAGTTACAAAAACCGCGCATTCGGGTTGGTTTCGGCCAAGTGGCGATTGACGATCGGAAACTGAAGAAAATGTTTGAGAAAAAAATTGATTTTTGGCTAACCGTGCACGAAGGGAAGTACCACATTGTCCGTAAACTCTGCAGTTCGGTTGGTATTGATGTCGTTCACCTTACCCGCACCAAGCTTGGCCAGTACGAACTGGGCGATATCGAGCCAGGACACTACCAAGAAGTTTTGTAAAAATTCACGCGATTACAAATAATACTAATCGAACGAATATGTGTTTAAACACATATTCGTCTAAGATTGTGGGGCATGCTGGAATCGAACCAGCGACACACGGATTAAGAGTCCGTTGTTCTACCGCTGAACTAATGCCCCGATTAACGTATTAAATTATATCTTTTATCCTTGCGAAAATGAATAAGGTGGGTACAATTAGCCTGCCTTGTCCGTCCAACGACAAGGGCTAGCCGGACTTTCCTACTGGTCAGTCTCGGTTTTCGATTGCGGGGTGAGGTGCTAGCCTCCCCCGCTTATTCTTTATTCACAACATTTACAGTATCCTTAACGCATGGAATTTTGGGAATGGGTCAAGGGAATTGCTTCGCAGGAAACACTCCAGCATCTCGGGCATATTGGCATCTGGGCGATAATTTTTGCCGAGTCGGGGATTTTAGCCGGGTTCTTTTTGCCGGGTGACAGTTTGCTTTTTACCGCCGGACTACTGGCCTGGGCCGGGCATCTCAATATTTACTATCTTATTATTGGTGGAATAATTGCCGCCATTGCTGGCGATAGCTTTGGATATTATTTAGGGCGGCGGTTTGGACCCAGGGTGTTTAGTAAAGAGAATTCAAGAATTTTTCACAAAGACCATATTGAGCGCGCCAAGCAGTATTTCGCCAAATATGGCCCAATCACGATCTTTTTAGCCCGGTTTACACCGTTTATCCGCACGTTTGCCCCGGTTTTAGCGGGCGTTGGCGGCATGGAGTACGGCACGTTTGTTTTCTATAATATTTTTGGCGGTATTTTTTGGGTACTATCAATGACGCTGCTCGGTTACTTTTTGGGCTCGGTGATCCCCGACGTAGACCGCTATGTCTTGCCGATTGTCGGCGGAATAATCTTACTTTCGGTTATTCCAGCAGTAGTGAGTATTGTTAGACGAAAACCTAAGGCCTAATACGGCAAGGATTGGTCAATTTTTTGCAATATTTCACCGATAAACGGGATTGTGCCCAGCTTGCTGACTAAAAATCCCAACAATATTATTATCAGTGCCGCGCCAAGCACACCGCCGATACCGGAAGCAAAACCGACCAAAAAACCGCGCTTAATTGCATGTGATGATTTGCCGTAGAACTTATCGAGAGCGTGGATCAGTCGCTCAATCTGCTGGTTGTTGTGCTCCATTTATTTAGTGTAGCAGAAGCTAGTGGCGCGCCCGGAGGGATTTGAACCCCCGACCCTCTGTTCCGAAGACAGATACTCTATCCACTGAGCTACGGGCGCGAGCCTACATTTGTAGGTATAAATTACTGGCGAGTGCCAGTAGGTCAGGGGACAAACGCAGGTTTGATCCACTGAGCTACGGGCGCTGGTTGCGAGTTGTGCTCGCGGCTCGGAGGACAATCGGAAGTTTGATCCACGAAGTGGAACGAGACTTCAGTCGAGTATCCGCTGAGCTACGGGCGCATGTTATGTGTTAATTTTACGATATTTCAGGGGTAAAAGGAATGGCGATGGGCGCAAAAGCGCCCATCGCCTGGATAATGAAAATTACAGAATCTCCGTCACACACCCGTCAAGCGAGTAATGTTCGGAGTTGTAGACGCTCACCTGTGCCCCCGCTGACACCGAAAGGAAATTTTTTCCCATTTTTCTTTCGGTTGAGCAGAAAACGACGTCAGTAAGATCGAACTCTTCGGCAATTTTTCCCAACTGATGGTCAATTGAGCTGTGCGATACCGGTTCACCGTAAGACAGATCCCCACAGTTGTAGAGGATAATTGCCATCTCCCCTTCAGCGGTGGCAACCACAACAATTCTCCCCTCACCGCCCGGCTGCACGAAATTGTCGCGCAGATACGCCCGCAGACTTCTTGTTTCGATAGACTTTCCGCAAGCCTCACAAAGTTTCCCGACGAGAGATTGCCGATTCAGACCGGCTCTTTTTCCTGTTAACGTTCCCAGTAACATCCGATGAATCTCCAACACAGCAAAAGGCCGTGGATGATAAAGATACCAAATATTAAATAGTAAATAAAGGTAAATTAACGGATTTCTTTGGCCTGAATTTTATGATTATCGTTTAGCGACTCGGTCATTTCGTCTTTGGTCAGCAGTCCTTGCTCCGGACCGATTTTTTCCAGTACCGCAGCCGAGTTGGCCATACCCCAACGCATCGCTTCACCGATGTCTTCGCCTTGCAGTAGCGCGGCGGTGAAGGCGGCGGAGAAGGCGTCGCCACAACCAGTTCGCTCCACCACCTTGGCCGGAAAGATGTCGCAAAATAACAGCTGGTTGCCGTTGAAAACATAAGCGCCGTTAGGACCGTCAGTGACAATTACTAATTTCGGGCCTAGATCAAAGAGCTGTTCGGAGATCTCTCTAATGGTGGCCTTGATAGATAGCTCGGTTAATAGCCTGGCTTCCTCAAGATTAACAAACAGACACTCGGTAACTGCCATGACCGGCTTTAATGCTTGTACTCCGGCTTTAATCTGATGGGTACCGGGGTTAAAGCTAAGTTTAATTTTGTGCTGTAACACAAACCGGACAACTTTTTCGTAAGCTCCAGAAAAAGCCTTACCCATGGCTGTCAGGTAAACCCAATCAACCGGCTCAAAATCTGGCAACTGGTATTCGCGCGGGACGTGGTAGACCACGAGAGTGCGCTCGCCCTGGAAAACCAGGGCAGTAGCGTAGCTGGTCGGGCCTTTTTCGATAACAACATAACGAGGATCAACGCCTTCTGTGGCAAGTTGTTGGTCGACTAGCTTACCGATCCAATCGTCGCCATGCACGCTATAGAGATCGGCTTTGACGCCAAGGCGAGCAAAGGAAACGGCCGTATTAACGGCATTACCGCCAACGTGAAACTGGACATCATCGGCCATGATTTTACTGGCATAATTAATGCAGAATTCGCACTTACTTTTATCAATATTGCAGTGGACGTTAGCATCGCTGACAAAAACAAACGAATCAACTGTGGCTTCCCCGACCGACAAGACATTCTTCATCTCTAATAACCGTAGCACAAACCTGTCAGTTGGCTAAGTTATTTGGTAAAATTAGCACCATGGTGCTAGTAGCTCAGTGGTAGAGCAACCGGTTGTGGTCCGGTTGGCCGCAGGTTCGATCCCTGTCTAGCACCCTAAGGAAATGAGAAAACCGTTAGTAGGCATTATTATGGGCTCGAAATCAGATTTAGCAGTGATGGAAAAAGCTGCTGAAGTTTTCCAAAATTTTGGAGTTCTATATGAATTAGATATCGTTTCCGCTCACCGTACTCCAAAGAAAATGTACGAATATGCTTCTGCAGCTGAAAATCGAGGTATCCAGGTAATTATTGCCGGGGCTGGTGGAGCCGCACATTTACCTGGCATGACTGCCGCACTAACAAAATTGCCGGTAATCGGTGTGCCGGTGGAGACAAAAACTATGAAGGGTCTAGACTCATTACTCTCAATTGCCCAAATGCCCTTCGGTGTTCCTGTTGCAACAGTTGCAATTAACGCTGCTGATAACGCTGCATTACTAGCAGTGAAAATTCTCGCTTTGCAAGACGGTAAGCTTTCTCAAAAATTGGCCGATTTTTATGAAAATCAAAAAGAAAAAGTCATGGAAGATTCGAAAGTACTGAATAGATAAGTATTAACATCGCTCATTATCTGACCGACAATATGTTTGAAAAGGCAAAGTACGAGAACTTCTCCGAAGCAAAAATAATAGAAGATCTGGAATCCCATGGTTATCAACCGGTTTCTTTTACAGAAAAACCAAACGACTATCTAGCTCCGCATTCTCACAGGGAAAACCATATCCTCGTCGTAATAATGGGGGAGATGAAACTTAAGCTAACCGATGGCGAGAAAGTAATGAAACCCGGGGACAAGATTACCTTACTATCTGGCACTGAACACGAAGTATGGTTCGGCAACCAAGGCTGCACATATCTCTGGGCTGAGTATTGAATTAGCTTTACTTCTTAGATTTTGCTCGGAGTGAGCCGTTGAGGATCTTTTTGCGCAGACGCAAAGACTTCGGTGTGGCTTCTAGCATCTCGTCATCTTCCAGGAAGTCGATTGATTGCTCCAAGCTCAAAACCGTTGCCGGGGTTAGCGTAATCGCGTCGTCGTTACCAGCCGAGCGGACATTGGTCTGTTTTTTCTCTTTAGTAATGTTAACTTCCAAATCGTTATCACGTGAATGCAGACCGACAATCATCCCTTCGTAAACTGGTGTTTGTGGTTGAATAAAGGTAATACCCCGTTCTTGAGCATTATTAAGGCCATAAGACACCGCTTTACCACCAACTGATGCAACTAAAACACCATTACGAAGCTTAGGAATAGCGCTGCCCAGCGGAGCGAAACGCAAAAAGTTTGTGCCCATCACCGCTGTGCCACGAGAAATTGTAAGTAAAACGTTACGCAAGCCCAAAAGTCCGCGGGTAGTAATTTCAAAAAGTAAGCGGGTAGTGCCGTCTTCGTTTTCGGTTTGTAGCATTAAGATGCCCTTGCGCTTGCCAACTTCGCCGTTGACGGCGTTGGCAAATTCGCTTTTAACGTCAATTGTTAATTCTTCCACCGGCTCTTGGACTTGCCCGTCAATCACTTTGGTAATAACTTGCGGTTTACCGACCTGCATCTCGAAACCTTCGCGGCGGAGATTTTCAATAAAAACCGACAAGTGCAGTTCACCACGGCCCCACAGGATATATTCGT
Source organism: uncultured Candidatus Saccharibacteria bacterium (assembly GCA_964599405.1). GTDB lineage: Bacteria > Patescibacteriota > UBA1384 > 2-12-FULL-50-11 > 2-12-FULL-50-11 > BOKZ01. Next base: position 29,468 of record CAZRED010000001.1, read on the forward strand.
TATTTTCGCCGGATGTCATTTTCAGCGAAACATTCACTTCCAGCTCTTTGATAATTCGTTCGTAAATTTTTTGGCTGGTAAGCTGGGTGCCTTCTTTGCCGACAAACGGCGAAGTATTGGCCGAAATGGCCATTTTCAGCGTTGGCTCAGCAATCTGGAGCGTTGGTAAGGCAACGGGCGTAGCGGCATCGGCAATGGTGTCGCCAATTCGACAGTTCTTAATACCAGTAATCGCCACAATGTCGCCGGCATCAGCGAAAGCCACTTGTGAGCGGGTTAACCCATGCGTGCTATAAACTCGATCAATTTTAGCGTTTTCGCGAAAACCGTCCGGCGTACCGATCGATACGGCTAGACCTGGTTTAGCAATGCCGCGAGTCACTTTACCGATGGCGTACTTGCCTTGGAAGTTGTCCCAATCCAGGGCGGTGACCAACATTTGGAACGGCTGATCTTTCTGCGATTGGGGGGCGGGAATATGTTTTAAAATTGCGTCAAAAATCGGCGTTAGGTCGGTGTCCGCGCTGATCTGTTCGCTGGTGGGCAGGTTTTCCCATGACTTGCCGTCGCGGCCAACGGCGTAGTAAACCGGGAAATCCAATTGAGCCTCGTCGGTCGCTAGATCCAAAAATAAATCCGAGGTGTCGCGGAGGACTTTAGCAATCTGGGAGTCATGTTTATCAATTTTGTTAATCACCACAATTGGTCGTAAGCCTAGCTCCAGCGCTTTTTTAAGCACAAATTTGGTTTGGGGCATTGGACCTTCTTTGGCATCAATAATTAGCAAGGCGCCGTCAGTCATGGTTAGTGTGCGCTCTACTTCACCACCAAAATCGGCGTGGCCGGGGGTGTCGATAATATTTATCTTCACGCCTTTGTAGGTAACCGCTGTGTTTTTAGCAAGAATCGTAATGCCGCGCTCCCGTTCCTGATCGTTAGAGTCCATAATCAGGGTTTGGTTCATCTCCGCCTCGTTATCGCGGAAGGTGTGCGACTGCTTCAATAGCCCATCCACCAGGGTAGTTTTACCGTGGTCAACGTGGGCGATGATGGCGACGTTGCGAATAGGCATTAGTTTTTCTTAGGCGCCAATACCAACAAAGGTCAGGGCTTTACCCTTTTTGTCGGCCCGGCCGGTGCGGCCGATGCGGTGAATATAGTCGGAATAGTTTTCCGGCGCTTCAAAGTTAACAACATGGCTAACGTTAGGAATATCCAAACCACGAGCGGCCACATCGGTGGCAACCATAATCTGGACGCGATTTTGTTTGAAGTCGTTCAAGGCTCGTTGGCGCTGGGCTTGGGTTTTATTGCCATGAATGGAAACAGCGCTAAAGCCACGTTCCATCAGAGTTTTCATCAGTTTTTCCACACCGTGTTTGGTCCGGCCAAAAATCAGCACTTTGGTGGATTCCGGTTCAGTCAAAAGGTTATGGAGCAAGCTCATTTTGTGAAAGTTGTCGGTGTAGCGAATCACGTCTTGGTCAACGTTCTGGGCAGTTTCACGTCGTTTAACGGAAACTGACTGCGGATTTTGGGTGAAGTCAGCAATTAAGGTCCGGACTTCTGGGGTGATGGTAGCAGAGAAAAACAGCGATTGACGTTGTCGCGGTAGCTCACGAATCAGTTTGCGGACGTCATCAATAAAGCCCATCTCCACCATCCGGTCGGCCTCATCAAGAACTAGATTATTCACATCAAATAGCCGCATTGTCCGACGATTCAAATGATCAAGCAGGCGACCGGGAGTGCCGATAATAAACTGGGGATTGCGGCGCAGAGCCTGAATTTGGGAACCAAAGCCGTTACCACCGATGCAAAGCGCAGAATACAGCTGCATGCCCTGCGAGAAACTACGCAGTTCTTCTTCGATCTGCACGGCTAATTCGCGGGTTGGGACGATAATTAAGGCCTTTTGCGAACGGTCTTTCATGAATTTATGCATTAATGGCAGCAAAAACGCGGCCGTTTTACCGGTACCGGTTTCGGCGATGCCGATAACATCTTGGCCGCTCATGACTAGCGGAATGGATTTATCCTGAATTGGTGTTGGTGTAACGTAGCCGCGAGCGTTTACGCGCTCCACAATTCGGTTGTCCAGCGAAAAATCGCTGAAGCGATGGATAATTGGTTCCGGAGTTGTTTCGCCAACCTCAACCGCTTTATTAATATAGCGGTCCGGGTGAATCGAACTGGATCGTGGGGAACGTCGTTGTCGACGTCCAAAGCCACCACGGTGGCTTCGTACATTGTTATACATTTTCTAAAAACAGCCTTTCTACTGTCTACTCCCAGACAGTAGTGCCGCCTTAGAAGGGGCCACGATCCGAAAGTAATTATTTAATTACTTCTTCGCACTCATTTCCCTGCGAGTGCGGTTAAAGCTCAACTAGCTTAGCACGAATATTGGTAAATTACTAGGGAGTCACCCCTAAACCCTTGACAGGAGATTTGGTTGGGTTACACTTGTTCTCGTCTATTTTGTAAGGAGGTTCATTAGAACAACCATCAATATTCTTAGACAAAAATTAGAGAATCTATCAAATAAAGTAAAAAAATCTTTGGCCCCGGTTGAGCGGTATTTTCAGAAAATATCTGTCCGTACCAACCACTTGGCCAATGCGATAATCGTTTCGCCCCAATATAAGCGGGGGATGCGGTTCTTCAAGCGGTACTCCACCCAAACTAGCTTTGGGTTTGTGATTGCCGTCTTTTTGACGGTGACTGTCGGCGAAGGCCAAGCCTTTATTGTCTCCACCCCCACCGTGGCTGCCCAACTGGAAAGCCAAAACGACGGCTTTGTTAGTAAGCCGCAACTTTTTGCCGGCCAAACCATTTTAACTGGTGAGGTACAGCAATCGGCGGCGATTATTTATACGGTGGAAACCGGTGACAATTTGGTGGCGATTGCCGCTCGTTATAATATTAGCGTCGGTTCGATATTGGATGCTAACGACATTGAGCCAATTAAAGCTGAAACGATTCGCCCGGGTACTGATTTAATTATTCCGGCTGAAGATACGAATACTTCGCTCGCCTGGCTGGATTCAATCAATAAAGCCAAAGCCGAGCAAGCCCGCTTAGCGGAAGCAGCCCGCCTGCGCGATCTGGCCCGCTCGCGCACCACTTCTACCCGTGTCACTAACATCGGTGGCCATACCATTCTTGGTACGATGCGCGGCGGTTACAACGGTGGCTACCCAGGACAGTGCACTTGGTACGCTAACTACAAACGTTCCGACCTGCCAAATGGCATGGGTAACGGTGGCCAATACGTAGCCAGTGCTCGAAAGTTTGGATTACCAACTGGCACCACCCCCCGTGTCGGTTCGCTAGTGGTTACTAACGAAGCGGCCTACTACGGCCACGTTGCTTACGTTGAATCAGTCAGCGGCAGCTCTATCACGATAACTGAGATGAACTACGTCGGCCCGTACGTCGTCAGCCGCCGAACAATTTCGATCAACTCTCCAGCCATCAAAGGCTACGTTTACTAATTCTGCTACGCTGAAATCATCATGGAGGGGCAACGCAAAGGATTTTTGCGCAATACCATTTTTGGCGCTGAAGACAGTTTGGTTTCGACTGTTGGGTTACTTTCCGGCGTCAGTTTTGCCGGGCTAAGTAGCCGGGAGATAGTTATTAGCGGTGTTGTCTTGATTGTTGTTGAAGCCCTATCGATGGGTGCTGGCACTTACATTGCTGACGACTCAACCAATCAGCTGGTGCGGCTAAAATCCGAACGGGAAAACCAGCTTTATAACGCCGTTGTGATGTTCCTATCTTATATAATGGTTGGACTAATCCCGCTTGGTCCGTACTTATTTAGCGCCGATACCCGCGTGGCTTTCTATTATTCCTTGGGGGCAACGCTGTTTGCCCTGTTTTGTTTAGGGCTTTTCCGGGGATTTTATGTCGGTCAATCGCTCTGGAAGTCGGCGGTTAAAATTACGATAATTGGTTCGATTACGGCCGGAATTGGCGTAATGGTTGGGTATTTGTTGCGTTAATCCATTGATTTACCGCAATATGTAGTTATACTTTCGTTCACGCACCAAGCACCTAGAAATCACGGACGAGAAAAATGAACACACTGCTTCTTATCTCCGCACTCTTCACCAGCCAAGCGGCCGGTGCCCAGACCCCACAGACGTTCCTCGAACGTTTCGACGATCAGGTTGGTATCCGTAATTCCGTTCAAGTGCTGCTAGAAGCAGCTTCAGCAAACGGGTGGACCGGCGTACGTGACGTTGCCACGAAAAGTGCCAATGTGCCAGGCCTGTCAGAAAGCGATCGGATCGGCGCCATGCTGGATCTGTTCGATGGGGTCAAGTACATGATCGGGTTCTCTAAGGAGAATGAGGCTAAAGGAAAGTTCCCTATTGGCACAACCGCCAAAGAACTGATCGTCTCCGAATTACGTTACGGTCTCGACGACATTAAGAAAATCGTCGAGTCCCCCGATTACGAGAAGAACCTGAGAAGGGGGCCCAGCCAGCACCGGTTCTACGAATCCTTCAAGACATATGTCTCAATGGAGCCGGAAAACTCGCCGCCACATATTATTGCCGTTCGCTTTCGGACGGTCCCACGTGCGGGAGATGTCATTCAGTTTTTCCTCTGTTTCAGAACGGTGGAAATTGACGGGCAAAAGAAATCGCGCCTGGAATTCATCGTCCCCGAAGTCCGTCTTTCCGTTACCCCGGCATCCGCCGGGGATTTTTTTATCTTTGCGCCCCGGGAGAGATTCGAACTCCCGACCTTGACGATAGAAGCGTCCTGCTCTAACCGCTGAGCTACCGGGGCAATTGAGCTGTATTTTACCCGAATTCTGGTTGCTAATACAGGGATATCGGCTATATTTTACCTTATGTTGACCCGCGATGATGCCTACAAGCTTTTAACCGAACATGTCGCTGGAGAAAATCTCATTCGCCACTGTTTGGCCGTGGAAGCGGCGATGCGCGGACTAGCCAATCACTTCCAGGAGGATCAGGAGTCTTGGGGTATCGCTGGGCTGTTACACGACGCCGACTGGGAAATCACCCGCGACACGCCAGAAACTCACGCTAAAGTGGTCGCCGAATGGCTGGAGGATTGGGATTTGGGCGACGAAGGTATTAAAGAAGCGATTTTAGCCCACAACCACTTTCATAACGGCCACGAGCCGCCGCAGAACCAAATGGAGTGGTCGCTTTACTGCTGCGACGAGCTGACCGGCTTGATTGTCGCTTGTGCATTGGTTCAGCCGAATAAGAACTTGGAAACCGTGACGGTGGAATCGGTAATGCGCAAATTCCCGGAAAAAGCCTTTGCCGCCGGGGTGGATCGCTCAAAGATTCAGCACTGCCAAGCCGAATTGGGAATTGAACTGGAAGACTTTGTGGGGATTGTGCTGGAAGCAATGCAGAATATCTCCACCGAACTCGGTCTTTAGCTTGTTTTTACCCTAGAAAAGTATATACTTTTTCTGATGAAATTTTTGAAAGGTCTCCTGGCTGTTGTGCTGGCTGCTACGCCGCTTCTGACTATTGCACCGCAAACGGCATCGGCCCACGAAAACCTTATCCCTAATCCCTCCGTAGAAACTCCAGCAACTGGCGAAAATCGTCCGGAGAATTGGCAGCCCGGTTTTATTTGGGGTGAATTAAAGCCGTCGTTTTCATATGAAAACGACGGATTACAAGGCAATCGCTCGGTTAAAGTAGCTGTTAGTAACTACAGCTCCGGCGATGCTAAGTGGTACTTCGACCACGTTAATGTTGCGCCAAACCAAGAATATACTTACAGTGATTACTACAAATCCGATGTTGGCACCGAGCTGGTCGCTGAAACTCTCGATTCAGCCGGTAGCGCCTCCTACCAGTGGCTATCCTGGACTAGCCCGAGCGACCAGTGGAAACCGGTCATTGTCGACTTCACTACCCCTTCTAACGCTGTGAAAGTCTCCGTTTTCCACCTATTACTTAGTAACGGCTACCTCCAAACTGACGCTTTTTCGCTAACTGACAAACACCCGCCAGGTGGCAACATTCTTAACCCTGGCCTTGAATCAGCCGATCCGAACAATGCCAACCAGCCATTTGCCTGGAAAACCGGCTCCTGGGGTAATAATCAACCAACCTATACCTACCAAAACACTGGCTATCAATCCAATCGTAGTGGCAAGGTTAGTATTGCTAATTTCCAATCGGGCGATGCTAAGTGGTACTTCGAGCCAATTACCGTAGCACCAAGCACCAGCTACCTCTTCGAGGACTACTACCGATCAGACATTCTAACCTCGGTAGTTGCCCGGGTTGAGTCAGCCAGTGGTGCTATCTCCTATCTGTGGCTTGGCGACGTAGCGGCTAGCGCAGTTTGGAAGCAAGCATCCCTACCGATTACGACACCTGCCGACATCAAACAGCTAACTGTTTTTCACCTGTTAGCTGGCAACGGCTATCTAGAAACTGATAGTTTCAGTTTTTCTGAAATTCAACAGGGGTTAGTGCCAAACCCATCATTTGAAACTGCCGATGCCGGCAACCCGAACATGCCTGCTCAATGGCAAACAAATAACTGGGGTAATAACGTCGCCTCATTTGAATACTTAAACAACGGCCACACCGGCAATCACAGCGCCAAGGTTACAGTTAGTAATTACAGCTCCGGCGATGCTAAATGGTGGTACGAACCGACAGTAATCGAACCTGAAGAAGAATATGCTTTCTCTAATTTTTATCAATCAAATACCTCCACCCGAGTAGTCGTGTGGGTGGTCACTACTGGCGGCGTTAACCAGTACATCGGCCTGGGGAGTGCTCCAGCCAGCTCGACCTGGACGGAGTTTCACGATACCTTCACGATGCCCGTTAACGCTGCCCGTGCCGCAATACTCCATATTGTTGAGGGTAACGGTTTCTTAATAGTTGATGACTACTCGCTTGCAATCGGTGAAATTCAAGGATTCAACCGCGGCCTCGTCACACTAACCTTCGACGACGGCTGGGAAGCCAACGTTTCCACTGCCCTACCAATTATGCAGCAGTACGGCTTCCTCTCTACCCAATTCTACGCCACCGGCTTTTTGAACGGCGAAGATTATCAGTCTCTAGCTAACGTTTGGAAATTTATTGACGCTGATCACGAGATTGGTTCGCACTCGGTTACCCACCCCGATTTAACGACACTTTCACCAGAAGCACTAGACTATGAGCTGCGCGAATCAAGACGGTTCCTTGAAGATACGTTCGGCGTTAAAATAAAGAACTTCGCTTCACCGTTTGGCGCTTACAACAATAATGTTATCCAGGCAATTCAAGGTTATTACGAATCACACCGGAGCGTTGACGTCGGTTACAACAGTAAAGACAACTACGATCAGTGGCGTTTCAAGGTTCAGAACATGACTCCTACCACTACTTTGGCCGAATATCAGGCCTGGCTCCAACACGCCAAGAGCAAAAAATTATGGCTGATTTTGGTTTATCACAAGGTTGAAAATAGTAATGTTGGCCCGTACGACAGCACGACGGACCAATTTGCTGCTCAAATGGCCGCGCTATCAACCAGCGCTATAGTTGTTGCCACCATGCAGCAGGCGATCGAAGAGCTGACACCACAGCTCTAGCTTGTTGCATTTTCCCTTACAAAAGCATATACTATTGTTCGTAAAAGCGGGGGGCTAGAAAGTAGCCAATGTATACACTTCCAAAAGCTGGTCCAAGCACCTTCGTTCACTTAATTGCCCTAGTGGTTGCGACTGCTATTGTTTTCGGTAAATCCGCTTACAAAGCCGTAGTCAAAAGCGCTAAGTAATTTGGCTACATTTTTATTTAATGAATAAAACTACCATTGCGGTAGTGGTTCCTGCATACAACGAAGAGAAAGTGATTGGCGCGTCTCTCGCTTCACTGCGCCGTTGTATTGATATGAAGCATGTTTACGTTGCTAGCGACGGTTCGACAGATACAACTGCCAGTATTGCCCGTAGCTATACTAAAAACGTCTTAAGCCTGCGGAAAAACCGCGGCAAGGCCGGAGCGCTTCAGGCCTTGATTAAAAAGTTCTCCCTCACAGAAAGCTATAAATACGTCTTCTTTTTTGACGCCGACACCAAGATTGATCGAAACTTTTTACCAGAAATTAAAAAAGTAGTTGCTGCACAGCGCCCCGCCTGTGTCGTCGGTACCGTTACCAGCACTAAAAACAAGTTAATCAGCGCTTTTCGGGTGTTTGAGTACGGTTTTTCTCATAAATTCTTTAAAAACGCCCAGAATTTCATGGGAACTATCGTGATCGCCCCCGGTTGTGCTTCCGTTTACCGGGCGGATGTGTTGGCTAAGCTGGATTTTAGCCGTAGAACCCTAACGGAAGACTTGGATTTCACCATTCAAATTCAAAAATACCGCTACGGCAAGGTTGTTTATTGTCCGCGAGCCCGAGTTCTTACCCAAGACCCAATGAGTTTTAGTGACTTTTGGAATCAAATCACTCGCTGGAATACCGGTTTTTGGCAAAACTTCTTTATCCATCGTCTTTACCAACCAAACCGCAAGCTAAACTTCGAAGTACTGCTGTTGCTAAGCGACTTCCTGCTTTGGGGTGGATTGCTAGTGTTTGCTCTGTTTGAACCAATCTACTTTTTAGAGCTGTATGCCACGTCTCTATTGATCTTAACTGCCATCGCTAGCGGAACGATCGTTGCCGAGAAACAGTATTGGGCCCTGCCGTACGTGCCGTTGTTCAACTTTTTCCAGATCGTTAACACGGTTTCGTTTGTTTACTCCTTTTTCCGAGCAGTTATTGGCTCTGGCAAACAGTTGTCCTGGCAAAAAGTTTCTCGCTACGCCAACTAATCGCTTGTCATATTGCCCGTGACAGGCAATAAGCAATCTACCGGTTGCTATCAAGAGCTCGCCTGGTAGTATCAAGCCATGCGGCCGGGAGGGTTCACCCTTATCTTGCTAGTAATTGGCTTATGTTTTTCTGCCTTATTTTCGGTGTTTCCAGCTCAAGCAAAAACCCGGGTTGAGGTAAATATTTTTTTCCCCGGCGCAGCTTGGAATACCAATCTTCTGAATAACTTCCAAGCTGACTTGGGAATTAAGTTCACCGCCGCCAAGTGGTATATGGACTGGGCCACCGCTTTTGATACCGGCGTGGCTAACCGTTTGAACAATAACGGCTACATCCCAGAAATGACTTGGGAGCCGTCGCTAAATAGCAACGGCGTATCCTACGACGACGTTGTTAACGGCATTTACGATCCCTACATTATTCAAACCGCCCAGACTGTGAAGAACCTGGGCTTCCCAATTCGGATTGCGTTGGCGCCGGAGATGAACGCTACCTGGACGCCGTGGGGAGGGCTGTCCGGTAATAATCCTGATAATTTCAAAGCTTTTTGGCAGCACACTGTCCAAATTTTTGACAACCAGGGCGCCAACAACATTACTTGGATTTGGTCGCCGAACGTCATTCCTTACGGCCCAGAGAGAGTGGGGTCGTACGGGGAAATGTACCCAGGTAATAGCTACGTCGATTACATGGGGCTGGATGGCTATAACTGGGGCACCAGCCAACCATGGTCGGTTTGGCAGAGCTTCCGGGAGGTATTTTTAGACTCGTATAACGAACTCCTTGGAGTTTCCTCCAAAGATATTTTAATCATGGAGATGGCTTCAACGGAGCTGGGCGGCAGCAAGGCGGCCTGGATTACCGATATGTACAACGAACTCCAAAACAGCTTCCCGCGTATCAAGGGCTTCACCTGGTTTCATATTAATAAAGAAACCGACTGGCGAATTGATTCCAGTGCTAGCGCCAAAGCCAGCTTTGCCGCCGGCTACCACGGTACTGCCGTCGTAACTGCACCACCACCAAACACCGCTCCAGCTGGTACCACCAAAACCACCCAACCCAAATCTAACGGCACCGCCCCGGTTGTCGCTACTAATGAGTTGGTCCCAGAAGTGACAAATGAACCCCAGCCGAGTCCAGCAGACTACGCCGTGACAACGCCGATTCGGCCAAAAATTGCCGGAACAATTTTAGTGGCAGAGCGAACGTCGATGCGTTCGCCGGAAAAGCTTCGCCTGCTCGGCGGTATTCTACTTGGCGGCTTAATCGTCGGCGGGTTATTTATTCGTCGGATGCTGTTAATTCATAGTTACGCCGTCGAGCCTATCCAACCGACTTCGCCCGTTGTGGTTGCGTTGCCAAAGAAACCTGCCGCAAAAAAGATGGACGGCGTTGGAAAAACCAAACCAAAAAAGAAGAAAAACCAGACGACCAAGTAGCTACTCGTAGCGTAGCGCTCGAACCGGATGTTTGCGGGCGGCGCGGAAGGCGGGGAAAAGACCAAAAACAATTCCGGTTAATGCCCCCATGCCGATAGCTAGCATAATTGTTGAGTTAGTTAACGCTGGCACCAAAGGCGTGAATTTAGCAACAAGAATGGTCGTTCCCCAGGCCAACCCCAACCCAATTAACGCACCAACAATCGTCAGCATGATTGATTCAATCAAAAACTGCAGCATGATCGCCCATTCGGTAGCCCCAACGGCCTTCCGAATACCGATTTCCCGGGTGCGCTCGGTGACAGTTACTAACATAATATTGGAGATTCCAATACCGCCAACCAGCAGGGAAATAGCGGCAATGCCAACTACGGCGTATTTCAATATGTCGGTAATTTGGGTCACGGAGCCAAGCAGGTCGCTAGATAGTAGAACTGTAAAGTCTGTCGTGCCATGTTTTTTTGTTAATAAGCCAGTAACTTCGATTTTGGCGGCCTCGACATTGTCGATGTCTTTAGCCTGAACCAGGATCCGACTAACTTGGTTGGATTGGTTGATCTCGCTAGCTAATGTTGCTGGAATAATTGCCATCTCACCGCTATCGCCAAAGTTCAGCCCGCCGTTTTCCGGCGCGGCGTAAATACCTGCAACGGTAAACTTTTCCGTTCCCAGTTCAACTTCAGAACCAATCTCTACTCCTAGCTTTGTGGCGGACGCGGCAGTGATGAAAATCACTTTTTCATTGTCGGCAACGTCGGCTTCAGTCATCTCTCGTCCACTTTGCAGATTTTTCAACCCCAGGTTTTCTGGTAGCCCCGGTGTCACGCCCATCGGCAAAACAGTAACTTTTTTATCGCCGTGGCGCAGAATACCGCCCAAAATCACGGCGTAATCAACCTGGTCTTCGATGGTGGTAGCGTTGGCTTTGAGGTAACCCACATCCTCCACAAAGATCGTTGATGGGGCGAATTGGGCAGTGAAATTCGGGGTTGAAGCGCCTTCCTCTGTTTCGCCCGGCAAAACAAATATCGCTCGCGGACCGAGGCCTTCGACTTGGTCGGCAATCTGTGCCTGGATACCCTGGGCCAGCGATAGCAGTGTGACAACGGCATAAATGCCAATGACCATACCCAGTAAGGTTAGAAAGCTGCGCATTTTATTAGACCACAAAGATTTTGAGGCGGTTTTGAAAGCTTCGTACCACATTACTTGTCCCCCACAATTACGCCGTCACGCATTAAGATAGTCCGGCTGGCGTAGCTAAGCAGCTCGTTATTATGTGTCACAAACAAAATAGTTTTGCCCTTTTGGTTGATACCTTTGAGGATTTCCATAATTTCCGTGCCGGTTTTAGTGTCCAAGTTGCCGGTCGGTTCATCGGCCAAAATTACTTCTGGCTCGGCTACTAAGGCTCGGGCAATTGCCACGCGTTGCTGCTGGCCGCCGGAGAGTTGGTTGGGCGCTTGTTTAATTTTGTCGCTTAAACCCACTTCTCCGAGCATTTTCAAAACCCGTTCGTGCTTGCCACTGCCGCCACGATAGTTGAGTGGAAGCATGACGTTGTCAAAGGCGGATGTGCGCGGCAGCAGGTTGAACGATTGGAAAACAAAACCGAAATGCTGGTTACGCAATTTTGCGCGCTCTTTGCCGGAGGTTTCATTAACTTTTTTATCGTTCAGCAAATATTCACCACTGTCTGGCACGTCCAGCAATCCTAAAATGTTGAGAAGCGTAGATTTACCGCAGCCGCTCGGACCCATAATCGCTACAAACTCGCCATCGGCAATTTTTAAATTAATGTCTTTGAGGGCGGTGGTTTCTTCACCATCAGTATAGACCCGGGAAATGTTTTTCAGCTCCAGCATATCTAACTAATACTACTAGATTGCCATAGTACCTTCTAGGCACTTGATTGCGAGTATTTTCAGAAATACGAGCAACAAGGCACGAGATAATATGCTGCTCGTGCCTTGACTTTTACAGGTTTATGTGCTAGCATTCCGACATGGGCCTGACTGGCTTCGACGAGAACATTTACAACCAAATTGGCAAGCGGAAGTGGCCGGCCTTAGAGCCACACCCAAATACGTGCAAACGCATTTGAAAAAGCAAAAGCTGGTATCGCTAACTTGTTTAGCGCGCCTACCTTTGCGCCAGCAGTAGCTTAAACACTCACTGCCGTTTTACTTGATGATTCTACTAATCGGGTAAAGCGCCATATTCGTAGATTGGCCGAGCTGTCCGTGATGCAGTTCGTGCTGAAAATACTTCACTGCTGTCGTTGGTATTCTGACTGTCTCAAGCCAACGATTTAAGATTTAGACAATCTATGCTTGTAGAAGATTTGGTTAGTAGGTTTTCGGACCCGAGTTCAATTCTCGGCAGGTCCACTTCTCGACTCGTTACACTCGCTCGAAGTAAACCACTTCGGACTCAAGCGGATGACGAATCGACAACTAACTAACAGCACGAGAAACCCCGAGCAACGTCGAGGGGCTCTTGCTGTATGATTTTTTATGATGCCCTGGTTTCTATATATAGCTAAAACTCGAACGAAAAAGTTTTATACAGGGATAACAATTGACCCACAAAAAAGAATGCGTGATCACAATGCAGGCAGGGGTGCAATGATGGCAATCGAACACGGCCCATTTGAGTTGGTTTACGTTTCTCCTCCGTTCCCCAATAAATCACTTGCCAGAAAAAGGGAAATTCAAGTTAAAGACTGGTCTCAAGCCAAAAAACTCAAACTAATTTCCGGTGAGATAAAGTAGGAAAGGTGGTTTTTTCTTTTGCTCGACAATTCTTGGTCAATAGTTAGGATGAAACTATGAGCCACGAGCTAAAAGCCGGCATTTACCGGCACTACACCGGATTGATGGTAATAGTCCTGGGTGTAGCTCGGCACAGCGAAACGGAAGAAAAGTTTGTTTGTTATATTCCCCTTGGGCCAAAAGCCGGGCCGCGAATCACGATTCGGCCATATGAAATGTTTTTTGAAAAAGTTACGAAGGACGGCAAAGAGATCCCCCGTTTTGAATTTATTGATTACGAAATGCCTAAAGATTTAGCCGAAAGCTACAAAGATATGAAAAACTGGGGTCAACCGGGCTAAAAACAAGCCCCGACCTAGTAAAGGTCGGGGCGGGGAGTCATGAACAGAGCCTAATCGCGCCTCCAGGTGGGGGCGGAAGCTCTACTTGATTGAGTAGCGAGTCTGCAAGGACCGCGCAAAAAGAACGAAGAACCAAGAGTCTCTGTTCATCAATCCGTTCTCCCGCGATCAGGTTGATTAAGTCCGCAACCACTCCTTTTAGGAGTTCAGCACATCCGGTAGAGAGGTTGGCTTTTTCAAGATCGTCGGTTAACCCCTGACAGGCCGTTGCGATTGAGCACATGGTTTCATTTGGGAATTCTAACCAATACGAACTTTCCATACTCTCAATTGAGTATTTTAGTACCTCAACGAACTCGGAAAGCCCCGTTCCCTGTATCGCCTCTGGCCCTTTTAACCTTGCTGCATCAAGAGCCCCCGACGCACGGATAGCAATTCCCGTAAGCGTTAGCGGCTCAAGTGAGAATCGGTCAGCTGTGAACTTTTCCATTATGTTAACCTGCTTGTCTAATTCTTATATATATTTTGGGAGCTCTATTGTCTACAGTACTGAAGTAAGTTCAATGAAAAATCCAAACTTCTCTAAATTACTAGGACGATTTGAGGGAGACTATCAGTTCAAAAAGTTCATTACCCGCTACGACCTTTCGTGGGATATGTTTGTGTATGAAATCGAAACAAATCATGGCCGCTGCGCGATTTTCGAGATCGACTTTATAAGCAACTTTAGCGAAGTAAAAAAAGAAATTAAACGAACGGGTAGTTTTTCTCAATTTATAGAAGTAAAGAAACCCCTAGAGTTCAGACAGGCTATTCCTGTGCGTAAAGCCGTTAAATACACTAAGCCGAGAGTTTGGGAGAAGATTAGGCTATACGCAAACGAAAAATATGGCTCGTATGATATTTACTTTAATTTTCTCGTGAATGGTTTCAAAGTAAAAAAGAAAATAGAATACGACGAATACCATCCGATTTATTACCGGGCAGAGACTTGGAACTACATCCTTCAAAAATTGGGTGGAGATGCAGCGAAAAATTACAATAACAACAAGCCTGGGAAAATTGCATTTACAGCTGGTTTGCTTAAAGAACCTGGCTTGCTTCAAGATACTGTTATCGACCTGGATGATGGTGTTGACTACCTGATCGATAAGAGGGTGGCTAATGAATTAGCGAGTGGAGGGAGATTGATTACTTTGACCCGGCTTTTCGATAAAAAGCAAAAAGAATTTTCTTCCAAAAAAATAATAAACGCTATCAAGAATGGACCGACGTTTGACCAGATAACGATAAAGCAAGTGTGAAATCATACCTGCACCCCTAAATCAGAAGGTATTTAAAAGGGAGCGCTTTACACGCTCCCAATGACCATGTTCAACACTTCTGCGGTTATTCTTTGTGATTCCTCTAGCATCTCAAGGCTTTGCTTAAGTTGAGTACTGCGTCCGCTCTTCTTCCATTGCTCAATCATTTCTTCAGCGGTCGTGATCTCAAAAAGTATGCCCTCACAAGGATCAGCTTTCTTTGGTTGTTTTTCTTTCTTTGGCATGTGCGCATCTCCAAGGGATGTTGGCATGATTATTGCTCTTTTCGGATTGATTTTCCAGACATCGCAGGTATCATGAGCGAAGCAATCCACCCCCTGGGAGTGGCTGCACATTCCCAGTTTGGAGAAATCTATGAACGAAGCAGAAGTACTTACAATTTTCAATGAAGTTGGGACGATTATCACCGGCCACTACATCTTCACTTCTGGAATGCACGGCAAGACCTACGTTAACAAAGACGCGATCTACCCGTACACGGCTAAAGTTTCGCGACTCTGCTTGAGCTTGGCTGGGGAGTTCACGAGTAGTAAGGTCGACACTATCGTCGCTCCGGCCATTGGTGCCATTGTTCTGTCGCAGTGGACAGCTCACCACTTAAGCGGCTTAATCGGCCGGGAAATACTAGCAGCCTACGCCGAGAAGGATGAAGACGGCTTTATGGCCATTAATCGCGGTTACGATAAGCTCGTCACCGGCAAAAACGTCCTGGTAGTGGAGGATGTCCTCAACACCGGCGGCTCGGCAAGGAGAGTGGTTGAAGCGGTTCGAGCGATTGGTGGTAATGTGGTTGGCGTCGGCGCGCTCTGCAATCGCGGCGGAGTGACTGTAGAAATGATTGGAGACGTTCCAAAACTTATCAGTCTCACTAACCTAAACTTTGAAAAGTGGGAAAGAGACGACTGCCCGCTCTGCAAACAAAACATCCCAATTAACGAATACTTCGGAAAAGGCTGCAAGTTTGCGTAATGTCAGCAACAGCAAGCACTCTGAGGTTAGTTTCTATCGGCCGTCATCGCAAGATGACGGCCTTTTTTCTTTTGCCTAAAAAATGCCCCGCCGGTTGGAAAGCGGCGGGGCTATTCGTTAGACTAGTACGTTGCGGTAGTAAAAGTGCTATGCCTGGGGCGGGGTGGGTGGGTCGCTCTTGCGGCCGTGCTGCAAATCTATCACCCGACGACGGGTGTCGTAGAGCATGATCAGAATTAAAATCAGTAAGAAAAAAGACGGGATGACAAAATAAGTTAGTAAGGCGCTAGTTTCGCCACTGGTACCGGAGAAGAATTCAAAGACGCCCCGGTCAGTATCGTCGGTAGTAACTGGCGTGGTTTTGGTTGGGTCAGTACTGTTAGTTGCTTGATCGGCATCCGTAGCCGTTGTACTAGCCGTCCCATCGGCTGAACTGGTACCGCCGCCGGTTGAGGTGGTGCCGCTACCAGAGCCACTCGTGCCGCCGCTTTCAGTGGTTCCCTCACCGGTCGAGGTAGTGCCGCCGCTTTCAGTTTCGGGAGTAACGTCAGGGTCGGGTGTTGGTTCGGGGTCAGGAGTTGGATCGGGAGTTGGCTCGGGCTCTTCGGTAGGTGGCGGTTCACTCTGGGAGGCCGCAAAGAAGTATTGGCGCATTCCGATAGCACCGTAAAGCAAGGCAATAACGACGATAATTGATAGAACAACGGCGGTAGCACGGCCAGATTGGACAAGTGGCTTGTTCAGCATCTATTAACACTCTGCGCTGGATGTTTTTCGTCGTCAACCCTTCGACAGTGCTCAGGTTGACCTTGAGCTTGTCGAAAGGTCAAGTTTTAATCAAGCGTTAGCATTAGCGCTTCTCATCTTGACTCGGTGTAAAGCTTGCTTTACATTACTGTCAAATGACTAAGATCCGATTACTGCTTCGCGAGCTGCGCCAAGCCAACGAATTAAGCCAAGAAGAACTGGCCCAGGCGCTACAAGTATCGCGTCAATCGATTATTTCGCTGGAACACGGTGAGTATCTGCCAAGTACACCGGTATTGCTGGCAATGATGGACTTTTTTGGCTGTCCCGTTGACCAGCTTTTCACTGGCTACGAGTTCAAAATTCGCCAAATAACTAACGATCAACCGGAGGAAGGGGTTGAGCAGACAATGCAACAAACACCAACCAATAATCCATTCAGCCAATTGGACCACCTGCATGAAGAAATGAACGACATGGTGGAAAAGACGTTCGGCCGCGGCGATTGGTCGCGCTCACTGGGCAATGTGGCAGGAGCAATGAACATCCATGAGACAGCCAAAGACTACGAAGTTCAGTTTCAGGTGCCTGGCTACGCTGATGAGGAACTAAATATTGAGATCTCTGATAATACCCTGACCGTAACGGGGGCCAAAAAAGCCGCCGAAGAAGAAAAAAGCAAAAACCTGGTTCGCCGAGAGTGGCAACACAGTGAGTTTTCCCGATCCGTTCGCTTTGCCGCGCCAATCAAAGAAGACAAAGTGGAGGCCAAGCTGGAACACGGGACGTTGACGATTACCGCGCCAAAAGTAGAGCCGGTCAAACCAAAAATTAAGAAGATTTCAGTGAAAAAGAAGTAATAACTTCTATTTTGGAGCGTCTTCTTCGAACTGTTTTTTGTAGGCGTCAGGGTCGGTGATGTTGCCGATGCCAGGGATGAAGTTGGATTCAAATTGGTAGGTGGTTTGGCCGTTTTTAAGGGCTTCCTGGATGGCGATGTTGCGCTGGGTGTTACTGGAAATTGGAAGTGGCACCCCTGTTTCACTGGAGCTGAAATGGGCGGAAGCAAAATTAAAACCACCCAGTAGGGCGATTAGCGCCCCAAGGGCAAAAACCGCTTCGGGTAAATTACTGCGAGATTTCGATTTTGGTGATTTCATCGCCGACACGAATGGATTGTACCACGTCCACGCCAACAGTTACTTTGCCAAAAATGGTGTAACTTTTCGGCAAAGAATCGTTGTCGCCCAACATAATAAAGAACTGGCTGGAGTTAGTGTTGGGACCACGGTTGGCCATTGCCAAGACACCCGTTTTGTACCCAGCTTGGTAAGAGGCGGTGTCAGCGTTGAGTTCGTCTTCGAACTCCGGCCCGTATATAGATTCACCACCAGTGCCGTTGCCGCTTGGGTCGCCGCCCTGAATTACAAACCCGGGCTCCACACGGTGAAATGTCAGGCAGTCGTAAAATCCGTTCTTGGCTAGGGTGGCAAAGTTAGTAACGGTTTTCGGTGCATCGTTTGGATAAAGCTCTAATTCGATATCGCCCTTGGGTGTTTTTATTACGGCTTTGGTCGCGGAAACTGGTTCATACTT
The DNA here is from genome assembly GCA_964599405.1 of uncultured Candidatus Saccharibacteria bacterium. GTDB lineage: Bacteria > Patescibacteriota > UBA1384 > 2-12-FULL-50-11 > 2-12-FULL-50-11 > BOKZ01. Next base: position 47,503 of record CAZRED010000001.1, read on the forward strand.
CATGGGTGGGACCTCCTTATTGGGGTTAGGTTGGCAAGTGATGGCAGTGCTAGACGTATCGCTTCCAGGAGTAAAAATAAATATTCCGGCGATGACGGCCACAACAACAATAATACCAAACCAATTTTTCATGTGCGCCCACTTGGACTCGAACCAAGGGCCCCTTCCACGTCAAGGAAGTGCTCTACCGCTGAGCTATAGGCGCTGGCTGCGCTCGCACCTTCTTCAAATCGTAGATTTGAATATGAGCGCGCTAGGAAATATTATACCTGGATTAGCGTCCTCGATAAAGATTCTATTGATTTTTTCGTGGGCAGGAATATTGTCTAGGTAGAACCACTAGCTGCGGCACTGCTGCGGGTGGAGGCACTTAACATGAATAAAGCATACTTTTTCGTCGTCGTACTCGTTCTCATGCTTCTGTCTGGTTGTGGCGGAAACAAGGGAACAACCGGGAACCTGTTTAGTCCGTTCGCGGGCAAGTACAGCGGCACCCTCGACTGCACCATTACGGGAAGCCAAAGCCACCAAACCAGCATCCATAAGTTCGATTTCGTTCTCGAGATCGCCCTTCAACAAGGAGGCTGGGTAGTTGTCTACTCAAAAGTCATCTACCGGCCGACAGGTGAATTCGTTGAAGGGGTCTTCACGCAAGTGGACTTCGACGACGACATGGGTCCGCACCATGTTAAATACTTCTGGTTTGAGATGTTGAACCCACCAGGAAAATCCTTGCACGGCATTGACAAAATCTACCAGAACACCCAGCTCAACCAAGACCCCAACAACCCAGGCGGGCTACTTCTTGAGGACGGCACGTATGAAGGCCCAATCAGTGCTGACATGATCGGCAGCGAGCACGGAACCGGGCCGAACTTCCCACAAGGATCGGGCGGTGTCGTAGGCGCTGACTACCGGCTCGAGATGCAAAAGGTTATGCCATAAACTGGCAAGATCGTTACATACAACGGGACCCTGAAATAATGGGTCCTTTTCTTTTTTTAATAATTAGTTAACTGTTCCGACAACGGTCCACTGGAGCGGCATCATCAGCCCCGTCCAATGAACCGTATCCGCTCCCCCGTTACCGTTAGGCTGCTCGTAGTAGCTAAACCCGTACGCTCCAGTCGTTGCGATGCAATCACCGAGAAAGTTTTCTAGCACCCCGAAGAAACAACTTGCAGCACCGCCCGAGTATCCTTGTGGGCCCTCAAAGTATACCGAGCTTGACGGAGCGCTTTTTAACATTATATCCAGTCCGGTGTTGGTATGAGAGCCATTAGTAAAACACATGTGACCAAGAAGCCAGAGTGACCGTTCATACCCGTTAGTTCTGCAGAATGGCTCTCCAAACTCCGAGTGATTCGTCAGCTTCGCCGAAGTCGGGTCCGGACCAGTCCAGGTTTCTGTAAAAGTCGGTCCGTTGGTAAAAGATCCGTTAACAACCCATTTATAGACACCAATCGCAATTGAGTTAGCACGAACGTTGGTGCTTCGATTACGCATTTCCAATTGGTAGAGCTCGGTTGCCTCCCAGTGTGTCGTGTATCCTCCTGTCACTTGAGCACCGGTTTTTGGCGGGGTTTGGCCAAGATTAAAGAAAGCCAACCCTGCTGCAGCTAAAACCAGGCCGGCAACAGTTAGAAATACTTTTCCCCTCATCATTTTTACCAGCATCACTGTTTGGGAAAAATTTGTCAACAGCGGCTTTTTTCTCCCCGTTAATTATCGTATAATTGCTAAAGTACTTGGTCCCATCGTCTAGTGGCCTAGGACGCCTGGTTTTCATCCAGGAAATCACGGGTTCGACTCCCGTTGGGACCGCTCGTCAAATATACCCGCATTTTTGCGGGTATATTTGGTGAACAGTGCCGGGATAGAACCCGTTTGCGTTAGCAAAACGGGTGCGACTGCGACTGAGTGAAGCGAAGGAGAAGCAGGCGGCCGAAGGCCGACTACTCCCGCTGGGACCGCCAACCTTCGCTGAAGCTACGGCTGGCGAGCAGATTGCAAGTACGGGTTAACTTCGGCAAGATAAGAATATGAGGAGAGGCTTCACCCTTATCAGGCGAAAAGCGAAACGCAGAGCGTTTACGCTTATTGAAGTACTGACAACTATCGTCATTTTCGGAATTCTAATTTCGATTACCGGCTACGTTTACGGTGTGTCATTGGCCCGCTCCCGGGATAATCAACGGCTAGTTGACGTGGCGACGATCAAAAACGCCCTGGAGCAGTACTACTTAGACGAACGCTCCTACCCGCAAAATAGTTTTTATACAAACCCAGGCCGGCCATGGGTGGCAAAATACGAATTGGAACGCTACAAAACCGATGGTTGCGACAATGTAGACCCAGGCAAGACTAAATACTTGGCGCCCACCTACATAACTTCGTTACCGGAAGACCCTCGCTACCAAATGGTGTTGAATACTTCGTGCGACCTGGCTACCCCGCCCACCCCCGTCGGCTACGGACAGTATCTCTATGTCAGTCTGGTTGCAGACGAAACAGAGCTCAAACCCAAAGAATACTACCTGATGGCGCGGCTAGAACGGGTTACTCATGTTTCCGATGAGATACCGACGGTTGGCAACATATATGACTTCACTCTTAATGAAATATTCCCGACAAATAACCCCTGGGGATACAATTACTGCGCCGGTGTTGATTCAACTGTTGCCACCTGTAGCTACAATTACTACGTGAAGAATAGTAATAATGACTAACCCTTCGACTACGCTCAGGGCAAGCGACTAGTTTTCGCTATCGCGCTTAATTCCCGATTCTACAGCGATCTTCTTGGTGACATTAAATACGGTAAATGGTTTATTCATTAGTAGCCGGGTTTGCGAATCGATGGCCGGTACGGCTGAAAAGAAAATGCCGCTGATTGGCAAAATAATCGGTGCCAAAAGCCATTCTTTCACCATCGTCAATAGGTAAACCGACTGGCTGCCCGGACGCGGTGGAACTAGCAGGGTAGCCACTAACATATTGGCGATCATGCCGAGCCAAGCGGTGTAGAAAAACGTCCGGTAGACAATCGGAAAGCTGTAACCGGTGACCGAGTCGCGAAAGACCGGGTCAATAAGGATCGGCAACCAACCAATCAATAGCACGAACGACTGGGTGGAAAGAGAGTAGTGCGACTCAAACAGGCGCAGGAACTGCAGCCACTTGTAGAAAAAGGGGATTTTACCGTTGCCGTAGGAGTGCTCAAAGACAAACGGCACGTCCGAAACCCCCCAAAACCAGCGGCGACGCTGGAGATACTGCTCGCGAAAAGTATCAAGCAGATTGTCGCCCTGGACGGCATCCATGTAGACCGGCACGAAAATCGGCACGACGTGGTGATTACCATCAAACTTAAAGTACGACCGCCAATACTGGTGGCCATCCTCAACGATAGTAGTGACCGACCAAAAATCCGTTTCTACTAACGCTGCCAGGCTTTGAGCGTGAGCCGAGAAATTGCGCGAATAGTGCGGCCGCATCGCTTGGATGATCTGCCAAAAGCTTGAGCCCATGGCGGTTAGTTTCACTGGCAACGGAACCTTCCAGATGTTGTTGAAAAACATCGGGATCGGCTGGAAACTTTTGTGAACTGGATCGGGAGTGCGCAGATAATTCCAGGTGAGATTAGCAAAATAATCGCGGTCAACCCGGTTGTCAGCGTCCAGGGTGGTAACAATCACGTCTTCATACGGAATCACCTGCTTGTCGATATATTGCAGCGACTGCCGGCCGGCCCAGGTAATGTTTGGCCCTTTGCCGCGGACTTCGCCGGGAATATCGGTCGGGTGATAGGTGACTAAAAAGCCGCCGAAAGAATTAACGTACTCTTCTTCCAAAATTGGGCCGTATTTTGGCGCCAGCTCCTTGTCGCGCGCCTCGAACGCTACCACGACAATTAATTTGTTTTTCGGGTAGTTGCTTAAGTGAATAGCGTCCAGGGTGTGACGAATTATCGAAATATCCTCTTTGTAGCTGGGGACAATTGCTAGGTGGTAGAAACGGCTATGCTCGTCGGGAAATTCCTGACTCAAACGTGAAAACCAATCAATTTCCCGGGCTTGGCGGTAGCGTAAAAAACCCCCGACCAAAAAGTAGGTAATAATAAACACCCGGACTAACCAGTAAATGGCAAATAGCAGCACAATCAGCGTCAACAGTTCGGGATTAACCACTGCCAGAGTGATTAAAAAAACAAAAGTTCCCCAGGTGGCCAAGCCCGGAATAATTTCCCACAACCGCACTAAAGAAGGCTTCATCTAGACTAGGATACTAATTGACGAAAAGTAATAATAGCCAAAGGTCACGGCATTAAGGATGGTCATGACGGCCAAAATCGCCGTCACTAGCCGAGTAATCCCCCCGCGCAGCGAAAAAAGTATTGCTGAATTAATCAGCATTAAGACCGCGACCATCAGGTAAGTCCCCCATTCCCCCTTGCTGGAAATCACAAACAGACCAATCAACAGGAAAAGGCCCAGGTTAAACAGCCAGAATCGGAAATTACGCTGATCAAGTCCAAAATTGCCGCGCCAAGCCAGAAGAAATCGCTGCCACATTGACCCGATTGTAGCGGGTTTCAACCTGGGAAAACAGAGGGGGTAATTGACTTTCGAACGAAAAAGGGATAGTATTTGAAGTCGCTGGAATCCTCCGGCAGGGAAAGTCATGGAGGAATTGATCATTTTACAGATTGTTTGTTTCGCCAACCGCTCACCAGAAGCAATTGTTGATACGCTAAGGTATTTTGCCGAAGCACCCAACAATAAAGAAATGGAAGATCTTTACGCCGGGTTGGGGGAAAGATTGAAGGATCATCAGACGATGCCAACCTCAAGCTTTGCCACAATTCTTCGCGAAGAAATCACCTCCTTCGTTGAGAAGTCACCGCGCGATCGTCGCTACGCTGAAGAAACTCTTACGGAAGCGATAGTCCGCGCGCTTATTGGCAACGGCCCGGAGCACGACCAGACTCTCGAGTTTTTTCGGAAAGTTAAGCCGAGGGAGTTAACCTCTTGCAACTGACCAACTTTTGTCCGCGCCCAGGTTTTCAACCTGGGCGCTTTTCAATTACTTTGAAAATATTTTTGTAAGCGACGGCCGCGGATAATTAGGGCGCCGGCCAGCAGACCGGCGGCAAACACCAGGCTGTCAGGCAATGACTGATTACTTTGGACACCGGCTACTTTTGTGGAGTCGGTAACTTTTGTCGCATCAATAGGACGCGACGCGCTCGGAACAGCTGAAGCGACTGGAGCGACATTGCTCGAGCTAACCGATGTACCGCCAGACGATTTAGCGCTTGTGGTTTTGGCAACGGTTTCAGTTTCTTCGTCCGTTTTTGGCGCGGCCGTAATTAATTTGGCCGTGCCGCCGGCAAACCACGCCTCTACTTGGTCGGTCGAAGAGTTATCGTCAACCACTGTTCGAACTAAAATGACGTCGCCATTTTGGAATTGGGTTTTTATCCCGTCGAAATGCAGTTTGATCGATCCACTAGAATCGGTGAGCGTACCGGAGTCGGTGGCCAGTGCAGAAAGGCTGCCGCGCACCAGCGCTGTTTGGCCACGACGATTTTTTGCTTGGGTAATAGCATATTCTTTATCAGTTACCGCCGCCGGCGCACCTACAATTATCGTGTTAGCGGCGTCCAGCAGGATTCGCCCAACGGCGCTAGAGCTAATTTTGCCGATGGCCGAAGCGGTCGAAAAAGTTGTTAACGAATACTCGCCTTTGGATTGGCTTAAAAATAGTTGGATGCCGGCCAAGCCTTCTTCCAAGTAAACTATCTCATCGCCAGCCAGGCCTGGTAAAACTGTCACGGTTCCCTCTACTTCCACGGCAGTGTTCTCCGGCAAGGCTCGGGCTTCGCCGATGGTCACCAAATGGGTAGCAGCCGTGGGCATAGTAACGCGCTGCCAGCTGCGATAGTCGGCAGAGCGATAAACATTCGGGTTGTTTGAAGAATTGCGCAGCACCAGCAGCAAGCCTTGTGGCGTGTCAGCAAAGGTTTTAATGCGCGAGCTGACCGCCCAGGAGCTGTCCATTTCGCTAAACACCCCGGGGACGCCTTCGTAGAAAGCGCCGCTGCCTTCCGGTAAGTAGGCAATTAACCCACTCGCTGAAGAATGTAGCTGATACGTCCCCGTAAGATTGGTTTCAGTCCAGCTGGTAAACGATTTCGAATAGTAAACTTTTGACGCAGTCTGCAGTATGACTTTTTTATTCTCGTCGGTGCTGTGTAGTACCCCTGGCTCGGGCAAGGCCGCAATTTCCACGTTGGATAGCCGCCAAGCTACTTCAAAAAGCCCAGTCGCTTTGCGGTAAAAAAGTCGGTCCCCAACTACTTCCAGGGTATCGCCGGGTTGCCAGTCGGAAAATGTGAGGGCGGTGAGCGCTCCGTCATAAAGATAAAAATCGCTAGTGGCGCTGGACTGCCACAGCCGCAGCTGCTCGCTGCCGGAGAGATAGTTAACGGCGTTTAATATTTCTACAAACGCCCCGTTTTGGTAGCGCCAGACAGTATTGTCGCACTGGATTAGTAGCTCCGGCGTTCGGTACTGGGCAGCGGTAGCGCAGCTAAGGCTCCAGCGCGGCGAGGTGGTGGACGAGCTCAAAAGGTATATGTCAATGCGGCCGTTAGCGATGACGGAAAAAATAACCCCGAGATTTGTTTGGGCAAAGTATTCTTGCGGGTTGGCATAGGGATGACTTGGCAAGTTAAAGACGGTTTGGCCAGTACCAGTGAAAAGAACGGCTTGGTCGGTGGTTGCCCCAATTAGCACATTATCAAGCCGCGCCAGGGCGATTGGTTGCTGGCTGGAAAAACGATCAACAAATCGCAAACCGTCCACAGACGAAATAATTCGGTAGTCGTTGATGCCTATTTCGACGACGTAATAAATTGTGTCAGCCAACTTTTCGGCAGCACTCACTAATGACTGTTGATGAACCGAGCGCTGCCAAATACCGGGAATGGTTCGGTAGCGAAAAAGTGCTAAATCATCGTCGACAACTGTGTTGCTGTTAAGGCTGAAAATTGACGAGGCAAAGGCACTGGATAAGGGCAGGAGTAGTAAGGCAACAAGAACGGGGAGTAACTTAAGGAAGTTTTTTGTCTTCATTCTCGCGATGCAAGTCCAAAATCAGCCGAGCGATGCGGTTGGGGTCGGGCACATCAACAATGGTGAAATAGCCCTGTTTCCCGGGCTTGTGCGGGTCGTCGCTGGTGCCACCGCCAGCCGTTTCCACTACCAGCACGCCGTAATCAAAGATGCTTCGTAAGAAACCGGCAACATCAGCCGAAACGTTTTGAACTTGGTTTAAAGATAGCTCTGATGTTTTACGAGCCAGTAAGCCTTCTTGATCAACATTAATAATTCGCTCGGTGGTGATGAAAATAATGTCGTAGTAAAAATTTATCCAGGCCCCAAACAGAAATGTCAGCAGGAAAACAATATAGCCGGAAAAAAGTACAACAATTAGGCCCCGGAACTGGTCGATAGAGGCGGTGAAGGCAATATTTAGGCCAAATAGCAAAAACAGCGGCACTAAACCCATGGCCAACACAATCCCAATCATCGGTAGAAAGCCGGCCCAATGGTGGCGAATAATCATCTTAATCTCCTCTTTTTCGTGAAGATCCAGATACAGAAACGCTGGGTCGTTGTGGTCTATATTGGTTTGGATAAGGTGTGGCATTAGAGAATTAGCAAGCTACTTACTACTAAAGTGCCAGCGATTAGCAGGATATGAAACGCCAATATGCCCAACGAGGCGTCGCCCGGCAAGCGGTACTTAAAGACCTGAAAAAAGTAGAGGAGGTTGATAACGAGCATGATAAACAGAAAGACGGCGTAACCGATTAAGACTGCGTTGGGGACGGTCATCACTTTAGCGAATTATTTTCATTGATCGGACGTTACCAAGTGCGTAGCTTCGTCCAGGACCCAGTGGATCGTGCATAAAGTACTTGCCACCTGCTCGACCATATATCACGACAAAGTGATGGGAGCCGTCCTGATTCCATGGAGCACCAAGACTTGGTATGTAGATGCTGGCGATAATGGGGTGCCCCAAATCAACTTCAGAGTTAACCCTTGACCAGTTAACGGGACTGGTGGAAACCGAAGATAAGCCGGTGGGAAGCGGCGGCTGTTTGATTAAAAAACCATTCGAGCTGAAGTTATCGGATGAGTATTGGGCGATGTCTAACGGCGTCACCCTAGTGCCGTGATAGGTTGAAACCATAGCATATGAGGTAATTAAGCAGCCATATTTAGCAATCGTGCAGTCGTAGCAATTCGGGTTTGGTTGAACGTAATATTGCGGGTAATCGAGTTGTCGGTAATACCAGCTTGGGTCTTGTACGGACACGATGTCACTACCCCAAGATGCTTGTGCGATCAATAAACTTAGTCGCTTCTCTACGTCGGCTATTTTACTTTGGATTTCTGCGCTTAGGTTAGCGTAGCTAGCCGCATCCCTTTTTGCACCAGCAAGTAAGTATGATTGTTGAGATTTTTTTGTTGCCAGAGAGGATCGTTCTTCTTCTAGCCCAGCAATAAGCTCTTCTAGGCTCTTTCTTTGCTGCTCTTGGTCGGTTTTAGATTGTTGCAAATTACCAATTTCTTTTTGAAGTTGGGTTTGAATTGCTTGGATATATTGCGCTCTGGTGATTGTGTCATTCAACGATGTCTGCAGTATTGTCTCGCTTGTTGATGCGCGGGAGAGTTCGTACAGGCCGACGTATGCGGAAGATAGTTTTGCTTCAAGCCCGGAAATATCAGAAGAAAGTTGCTGCAATATGGCGTTAGTAATGGTTATTTGCTGTTCGGTATTATCAATTCTGCCTTCTGTATAGCTGATATCTGATTGGATATCACTGATTAGACCTTGAATATTCTGAGCCTGTTTCTTACTGGCGTCACGCCTAGCTTCAGCATCTTGTCTTTGCTTTTTTAGATTTAGTAGCTCAGCGTTACAGGTAGAGGTAGAGTTGCACGATTTAGTATTTTGTGGACTTATAAAAAGTCCCCCTAGCAGTAGCGCAAAGGCTAGAATCACTACAATAGACATGTGCATTGTTTTCTCCCTCACCATCGAAAAAATAATAACAGATTTCGCTTCTTATGCACGCAGATATTTTCTAATTGACATTGTGCTAACTAAAATCCCCAAGCCCAAACCAATAACCAGCTGTACCGTTATCAGTACTGGTAGGTGGGCAGCAACATAGCTAAACATATCGGTGCCAATTAATGCAAATGCGCCACCAATACTTCCTCCGGCATTAGTTAAAGAAAATATTTTTGTAACCAACGGCAATGCCAGAGTCGTAATGAAAGTTGCAAAAAACCCATACAGTATCCCCTCAACAATGAATGGCCCCCTAACAAACGAGTTAGAGGCTCCAACGAAGCGCATTACCTCTATTTCATCCGAACGTGCTGTTATGGTAATTCGGATAATGTTGAAAATGTTGAAGAGGGCGATAATCCCGAAGAATATACTAAGCAACCATCCGGCTTGCTGAAAAGCTTTCGTACCACTAATTATACGATCAATTATTTCCTGATTTCTTTTTAGCGAGAAACAATCATTACAGATAATTTTTTCGGAATCCGCCACAACAATTTCCCCCTGTAGTTGCTCCAATCTCTCGACATCGGCTGTTTTTATTTCCAAACTTCGAGGCAATGGATTGAACTCGGCCGTAATTGGTTCTTTAATATTTTCGTCAATAGGAAATTGCCCGAAAATTTCACGAGCTTTATCTTTACTAACAAAATCGATACTTTGCACGCCGCTAATATTTTTTATCCTATCGGACAGTGTAGTAATTTTATCATCGGGTACGGCATCGTCACGAAAATAAATTGTTAGACTGATTTTATCTCTAATAACTAAGGTCGCATCACTAACTACATAGGTGACTAGCAACGAAAAGCTAATCATCATAAGTGTTAAGGTCATAAGTAAGGTTGCTCCGAAGGTTAACCAGCGGTTTCGCCAAAAGTTGTTTAGACCTAATTTCACTATTCTTAGAAATTGTTCCGACATCTTAGATAACGTACTTTCCGCCGCGCTGGTCGCTGATGACTTTGCCGGATTTCATTAAAATTACCCGTTTTTGAATGCGATCAACCACCTGACGGTTGTGGGTAGCCAGAATCACCGTCGTACCTTTTTGATTAATCCGATAAAGTAGCTCGATAATCTCCCAAGTGTTCACCGGGTCAAGGTTACCGGTCGGCTCGTCGGCAATTAAGAGTTTTGGTGAGTGAACCAGCGCCCGGGCAATGGCGGCGCGCTGCCGCTCGCCGCCAGAGAGCTCGTGAGGATAGGCATTTTTGCGCCGGCCCATATTGACCAAATCAATCACTTTTTCGGCCCGGCGTTCAATATCAGCTTGGGAGAAGCCACAGACTTCTAGCGCAAAGGCGACGTTTTCCCAAACAGTTTTTTGGGGTAGGAGCTTAAAATCTTGGAACACCACGCCGATTTTGCGACGGTAAAACGGCACTTCACTGTCGCGCAAGTCCGATAAATTACGACCAGCCACATATACCTCACCTCTTGATGGACGCTCTTGGAGCGATAAAAGTTTAATTAAAGTGGTTTTACCGACACCGCTCTGACCCACTAGAGTGATAAACTCACCTTCGTTAATCACCAAACTGATGTCGCGCACCGCCGCCCGCTTGGCATACTCCTTGCTGGCGTGCTTAAACTCAATCAACGGAATGTTGGTTGGCTTAGACTGGGCGGAGACGAGAGGATTTTGGCCAATCCGAATTACTTCATTCATCTGTTATATACTACGGCAATTTCAGAGAACGAACAGCAACACCATTGCGATCGACATGATCGCAAATGTCGCGTAGCCCAGCACATTGCTTAAGCGGGAATTAGTATAGCGGCCCATTAATTTTTTATTGTTGGCGACATGAAGAATAACGTAAATTAAAATTGGCGAAGTGACACCGTAGAATATTCCGGTATATATGAGGGCTTTAATCGGATGAATACCCAAAAGCGGAATCATCAATCCAATGATAGTCGAGACAATAATTACCCAGTAGAATTGTTTGGCTTGGTAGAACTTACGCTCCAAGCCTTCCTTCCAATCGAAAGTTTCGGAAAGAGCGTAGGAGCTGGCACCAGCCAACACCGGGATAGCTAGAAAACCAACACTTATAATACCAATTGCAAAAATAGCATATGCTAAATCTCCGGCAATTGGCCGGAGTGCTTCGGCCGCGTCGCGTACAGTTTCAATATTGGTAACACCGTTAGCGTTTAGTGTGACGGCAGCAGCCACAATAATAAACCACATCACTAAATTAGATAAGAACATTCCCGTTGTGACATCTTGTTCCATGTCTTTTAACTCATGTTTTGTGACTAGCCAGCGGGAGAAAAAACGCTTTACCTTTGAAAGCTTATCTTCTACTTCCATCGAGGTCTGCCAGAAAAATAAGTAAGGCGAGATGGTTGTTCCGAAGATTGCCACAATTAGAGCGATCGAATCTTTATTAAATGTAAGATTAGGCACAATTGTGGCCTGTAGTGCAGCAGACCAGTCGGTTTTAGTGATAAATGGTATAACCAAGTACGCAAGGAGCACTAAAGCAATCCATTTCAACGTATTGGCGATCGCTCGGTAGGAGAAGATGATTAAACAGACCATAATTAGAGCGGCAAAAATAATAGCGTAAAACCACTGGGGCAGTGCAGGAATTAGTAGCTCGGTTACTGCTGCCATTGCCGCCAGATCGGCTCCAATATTTAATGCGTTGCCAGCAAAAACCAGCCCAACCAACAGTAGCAGTAGCGGACGCGGGTAATGTTTTTTTAGATTTCCCGCCAAGCCATGCCCGGTAACCAAACCGATCCGGGCGCACATCTCCTGAATTGCCACCATCAACGGAAAAGTTAGTAGCGATGTCCAGAGCAGTTGGAAGCCTGTTTGGGCACCAACTTGAGAATAAATCGTGATGCCGGCAGCGTCGTCATCACTTAGCCCGGTGACTATCCCGGGACCAACTTTGCGCCAAAACGACCCCAATCGAGACATTCCCCTCCTTACGCTCTTAACGCAATTGTCGCAAAACTTCGACCGAACGCAAAAACAGCGTCGTCAGTTCGGTAATCCGTTGATTAACTTTTTCGTCAGTTACCCGCTCGTCGCCGTCGATAATTTTATCGCCCCGGGGGATGAACAGTTCGTGCGGCAGTAGCCAAGCTTTGTAGGTGCGCAGAATTGGGTAGATAGAGTGTTGAGCTTGGAGAGTACCAAACTGGCCGGTCGAGGCGCCAAACAGTAAAACCGGCTTGTTTTCGAGCCCATTACTGCCGTCGAGATGTTCAAAAGCGTTTTTCAGCACCGCTGGTAGGGCATGGTCGTACTCTGGCGTCGCCAGAACAAAGCCATCGGCTTCTTCAACCGCTGCTCGCCACTTCTCTACTGCTTGACCGCGCGACGTCTCGTAACCAAGAAACAACGGCAAGTCCAGGGTGCGTAGCCGGATGGTTTTTGGTTCAAAGCCGGGGTTGGCGCCAATCAGCCGTTCAAAGACTGCCAAGAAACGCTCGTTTAACGATTCGTGTTGGGCGGAGCCAGAGATTAACAGGATTTTTTGTTTCATTTACGTAGTAAACAATTCATAGGATTACTTCTTCCAAATCATGACGGAGTACGCGGCCCGCTTCAATGTCGAACTCCCGAACTAACTTTTCGAACTGTTGCGCCGACTCGTGGGCTTTTTTGTCTTCACCGAGCTGGTCATAAAGAATTGAAAGCAACCCGTAGAGCTGGGCGCGACGCCGATCGTAGTGCTCGTCGCCGTGATCAGCTTCGTACCAGCTCAAACTCTGGGTAGCCCAATCCATTGCCTCAAGATACTGGCCTTTTTTAGCCAACACCCGCGCTAAGTCGAGCATAGCGGTAGCTTGAAAAAAGCCGCTTCCCCGGTCCCTTCTGAATAGTTCCATCGCTCGATTGATATAATCGGTCGCTGCGTCGAGATCGTTTTTCTTAAAAAAATGTAGCCCGAGTTTGTCATAGGTGATTGCTAACTCTGAAATAGCGTCGGTTTTTTCCAGCAGCTCAATACTTTTTTGGAAATACGGCAACGCCTGGGTTGTTAGCGCGGTATGATCATGGAGCATGGCGATGTCGCGGTAGAGATTTCCTAAATCTCTAAGCGACCGTTCCTGGCTAAACATTTGCTCGGCGGCTCGAAAATATTTTAGGGCATCGCGAAATTTCGTTGAGTCGCTACTCATTACCGACTGCATTGCCGATACCCCAGCCAAATGGACGGCCCGAGCTGCTAAAGGCATAGCGCCGTCTGCTTCGGCAAGGCGGGCAATCTCTAAATATTCAGTAATTGCATCATCAACCTTAGCGTTGTTGCGTAGATTGTCAGCCCGTTGAAAACGCCCCTCCCACGCTGGCATCTTAGGCCCGGTGATGCGGCGCGTTAACCAGCCCGCATTTTTTGTATTTGTAAACTTTACCGGTCGCCGGATCGACAGCGCCGCATGGACAAGAATCGTTGCGGCCAATCTTTTTCGAGTCCAGTTTTTTATTGTCAGTGGCTTCACGATTAGTCACTTGTTTTTGTTGCGGCGTCACTGTTGTTACTGCTGGCTGATTGACTTGCACCTCCACCCGTTGGAGCATGTCGGTAACTTGGCGATTAATCGCTTCATTTAGTTCGTTAAAGAGTCGGTAAGCCTCCTGCTTATACTCCACTAGCGGGTCGCGCTGGCCGTAACCCCGCAGGCCGGTGGAGTCGCGTAAATCCTCTAAATTCTTCAGGTGCTCAATCCAGAGTAGGTCGATAGCCCGGAGAAACACCGTCCGCTCCACTTGGGCACGTAGTTCATCGCTCCACTGCTCGCTCTTTTTTTGGTAGGCGGCCGGTTGGGACTCGGTGAAATAGCTTAAAATTTCTTGATGAATCGCTGCGAAGTGGTCGGGGGTTTTGGCGCTGACCACCGTGAAACGACGACGGTAGATGGCTTGGCGGTGCTTATTCATTACGTCGTCGTACTCAACCAACTGTTTGCGCATATCGAAGTTGTGCGTCTCCACTTTGCCTTGGGCTTGCTCAATTGCACGGGAGAGTAGTTTGTTATTGATACTCATATCGTCAGGGATATTCAGGCGCTCCATGATGGCTTTCATCCGGTCACCGCCGAAGATTCGCATCAGGTCATCTTCCATCGAAACAAAGAACCGGCTGACACCAGGATCGCCTTGCCGGCCGGCTCGGCCACGCAGCTGGTTATCAATGCGACGAGACTCGTGCCGCTCGGTACCAACAACGTAGAGTCCCCCCAATTCCAGTACTTGCTGATGACAGGTCTCCCAAGCTTTGAAGGCACTTTTGTCTTCACCCTCTTGCGGGGTCGCCCCACCCAACACAATATCGACGCCGCGCCCGGCCATATTGGTCGCTACCGTTACTGCGCCCGGTGAACCCGCTTGGGCCACTACTTCGCCTTCTTTTTGGTGAAGTTTGGCGTTTAAAACATTATGGGGGATGTTGGCGGCTTTCAGCAGCCGAGCTAATTTCTCCGATTTGGCAATCGAAGCAGTTCCGATTAGCACTGGCTGGCCGATGGTTTGGCGCTCCTTGACTAAGTTAACTACTGCCTGAAACTTGGCCTGCTCATTTTTGTAAATTTCATCAGCGGCATCGGTTCGCTGGCTTGGTCGGTTAGTGGGAATTGAGACAACTTCCAAGTGATAAATTTTCGAAAACTCCTCGGCTTCCGTAGCCGCCGTACCGGTCATGCCGGCTAGTTTCCAATATTGGCGAAAGTAATTTTGGAAGGTGATGGTGGCTAACGTTACCGATTCTTCTCGCACCGCCACTGCCTCTTTAGCCTCGATGGCTTGATGAAGGCCGCCGTTGTAACGCCGCCCGTGGAGCATTCGGCCAGTGAACTCGTCAATAATTATTACTTCCCCACCCTTCACAACGTAGTCTTTGTTCTTGCGGTAAAGGGCATGGGCCCGGAGCGCCACATCGGCGTGATGAACCAGCCGGGTATTCTCCGGATCGTACATATTGGTAACTCCCAGCAGCGTCTCCAACTTTTTTATGCCACTTTCTTGCAATGACGCCCGCTTGGCTTTTTCATCGATAATGTAATCTTGTTCGACCGCCAGCTTCCCGACCAGGGCAGCAAATGTCTGATAAAGATCGGCTGATTCGTTGGAGGGAGAAGAGATAATCAACGGCGTCCGAGCCTCATCGATTAAAATTGAGTCAACTTCGTCAACAATGGCGAATACATGGGGACGCTGTTTCATTTCGTTGGCCGATGAAACCATATTGTCGCGCAAGTAATCAAAGCCAAACTCGTTATTGGTGCCGTAGGTAACGTCGGCTTGATAGGCTTCCTGGCGGGTAGCGGCTCGGAGATGTTGCAGCCGCCAGTCGTGCTGGTCGTTGGTTTGGTGTGGGTCGTAAATAAAAGAAAAGTCCGGCCCAATTACCCCGATCGACAGCCCTAAGAAGTGGTAAATTCTGCCCATCCAACCAGCGTCGCGTCGGGCTAAGTAATCATTAACGGTGACGAGGTGTGCTCCTAAGCCAGTTAGAGCGTTAAGGTACAGCGGCAGGGTGGCCACTAACGTTTTCCCTTCGCCGGTTTGCATTTCGGCAATTTGGCCGCGGTGCAGTACCGAGCCACCAATAATTTGGACGTCGTAATGGCGCAGTCCTAATGTTCGTTTGGCCGCTTCCCGAACTAAAGCAAAGGCTAACGGCAAATGCGGCGCTAATAAGTTTACAATCGCTTCTTTGCGCTGCTTATTCTGGAGGATCGAATCGTCAATAGCGCTAGTTTCGGCAACGATTTTTTCGGCCTGGTCGCTGATGGTTTTTTTTAGCTGCAGCGATCGCTCTTGAAGCTGTTGATTTGTAGCTTTCTCCAATTCCGGCTCCAGTGCTGCCACCGCCGCCGCTGTGTCATCGTAGCGCGAAACCTCTTTGGCGTTGGCATCGCCAAAGAGCCTAGAAAGTAAACCCATTACTTTTGGAGCTCCTCCGGCCAATTGACTTCGCCATTTTGTCCGGAGTGATTTTCAATAATTGCCAGTAATAGGCGCTCTGTTGCTAGCGTTGCATTCAAAGTATGAGCTAGCTCGTTGCCCGATTGGGAGCTAACTTTAATTTTGAGTAACCGCGACTGATAGTCAGTGCAATTGCTGGCCGAGTGAGTTTCGCGATAGCGCTGCTGTGAGGGGAACCAACACTCTAAATCCACTTGCTTGGCCGATGTTTGACTTTGATCACCGGCGGCGAGCAGTACTGTTTGGTAAGGTAGCTCAAACATTTCGACGAATTTTTTCTGTAATGAAATTAGGAACTGATGTTCTTTTTCAGAGTCTTCGGGACTAACAATTGAAACTAGCTCCACTTTGTCGAACTGGTGAAGGCGAAACATTCCCCGAACATCTTTGCCGTAGGAGCCAGCCTCTTTGCGGAAACAGGTTGAAAATCCGACATAACGCCTTGGTAGCTGGTTTTTGGTAATTTTTTGGTTGGCGACCAGTGCTAAGAGTAACGGTTCGGAAGTACCAGAAAGATACTGGCCATCACCAAGTGAAAATGTATCGTCCTTACCGGCCGGGAAGAAACCAGCGGCTGTGAGCAGTTCTTCTTTGGCAACCACCGGCGGTAGCACAAACTGAAAACCATTTTCTTGTGCTAGTGCAATCGCCTTATCCATCAGCCGTCGCTCCATCAGTGCCGCCTCGCCGATC
This sequence comes from uncultured Candidatus Saccharibacteria bacterium, assembly GCA_964599405.1. Taxonomy (GTDB): domain Bacteria; phylum Patescibacteriota; class UBA1384; order 2-12-FULL-50-11; family 2-12-FULL-50-11; genus BOKZ01. Next base: position 64,307 of record CAZRED010000001.1, read on the forward strand.
AGGTAGCGGTAGCGGCTACCGGAAAACTCGGCCGCAATCGGCAGATTTAACTGTCCAGATTTTGTTAAGAGCTGCTCGTGCGCCGGTTTGGCTGAACTATTCGCGTCACCAACTTGATCTAGAACCTTATTTTTATCGGCCGAGCCGGCTGGAACATCGTCGGTCACCACGTTTGGCAGTTTCAGTAAAGCAACGTGAAGACGCTGCTGGGTTTCGGCGGCTTTCTTCTTGGCGTTGGTAAGTTCGTCTTTTAGTTTGTTTAGCTCTTCCCTATGACTAACCGCCGACTCTTTAGTTTTAGAAAGTCGGTTACTTTCGCCTTGGAATAGCTCTAGTTTCTGAATGGTTTTACGAGCCAGTTCGTCCAGAGCCAGTAGCTCGTCAACGGCTTTTTCGCTTAAGCCGCGCTTGGCTAAAGATTGGCGAACAGTGTCTGATTGTTGGCGAATTAGACCGATGTCAAGCATGGTCAAAGTGTAGCAAACCCCTGGGAAAGTTCCAGGTTAATCTACCGACAGAACTTCGTAGGTAATGGCGCCGTCCGGGGTTTCTACCTTGATCTTGTCTTTGGCAATATGCCCAAGCAGGGCCAGTCCCACCGGTGAATCGACAGAAATTTTGCCGTTCTCTGGATCGGATTCGGTTTGACCAACCAGCTCAAATGTTTCCTTATCGCCCTCAACCAGTACTGTGACCTGGCAGCCGATACTGATAGCGCCAGTATGCGACTCGGAGACCACTTTGGCGTGCTTTAGGGTTTGTTCAATCTCTTGGATTCGCCCTTCGATAAACGACTGGTCTTCTTTGGCAGACGTATATTCGGCATTCTCACTTAAATCGCCCAATTCCTTGGCCGTTTTAATGCGGTTAACCACTTCGGGCCGGCGGACTTTGATAAGTTCGTCGAGCTCGTTCTGTAATTTATCAAGCCCTTCCTGTGTTACAAGTATATCTTTCTTCGCCATATTCCTCGGTTGTCATCGTAGTAGAAATAAAAAAATACGCCGGATGACTATTAATTTAGTGACAGAAAAATCTTAACAACCCCACCCGAATTGTCAAGTCTAATTGCCCTTGTAGGATTATCTAAAATTACTCAGCAATGTTAGGGGAAAATAGCAACTGGGTTAAGGCTAAGTAAAAGGAAAAGGTGTAACCTGATGCCGATGAAGCAAATAAAGTCTCGACCATCGCAGCTGTGGGAGCAATGGTTGGCGCGCTTACATGGCGCCGAAGTTCCCCAAAAAAACTACTATCGTCTCGAGCTACTGCAGTTAATATCTAGCTGCGACCCTACTGACCATCAACGTTTTTTTCCCCGTTTTGGCACAATCTTAGCCCGCTCCCTAAAGAGTGGGGTAGTAAAAATTATCGAGCCGGGCAACGGTACCATTCTCTATACCAGCAAATCACCATCCAATAAAAAAGTTAACAGAGTCTTAATGAAACAGCTGGCAGATAAACCGGTCGGTTTAATTATTCGGCAGTTTCCCCGCCCACTACGGATAAGCAATAACCGCCCAGCCATTAAGTCAATTTGCCAGCTTCGGATAGCTATTTCCCCCGAGACACCGGTAGATTTACTAATTCTATCTCCAGAATCACTCGATGATGAAGATCGCCGTTTCCTGCACTTTGTCGCCGGTATTATTGGACTGTTGGAACAACAGCTGGAAGTATCGCGACAATTAGCGCGTGAGCAAAAATTAATCCAATCGTTAACTCAAAATTTGAGCGAAGGGTTAGCACTTTTCTCCGCCGAAGGACGGGTGGTTATTTGGAATCGGCCTCTCCAACGAATGACCGGGTTTGCGCCCAAGGACGCCCAAGGAAAAACTTACGATCAAGTTCTCCGCTTTGTTGATCGGCCGAATTGGCTCCAAGAGTTAATTGACACCCACCAAAGTAACCCCAATCAAAGCGGTTTTTTAGTAGATGGACAAGTAACAACACCTTCCAAGCAATTGCGCTGGCTAGCCGTTTCTGGTTCATTTCTGCGTGACGAACAGGGAACAATTGAGCAGGTGATTATCCTGGTCCGGGACATCTCCCACAGTAAAGAATTGGAGCAGCGCAAAAACGAGTTTATCTCCATTGCCACCCACGAGCTGCGCACCCCAATTACCGCCGTCAAAGGGTACTTGAGCCTCTTGGACAAAGCCCTCGACACGCCGAGCGAAAAACAACAGCTCTACCTAGCCAATGCGTCTTTAGCGACCGAACGACTGGTACGGTTAGCCGAAGACCTGCTGCAAGTCATTCGACTCGATGAGGACCGAATGCAGTTTGCCCTGCAACCAATGCAACTAACCAACGTCATTGAAAAAGTCTGCCACGACTTTAAAGAAAAGGCCCAAAAGAAAAACCTGACCATCCAGTTGACACTACCACCCTTTACAACCACAGTTATTGCCGACCCGATAAGATTAGAACAGGTTTTTGCCAATCTCGTTGATAACGCCATTAAGTACACCGACAAAGGGTCAATTAGTATCGGTTTCGAACACTTTTCCGAGAAGCTGACTAAAGAAGATAAGGTAACTGTTGTTATAAAAGACACGGGAATCGGTATTGACGGTCGGGATTTGGGCGGCGTTTTTGAAAAATTCCATCGCACCAACCGGGCAGCTAATACTCGAGAGCCGGGTGCTGGTTTGGGGCTATACATTGTTAAGTCGTTCGTAGAAAAACAGGGCGGTAAGATCAACGTTAAGAGCCGCCCAAAGCGTGGTAGTGCCTTTGCCATTACCTTCCCTGTCGCCGCCGGCAGAGAACGAATGTAGTAACTCACAAATTTGCTCTTGATGTAATAATGACAATTGTTAATATGCCTTCAGATGATCCGGAAAAAAATATTGTTAGTTGAAGACGAGCCGTTATTGGTTAGTTTATACAAAGAAGCTTTTTTGGAGGAGCCGCTGGCGTTGGATGTGGCTGAAACCGGCAACGATGCTCTGGAGCAAGTCAGGAAAAATCGTCCTGATTTAATCCTGCTCGATATTCTCCTGCCTGGAATGAATGGATTCGAGGTGTTGCGAAAGCTCAAAGCCTCATCGAAAACCCGTGATATCCCGGTGATTGTTCTAACTAACTTGGGCAGCGAAGAGACCGATAAGGACCGCCAGCTAGCATTGTCGTTGGGAGCGGTTGATTACCTGGTTAAGTCGTACCACACGCCAGGTGAGATGATTAAAATTGTCTCCAAACGTCTGACTTAGCTTTTTGGTTTGTCACCGAAAACTCGGCGGAAGAGTAGCGCCAGATGCAGCTCGACAGCGTCGGAAAATTGACGGGGATCGCGGTTAATTTTTTCGGCAATTTTGTCGAGTCGGTAAATGACGGTGTTGCGATGAACTTTCAAATTTTCGGCTGTTTTAGTTAAGTTTAAGCTATCCTGCAGAAACATCTCTAGTGTTTCAGTGAGTTCGGCGTCTAAGTTGGCTAAAACTTTATCGGCATAGTCACGTTTTTGTTTAGGGTTACTAGAAACGAGCAGTGGCAACACGCCCAGCTCACCAATCCGGTAGACGTGGCTTTGGGAGTTGAGGTTTTTACCGATCTCCAATACTTGGAGCGCTTCTTTAGCAGAGCCAATTAGCTCGTCTGGGGAGTTGGCTGGTGAGCCAATGCCAATGGAAACATTAGTGATATAAACGTTTTTTAGCGAGTCGGTAATGTCGCGGTAATGGGTGGTAACTAGGTGACAGAAACGTTCGTAGTCGGTAGTGGAGAGGTCTTTCAGAACCAAGAAAGTATCGTTCCCAATATAGCCAACGACATTATCGGGATTTTTGGTGAAAAAGCTGCGCAACCCCAGTTCAATGTCGCGTTTCTTGGAAGCAATCAGGCTGTCTTTCTCGCCCAAGGGCTCGCCGGCCGTGTGGAGATAATTATCCCAAAACCCGGTTAGCTCAAATACGACAACCGTGCGCTGAACATCGAGACGGTATCCGAGAGCGGCCATCTGCTGCTCCAGCTCGTCTTCGTCAATGGATTCTGGACGGTAGGCCAGGCGGGTTAAGAGTAAGTCAACGGCGTCGGGTCGGGGCTTATTGGCCGAGATAAACTGCTGAACCACCAGTTGGGCCATGGAGATAATGATTTGAGTGGTTTGGATATCTTCGAGTGTTAGTTCAGTAACCACCACCCCGAAAAAGTTACCCTCCCAGTAGACTGGTAATCCCAGTAGGTGGTCGTGGCTATCAATCCGGACTGAGTCTTTAGCTTGACTAATCCCTTCCGAAAAATGGAAACTACTAATCTTCGAGAAGTCACTACAACCACCAATAATGTGGCCGTCTTTGTCGACAATGGCAAAGGTTTTGGCAAAAACCTGTTTTAGTTGACTATGTAGTTGTTTAGCAAGAATTGGTGACATTATTTACTCCCCCACTTTTTAATGTTTATACAAAAATACAAAAAATAACAGCCCCTTGGCCGTATAAATACTGCCACTTCTTAATATTTTTTAGATAAATACACAAACTACTCGATGATAACCGCTGGAACGATGGGGGTGAGCGGCAAATGGAAGTACTGCTCAATAATATTCTTTACCACTGGCGCAGCGACGGAGAACCCCTCTCCACCGCCTTCAATAATCACCGAAACCGCAATCTCCGGATTTTGATATGGTGCAAATGCCGTAAACCAAGAGTGTGTGCGATCCTTAGCCACGGTAAATTGAGCCGTTCCGGTCTTGGCGGCCACTTCGATTGGTAAATTCAGAAACGATCGGGCTGAGCCGTTTTCAACGGCTCGACGCATCCCTTCCCGAACAATCCGTAAAACATTAGGGTTGATGAAATTGTCCCGGATTACCCGGTTAGCGATATCTTCCGTATTGGCTTGATCGGTGGCTAAGTACTTCTTTACAACTTTTGGCTCAAATAAGGTCCCTCCATTAGCAATGGCGGCCGTGGCAGCGGTCAGCTGCAAGGGTGTTACCAGTAAGTCCCCTTGGCCGATTGCCAAGTTGTAGGTATCACCAATGTACCAGCGCTCCTTCTTGGTCTGTTCTTTCCAATCTGGTGTTGGCACTAAGCCTTTAGCCTCTCCGGAGATATCAATCCGCAGACGTTCACCAAAACCGAACAAGCGCAGGTATTGCCCTAACCGAGTCGCCCCTAGACCAGCGATATTGCCGTGGCCGCCGCCCACTGTGTAGAAGAAAATATTATTACTTTCGGCGATCGCCTGACGAACATCCGACAAGCCATGTACCCGCCAGTCCGGAAAAGTCCATGGACCAACGGTAATTTTTCCTTCGGAAGTGTCAATTTTCGTTTGCTCGGAGATTACCCCCTCCTGCAATGCAGCGGCGGCCACGACCGGCTTAATCGTCGAGCCGGAGGGGTACTGGCCGGACACTGCCCGATTTAATAGTGGTGACTGGGGATCGGCCAGAACTGCTTGGCGTAGTAGCGGATCGCTGTTGGGTGAAAAGACGTTGTTGTCAAAATATGGGGCACTAACCATGGCCAGCACGTCGCCAGTACGAACATCCAGCACCACCGCAGCGCCGCTCGTGGCTTTATTCTTAACGATTGAATCTAACAGCGCTGTCGCAGCCAGCTGCTGGAGTGGAGCATCAATAGTTAACAATAGCGATCGACCAACTTGCGCTGGTTGAACACCAATCGACCGGATGGCCCGACCTGCTGAGTCAACTTCTAGTGTCTCAACTCCCGGGATTCCCTGAAGAACCCAATCGTAATTCTTTTCTACGCCCGTTTTACCAATATAAGAAATCGGTAGTAGCTCCCGGCGCTGCTCAAGCTCTTCAACGGTAATTTTACCCACATAGCCGACAATATGGCTAAGGCTGGTGATTGTGGCGTAGTTACGCACTGGTGTAGTCGCCAACTCAATGCCAGATACCCCCTCCAACTGCAGCTCGCTAATTAAAGCTTCATCTCGGGTCAAACCATCTTTCAAGATTACGCTTTCTCGAGTCTTGTTTTGCTCAACGGTCTTTTGGAGTTCGTCCAGCGGTAGGCCCAATTCGTTACTAATTTTTTGAATGGCTTGTTGGCGCTCTTCACTTTGACGGGGTAGCTCGCTCGGTCGCAATACTAGCGAAAAACTCGGCACATTTTGCACTAGCGCTACCCCGTTACGGTCGTAAAGCAGACCCCGAGCCGACAGTACCGGGGTGGTTTTTAGGCGGTTACCTTCTGCCAGCAGAAAATTCTCTTGTCCTTGGGTAATCTGCAACAATACCAACCGAAACGCTAGCACCCCAACGGTTAGCAGTACCGCTAACTTGAAAACGGTGAATCCCCGCTTTGGTTCGGCCACGTCTTCAAACGACGACTGGTTAATGTCGCTGCTCGGTGAGAGCTCTGGCTGAAATTCGTTACCGACCTGCCGGAGCGATCCCAGCGGGACGTAGGGATCAAAAATACCAGTATCACTGGATCGTGGCCGACCGGCAGCAACGACAGCTTTAACTAAGCTAATAAACCAGAAGTAAAGTTGTTGGATGTAACCGAATAGTTTTTTTCCCATCACGACAGTTGCTGCCCCCGCCACCGCTGAAGAAACCGAAAACGGATGACTAGCAAGTAGTATAGTAGGGAACCAACAACGACATTCAATAGCACACTGACCAACACTTGGTAGGGATAGAAGGCTTGAATGATTATTCCAACGACTAAGTGGTAGAACAGTGTCCCTCCCGCTAGAGTCAGAATGGCTTGCCAGAGTGAGGAAACGGTCAGATAGCGTTCGCGCAACCAGTTAATCCCCAGGACCATTGCGCAAAACACGGCCGTCCAAATACCGAACGGCAAAAACGACACAAAATCTAGTGCCACTCCGGCAGTTAAGGCAAAAAGTAGCGCCAACTCCAGGTTGGTTAGCCAACAGTAGAGCCAAAGGACGATAACAATAATATCTAGCGAGTATTGGTGGTCGATAGCTAACCGACCGGAAAGGCCAAGCGTTAAGATGGCACTAGCCACGGCAATAAGGTAGAGAAAGAACCGGTTCATTTAGTGAACATTGTGAACGAAAGAGTTGGTGAATTCATTTCGTGAGCGTAGCGAACGAAAGAGATAGTAACTTACTCATCTAACTATGAAGACTGTCCGGATATTGGCAACGTTGACCGGCGAGCTAATCCGTAGCGCGATAAAAATTTCCTCTTTTTGGGAGATTGTTTCCTCAACTTGGCCGATCGCTAAACCGGCCGGGTAAAGACCCTCAAGTGAAGAAGAAACGACGATCTCACCGGAAGTAGTTACTGTATCAACTGGGATGTTATCAACCACTAGCCCGCGTATTCCGCCTTTGAGAATTCCTGTAACCTGGCTACCCGTCAGGGTGACTGGCGTCGCCAGATTACGATTGGTCAGCAGCCAAACCTCGGCAGTGGATTCAGCCACATTCTTAACCTTGCCAATCAGAAATCCGGACGAAACGACCGCCTGATTTTCTTTAATACCATCACGGCTACCTTTATCGATAGTTAGCGCTTGATAGGAACCAATCGGCGAGTAGTTGATAATCGAGGCCGGCAGTAGCGACAGCTCTGGATGGAGGTTGCTAAAATTGAGATCTTCCCGTAACTGTCGGTTTTCATTCTTGACGTTAGTTAACTCGGCAATTTCCGCTAGTTGGGTAATTGTTTGCTCGCGAAGTTGGGAGTTTTCTCTTGAGAGCTGGCGAATGGCACCAATAAGTGCCAATGTGTCGCTGAACTTTTGACCAATGCCGGCAACGATCATTACTGGCTTAGCAACCACCTGTCGGGCTAACTCGCGAGTTGGCGTAAAAAACGCAAATTGAGCCAAAATAAACAGGGTGATAAGGCCAACAATTACCCAAAATCGCTGACGTCGACGCGACATTACTTTCGCAAGGCGCTACTTAGTAGGACACTTTCCAGAGTTTCTAAATCTTCCAGAACTACGCCGGTGCCCCGCGCCACAGCGGTCAGGGGGTCGTCACAAATATAAACTTTTGTTTGGGTGGCTTGGGAAATAAGTAAGTCTAAATCGCGCAACAACGCCCCACCGCCAGCTAAGACAATACCGCGCTCCATTATATCGGCCACCAACTCGGGTGGGGTTTCTTCAATTGTTGCCTTAACTGCTTCAATAATCGCCCCAACCGAGCGATTAATTGCTTGGCGGACTTGTTCGTCGTTAATAATCACTTCCCTCGGTAAGCCGGTAACTAAGTCGCGTCCGCGCATTGGTCGTTCTAACTTTTCTTTCTGGGGAAAGGCCGAGCCAATCTCCATTTTTATTCGCTCAGCCGTGCGCTCGCCCAACAGCATATTAAAGTTGTCGCGAGCAAAATCGATGATATCTTGGTTCATTTCATCGCCGGCAATTCGCAGCGACCGCGAAGCGACAATTCCCCCCATCGAGATAACTGCCACTTCAGTTGTCCCACCGCCGATGTCGATAATCATGTTGCCGGTTGCTTCTTGGATTGGCAGTTTTGAACCAATCGCCGCAGCGACCGGCTCTTCAATAAGAAAGGCTTGGCGGGCACCGGCGTTAATAGTTGCTTCCTCGACCGCCCGACGCTCTACTTCGGTAACGCCGTATGGAATGGCTACGAGCACCCGGGGACGGGGCAATAAGGAAAAGCCTTCTTTGTGAACGCGGTCTATAAAGTGTCGGAGCATTTGCTCGGTTACCTCGAAATCACTCACCACGCCGTTCACTAACGGCCGAGTAGCGACGATATGCCCGGGGGTTTTGCCCACCATAATTTGGGCGTCATGCCCGATGGCTAACACCTGCTTGGTTTTCTGGTTAATGGCCACCACTGACGGCTCGTTAATCACTACTCCCTTACCGCGAACGTAAACTAAGGTATTAGCAGTCCCTAAATCAATTCCAATGTCATGCGAAAAGGCTCCAAATAGGCGATTAAGCATCGCCACCACCAAATGTTTTTTCGCTAGAGCTAACAACGGCCAGAGCCGTTGTTACATCATGCGAAAAGGCTCCAAAAAGTCGATTTAACATTGTGTTTGAATATTAGGGTAAGGCTTCGAGAAAATCAATCACAAAAGTGACGATTAGAGTATATCTCTAATCGATTACTGGTTGTATACCATCACTGCCACCTCTCCTGAAAGAATATTATCTTGGTTCCAGTTATGGATAGCGTTCATTAAATTATCCTCACGATAGTAAAAATCGGCACCACTACGGGTTCCCGGGTCATTTGTAATAAATCCTTCCGGGTCATAGCCCTTAATTACTACCATATGGTAGAGCGGTCCGGGCGGGGTAAAATTCGGGTTAGCTAGTAGTCGGCCGGCTGCTGGAACAATTACCGGCGTCCCAGCGGCAATTAGTTGCTTAATTTGCTCAACTGTCGGGTCGCTGATAATTTCGGCGCCGCTAAACTGATAATAAGCGCTGGAGGCCTCGGACAGTTGTTGGAGCGTGATGCTGTATTTATAGCCACGCTCGGTTTGCCAGGCAACAAATTTTTGCAACTCCACTTCTAGCTGTTCTTTAGTGAGGCTCTGCTTCAAGTAGTAGTCGCGAATCATTAAAATCACCGCTTCTTCGCAAGTTTCATTGTGAATAGCGTCCCAAATACCGTTTGGTGCTTGGACATAGAAGGGCACATCTAAAACAATCCGATCAGGTAGGGTAGCAATTGGTGCCGGCTCAGGCTTAACAACCGGTGGAGGAGTTACGGAAATCGTCGGCTCGGGCTCGGGAATGGCCTGGCTGTTTGCTAGCACAAAAACGTAGCTAACTCCGGCACAGAGGCCGAGTGTCACAACCAATAAAAAAATAATGGCCGGATTTCGCATCTATTAGTAGACTACCACGCCGCTGTTATTAAATTTTGACCAATCCGCTAAAAGTTTGGCGGTTGACCAAGTTAGGCGGCCGCTGATTGGGTCGTTAATAATAAACGAGGTTGGATTTGTAGGGGAGCCAGTATAACCAATAACCGTTCGAGCATGTTCACCCTTCCACGCGGCAATGTAGCGACCCGATGGTGTAGTCCAAGGGTCAAAGTAGGCGCCACCCAACACTCCCCAAACAATCACTGGGTTACCCGCTTCAATTTCCCAAGCTAGTTGTGTTGCACTCCAGTTACTGAACGCTGTCGCGTTGCGCCAGGTTCGAGCGGCGCGGGCCACCGGGTCCCAGTGGACACCGTAACCAGTGGAGTTTTGGCTGCCATCAATATTGCCGACAAACGCTTGGTCGGGATCACCCCAAGTACCGCCACTTTTAATTGTTGGATCGTAGCCAATTAGTGCCATAATGTCGCCCTCACTGACCGTAATCCCTCGGTAGGCCAACGCCATCTTCAAGGCAGCCGCCTCGCAGGAGAGTGGCCGGTCTTGGTAGTCAAGTTTGATGTTCAAGACCCGACGAATCTGTTCGCTCGTAAAGCGCAGGCTATAATCACCGCTCATCAGCCGGCCGTACTGCGGCTTGGCTCCGGCGGCAATACGGACTTGATAGCCAGTGTAGTACGCCAAAGGACTGCTCAGCGACAGTCTAAGAGTACTGCCCGACCAACTGGCCTGGTAGTCAATCGCCGGAGCTATCGACAGCGCTGCTAAAACACTCTCTTGAATAACCGGCTGGTCGAAGGTAATTTCGATTAAACTGTTAATTGAAATACCGCTGGCGGTGTTTTTCGGTGAAGAGCTAACGACGTGGAGTGCCCCGACGGTGGAAAATGAAAATACCTGGTCACTCTCCACGAAACTGCCGCTTTGAGCCCGAGCACCAGTCGCAATTGTTAGGGTATATTTCGTATCAATCGGCAGTAACTCGCTGATTTGGTAGGTCAGCGTTTGGTCGTCGGTCCATTGCCACTCGCCAACCGGCGCCGGATTGATTGCGGGCGTCACGGAAGCCCTCTCCATCGCCTCGCTAAAGACAACTTTTACCTGTTCAGTCGTCGGTAGTACGGAGCTGCCTTGAGGAATAACGCTGGAGACTAATACTGGGCTGACGGTGGTAAAATCGGTCTGGAAAACCGGCTCTTTCTCCAGGCGGTTTTGGATTTCTTCGGTCGCGGGGTTATAGTCGATTACTTGTCGCTCCACGGCCAGCGTGTAAGTTGAACCTTGAGGGAGCGGCTGGTCAAAGGTTAGTTGGTATTCGGCGCCATTCTGGAGCACGGTGTGCTCAACTGGGGGCGTGAAGAGAAAGAAAAACTCGGCAATTTCGCCGGGATCTTGGCTAAGCTTAACAGTGATTGGCTCGTCGGGACGAACCAATTTGGCTGCCGAAACGCTGACCTCGGCAATCTCCGGCAAGCCCAGGGATTCAAAAAAAATTGTGGAGTGGCGCTTAGCACCAAAGCCAACCGCACCACCAACGGATTGAAAAGAAATTTGGTACTGCTGATTTGGTTCCCAATTTAGCTCGGGGGTGATAATCAGTGTCCGCGATAAGCGGCCAAACACTCCGCCGCTCCAGCGCATTTCAAAGTCAACTGCCGGCTCAATCTCCACAACCACTTTCCGTCGGGCGACAGGCAAGGAGAACTTAACAACTAGCGGTTCAACGACGCTAATCTTTTCGGTCTGTCCAGCCAGCAGCCGCGCTTTAGGCGCCACGGTACTGGAGACCAACACCAGTAGTCCAATCAAGGCGGTCAGCGACAACGCCGCAGCGACAACGATTTTTTTTGGCTCGGCCAGCCAAAGTTTTTTAATTTTTTGCCAATACATCTTTAGCTGCGATATAAACCGGCCCCCAGAAGCCGCCGTAGAGCAAAATAACAACAATTTTTTCTACCCCAATTCCCCACAGAACGCTGCCAGATAACTGATCACTAAACCAATACCGGCTGGTTTCGCCGGGCAAGTCAAATAGTATCTGGGTGTAGATAAAGAGATAAAAGGCCCCCATCAGGAGAATCGAGAACAATACTTCGTTGAGTTGATCGCGGTAATAACGGATAGCTAAGAGTAGATTGATAGCCATGCCAAAAATCAAACAAACTATTAACGGTTGATTAAGCACATCAAACATTAGCAAGCTTAAAGCCACTCCTACCAAGAAAAGTAGATAGCGGTGCCGATGAGTGCCTTGGGCGTGGGCGATTTTTGGCCGGATGCCTTGCTCATAGAGGTACGACGCCAACACCGCCACCGCCAAAATTACCACTGCCTGCGTGGCCAGAAATAACAATCCTTGGCCAAGCATAAACAGACCAAAAAATGTTTGGGAAAGGATAGGTACCAGCAATAATAACGGTAGTATTGTAGCCATTGCCGCCATGAACTCCGGCCGTTTAGCCGGCTGGCTATAAAACAAAAAGGCGGCCGGGATAATTAACAGGTGCCAAATACTTAGGTAGGGGAGCTCCATCAGAAATATTGGTTAACTTTCGCGGTGTGTTCGGTTGAGGTTTTAGAGAAAAAGGTTTCGCCTTTGGCGTGAAAATAGTAGAAGTAGTCGTGGTCGGCTGGCTCCAGTGCGGCCTTAATACTGGTCAAGCCGGGGTTACAAATCGGGCCAGGGGGGAGGCCGGGGTTTAGATAAGTATTATATTTAGAAATTACATCGCTGTAGTCCGCCACTGTCACCGCTTTCCAATCGCCTTTAGCATACTGAACGGTGGCATCGGCTTGCAGGTACATGTCAACCGCTAAACGGTTAGCATAGACTCCAGCAATTGCCGCCCGTTCACCGTCACTTTTCGCTTCCCGCTCAATAATTGATGCCAAAATAATTACCTCCGGCGTTATTGTCAGATCTTTGGTGCGGTCTTTAAAATTTTCCCGCATCAGTTCGATTAGTTCGTCAGTAGTAATTTCAATTTTCACTTCGTAAGTATCGGGGAAAAGGTAGCCTTCATAAGCAGCAGCTTTGGCGGCAAAACCAACCGCGCCAGCTAATTTCTTTTCCTCAACCAAGTACGTTTCAATATCGGTGGCCCGCCAACCTTCAATAATGGTAATGTCAGCGGTTTTAAACTTGGCCCGAGCTAAATTGTCGGCAATAGTCGAAGCTGAATCGGTCGAGGCGATTTCGTAGGTCCCAGGCAATACGTTAGCTTGTATCATTTTGAGGTATAAAAAAAATGCGAACTGACTTTTAATTAACTTTTCTTCCGAAAGTGTTTTGGCGATATCGGCGCGGGTCATACCAGAGACCACGACGATTTCTTTGGTCACCGCCGCTTCACTGTCTTTAGCGCTAAGAAGCAATGTCATAATCACGCCTAAAGCTAAAATTACCCCAAACAAGGCAATGGCACTGACTTTAAATAGCTTCATGCTCTTCTAGATATTGTTGAAGGATTAACTGGGCGGCCGCTTGATGAACCCGTTTTGCCACTTCCGGAGCCGGCAACTCTTGGGCAGTTAGTAGTTCTTCGGCCATAAAGCTAGTTAACGTTTCATCAACAAAGTGAACGGCACAACCAATCTCGGCTTCGAGCTTCTTGGAAAAGCCAGTAATTTTTTTTGATTCTTCGGTTGGTTGACCGTCTTCGTCTACCGGTAGGCCCACCACGATGGCGTCCGCTTCTTCCAGCTCTTTCAGTCGGGCAATCTCCCCAATGGCCAGCTCGGAGTTATCGTAAAAAGAGCTGTCTTTCGGCGATTCAATAGTGGTTAGTTCCGCCGCCAAGGTTTCCCCAACCGCTATGCCAATTCTGCGGGCACCAACATCAAGCCCCAAATAGCGCATTACGGCGCTACCCCCTCGGCTGGCGGAGCAGCTTCCTCAGCTTTTTGGACAAATCCGTATTCAACAGTAATTGCTTGGCGCAGTAGTGGCAGCCGGTTGATCCACCAGCCAGGGGTAATGGTTACTTCAGCCGCTTCGGCACCGTAGGCCTCCTTTAGGATCTGACCCACCGCATCCTTTGACTGATTTTTCACTTTTTTGGCCACCTCGGCTTTATCAATCTTCGGTACGACATAGGCAGTTCCGGCAATCTCAAAATCAAAGCTGTTTTTGTCGTCGCCAATTTTGACTGTTTTATAAGTTGGCGGGGTGTCTTCCGGAAAAACAATTTGTTGGCTAGCGGAGATTTTACTGTCAAATACGGCGGCAAAAAGGGAATTAGCGACTGTTTCGTCAAATACAATTGTTCCGTATTCAATAGTGATTGCGGCGGTTGCGCCATCAGTCTCCGTCCCCACCGCTTTGTCGGCGCCCTCTTTGCTAATCGTTTCCCAAATGCCGTCTTCCAACAGTTTCTGACCAACGGCTTTGGTTTTCAGCTCGGCTATCGCTTCCGCAATGGCTTCTTTTTTTAGCTCTAAAATTGCTGTGTCCACATCATCTTGGGCTAATATCGTCACAACTTTCGTCAAACCACCGCTAGTATTACCAGTCCCACTAATCCGTGACGACAGTCCGTTAATTGTGAAAGTTGCTGCTGTCAGATTATGGGATTCACCGGCTTGGTCGGCGGTTAGTCCAATGTTGACAGACGTTGAATTACAGACGGTACCGCCGCCGCTAAAGTTGCCAGCTGGAATCGTCACCAAGCTATTAGTTAGAAACGTTTTGCCGCCAGCACTAACTTTACTGCCAGCCGCTACAGCATGCGACGCTGAATCCTCACAGTTACGGAACGGGATGGTGCCGCTAGCTTTGCTACCGACGTCTTTCTTGCCGGTGGCCGTAATCGCTTTGGTTTTTTCTTTACTAACCAGTAGTTTGTTGCCAGTAACGGTATTGGCAATCTGGGTGTCGGCGGCGGTCACGGCACTAATGGCCACAGTTTCGCTTAAGGGTTCCGCCGGAAAAGTTACAACCACTTTGGCGCGGGGCACAAATACGTAGCCCAACAAACAAATTACTAGAAAAATACCAGCGCCAATCGCTACGGAACGCCAAGGAATTTTTACTTCTTTACGAACCGAAAAACCGCTGCGCGAAATGACTGGTGGCAAGTCTTCCTCGCTACCGCGAGGTTCATTCGGCACTACTTCCGGTTTTTTGGTTATTTCTTCTGGGATAATCGTCACCGGCTCGAACGACTCACCCGGTTGGGTAATCCCATCTGCTGGGCTATCCGATTCTCCTGCCTCGAGTTCGGCATCCTCAAGTGTCGGCTGATCGCCGGCTACTTGTCCTTCGAGATTTTGTCGGTTCGGATCGTACTGCTGAACTTTAACGCCGCCGATTACTTCGTCCGGAACGCCCGGAGTGATTGGCGCGGCCGTCGCAGCCGCCACGGCCGGTAGGGAAGCGATGGTGGCGTAGGTGTTAATTCCCACCTGTTTAGCCAACCTTTGGCCGATTTTGTTGGTGGAGACAAAAGCGACGTTTTTGCCTAACCGTTTCGCTTCTTTGGAAAGCAGTTTTAAGTTAACTAGGCTTTGAAAAAGGGGGCTATTCTTCGCCAACACTAAAACGATGTCTTTGTCGGTCGATTGAGCAATCTTATCGATCACTGAGGTGATCTCTTCGCTTGGTTCTAGGTAGACCGGTTTGTAGGCCATCACTGTTTCAACCCCGTTACGGCTTTGCGCATCATCGTCTCCAAGATACTTGATTCACCGATTAAATCTAACCCCACGTTGGCTAGCGCTAGCGGCGTTACCTCGGAGATGTCTTCCAAATTACCGGTTTCGTCTTTCATGTTGGCGACGTCGCCGGGATGGATGAACTGAACGTCAGGCACCCTGGCAAACGGCAAGTCTTTCACCCAACCAACGCTTTCCAAGACTTGTTTAATTTCTGGCAGGTTGCTACCACCCCCGCAGAGTAAAATTTTTGATGGTAACAGGTCGGATTCACCGAATTCTTCTAAGGAAATTTGTAGCGCTGAAAGCCAAACGTGACTATCCGATTCCAAGCCTTTCTGGACCTTGGCACTACTCTCCGCGTCAAGTTGGCCGGCGGAGTACTGTAATTTTAATTCTTCGGCTTCTTGGAAATTTTTTCCCATCACCGTAGCCACTCGCTTGGTGAAGGCACGCCCGCCAATCGCAAACATCTTGGTACCTTCAACGCCACCGTTGCGTACCACTGCCACATCAGTAGTACCACCGCCGATATCAATAAAAATCGCCGCGAAATCGGTGGATTCTTCATCGAGACAACGCGCCACTGCGTACGGCTCGGCCGCCACGGCCAGCAGCTCTAAGCCCAGCTCGCTGACCACTGTTTCCAGCGCCCCTAGCTGCACAATTGGCGCAAAGGAATTGTAGACCCCCACAGCCAGTTCTTTGCCCTGGTAGCTCATGGGATTGGAAACTTTATAACCGTCGATAATCACGTTAACGATAGCGGCATTAACTAGCTGGACATCGATTTCGTCTTGGCCGGTTTCCAGTGCCAACTCGGCCCGGGCTTGGCGAAATGCTTCGGCTTGAACTTTATTAACAATATCTTGTAGCTCAGACAGTTGGATCTGCTCGGATGGGTTTTCCCGGCGGATTTTAATGGTGCTAGTTGTACCTTTTACTAATTCGCCGGCAATGCCGATAATCGCTTGGGTCGGTAGGTGTTGAGCTTGGTTAGCGGCCTCTTCGATCGCCATTTCGCAGTTTTTGGCTACGCCATGGATATCGGTCACGCCGCCACCTTGCATATCCGAGAGTCGTTGGCGGGTTCGCCCAACGCCCCGGACATAGCCCCGGCCGTCAATTACTTCAAAAACCAGGGCTTTAACAAACTCGGTGCCAATATCCAATGAAATTGCCCAATTAGACTGTCGTTTTTTCTTCCCTCCGAAGATTCCCATCTCTTATGAGCCTACCAGAGAACGACTGGTCGGAAAAGCAGTTACGACAGTTCAGCTTTGATTCTTCGGACACCTTGTGACGAAGCTTCTTCTTTAAGGATTTTGAATCTTCCTAGTTCGCCAGTACTTTTGACGTGAGGGCCGCCGCAGAGCTCTTTGGAAAAGTCCCCAATCGAATATACCGAAACGATATCACCATATTTTTGACCGAATTCCGCTAACGCTCCTGATTTCAAAGCTTCTTTTTGCGGCATCTCAACGCGCGTTACCGGCAGGTTGGCTTTGATTTGTTGGTTGACAATTTTCTCGACTTTTTCCAGCTCGGCCTCCGTTACTTTGCTGCCGAACGAAAAATCCATTCGCAGCCGTTCACTGGTAACATTGGAGCCGCGCTGATGGACTTCCGGTCCCAGCACCTCCCGCAAAGCGGCAAGCAACAAGTGGTGAGCGGTGTGATGTTTGATGGTTTGCACGTTGTGGTCGGCTAATCCGCCCTTAAACTGTCCAGCCGAACCGGCTCGGGAAACATCCTGATGCTGGGCAAAGAGTTGTTCGAAATGTTTCAAGTCCACCGAATGACCTAAGCTAACCAAGTGCTCCAGTACCAACTCCTTCGGGAAACCAAACGACTCGTACATGTAGAAAGCCAGTTCGGTCACGACTTTTTCGGATTTGTCAGTAGTTTTTTCCAGCCACCGCTCTAAGTAATTAGTCGCCCGAGCGAGGTTTTTCTGGAACGCTTCTCGCTCTTTTTCCACTAATCCAGTAATTTTTTCAGCGCTCTCTAGCGGGTAGTGGCCGGCGTAGTAGTTGTGGATATGGAAAATCGCTACCGTCCAATCGAAGCCGCGAGCAAGCTGACTGACCAAAAAGGCGGTTTTGCGAATCAACCGGCGCAAGACATAGCCTTGGCCTTTATTGCTCGGCTCAACGCTGGCGCTGGCAATGAAAATCGTGGCTCGCAAATGATCAATAATAATCCGGCTTTCGTGCAATTTGGTTGGGTCGGTGTAGTTTACCCAACCTTTGAACGGCTCGATTTCCCAAACTGAACTTTTTCCCTGCAAGGTAACGGCCAGACGCTCCAGGCCGCTGCCCGTGTCTAAGCCAAAAAATTCCAACGGCGTATATTTTTTGTCTTTGTCGCAGTAGAACTGGTTGAAAACCAAATTCCAAACCTCGATACCATCAAC
Source organism: uncultured Candidatus Saccharibacteria bacterium (assembly GCA_964599405.1). Lineage (GTDB taxonomy): Bacteria > Patescibacteriota > UBA1384 > 2-12-FULL-50-11 > 2-12-FULL-50-11 > BOKZ01. Next base: position 82,168 of record CAZRED010000001.1, read on the forward strand.
GTAGATTTCAGTGTTTGGTCCGCACGGCCCTTCATCGCCGGTGGGCCCCCAAAAGTTTTCCTCGCGGTTAGCCTTAACAACTTTAACGCCGTGAATTTTCCAAATCTTCTCGGACTCTTCATCGGCCGGCGTTTGGGTGTCGCCTTCAAAAACAGTCACGTGGATTCGCCCTTTGGCTACCTTCAGCTCCTTGGTCACAAACTCCCAGGCCTCATCAATGGCTTTTTCCTTCATGGCGTAGGAATCGTGTTGACCAAAGCGGAAGTTGCCGAGCATTTCGAAATTAGTGAGGTGCGTGGCATCACCGACCTCGGCAATATCGGAGGTTCGAATCACCGGCTGAACGGTCGCCACGGCATGGTGTTTGGTTAGTTCGGGTTGGGTGTAGAACGGTTTGAATTGCTGCATCCCGGCGGTAGTAAACAGCACCGATGGATCATTCTCCGGAATTAACGACGCTGCCGGCAAACGAACATAGTGATGTCGTTGATAAAAATCTAAAAATTTCTGGCGCAACTGCTCAACATTCATCTAATTGCCCGGTAGGAAGAATTGCCAGATGTTGCCAGCGCTGCCGGTTGTTGGCTCAGTTGTTTCGGCCGGCGCTTCAGCCACTGGGGCGGAGAGCAGACCCCGCCAGAAATCTAGAATTGGGATTGTCAGCAACAGCGAGATATCGCTCTTTGGCTTGATCTCAAAAGTCTCGCCGCTGCCAGCAGCATCAAGCTGCTTCCACCACTCGCCGTAGATGGTATTGTAGGCTTTTTCAATTGTTAAAATTTTCTCGGCGTAACCAACTGTCGAACGAATCGGTGTGCCGCGCTCGTACGCTAGCACCGCTCCGCCGCCGCCGTTGTAGGCAATTAAACCTTTGCGCACATTGCCGCCATAGTCCTGAATTCGGGTGCAGATGTAGTAAGCTCCGAAGCGGATAGACATGTCGGGATTAGTGGTTAAGTCGTTTGGCGTAAATGGGGAAACTCCCAGCCTTTTGGCTACCGAATTGGCGGTGGAGGGAATAAATTGGGTCATCCCAATCGCCCCGGCGTAGGAACGAGCGCCTTCTTTCCAGCCACTCTCAACCATAATAAGCGCCGACAAAAAGTTCGGTGTGGCAATATTCGTACAGTATTCGTTGGTCCACTTCGCTAACGATGCCCGATGTTTTTCTGGTAATGGGTAAGCAACGCTGGCAAAAAGCACTGGGCCCAAAACAATCACAATAGCGCCCAGTGAAAGTAGTGCTAAAACCACGTACAGCCCAATTTTTGTCCGCGCGGTCATCCCGCCCAGTGTACCAGAGAAAATCCGACGCTGTCGACAAATTTGTGCGCGAGAGAGGACTTGAACCTCCACGGGGTTGCCCCCACAGCCACCTCAAGGCTGCGTGTATACCAATTTCACCACTCGCGCTTATAAATGCCAGTAGTGAAAATGCCTCGAAGAGAAGTATTTCACCACTCGCGCAAAAGAGCCGTGCGCGTGAGAGGAGTTGAACCTCCACGCCCTTGCGGACACTGGAACCTGAATCCAGCGCGTCTACCGTTCCGCCACACGCGCGCTCCTGAATTTTACCAGAAACCTCGGGTCAGTTCACTACTTTAGGTGCCACTGATCAATCGCTTGCCAACGGTCGCGCTCACCCAAAGGCAGCCACGGCTCGGCCGGAACAATATTTCTGATGATGTGAACAGTTTTTGTAACTTGTTCCAAAATTTTCGCCACCCCTAGCTCGGCTAATCGGGCATGAACTTGGTCAATCTTCTGATAGCGCACCGCCAACGACGACTCGGCTTCAATCTCCGCAATTAAGCTATCAATCACATCGTCCTTAACGCCAGGTAGATTGTTGCCGGGCGGGCGCAGCTGGGTAGAGTGCCAAAGATAGTATGGGTCGAGCTCCGGCCAGTAGCTGACACCAGTCAGTAGCGCCTGAAAGTCGCGAGTTGGGGCGATGGTTGTGGAGATTTCTTCGGTTGGCCGGCGATCGACGGTCACTCGTAAGCCACTGCTAATCCAGCTATCCACTACCTGGTCGATATAGCTCTGATATTCGGCTTCGGCCGGGGCCGTTAAAACAACGTCCGTGGGCGTCACAGCCTCACCGTTCAAAACTTTCTGTCTATAACCCAGCTCCCGAAACGGAGATTTATTGATGTTGAGCATCACCGCGTAGTAGCGCGGCAACTGATAAGTGAATAAATTATAGCCATCAATTGGTTGTTTGTTGGTTAACGCTGCCCCATCAACTTTGCCTTTTTGTAGCGCTTCGCTCAAGGCGGCTTCGTCGGCAAAAGCGTGAATAACTATTTTATTTAGGTACGATGCTAGGGCGAATTCGCTGCTATTACGAGTGAAAATCGCCGTGGTCGTGCTCATTTTGCTTAACTTATATGGGCCAAAATCAAACAGTGGCTGGGTAAGAAGCAGCGGCAAGTTAGGATTTGGTGTGGCGATAGCCAGTAAGATAACGCCATCGCCTTCATCGGTAACGGTTGATGGACCAATCAAGTCGCCGTTTTCTTCCAGAGCAGTAGTCACTTCGCTAGTATCAAGGCCGCGACGCAGATCAAAACGGTACTCGGTTTTTTCAGCATTAACCTGCCAGCCATCAATCAGGTGGTTCTCCACCATTCCTTCGGGGCTGATTTTAAATAACCCAGATTTAGTTAGCTTAGCGGCAGCCAGGGTTAAATCTTCACTGCCACCGACAATTCCTTCTACATAAGTACCGCCGGCCACTGGGCCGCTGTCCTGATTAAAGTACTGTCGGTACCAGAGGGAGCCGGAGACAGCAATCACCAAGGCCAAAATCGCCAGCAAGAGCTTTTCGTGGTGTTGGAGAAACCTTCCAAGCTGCCGCCACAGCGACGCCGGAGTTGGTAAGTTCATCTAAAGGAAGAGTCGAGCAATCGCGGAAACCAGAAATATCGCAGCAAAAACAATCGACGCTCGAAACAGTACCCTTTCTACCCCTCGGCGGCTCCGGTAACTAACGTCATTACCGCCGAACGCCCCGCCCAAACCTGTCCCTCGGTGTTGCAGAAGGATTGAAATTATCAAAAGTACGGCCGAGGCAAATTGGCTTATCTGTATGACTGTTGTCATGTACGGCAAATGGTAACCCGGCTAGCTACCCCAGTCAAGGTAAAATCAAGTCTCGAAGGGCTAATCTTTGAGGCCAGGACCGGATTTGCACCGGCGTAAAACGGTTTTGCAGACCGTCACCTCACTACTCGGTCACCTGGCCAATATAGACATTATACCTGTAAATCTTAAGGTAAACGAGTGATTTGATAGGTATTTTCATTTTGCTACACTACCGACATCAACTAAACGGAGGTTGACGCACATTGGCACTAAACTTTTTTCACGATCGGATTTACACACAGATTCCCTTCACTGACGACGACTTGCGACTCTATCAAACTCCCGAAATGACTCGCTTGCGACAGGTTTCATTATCGGCAATACCACCTTGGATTCTGCCTTGTGGGCTTTGTGCCAGCAAGTTTGAACACTCGGTCGGGGTGAAATTCTTAGCCGAAATTGTCGGTAATCAGTCCGGGTTTGCTTCTATGGCAAAGAACATCGTATTTGCTGGGCTTGCACACGACGTTGGCACGCCACCGTTCTCTCATATGAGCGAGTACTTTCTTAAGCTTCTTCACGGTAAAGACCACGAAGAGTTTGCGGAAGATCTATTGCTCAACTCTCAACTGGCCGAGGAATTTCATCGGCAAGGTGGGGACGTTGAAACAATTCTCAAGATGATCACCGGTAAGCTGCCTGGGGTGAGCGATGTGGTGAACGGATCGATTGACATCGACAATCTCGACAACTCGCTAAGATACTGTCTTAGTATGGGGTTGGTCGACTATCGGACCTACCGTCCGGAAGTGTTGGCTAGATCCTATCGGATGTCAGATAGTGGCGATATTTACTTGGACGAAAGCGCCCTGTCAGAGTTACCGGGATGGGAAGAGTGCCGGGTTAGAACGTACGCGTTCGTATATTCTGAACACAACCTAGCGCCCGGAAGCATGCTCCACCGAGCTATGGATTTGGCTACCCGTGAGGGGGTGGATGAGATACCGCCGGAGTACTTCCGCTTCACTGACACTCAAGCTTACCGATGGCTGCTTGATAAATGCAGCTTCGGGACGCAGGACTTGGCTCGTAAAGTCGAGGGATTCCGCTTCCATCAGCCGGTAATCGGGACGACCATCACGGAAGAAAATCCGAGCCTATCGAAGCTAATTAGCGAGCCACGCTCTCGTGGCCTACTGGCCGATGAGATCGCGGAGCTGCTTTCACTCCCTAGGGAGGCAGTTGCTGTTATTCACGGGAAGAACAAAGGTAACAAGCAAATTCACCTGCCTATTCGTGATAAAAGCGGGGCGTTGTCACCCAGCCACCGTTCGATGCTACGAGAAAGTTGGTATATCCGGGTGTTCGTTGCTCCTGAAAACATCAAGAGCGACACACGGGAGACTATTCACCGGTTACTTCTGTCTCGTTTACCTGAACTTTCCTTTTGATTATTCCGGCTTCCAGCCGGAATTTTTTTGAGCGGCAGACCGGATTTGAACCGGCGACCTCTTCCTTGGCAAGGAAGCGTTCTACCAACTGAACTACTGCCGCGCGTAATGTGATTATATCTTGCCCGCCACCCTTGTGTAAAGGAGATAACGGGGCTAATATTGCCTCTGAAATGGCAAAAAAGCACGGCAAAAATCTGCAGAAATTATTAGCCAAAAAACAGCAGCTCCAACGCCTCCAGGAAAGTCCTAGTACCGTCGCCGAGGCTCTGCCCACGCCAGTTGTTGCCGACCGACCGGCGATCGCCGCCGCTCCGGAGCTGCCAGCCTTGCCCGTTGGCGACAACAAACCGGTCAAGCGCACGTTAATTAGCGTGGCGATTGTCGCCGTTATTTTAACGGTGCTGACTCTGACCGCCCAATCCAACCATTACCTCGGTAGTTTTGGTGACTGGCTCTACGAAACTCTGAAGCTCGGCGCTAATTAGTGCTGACTGGTCGACTTTGGCGAGATACCTTCTGTCAGGTCTCGGTTGGAATTCAGAGTATTAATTACAATCACAAAACTACTGGCTAATGCCACAAACACCGCCAGAATCACGAAAAATTCGGTAACAAACTCGGTTAGATAATTTTTCGGAGATTTTGCTGCCATAGTTTTACTTTAGCAATAAATTAGCGTTGAAAACGGTACTGCAGGGCTTCGGCTAGATCACCAGCGCTGACTTTTTCGTGATCATTCAAGTCCGCTACCGTCTGCGCCACTCGCAGCAATTTGTGGAAACCCCGGCCGGTAATCACGTACTGCTTGCTGGCTTTTTCCAGCATTGCCTGGGCTTCTGGCTCTAGCGCAATTAACTTATTAACTTCTTTGGGCGATAAGCCAGCGTTCAGAACGCTGGCCCGCTCCTTAGAGCGCTGCCAAACCTTTTTCACCGCCGTTTGCTTAGCTGCCAGGTCGGCACTATCGTCGTCGGGGCTGGCTTGCAGTTGCTCTAGCGAGACCGGTAGCATTTGAATCGACATATCAATCCGGTCCAATATCGGCCCGCTGATTTTTTTGCGATATTGTTCAATTTGATGTGCCGAGCAAATGCACTCCTTCAGACCACTCTCATGCCAGCCGCAGGGGCAGGGGTTCATAGTGGCAACCATCTGGAAATCGGCCGGGAAACTGGTGCGGGCATTAGCCCTAGCCACATGAACGATTTTGTCCTCCAGCGGCTGGCGGAGCGATTCAATAACTTGCCGGGGAAATTCTGGCAATTCATCTAAAAACAAAATGCCACGGTGAGCTAAAGATATTTCGCCCGGGCGAATTGTGGAATTACCACCGCCAACAATTGCGATATGGCTGGCACTGTGATGAGGGCTGCGCAGTGGCCGGGTGCGAAAGGAAAATATTTCTTCTGGCGACAAAATCCCGAAAACGCTGTGGATTTGCAGGACTTCAATTTGTTCGTCTTGTTCTAGTGGCGGTAGCAAGACTTGCAGGGCTTTGGCCAACATTGTTTTTCCGGCGCCTGGTGGTCCGTGGAGCAGGATGCTGTGGCCGCCAGCGGCGGCCACCATGGCTGCCCGTTTGGCTTGTTCTTGGCCGCGAATTTGGCTCCAAACTTCATCGCTCAACGGCTTTTGCTCGGTAGTGTCGCGCCGGTACGGCTCAATTTCAATTACTCCAGCCAACCAATCCACTACCTCCCGCAGACTGTTAATCGGTAAGACACTGACCCCACTCACCAACGCTGCTTCGGCAGCATTTTCCTTGGGCACCAACACATTTTTCAGGCCTTTTTTCTTCGCCCACTGCGTCAGCACCAGCACTGCCCGAACCGGCTGGATACTGCCGTCCAGCGACAAACCGCCGATAATTAAACTATCTTTCAGCCGGAGCGAAGTGGGGATTTGTTTGTCGGCCAGCAGCACCGACAGGGCAATTGGCACATCAAAATGCGCCCCACTTTTTTTAATCTCCGACGGCGCTAAGTTAACGGTGATGCGATTCAGGGGAAACTTGTAGCCAGAGTTTTTAATGGCAGCCCGCACCCGCTCGCGACTCTCATCTACCAGTCGGTCAGTTAAGCCAATAATCGAAAAAGCCGGCAAACCGCTGGCCACATCTACTTCAACTGTCGTTGGAGATGCCGAAATCCCATCAACGGTGGCGCTGGGGAATTTGGCAAGCGCCATTTATGGACCAAAGATTATCACCGAAAAGCCGAATAAACAGATGACAATGACGCCCCAGCCCATAAAAATAATCGGTAGGCGGCGGCCTAGCACCGCTAAAATTGTGCCGGCTAAGTAGGTTAACGCTAACATCGCCAGTGTTAATAAGTTCGGTCCGGAATTCGGCAAAGTTTGGGCTTGGGCCGCTTGCAGATCAACGTTAGCCAGCGAGGCAAACACCGCTACTGTCAGCACAAATAGTGACAATACGCCGGTAATAGCTTGGGTGCGGGAAAATCCCCGCTCTTTGGCACCGACCGGCTGTTGGGCGGCGAGCCACTGGGTGTATAGCGCTAGTTGGCCGCGGGGGAAAAACATCCCATCGCAGTCGGGACAGCTCCAAAATTGGCCGGAGTGCGGCGACACGTCGTGGTCGGCCGGCGCCAGCAACGTTCCATCAAGCGGGCAGATTAAATCGTAGGATTTCACCGAGTAGTTCGGGCTAGGGGAGTCGTATTGAGTAACAACGGCCGGATCCAGCTGGCTCTCCAACGGTTGGGGGAACCAAAAGCCGCCGCATTGTAGGCAGCGCTTGGCTTCGACTAGCGAACCCGAAACGGTCCGCAAATCTACTCGATCGTAATCGCCGTTACACAACGGGCACTTCACTGTTTGTCCCCTCCGCACATACCCCCACTCTACTGACTATTCTTGGTTGCGCAAGAAGCGGCTGGTCAGATCGGCGGCTTCAGCACTACTGGAAACAGTCACCACCGGCCCGTGGTGGCGCCACCAGGTTAGCTGCCGGCGGATGTAGGCCCGACTGACCTTTTGTAGCTCCCGAATGGCTTCGTGATAACCCAATTGCCCGCCAAGGTGCAGGGCGGCGTAGCGGTAATCCAGGCCAATATTTGTCAACCACTCCGGACTAATTCCCTTCTCGATTAGCTCTTTCGTTTCGGCAAGTAATTTGTCGAATACTCTTACTTTCTTATAACGCTTATCGCTACGGCGATATAGTTCATCACGATCAACGCTGGGCATTAAAATTAATGATTGAAAATCAACTGGAGCCTGTTTTCTGGAAAAACGTCCCCCGCCTGGCTGATAGCCTTCCAGCAGCGCTGTAACGTATAGGCCAGTACCGCCAACGACAATTGGCAGTTTGTCAGAGCGCCAAATTTCTTCCAACTCTGCTTTGGCTAGAATAAGCCAATCTGCAAGAGTGAATCTTTCCCCAGGATCAACGACATCGATTAACATCTGGTGAACATCGTCTATCATTCGCCGCGGCTTTCCCTGGAATTGATCAGGCGCTCCTTCTTTATTCGTGCCCACATCTAACCCCATGTAAACCTGCCGGGAGTCGGCCGAAATTATTACTCCGTTGAATTTTTTAGCCAACTCAACGGCTAGCGCGGTTTTTCCCGAGCCGGTTGGTCCAACTACCGCAATTAATTTTCGCTTGCTATTTACCATTCCGCCTCATATTATCTCTTTGATGCTTGAGATTAAAAACCTCTCAAAAAAATTTTGGCGCGGCAAGGGGGAATTTCTTGCCGTCAATAATCTTACTCTTACCGTCACGCCTGGTAGCGTTTTTGGGTTCTTGGGCTTAAACGGCGCCGGCAAAACTACCACTATCAAAATGCTGACCGACTTAATTTTCGCCGATACCGGCCGCTCCAGCTGGAAAAAACAGCCAACTCAAAGCCCCGCTAGCAAAGCCAGAATCGGTTTTATGCCTGAGCAGCCGCAGTTTCACCGCCATCTTACTGCCAACGAGGTACTAAACTACGTCGGCGAGCTGTTCGAACTGGAACCAACAGTCATTGCCAAACGCCGTAAGTTACTACTGAAAGAAGTTGGTCTTTCTGCTAGCGCCGATACCGCCACCGAACAGTTCTCCAAAGGAATGAACCAACGTCTTGGTTTGGCCGTCGCCTTAATTAACGAACCGGAGTTGTTAATTTTAGACGAGCCGCTCGACGGCCTCGACCCCATCGGCCGAGCCGAATTCAAAACAATTATCCGTGCCCAGCAAAAAAGAGGAAAAACGGTGTTTTTCAGCAGCCACATCTTGGCTGACGTGGAAGAGCTATGTGATCAAATTGGAGTTATCGACCAGGGAAAATTAATTTTCACTGGCCCGCCGAAGGAGTTGGCCAAACCTAACCAATCCCTGGAAGACGCGTTTGTCAGCTTGGTCCGACCATGATCAATAAAAAAATCCTGACCATTGCCAAAAATACCCTCACCGAAACCATTCGGGAGCGGATTCTTTATGTGATTATCGGTTTTGCCGTTCTAACAATTGCCGCCACCCTGCTAGCCGGCTCGATTTCGTTGGGGCAGGATCTGCGAGTTATCCAGACGTTCGGCCTAACAGCCCTGCTGGTTTTTCTGGTAGTGATAGCGATTTTTACCGGCAGCCAGATGCTCAAGCGGGAAACCGACAGTCGAACGATATACCTAACGCTCTCCAAGCCCGTCTCCCGCGAAATGTTTTACCTGGGCAAATTTATCGGGGTTTGTTCGGTTTTATTGATTTGCGCGGTGGCAATGGCCGCCGTATTGGTGACGTTACTGTGGATAAAGTCCGGCGTTTTTCCGACAGTTACACTCTGGGCCGTGGCCTTTATAATCCTCGAGGTTTGGTTAGTAGCAGCGCTAGGGATGCTCTTTGGCAGCTTTGCCACACCGCTGATGAGTGTGGTTTACACTTTTGGGTTGGTGTTAATCGGCCATTCTGCCACCACAATTTATATTATCTCCCAAAAGTCCGCCCCTGCCGTAAAATATCTTCTCCAAACTGTTTACTACGGATTCCCTAACTTAGAGAAATTTAACCTACGAAACGACGTAATTTACTCCTTGTCACCGGATTTCGCCCAAGTATTGGGAATAATTGGCTACTTTATTGGCTACACGCTCTTGCTGTTGGTGCTGGGCCTGATCGTCTTTCGCCGCCATGAAGCGTGAACTAGCCGACCGGCGCTTTGCCTGGTTGGTGGTAGTGTTTCTCTGGGGAGCTGCCTATCTCTCACAGCTCCATTACGACACCTGGCGGCTTTACAGTCCGGCGAAAATTACTGTTGATTACAACGAATTTATCGAGCCGCAGCCGCTCTCGGGGAACAGTGCCAGACTGGCCAGCTTTGGCGCAACGGAATTTCTGGCCGATATTTACTGGCTGCAGTTGATTCAGTACTACGGCGGTGGTACACCCAACGGCCAATACCGAAAATTACCCGAACTATTCTCCACCATAACCGAGCTAGCTCCTCACTTCAAACAAGCATATGTCACCGGGTTACTAATCCTTCCCGGCGAGGGATTTGTTGATCAAGCGCTAGCTCTTGGCGAAAAAGGCCAACAATTCCTGCCTGACGCCTGGGAGCTGCCGTACTACACCGGTTTGGTTTACCACATCTACCAAAAAGATTTTACTGCTGCCGCCAAAGAGTTCGAAAAAGCCGCGGCAATTGCCGACTCTCCGCCAATTGCAAAGCTCTTTGCCGGTATTTACTACAAAGAAGCTAATCAGCGCCAAACCGCCTACATTATTTTCCAGACGATTTTGGCCACCAGCGACAACGACTTTGTACGGGAACGGGCTGCCAAGTACCTGCAACATCTCGACGGCATGATTGCCCTAGAGAAAGCCGTTGCCCAATTTCACAGCCAATTTGGCCGCTACCCGACATCCCTGGGCGAGCTGGTAGCCAAACAAATAATTAGCGAATTACCTAAAAGTCCACTGGTTATCGAATACACCTACGACTCCGTTACCGGTGCGGTCGGGGAAGCCGCCAATTAGCTGCCGGCGAACAGTCGCCAAACGGCGTCAGCCAACTTTTTGGAACTATGGAACAGCGGCTGGCTTTCATTAATTAAATCCGTCCGGACGATTGGCACACCCAGAATTTCCGTTTCTTCGGCGGTAATATTGTGAATGCTGCCGGGCTTGTCCTCACTGCCTCTGGCCACAACCTTGTCGTTCACTAACGCCGCGTCAAACCGGGTGCCGTTAACGTAACGACGAAGTTGCTTAATATGGTCTTCCACCGTGAAACCTTCTGTTTCGCCGCGCTCGGTCGAAGCATTACAGATGTAAATTTTCATCGCCGTCGATTTTTCAAAGGCGTCGCGAAATTCTTTAATCAAAAAGTTTGGCAAAATACTGGTGAACAAGCTGCCTGGCCCCACTAAAATTAAATCGGCGTTATTAATAAAATGAATGGCGGTCGGGTTAGCTTTGGCGCCCACCGGCGAAAGTTCAATCTTGTCTATGCCGAAGCGATGGCCCTGGACCGGAATATCCACTTCGCCCAATGCCTGCTGGCCATTTTTCAGCCGGGCAATCAAACTAACGTGCTCCAACGTTGATGGAATCACCTCGCCTTTAATCGACAGAATCTTACTGCTGGCTTGGACGGCCGACTCAAAATCGCCAGTGATATCGGCCAGGGCAATTAGTAGCAAGTTGCCCAGCGAATGTCCGCTCAACCCTCGCCCTTTACCGAACCGGTACTCAAAAAGTTTCGTTAGCAGCTGCTCGTCGTCGGAGAGCGCCGCTAAACACTTTCGAATATCCCCGGGCGGCAGTACGCCCATTTCCCGACTCAACCGGCCACTGGAAGCGCCGTTGTCGGTCATGGTAACGATTCCCGATAAACTAACCGGGTGATTTTTTAGGCCACGCAAAAGGGTAGATAGCCCAGAACCCCCGCCAATGGCGACGACTTTGGGTTTGGGGGTCATGGAACTAATGGATAGCGGTAATTGGTGACTTCGTCCAGCGCAGCGGGGCTGGATTTCGTCCAGGTTTGCAGGACAAATTTTTCTGAAGCCGTCGCCGTGCGGTTATTAGTGTAGGCCACGGCCGTTACGTGGAAAACGCCAAGGAAGTGAAAATCGTCTAGTTTGTACTTTTGAACGTAGCTGCCGCTGCCGTCAACCGTCATCTTCAGGGTTTGGGAGTTGTTAACGCTACCGTTAGGATATTGGGTAACGATTTCCAGCTCCGCGCCGGGAACGGTGGTGAAAGTGACGGTTTGGCTCTGCCCCAGCCGCACCACTTCCCGCGAAAAAGTAATCGCCAGCGGAAACGGCTGCTCTTCGGTTTGGCTCGCTTCGTTTTGCGAAGCGAGTACCGCCTCACTAATTGTCACTGGGTCGCGTTGCACGGTTATCTCGCGATTCCAGTTTAGACCCAGCGTCGTCAGAATCAGCGCGACGATGGTGAAGAAGGTGTTACGCAGCGTTCGTGACATAGCTTTTTTATATTGTAGCCGCTTCAAGAACAATGACAACGCTCGTTGCGACGGCGCCAAAAACACGTTACGCTCGGAAAAGCGATGACAGCCGACACTAACTACGACGTGGCAATTATTGGTTCCGGCATTGCTGGGCTTTCGGCCGGACTATATTCCGGTCGCTACGAACTACCGACCGCCGTTATCGGCGATATGTTGGGCGGCGCCACCTCCACTGCTTGGACGGTGGAAAACTACCCGGGCTACAAAGAAATTGACGGCTACGATTTGATTATCAAGGTTAAAGAGCAAAACGAAGCGCTCGGCGTCAATATTATTAACGATCGCGTCACCGGTTTGGAAAAGACCGGGGATGGTTTTGAGCTGTCGCTGCGCGACGGCGGCGAGCACAAAGTTCAAGCGAAAACGGTGATTTTTGCCGTTGGTGCTGCGAGGCGCAAATTGGGCGTTGATAAAGAGGACGAATTTTCCCAGGGCAAAGGCGTCCACTACTGCGCTACCTGTGACGCCCCGCTCTACAAAGGTAAGGTTATTGGATTAATCGGCGGAGGAGACGCCTCCGTTAAGGGAATGAACTTGGCTGTTCAGTACGCCGAAAAGGTTCACGCTTTTGTCCGAGGCGACAAGCTCAAAGCCGAACCGATCAACTACGAGCGCCTCGAGCCGCATATTCAGTCCGGCAAAGTGGAGGTTCACTTCAAAACCGAAATTACCGAACTGTTGGGTACGGAGCGCCTAACCGGTGTTAAAACCAACGACGGCCGAGAGATTGAGTTGGACGGCGTATTTATTGAAATTGGGGCCATCCCAGAAGTGGAGCTGGCCGAAAAAGTTGGCGTCAAGCTCGACGAGCACGGCTATATCGGCGTCAACAATATGATGGAAACTAATGTTCCGGGAATCTACGCCGCTGGCGACACCACTAGTTTCTTTGGCCATTTCAAACAAGATATTACTGCCGCCGCCATGGGCGCCGTCGCCGCAACGTCGGCCTTTAACTTTGTTCAAAGCCAAAACGCTAAAACCGTCAAAGAGCCTGCCAAAGCAGCCGCCAACTGATTGAGCGGTAAGCATTTTACTGGTACAATTTGTATTACTACAGGCCTGTAGCTCAGCGGTAGAGCAGGTGCCTTTTAAGCACTGTGCGGCGGGTTCGACTCCCGCCAGGCCTACATGAAAAAGTACCCACCTCTGTGGGTACTTTTTATGTATGTCTTGGGAGCGAACCAGCCGGCTTTGCCGGCTCGGTTAGATAGCGAGCGTAACGAAGTGAAGCGAGCTATACCGCAGCGAAGCGGAGGGTACTCCCGCCAGGCCTACCACCCTCCGCTAAAGCTTCGGCTGGCAAGCCGATAGCGATACAATAGCGGTGCAACCCGTAGCTTTATGCGAAGGGTTGAAAAATGTATTACGTCTATTTGTTAAAGCTGAAAAACGATAGTTATTACACTGGTATAACCAAGGACTTAAAGAATAGAGTTAAGAAACACAATAAGGGCGATGTTTTTACTACTAAGAGTAAACGTCCAGTTGAATTGGTTTTTTACTGTGCTTTTCCTTCCAAAAGCCGCGCAGCTAATTTTGAAGCGTATTTAAAGACTGGCTCCGGCCAGGCGTTTCGCAACCGCCATTTTCTGTGACGAAGCGCCGACGACTCCCGCCAGGCCTACGACCCTCCGCCTTTTCCACCTTACTTGACATATGTTTTTAAAAAGAGCGAAAATATTAGTGATGAGGGTTCCCAACGGACTTCTCAAGGAACATTTGGATGGCAGTAGATTATCGATACGGAAAGGTAATGCGCCGTAACAAGCGCACATCGCACGTCAATGGAGCCGGCGGGGGCAGGAAGCTCCCACCTCGACAGCATCGTCTAGACAGAAACCGAAAGCTGGCACCAACGAATCCGTAACGATCCACGACCAAACGCATCATGGCAAAGAGCACACGGGGAAACTTAAGGTAACCCAATGACCCAAAACGGGTCGCAGCAAAAAGCCATGAAAGCGTTCAGGCCGGGGAAAGACACACGTCTTTACGTGACATTGTCGTCACCCCCGGTCTTTTTCTTAATACTCAATATTTAATAATCCGAGCTACTGCGACCCTTGCCCAAACCACCGGTCGCAATTAACGCAATTAACGGGGCGATAAACCACCAAACTTCTTTGGTAATAATCATTTTGGCAATCCGCGAGGTTTCCGAAAATTTTGTCTGGGATTCGGCATCCATAAAGGAAAACACCGCCGCCAAAATTAATGCCGAATTCAAAAAGCTAAACAACGCCAGCTCAAAGGTTGAAAGTTTGCCGCCGCTACTGGAGTTCCGGCTACCCAAGCCAGAGCGAATCGTTACTAACACTACCGTCAATAAAAAGACGCCGCTCTGAATTGAAAACGGCGAGGTGTTGGCGCTAATAAACAATGAGTTGGCAACGGTTTTGTCGCCGTTAAAGAATTGCTGGAGCGGCGCGCCAAGAATCCCGGCCATCACAATACCAACGTAGATTGCTAAAAGCGTCACCACTACCTTGTCGCGCTGCAACACAAAGGAGTAGCCGATGCTGACAATGAAAAAAATCGTTAAAAACAAATCCCAGCTTGGAACGGTCTGCACCCCTCGTTACCTCCTGAATTCAGTATCTTAAGAAGTGGCCCTGGTGTCAAATTAAAAGATAAAAAATCCCGCTTAAACAGATTGCGTAAGCGGGGAGGAAAGTTCGTCCATTCGATCAGCAAAGTCGGCGCCACACTCGGAGCAGCCGGCGCGGATGTGACGTTGCAGCTTGGCCATATTTGAGTCATGAGCGATTGGCTTATTTTTGGTCAGAGCTTCTGCCAGTTCGTAGATCTCTCGCTGCGTTATAGTGCAGCGTCGGTTTTCTCCAGAAGGTACGTTCATATGGGCAAATTATACCTTCCTAGCACTCTTGTGTCACTACCAAATTGACGGGCGTGATACACTAGCCGCATGAGTGATGCCGTCGCCCTCGTCAAAGATCCAGTTGAGTCTGCTAAAGAAGCGGGTCTGCGTTATTTTTCCGACAATAAACTAACGATTAGCCGCGTCAAACACGGCGACGGGTTCCGCTACATTAGTAAAGACGAGGAACCGATCAGTGACGTCGACACCATTACTCGCATTAAATCCTTGGTCCTGCCGCCGGCTTGGGTAGAAGTGAAAATATCGCCAGTCGATAACAGCCACCTGCAAGCAGTGGGTATCGACGAAAAAGGCCGCAAGCAATACCGCTACCACCCGGAGTGGCTGAAGTTCCGCGACCAAACCAAGTACGACAAATTGATTGATTTCGGCAAAGCCCTGCCGAAAATCCGCACCCAAGTTTCCGTTGATATGTCTAAACAAGGCTTACCGCGCGAGAAAGTATTAGCAGCAATAGTCAAAATGCTGGAGAAAACGATGATTCGCATCGGTAATGAACAGTACGCCAAAGAAAACAAATCCTACGGCCTAACTACCCTCCAAAACCGCCATGTTGACGTTGGAACCGAGAAAGTCACCATCAATTTCAAGGGCAAAAGCGGCCAGTTTCACACTATTGAGTTGGAAGACCGCCGGCTGGCCCGGCTGATTGGCAAACTCCAGGATTTACCCGGTCAAGATTTGTTCCAGTTTATTGATGACAACGACAACCTCCATGGCATCGACTCGGCTGACGTTAACGAATACATCCAAGAAGCCGCTAACGATGAGTTTACCGCCAAAGATTTCCGGACTTGGCGTGGCACGGTCTTGGCCGCCTGGTTTCTGGCTGACTGCGAGCGCGCCAAAACCCAAAAGGAAAACAAAAAACTCGTCACCCAAATAGTTAAAGAAGTTGCCGCCGAACTAGGTAATACGCCAACAGTTTGCCGCAAGTGCTATATCCACCCGACTGTCATTGACAGCTTCCTGGCCGAATCCGGTATGACTATTAAAGCCATCAACACCATAGAAGTGGACACGGTTGATTTACTGCCGGAAGAAAAAGTCGTTCTGGAATTCCTGAAACAAAACACCGCCTAATTCCCGTAACTATTTATTTATTATACGAATATACGTGTATATAAGTGGCGCTTAGTAAAATTTCGTAAATTATTCTCTAAGAACAAATATACGTTTAAACATATATTTGTTCTTCAATAATTAACGTAAAAGAAAACGCCGACCGCAATGCGGTCGGCGCTGGAAAGTGGTGTCAGGCCGTTGGCTGGGGCGCTGGAACCGGCTTTGGGGCAAACACTCCCGCCACCTTCGCCCAACTGCTCTTGATCAGCCCCTTACAAGTAGTCTTGATACTGATATCGAAGTGACGCATTAGGTAGAGATGGAATCCTATCGGCACAGCTATCCAGACAAGCCACCTGAGTGAATAAGGATCAGAGGGTAACCTAGGCCAAAATAAAAACATGACTACACAGATAACTTGGAAGAGGAAAACCGCACCAAGTCGATAAACCCGACTCCATTCAATACCGGAGGGGTAAGTACGCTCTGTCCCCATCTGCTCAAGATCGCGAATCATTCGTTCGACTTCCCTAAGCTGTGACCTAATAAAGAAGAAATAGTGGAAAACGGATATGAATACCGCTGCTAGCAAGAGCTCAGTCACGTCGCCAGGATTGATTAACGCGCTAAAGGATATGTATCCAGGCAACATAAGGCCGGCGATCACGACATAGCCACGAACCGCCACTGCCTGATCAATGCCGAAGAACTTCGCTGTTTTCATCAGTTGCTTCGCCCACCAGTCGAAGCCACTGTCTACTGGTAGGAAAATGTTCATGTTCTACTCCAGAACGACAAAAGCCGTTTTGTAAGAGTATTTTACCAGGTCACGGGGGCAAATCAATAAATTAGCGCAGGTTTTTGAGTTGTTCGTAGAGATCGCGTTCGGCACGGGAGAGGTGGTGGGGGATTTCAATAGCGATTACAACAGTTAAATCCCCTCGGCCGCGGCGGGTTTGCTGGCCTTTGCCGCGAAAACGGAAACCTTCGCCGGTTTGGACTCCGGCGGGGATTTTTAGCTCTATTTCGTCGCCAAATTGGGTTTTAAATTTTACCGTGTCCCCTAAAACGGCCTGGGGGATAGAGATCGAAATCTGCACTTGGACGTTGGCAAAGGCGCTTTCAAATAAATCTTCAAAAATTGAGCCAAATCCACCGCCGCCGGAACTGCGGAAACCGCCGAAACCGGAAAATCCGTCAAAGCCACCAGCCGCTCCCCCACTCTGCCCCCCACCAAAACCGCTACGGGTTCCGGCATGACCAAACTGGTCGTATGAGGCGCGTTTCTGGGCATTGCCTAAAACCTGGTAGGCCTCGTTAATTTCTTGGAATTTGGCCTTATCTCCCCCCTTGTCCGGGTGGAGTTTGTGAGCCATTTTTCGGTAGGCCTTTTTGATGTCAGCTTCGGTCGCTTTTTTATCGACGCCCAAAACCTCGTAGTAATCTCGTGCCATTTCCCAGAAATTATACTGTAAAGGGAGCTTTACATCAAAGTATATACTGCTATATTTTCTTTGCCGTCGGGTCGGGACGTTGGCCTGGAAGCGGGCAATCGTTATAGTCCTTCGGGACGGCGTAACAGCCTACCGGCCCACGGCACCAAAACACCCCGCAGGTGCGCACATGATAATAACAACCGAACTTTCCGGACGTGGGCACTACTGCATTTGTAGCGTACTGCCCCGTTCAGGCGTTCCAATGCTAATGGAGCGCGTAGATAGCCTCCGCCCGGAGATAAAAGAAAAATACGGAGCATGGACGAAACCGGACTTTGACACTGACCCATGGGGACGAACTGGTCTCGGCGAATCATTTGAATGCTTAGATCGAGACAATAACTCGGAAGAAATTCGACTTGGCTGGATACCTAGCAAAATCGAAAGAGCGCTTGTGTCGCTGGAGCTTTTAGGATTATGCAACGTCTTCGATCCTGAAAAGAAATCCCGAAAAGAGCGAATGCCTACCGAGGCGATCTTGGAAGTCAGTGTCGGTCAAGGCACAAGAGGTTGGCACGTTAACGCTAATCTTGGCGACCCGGTCTGGGAAGTGATTAAAAGCAATTACTTCTCGAGCGAGCTAATGCCGATTGTTAGGCAAAGGCTCCGGCGACTCTGGGAGGACTGGTACGGCAGTGACCACCAATACGGGATGTCAAACACTATGGTTTTTGACGGTAACTCCGGAAAAGTCCTCCAGATCTACCACCCCGTTGGCAATGGGTTATGGATTGTGGGGAGCCAAGAAGCAACTAACGACTATCAGCTCATAGACCACAACACAGACAGCTATCGCGATGCCTTTGCCCACATTTACGGACTCTGCGTCGTTCTAGATGAGTGCCGCAAGCACATCGAGAGCTCCAAAACGACCTAAACCCCGCATCTGCGGGGTTTCTTTTTATGCTATTGTGTAGCCATGGAAGAAATTAAAACAGTCAACGTCAACGTTCCGCGCAAAGCAATCGTTATCAACAAGTACACCGAGCATTCCGGTGGCTGGACTTACTTTTTAGGATTTTTGGGCACGTTTATCTACTTTGTCCAAGGCGCCAGCACGTTCGGCGAAGGGTTTATTGGATTTCTGAAGGCCTTGGTTTGGCCGGCCTACGCCGTCTACCACATCTTCAAGTTCTTGGGGATTTAGTCTTCTTTGTCTTTGAAGACGCCGCTGCAGATATCCGGATAATCTTTCTTAAACTGGTCGTCAGAGCGCACGTTGGCCCAAATTTGTTCAATTCGGCGGCGTGATTCGGCGTCAAAGTACTCCACCGGGCATAGTCGATCAATTAAGAATGAAGCCGACGAAAATTCCCAGTGGATTTGGCCGGAGCCATCTTCCGGTTTGGGCCGGCCTTCAATAATTCTATCCCGGCCGGCGTAACCCAATAGTTGGCCTTTCTTAATTTTGGCGAAGCGCTTAATCTCCGGTTCAATGGTGTTTAACTCTTTATAGGTAATTTTGTAAAAGCCGGAGTAGGTAGTGACATCAATCGAATTAGCGGCGGTTTTCCCGGCCGTGAATATCCAACCGTCAGCGGAAGCGATGATGGCGGTAACGCGCTGAAAACCAAAATCAATTCCCGGATGTCCGTCGGGATTGCCATTGGCTTCGTTGTGTTCAATTTTCTCACCCATCGGAATTAAGTTAACGGTGGCATCTTCAGACGCGGCAAAGGGTAGTGATATCTCAACGTGGTTATGCGGCAAGAACGCCCAGGGCTGGAACATAAAGACGGCGGCTAGTAACACGAGCCCCCCAATAACCATCCCCGCCCAAACAAGTATCTTCTTAAGCATGTTTCAATTGTATAGCAATTGGGGCATTGCTTGGTGGTCGGCAAACCGACCGCCATAGAAAAAGTGCGAAGGGCGGCGGCGCCCTTCGCACTGTGGGGGGGTGGTGGGTCAGAAGGAATCAAAACCAAGCTTCTTGAGCTTTTCTTCCGAATCGCTGACACCCGCAGCCTTCAAGAATACGACCGCATTGTCGTAGGCCTGGAAGTAGAACTTGGGTGTGTTCGTAAACTCCCACTTGTTCTTCCTCCCAGCAATCTGCCGGTAGCCAATCAGGTGCCCGTAGGTCGCCGACGTTCCGGGTGGAGATAGCTCCACACATGCCTCGCGAAGCTTGGTGATCTCGATGAAAGAGAGACCCTCCTTGAGAACGATCCCTTTCTCTTCAAGCAATCCGTATATAGCTTTTCGTGAGGCCGGGCTTAGGCCGGGTAGCCTATCGATATCGTCCTTACGACACCTTGCCAGCTCTGACAGTTTATTCACGCCCAGTTCGACCAGCGGCTTCCATGCCCGTTCTGGCAGACCAGCGGCGCTCAGCACTTCGTCTTCGGCTATCGCCGTAGACTCTGGGATAGTCGTCTTTTCCGGCGGCGGCACTCCTTTGCACCGGCTAATGATAGATTGTAGCTCGTCCTGTCGGTCTTCCAGCCATTTGATGGTCTTGTCTAGGTCGCTACGCACCGTTTTGAAATCGAGGATCATCTGGCGATTCAGTTCCCAAGTGTCCGAAGCTATCATGCGTACTTCTTCATCTCTATCCATGCTTAAAGAACCTCCATAAGGGTTGTACGAGCATCGTACTGGAAAATTTTTGCCAGGCAAGGATGGAGCTGGGATTTTTGCCTGTGTGAAACACAATTAGTAATAAAAGGGCGCGGATTGGCCGAAGCCGCACCGCGCAATTGTTTGATATTGTCTGTTACTCCGGGACGCCCATGGCCAACCGCTGATCAGCGCAGCTCATGGTGCCGAAAGGAACACGCTTGAAGATCCAGCTCCCCAGCTTGCGAAGCGCCTCCCTGTCCAGATCGCTGATGAGGTCGCCCTTCTTGTCGCTTAAGGAGCGGGCTTGATGCCTGAGATCGCCTTTAGCGGCCCAGAGGCCAGGGAGATACCAGATCTCCCAGTATTGACCATTGTCGGCCCTTCTTGATCGAAGGCAGACGAATCCCCAGGATTCCAGCATTGAACAGGCCTCGGCGTATTTCCTCTCTGTCCAATAGTAACCGCAGAGGGACTGGATCATGATGGATGGAGAAGCGTGCTTGTTCTCCTTGTCAGGACAGACAAACCATGCCTCTTTTGGCTCGCCTGTCTCCTTCCAGTGCGGACCAACCAGCGGGTCGGCCTGGGGAGTGGGCATTGGCTCGGTTAGCTCGCGCCTGACAAGGCGTCCCTCAACGCAGTCGACACGACACTGTCCAGCGAGCATCGCTTCCAGCATGTCTAGCTCGTTACTGAGCAGATTGCCTAGACCCAGCTCACCATCGTTGTCCACTGAAGGCTTCCTACGGGTTACGCGGATTTCTTTCATAAATACCTCAAAGATCGAAGATGGGAACATTCTATCAGATGTATCTAGAAAATCCAACGAGTAAATCCCGCTTTTACCTGTGGAAAAGTCAACGAACGGTATAGAAAAAGCGGCGGGTTTCCCCGCCGCCAGTACATTGTTCGCTTAGGACTCGAACTACTCCGCTTTGCGCATGACGACCATGTCGCAAGGGACTTTGATCCCAGTCCTCGATCCCTGCCAGCCGTCACCGCTCCAGATCGTTTCACCTTCCCAGTGGTGGTTGGGCACGTAGCAAGTGAAGCCTTCGCGGTGGTCATAGACAGCTACTCTCTGGTGAATGCTGCCCGACCACTGGTCGGCCATCGCTTGGGGAACGCCGTCGTAGGTGACGACGATGCCCTTCTGGCAAAGTTGTCCGAGTGTGTTGAGCAGACGTTTCAGCCGCTCTGGCGAGAAGTAATACGTCACGCTGATCAGGACTGCCCAATCAACTCGACTTCCTTCCGCCAACATCGAAACACAGACATCGTCAGCTGGGCCATGATAGTAGCGGGCGTAAAATCCCCGTCCCATTGTCCAGCGCAGGTTGTTGGCCGAGATGTCGTTGGCGTAACGCTCGCCGTGGCGAGCATGTGCGCAGAGAATGTCGGCGACCACTCCTGTGGCTGAGCCAATATCTAAAACCGTATCTTGGGCACCGATGAACGGCACCGCCTTGTCTTCGAAGACTTGGTGGAGGTTCACCTTGGCCAGCTGCAAACGCTGGCAGTACTCCCTGGGGTCATTGTGAAGTGCGAGGACCGCTTGGTCCTCCATATTGAGGGGCCATCCGGTTACCATGTTGCGATTTATACCACATTTCTCGAGAAAAGTCAAGTATTAAAGCCGCAATTTCGCCAATGGAAAATCCAGCAAGAGTGACGGGGTAGCGGAAAATAATAATCACTGTTACGTTGCGGTTAATGCCACAGAAGCTCGATCAATACCGCGACCCAATCCTGGCTACCAATGAAAAAGTGATCGGTTTTTACGAGCGCGAATTTTATGTTTTTTCTAATTTCTCTAGTTTCCAGGTGGAGTGGCGGGGACGGCTTTGGCCAACGTCTGAACACGCTTTCCAGGCCGCCCATTTTTTCGACACTGCGCCGGAGCTGGTTGAACAAATTTTTAATGCCCGTTCCGCCCACGATGCTTTTAAAATCGCTAAAGCCAACGGCGACAAAGCGCCGAAGAATTGGGAAGAAATCAAAGTTGGGATTATGGAAGATATCTGCCGCCACAAACTCCTGCAACACCCTTACGTCGAAAAGAAGCTCCGCCAAACCAAAGACTGGCCGCTCGTGGAAGACTCGCCGAGCGATCCTTGCTGGGGTTGGGGTAAAGACCGGAAAGGCCGTAACGAACTCGGCAAGGTTTGGATGCGTCTGCGCGACGAACTCAATAAAAAGTAATTTCCAGCGGGTGGATACAATAAGGTGGCGAACTAGCTTTTAGAGTGATGTTCCAACCAGCTGGCAATTTCTGGTAGTGCTACTTGTTTGCTTGCTACTTTCATCACAAATTGTTCTGCTTCTTGATTGGAAGCTGTCAGCTTAAAACCGTTGATAAATAAAAACCGAGCAACGCTAGCCAAGCCGGTGCGTTTATTGCCGTCAACGAAGATTTGATACGCCGCAAAACTTTCCAGATAGGTCGCGGCTTTGAGAAAAACTGTCGGGAATTGTTCTTCACCAAATACCGCTGACTTTGGTCTTTCGGCAGTTGATAGAAATAAGTTCATATCACGGACACCATGAGATCCACCAACTTTTTCGATGATTTGGTGATGGATATACAATATCTCCTCGCCAGTCAGATAGCGCGCCTGGCGATTACTTTTTGGCAAGCTCATCAAGTGCCGGTCGGTACTGGTCAATGAACTTATTTGTCCACTCGTGTAGCTCTGGGCTAATGACAGTTTTGGCTGGTTTTTTGACGATAACCTCAACCTGGTCGCCCACGGTGACGTTCAGTTTTTTCAGCTCGCTTTTAGGAATAATTACTCCTGTTGAACTGCCGATCTTGATCAGTTTTTGAGTCATGTTTCGATTATAACTTTATAATAATAATCGTCAATGTGAAAAACTTCCGGCGGGTGGGGTTGAGGTGGAGGGGTTCATTTTTCGCTGTTTTTCGGTTATACTCTTCGCAACGCACTTTCAATTGGTAAAAAACAAATGGACAGAAAATTCACTCAGACCGAGCTTGAAGAAGCTTTTCCGGTTTTATTCGGAGAAGTGACGAAGACATTTCACAACAACGCCCAGATCGACAACTGGCCACGCGCTCTGTGGCTGTTTTCATCTATAATGATGTTCGCCGCATTTCTCATCTACTTGACTATAGTGCTTACGAAGCCGAATGCGGATATTTGGGATGTTGTCTTGGTTAATGGCACAGGCATTCTCACTGTATCCAGCTTCTTTTTGTTTCTGTTTGGTGACGAGGACACATCCAGTAAGCACTACCTGGAGCGGAAATACTTGCACCTGGTTGAAGACACCGAAGCATATGAT
The DNA here is from genome assembly GCA_964599405.1 of uncultured Candidatus Saccharibacteria bacterium. Classification (GTDB taxonomy): domain Bacteria; phylum Patescibacteriota; class UBA1384; order 2-12-FULL-50-11; family 2-12-FULL-50-11; genus BOKZ01. The sequence continues at coordinate 105,533 of CAZRED010000001.1, forward strand.
CTTCTTCTGGAAGCGTTGAACAATCGGAAGAAAGGGGTTGTGAGGGGACTTGGTGGCAAGAAGAAAACGGAAGAATATCTGCGCAAGCTCTGGATTACGGCGTTCGATGAGGCTAGGTTGCTGGTAGCGGAGCCAATCCTGGGTAAACCCGCAGAACAGCCGATTGCCGATCGCGTCAGGGAGCATCTCCAGCTACACGACCAAGCACGCGAACAAGCGATAGACGAGGTTTACAACCGCTCACCGGAGGTTACCGATGACCTGCACCAACAGAACTAGACCTGGACCGCACGACCTGAAAAGGTACGGCGGTTTTTTTCTTTTGCCTGTGGAAAAGCCCGCCCTGAGCTTGTCGAAGGGTCAACGGCCAGCGGGTGGGTTCATTATAAAATGTTTAGAGCCGCCCCATCGGGGCGGCTCTGTTTTGCGCAGGATATTCACATAGGTTTGGATGTAAGCACGGGATCTATCGAGCTTAAACGGCTACCTCCTGGAAATCATGACAGGCAAAGACCTGTGTCTCGCCGTCACGGTTCAGGCAGGTGTCTTGAGCGCAATTTCGAGCGTCGCTCTCAATCGCCTCAATCATCTCGTCGGTGGCTCGCGGGTCGTGGTGCGTCAGTCCTAAGACTTTCGCTCCAATCTCGCAAGCTGTCCGAACACAGTAGTCTGGTGTGCCATGCCCATAGCCGGCTGTCTTGGTATTGTAGGTTTCGCGGTCGTACTGCGAATCCATCACCAAGAAATCGGCCTCCTTGAGGTGTGACTTCATTCGGGCAGGCATTTGGTCAAGATTCTCGTGATCGGTTAGAAAAACGAAAACCTTACCTGTTGGTCGCTCTTCAAAACGATACGAAATCGTCCGTTCCGGGTGATTGGTGTAGTACATTCGCACCACCAAACACTCGGAGATGTTGTAGTGGCCCCCTCTGATCTTGATTTGGCTCGGGGTCTTTCCCTGAACGCCATCAAGCTCCTCAATTGCCACTTTCTTCATACCGCCCTCCGGGTGGAACACCAGGACAACAGCAGATGGAACTGTGATTCGGATCGGCCGAAATCGCTGCGCGATTTCGGTGAAGTTGACTGGGTGAAACGGGGTGCGCATAACGTACTCGAAAGCCTTGCGAGGATCGTAACCCTCCTCGACCGGTCCGTAGACGTTAAAGCGCATCGATGGCGAGTAGATTGCTGGACACAGCAGGAGCCCTTGAGTGTGATCGTGATGATAGTGAGTCATCAACAGATGTGTCTCGGTGATCTTTTCCTTAAGCAGCTGGTCTCCGAGTGGAAACAAGCCGCTACCGGCATCAATCACGAGGGCGTTGTCCAGCGGTAGACATTGCGACTCAACCCGCAAGCAGGTGGTGTTACCACCGTACTTGAGAAAGTCTTGGCCGCTAACGGGGATTGAACCCCTGGTTCCGTAGAAGGTGATCTTCATGGTTTTCTCCGTCGCGTCTTACAGCAACCAAAGAGCCATGTGAAGGTGCGCAATTCGCCGCAAGTATATACCTTAAAAACAGGAATAACTATGAAAACTTACAAAAATAACGACGGGTGGGGTTGAAGTATAGAAAAAGCGGCGGGGAAAACCCGCCGCAATTCGAATGCTGCCTGCAGTTCAGTCCAGAAGCCTGAACTCGACGTCAAAGTCGTGCCGAACACTCCCCACGAACCCGACCAGCTTGAGTTTCCCGTCTGCATCCAGCCGTATGCGCATGGATGTTAGCTTGTCGTCAAACTCCTTTCCCACTGACATGAGCGGTTCGGTAACAGGTGTGATGGTGACGAAGTGGGGCCTGTCCTCATCAGGAGGATTGGCGGAAACAGACGCGATCGTTCCATAGAGCTCACACGGCAGATGGGTTCTTGGCTTTCCGTATCTGTTGTATATCTCCATGTGGAACTTTTTGCCGATTAGATCCTCAGGCATCAGACCGTCAAACTTGTCAGAAACAAGCTTTCTAGTCAGAGCCACCGATCCTTTATCAGAAAGTACGCTGAGCATACTGCGAAATATATTACTTTTCTCGAGAAAAGTCAAGGGTTAGAACCGCAATTTTGCCTGTGGAAAAGTCGTTGTCTAACCTTGACTTTTTCTTGGTTTACAGGTATAATTCTCTCGTCACTTAGGTGGCTGGAGGAAGTGTGAGAACCCTAACAATCATCGCGTCGCACGACGAACAAACCGAGTACTTGCACAACGTCTTAAAAGAAGGCGGCTGCAATACCTTTCCGGAATACGAGGGTGAATGTCCAAGCTGCAAAAACATCCTCAGATCCAACCTTACTGAAGTTAACTGCCCTGGTTTTGGTTGCGATGGTCTTGAGCCAGTCAGACTGGAACACAAACACAGATTCGGCTAGAGCAACTTCTTGAACGGGCGCGGCGAAAGCCGCGCCCTTCTCTTTTTCTGTAAAAAAGCCAATCTCACAGATATACGTTAAAACATATACGAGGGGTTAGAAGATAAAGTAAAAACCGTGAATGACCCATACGCCCGGGTTGTTCGTCTTTTATGGTCGGAGAGTCCCGGCAAAGACCTGCCAGGCCAGTAAGCTCTTGGCGACAAGTGAAAGAATAATATACGCCCGTTCGCCGTAGAGATAATCCGCCCATTTACCGATCTTTTTGTACTGGAGGGTCATATTGATAGCAAAACAGTTGAAGAAAACGAAGATCGAAACGTAAATCCAGTAAACAAACGTTGGGATATCGCCGGAGCCGTAGCGACTAGCCGCCCAAAACCAAATTGCCACCACCAACCACGGGATTACCCCGGCAAACGTCCCCAACTTAAAGGCCAACCAATTGGGTTTTTGGCCGCTCTCTAATGTGCCTTGGTTGTATATTTCCATTGCCAGGCCAGTGAGATTCATGATTGCCACTAAGGCAAAAATCATCAGCAAACTCGTCAGGTCATAGATCCCCACCAACATAGCAATGGCCACCATCATGACTGAAGCCGAGACGCTGTACTCCCACCACCGGGCCTTATTGACGCCCCTAAGCAGGTTGGCGTTGTAACTGCGATTGTAAACAGTGGCAATAATCAGGTGGGCCAGGGCGGAGATTGCCAGAAATCCCGCTACCAGCCAGACCAGAGGCATATTAAACAGTGTCTCACTAGCTGGGATCAGCGATTGGCTAGCGATATCAAAGCGCAAGAAACCGACATTAACCGGCAAGGAAAAATCAGCGCTCAAATATACAATCGCCGCCGCCTGCAGTGCATGCAGCAGTGCCATAACCAAATTGAACTTACGTAGCTTTGCTAATCTAACGTCTTGCTCCATCGCCCCTCCTCCATTTATTTAACGATACCGCAATCCGCCAACGCAACAAGCAATATCAAACCAAACGCTAGGCAGGGAGTGGAATTTCTCTTTAGTTAGTTGGTTAGTTCGGGTTTTTCTTCTATGTGTTTGTCAGTAGTCATTATGGTGTTCTAGCAGTATTAGCGAAGCGTCAGAGTTAGAAAGTTAGTTATATATTTATAAAGAACTCCCCTTTTTCCATTTCCATACCTTAAAGATAGTCATATTTTGGTGCAACTGCTGCACCAGTTCAAAGCCGGGGTTACAAAGCTTAGTTATATATTTATAGAGACTCCACTTTGGCGATTGTACTTACCTGTTAGAGCGATCTTTTTTGTCTCAGCTGCTGAGACGTTTTGTTAGATGAAACTAATGAGTACTAAGTGGTGTAGATATGTATAGAAAGTGTAGTGATTTTTATTGATGAAGCTGTGAATGTCTTGGAAGTGGTATCAGGCCGGATGTTTCTTAGTATATATATTAATAAAGACTCTACTTTTTCTTTCAGTTAACCAGGAAATTGAACGAATTTAGGAGCAACAGCTGCTCTTTTTGGGTAGCGAAGCCGAACATTAGCAGGGGGTCAGTAATATATATAAAGAGTAGTGAATTTTGTTTACTAAACCTGCAAAGATCGGCTTTTCGGTATCAGGCCTGATACCGGTGTCTCCAGGTAATTAATTGGCGTGCAGTGACGGTATACTTACGAAATAAATCGCTACTCCAACCGCCGCCAGAATTATCGCTACCCACCAAACTGGATTCATGGTTTTAGTTTAGCAAAAACGGTAGTACCCAACGAATAATCGCTTGTATAGTGGAAGAGTCTACGTAGTATCAGTAAAACATACGTTGTAGATCTCGTCGCCCAAATCTTTCCAATGACTAGATTTATAATTGAAGGTTTCCGTGGAGAAATCTATTTTTCCAGAAAGTTTACTAAAGCCCTTATCATAGTAAGCGAAGCCATTCACCTTATTATTCTCGATCAATATACGCATACAATGAATCAAGCCAGTAATCGTAGTCACGGTCAGCGCTCGGCTAACCTTCTGCTTAGTGGTCCACATATCGTTCGGTATTTGGTTCTTGAATGCTTTAAGAAACTCATTTATTTCTTTAGTGCAAAATTCTACGTATTCATTTAATAGGGCAGTATCTTTACCGTCTCTAAGCTCACTCTTTTTCCCTTCACTCCAAACATTAAAAAGCGTGTCCTTCCCTGAAAGCTTAACTACGTGCCTTACTCCGTAGGAAACTATAGATGTTGTTTTTAGCTTACCCTTGTCGAAAAAGTGTCTTTCGAGAACTTTATCCATTGGGTCAAGCTCAGCAAGTTTATTCATTACCTTCTTGGCTATAGATACCTCGTCGAACGGATTTACTATTGTATTAATTACTTGACGGAGAGACCCACTGGTTCTTGTCTGTCTATCATTAATTTCTAAAAATAGCTTCGCTTCAAACCTTCCTCGGTCTTCGAGAGATAGGTCGCTAGGGAAGACAATACCCGTAATCAAAAGGTGCTGCTTATCTCTTAAACTACTAATGTGCGTGTCATGTGCATCATCACCTTCATGGTATGAAAATACCCTATGTTGTCCGTCGATAATCCCAATGTTCCCGGCAACCTTTGGGATCCTAATTTTTATAGGATCCTTCATTACCCCTGTACTTATTGGGAGATTTATCCGGTCGTTACTTTCATACTCAAGAAGTTGTAAGTCATTAGGTAAAGAGACGATGATATTATTTACGAATACCCGACCCTCACTAGCAAGGTACTTACGCATATTACGTATTTTGTTACCGAGGATAATTCTTTGATAAACAAAGTCACTATCTTGCCAACCATCCCTTCTCAGTACATAAGCTTGCTTTAATAAGGTGTTTGGGTCAATTAGAAAAGATACCAGGTTATGCCCACTTGGAAAGCCACTCGGAGTTTCTGGAAGAATAAGGCCAACATAATCATCCCCCGGAGAGCCGCTATTCTGTGGCCCTATCTCCTCAAATCCAACCCCGATAAATTTAAATAGTTCGAATCTTGCAGATCTTTTAATCGTTTTTGAGAGGCTTAAGAAATAACTACGTGACTTGTAATCCATAAAATGAAGGTGCTGATAACGATCTCTAAGTGACTGAGTTACCTCTTCGTGCGAAACATATAAGAATGCTAACTTAATATCATGACTAGCGTAGCCCGCGGTAGAATTTTTCCCGTAATTTGGGATTTTGCTCTTAAAAAGCTCAATTAAGTCATTTTGGTTGTTCTTGCAGTTAGTAAAGAACTCAGCTTTCTTCCGAAGGTGATCAGTATCACTTGTTGTAGTATCCTCTACGATAAGAATAAGGTTCTCGAAAACAAAAACATTATCTAGATCGCTTTCTTGTCCACATAGATTAATTTTAAAGTCTTCGGCGACTGCCATAAATCCCATATTGCTAAAGGTAGTGCGTACGTCCCTTCTAATTTTTCTCTTAAGGCCTAATCTTTCACTGTCTGATAGGTTAGGCATATTATTTATTGTCTTGATGCATAATTCTCTTATACCCAAACTTCAAATATTTTTTATTAAGCTCTGCCCCCACTGAGTTTCTGCCCTGCTTTTCGGCAGCGACAGAGGTAGTAAACGTACCAGCGAAGGGGTCGAAAATCGTATCTCCCTTATTGCTACTCACTTTTATAAAGAGCTCTAGCAAATTCAGTGGCAGTTGGCATGGATGGTCTTTCTCCTTCAGCTCGCCCGGCTCCATGGACCGAAACTTATTTCCAAGGTTCCGAACTCGATCCTTGGAATTATTCTTCATCATGTGCATATCTATAGTATCGATTAGGCCATCTTGTAGCTCTATCAGATCAAGGAACCTTAATAAGTCGTATGAGGTTCTGCCCTTAGATCCTTCTGCGATACGTTTCCGTACTACTGGCGCGGTTGGATTTTTATAGTGCTGTACTAAATTTTCTCTATTGAAGACATAGCCCTTCGTTGACTTAGTAAAAAATAAAACAGACCTCTGGCTTCGCGTATAATTATTTTTTGAATGCCCAATATTTGTGGGGTAGTGCCATGTAATCCATCTCCGGTAATTAAGACCTAGCTCATCTTGAAGATAGGGCAGAAGGCGGGCATTAATCTCGGGGTAACTAATTAGGTAGAAGCTCCCCTTGTCACTTAAGATTCTTGGGATATCGCGCAATTTGGCTTCTAGCCAGGCATAATACTCCTTCCAGGACTTGGAGTCGTCAAAGCTACCATAGTCGAGCCCCATATTGTAGGGAGGATCCGTAATAATGAGGTCTATACTTTTACTAGGGATCTGACTGATTATCTGTTCGCAATCACCTAGCACGAGGATGTGTCCTGTTTTTTCTTTCTCAATAAAGTCAAAGGCAAAGCCTTGCTTGCTTATAGGTTTGAGGATAGATTTTATATTCCTCATAAGCCTATTCTATACAAATATTCTCGAAAAGAAGTGACTATTTTTTGCCTTTGCGGCGGTTATCGTCGCGGCAGAGCATTTGGCAGTTATCGGCATTAGTTTTTCCGCCCTCAACCCACGGCGTAATGTGGTCGGCTTCCATTTCTTCAATCTCAAAATGTTTACCACAATCCGGACAAACACCTTTCTGTCGTTCAAAGGCCTCGCGTTTCATGTTATCGGTAAACGCCCGAATATTTAGACACTTTTCTTCACGGGTTAGAACATATTCATAGATACCGGACTTTTTTGTTACGTCTTCGTCCATCATCAACTGTGTAACTTCCGCTTCCAGCTTGTCGGTATCGAACTTATCGTCCTTAAATTGATTGTAAAATCTGCCCCAATCCAAACCTTTCATTTCTTTTCGATACTTCGGAAAAGTCAGACGTGTCCAGCTTATAACATTTTGGAAGTACGACCAAAGCTCATTGGCATTTTGGTCGTGTTGGTGCTTGGCCATGTAGTCTTCTATTTTTCCGTCGTTAATCCAAGCTAGCGTAGTTTCCAGTATCTCTTGCCGAATTGGCGAACCGTTCACTAGCTGCCCGCCATCGCTAGCTAGCAAATAAGCTGCACAGTTAGATTTGCTGAATTTCAGTTTGGCGTCACTTAGCCATGGTCCAGTATAAATCGCATTGCGGAGCTCTTGGTCGGTTAATTTTTCGCCAGCGATGTTAATGATTCTGAACCAATCCAGTCTTTCTTTGTCGGTGCCTTCGCACCAGTAAATCATCAGCTCATAGTCCTGAATTTGCTTCTGTTCCTCATCAGTTAGGTTGTGGAAAAAGCGATCTTTGAGCGAAAAATCACCGTTGACATATTGCCCAATACTTATTGTTCGTTGCTGGCCGTCCATAACTTCAAAGTTCCCTTGGTCGGTTTTGACCCAATACATTACGTTCAGCGGAAAACCATTTTTAATCGTTTCTATTACTGCGTCGCGCTGCTTGTCTTTATAAACAAATTCACGTTGGTATCTTGGGCGGATGTCGAGTTTACCACCGTAAGCTATGACGCCTTCCTCGGCGCTGTCTTTGTAGCCGACGATCACTTCTCGAACAGGAATTCGTTGTAGTTCAATTTTCATTTTGTGTCCTTTTCCTTTGCTTAATTATTATTCTTGCGTATGTCGCTTTGCCGTTGATGATAGCGCCTACATATTTTTTATGCTGTTCATCAAGATATGTTGGATTCCCTTGTATTAACGAGTCTGACTTCTCTCTCTTGTCTGCAAATAAGCCAATAATTTCAAACTGTTGGGGGTTATATTTATCTAGAAAAGTAATCGGAACACCCATTGCACCATTCCAATCCATAGGTACGTCTGCAAACTTAGAAACCTCTATCGCATCATAATTGTCGTATTTTGGATATTCTTCAGGCGTGTATTTTTTATACAAGTCTACCTCCTCGTGACGCTTGGTGGTGTCAAGGTTTGTGAACCATACTATGCTTCCCATACTGATGTATTTGATGCCATTCTCGATTTTCTTTCTTGATTCGGTCGGGATATCGTAATCATCAGGAACTTGGAACCACTTTGTGCCACCATTATCATATCCAAGCCACATTTTATTTTCTTTAATAAGTTTGAAGGTCTCTTTATACGTGATGGCATTCTGGTTACCAAGAATCAAAAACTTTTTATCATATTCCATAAGCTGCGCCACATACTCGCGAAACAATGAAAACGGCGGGTTTGTCACTACGATATCGGCTTCTTTGAGCAGCTCTATACACTCATGACTTCTAAAATCACCGTTGCCTTGTAAGGACGATGAAGTATTTTTAGTGTGCTTTATAAGATTCTGAACATCACCCAAATCTACAGCGCCATCACCATCACTGTCAGGCACTTCGTTTACTTCGACTTTAAATGGTTGCTTACCATCTGGCTTTAGACCCTCCATCTCGAAGATTGGCAACTGCGTTCCAGCAATAGGCGATTTAGTGTAGCTGGTGGCGATAAGTTTTTTTAAGCCCAAATGGTTAAAGCTGCTCGCAAAATACTTGAAAAAATTACTCTCATACGGATCGTCACAATTACAAAAAACAACCTTGCTGCGGAATTGATCTTTGTATCGCGTTAACTCTTTTTCGATATCAGCACGTTGTGTGTAAAACTCGTCCTTTTTCTGCAACTTTGCTGTATGTAAATTATTCTGCGCCATTAAATTAGCCGGGTGTTTTTGAGCTTTGCTAGGTAGCTAAAGTCATCTTCTGATATTTTGGGCACAACATTGAACGTTATTTTCGTTTTTGATGTGTCGCTTATTGCACCGCCTAATACTACAAAGTATTTTATCTCTCCCTTAGCTTCTTTTGTTGATTCAACTTCTACCTCAACTTTTATCGCACCCCAAACTACACCGTTCTTAAGATTATTGATAAGTTCGTTGGTGAGATTCTCAATGTAAGATGAAAGCTCAACTTTCTCCATTTGCCAAATTCTACTCTTTTTAACCTGAAAAAGCCAGGTTTGGGGAACAACCCACCCCGGGTGGGTTGTTCAGGGGCTATGGTCGCGCGGGACAGATTTGGTCACGGTAGATCGGGTAAATCAACTAATAACATTCTTGCATATGGAAGGGATTAATTATCTTTTTTTGAATTTTTTACAATTGCAACCATCCGTTAAGCATTCTACAAAAAGAATATTTTTCCCCTTCATTACGAAATGAGCAGCTTTTGCATGACCGCAGTCACAGATAGCAAACAGACCCTTTTTCCTGCCGAATTCTACTACTTCCTCATTAGATACAACACCATAAGTTTTCGCGAAACTTCTTTCACTTCTAGAATTAATCTTCTTTGATGCGAGATATTCAACTTTTACCTCTATGCCGTTATCTATCCTGCTCTTTGTCATTCCGTAACCAGTAGCAACTTGTTTGTCTTCCAATGATTTATTTATCTTATTTAACTCTTGAAAAATCTTTTCGTACCGTGAACATGCCAAACCAAGATGGGAATACTCTATTTCGCTAGTAAAAAACCTGTGGATTGCCTTATTCCTGACATCATAGAGTTTATTCAGCTCGTCATATATTGATCGGGTGATAATTTTTTTCTCATATGCTAATTGATAAATTATCCTCTCTGACAAGTAATCGTTTCCTTCTTGAAAAATATATTTCTCAGTAATTCTGTTGGTTTTTTCTTCTAGCTGTTGCTCTAAAACTAGACAAATCCGACACTGTGCTTCGACTAGAGAAGAATACAATACCAACCCCTCTATTAACGAGCCATTATCATAAGCCTTATTGAGCAGTAACCTTGTTGCAGCAAATGCGGAAATAAAGTTTTCTAACTTTTTCATTTACCCAAGAGAAAGAGAGCTGGTTAGCTCTCTTTCTTGTCTTCTCCTTTATTTTCTTCTTTTGGTTCGTCCTCTTTTGGAGGTTGCTCGGCCGATCCGCCAGCTGGCGGAGTATCAGGCGAGGCCGGAGGGGTTTCCCCACCCTTTGGCTCGTCCTTAGTTTCAGAATAGGCGGCGGATCCGACTTTTTGGAGGGCGGTGGAGAGTTTTTCGGCTTCCGCGCTAATTTTCTCTTTATCGTCACCAGGGAGGACGCCGCGAACGGCGGTGATAGCGTCTTCGACCTCCCGCTTGTCGTCCGGTTTTACTTTATCGCCCAAATCTTTCAGGGATTTTTCGGCGGTGTGGATGAGCCCTTCGGCCAAGTTGCGGGTTTCGACCAGCTCTTTTTTCTTAGCGTCGTCGGCCGCGTGTTTTTCGGCTTCGGCTTTCATCTTCTCTACTTCCTCATCCGACAGGCCGCTGGAAGCGGTGATGGTGATTTTCTGCTCTTTACCGGTGGCTTTGTCTTTAGCCGAGACGTTCAAGATGCCATTTGCATCAATGTCGAACGTAACCTCAACTTGCGGAACGCCTCGGGGAGCGGGCGGAATGCCGTCGAGCATAAATTTGCCGAGCGTCCGGTTGTCGCTGGCCATGGGCCGTTCGCCTTGGAGAACGTGGACTTCCACCGAAGTCTGGTTGTCAGCGGCGGTGGAGAAGGTTTCGGTTTTGCTGGTGGGGATAGTGGTGTTGCGGGTAATCAGCGCCGTCATGACACCGCCGAGAGTTTCCAAGCCAAGAGTGAGCGGAGTAACGTCGAGCAGCAGAATATCTTTGACTTCGCCGGATAATACGCCGCCCTGGAGAGCCGCGCCAAGCGCTACCGCTTCGTCCGGGTTAACGCCTTTGCCTGGCTCTTTGCCAAAAACATCCTTTACGATTTGCTGAATTAACGGCATGCGGGTCATCCCACCGACAAGGATTACTTCGTCGACGTCGCCTTTGGAGAGCTTGGCGTCTTTGAGAGCCGCTTCGGCAATCGGACCGGTTTTTTTAATCAGGTCGCCGACGAGCGCTTCCAGTTTGGCTCGGCTTAAGTTCATTACTAAGTTCTTTGGACCGTCGGCATCAGCGGAGATAAACGGCAGGTTAATCTCGGATTCCTGGGTAGTGGAGAGCTCGATCTTGGCTTTTTCGGCTCCTTCTTTGATGCGCTGCATCGCCATAGCGTCACCACGTAGATCCACGCCTTCTTTAGTTTTAAATTCTTCGACAATCCAATCCATCAAGCGCAGGTCAATATCGTCACCGCCCAAGTGGGTGTCGCCGTTAGTGGAGAGTACTTCGAAGCTGGACTCGCCGTCGGCTTCGCCGACTTCTATAATGGTGATATCAAAGGTACCGCCACCGAAGTCATAAACAGCGATTTTTTGGTCTTTTTTGTCTTCTTTACCCAAGCCATAAGCCAGAGCGGCGGCAGTTGGTTCGTTGATAATGCGTTTAACCTCTAAACCAGCGATCTTACCGGCATCTTTAGTGGCTTGGCGCTGGGAGTCGGTAAAGTAAGCCGGGACGGTAATCACCGCTCCGTCAACTTTTTCGCCCAAGTAACTTTCGGCGTCAGCTTTAATTTTCGAGAGGATCATCGCCGAGACTTCTTGCGGAGAGTATTCGGCATCGCCCATCTTGACTTTGACGCCTTCGCCGCCTTTAACGATTTTGTACGGCATTAGCTTGATGTCGCGTTGAACTTCTTCGTCTTCAAACTTGCGGCCAATAAGGCGCTTAACCGAGTAAACGGTATTTTCCGGATTAGTAACGGCTTGGCGCTTGGCGAGTTGGCCAACGAGGCGTTCACCCTTTTTGTTAAACGCGACAATGGATGGAATGAGGTTACCCCCTTCGGCAGAAGGGATCATTTTGGCTTTGCCGCCTTCCATAACGGCGACGGCTGAGTTGGTAGTTCCTAAGTCAATTCCGATGATTTTAGGCATTTGTACCCCTTGTGCCTAAGATTACCGAAGCTTTGCTTTGTATGATTTTTCCCATTTTTTGTATGCCTCCTTGAGATTTTGATTACCTAAAAAGTGTAAAGTTTCCTTTACATATTGTCAAGAAATAATGCTCTAGATAGTTGATTACTGTTTAATCACTTGCTAGTATGCCGTCATATTCGCACGTTGGAACATTACTCATGAGCACACTACTACAACTTTCGGACGTTCTACGGGATCTCGTGAAGGAGAACCCACAAGCGTTTCCTTATGGTTACCCGAAATTCAATATAGGGTTTTCCAAAGTCGACGAAAACGTGATTCAGGAAGTGGACATTCCTAACCTGCGGGCGCCATATGTCTTGGCGGTGGATGAGCGCGGCACACTAACAATGATCTTCCAGCCTGCGGCTATTAGGAGACTCATTGCGTTACAAGGAGCTGACCGCCTACTTAGGAACACTTCTTGCGACCTCCTCTGCCAGGTCTTTTTCCAAGCCAGGAAAGAGACAGACAGATTCCTCCGATGGAAGTACTGTTCGCTTAACCTCGTCCTTACTCCACTGTCCCAGCTCAAAGGAAAAGTGGGGCATAAGATGTGTCACGTGCAAAACGTCCTAATCTGGAGAATGCATGATAGATGTGGCGCAACCAAGTTCGGTCGGGATAACTACGAAAGGGTTTTGCCGATACTTTCGGAGTTGGCTGGCACGTCGAATTTCTCCCCCGCGTAAGCGGGGATTTTTCTACCCCTTAGAAACCCGAACTTTTGCCGGACGGAGAACTTTACCGTTTAGGAGCCAGCCGGCTTCGACTTCGTCGATAACATGGTCGGCCGGAATATCGGATTCTTCATGGGAAATTGCTTCGTGCAGCTCTGGATCGAATTCGGCGCCTTTAGCCTGGATACGCTGCAAGCCCATTTCGGCCAAGGCGGATTCAAGTTGCTTTTCAATCTGCTGAAGGCCAGAAATATAGCTCAATAGTTTTTTGAAATCGTCTTCGGTGATTTTTTCAAAATCTTCAGCCGAAATTGCCGGGGCGTGGGTACTGGCGCGGTAGAAATTATCAAAAATTGGGAAGAGCTTGGCAATAGCTTCCGTCTGTGACCGTTCGGAAATTGCCTGCCGCTCACTGTCAAAACGTTTCCGGGAATTATCCAACTCAGCCGCCAAACGCAGCTTGTCGGCAATCGCCACTTCCAATTCGGTTTCTAATTTAGATTTTTTATCAGGTTTCTTGGCAGTCATTACGAACGTCATTGTACTAATACTCATAAAAACAATCCAGCCCTCGAGGGCATTGTATATGTTCTAACATATATTCTAATTTGAACGGATTTTGCGGTTTTAAGCACAGTATATTAAGGTAGTTCAGTAATGAAGCTATGGACGCCATCGCGGCAGTTTGTGTGGTTTTGGCTGGCTCTAATTGTTGGCGCCGTGATCGGCCGTTACTTCCAATTTCCGGCTGTCACCCTAGCCTGGATTGGCGGACTGTGGCTGTTGGTATTTATTAGCGGGCAGGTTTGGAAGATAGAATTTTTGGCATTATCGCTAACCGGGCTGATTGCCGGGGTACTGCTGTGGCAAGTGACCGGCGGGGAAAGCTGGTTGCGTTTGGAATTTCTGACAAAATTCCAAACCGTGCTGGTAGGCGTGCGCGACAGCATAGTTGAACGGATTTTCCTGGCTCTGCCCGAGCCACACGGCTCGCTGTTAGCCGGAATACTGCTGGGCAATCGAGTAAAACTGGATCGGGATTTGCTGGAAGTATTCCGACTAGTTGGCTTGAGCCATATTATCGCCGTTTCTGGCTACAATCTGACAATTTTGACCGCCAACATCCGCAGCATTCTGCGCCCAGCGTTGGGACGAAAGCTAACTCTGGCGGTGGCGGCAATTGCCGTAGTCAGTTTCGTGTTGCTGTCCGGCGCGCCGCCGTCAATTATCCGGGCAGCGGTGATGGCTGGAATATTATTGTGGGGCGAATATTTGGGCCGCCCGCAACGCTCGCTCGGCGCATTAGCGCTAGCCGCCGGAGTAATTGTGCTGTTCCAGCCGAAAATTATCTTTGATGTTGGCTTTCAACTGTCGATTGCCGCTACCTACGGGCTAATTCGCTTAGCACCAGTAATTACCAGCGCCCTGGAGCGCTTCAAAATGCCGCAGTGGCTGAAATTAATTTTGGGCGAAACATTGGCGGCGACAATTATGACCGCGCCGCTGATTATGGCGGTGTTTGAACGCCTGGCCATCGTCTCGCCCCTTTCCAATATTTTGGTTGTGCCACTAATCCCCCTATTAATGGCGCTGGGAATTGGCTCGGTGGTATTGCTGTTTATTGTGCCGCCAATCGGCAAACTGGCCGTACTGCTGTGCTGGCCGATTTTGCACTGGATAATTTTAGTTGGACAAACCCTATCTGGCTGGCACTTCTCCAGCACCAACGTGACACTATCGGCTATTTTGAGCGGAGCGATCATGCTGGCGTTTTTCATTGGCGCGGAAGTGCTGCATAACCGCCTCCAAAAACAAGAAAAAGCCGTTGTGATATGAGGGGCACAGGAGGACGGTTTTTAGGATTGTTGGTGCTGCTGGGATTAATTGTATTCGGCGTTAATTCTTTCAACGCTGAAACCAACAGTACTAATTTACGACTGTACTTTTTCGACATCGGCCAGGGCGACACAATTTTTATGGACACACCAAGTCATTTTCAGGTGCTAGTGGATGGCGGGCCGAACAATGAAGTAGTTAGCGAACTATCGAAAGTGATGCCAATTGGTGACACAACGCTGGATTTAGTTGTAGTAACACACAACCACGCCGACCATATTGGCGGGCTGGTGGATGTGTTGCGTCACTACGATGTGGCGGAAATTTGGATTTCTGGAGCGATTCACACCACCGAAGGATTTCAGGAAATGCTGGAACTGATTCGCGACCGCGGCGTCAAAGTAACGGTGGTGACAGCCGGCCAAACCGTGGCGCAAGACGGCCTGGAGGGGATCGCGCTGTTTCCGCTAACTAACCAAACTGGTTTATCGCCAGAGAACCAGCATGATTCCAGCCTGGTAACCTACTGGCAGTACGGGACTAACTCCTGGCTACTGACCGGGGATGCCGAAACCGAACATGAAACGCAGATGTTGGCGCGCGGGCTAATAAAGCCGGTAACAATTTTGAAAATTGGCCATCACGGCAGTAACACCAGCACCAGCGAAGAGCTACTGAAAGCCGCCCAACCAAAGTACGCGGTAATTTCGCTGGGGGAAAACAATCGCTACGGCCACCCGCACCAGGTAACTTTAGACAAACTAGCGACGTTCGGTATCCCGGTGCTACGAACTGACCAGGCCGGAACAATCCGCTTTGATTTTTCGCTAACTGACTATACCTACCGCAGCGCAAAGTGACCCTGTTGCATCCGTATACGTTTAAACATATATTGTGCCCATGGCGCGGAGAAAATCTGTTCAGATAGGTGAGGGTGAGAAATTTGAAACTGTCCGGGTGGGCGGGCCTAAAAAATACTTCAACAAAATCGTCAAACGAGTGGGCTGGGGAAAAACCAAGTATTCTTATATTTCCATCTCCGCACCGTGGTATAAAGCCGCCATCAACGAAGTAAGATCCGCCCGGCACAAAAAGCGCATATCGCAAAAACAATTGGCAACATTGTTGGGATCAACCCAATCGGAAATATCGCGTTTTGAAAATGGCAAGAGCAACCCGACAGTAGAGTTTTTGGACCGGTTGATGGCAACGTTGGATTTGGAGCTGAAAATCTGGGCCAAAAAGCCCAAGAAGTGAATATATACTAGAACATATACGGTGACCTAGAAAAACTGGATATTGTTTTGTTTATTGGTATCAGAGAGTAAAATTGAGTAACTATGTCAGGTCACAGTAAGTGGGCGTCGATAAAGCGGCAGAAAGGCGTGGCGGATCAGAAACGCGGGGCGCTGTTTGCGAAATTGGCTAGCGCGATTACGATTGCTGCCCGAAGTGGGGTGGATCCGGAGATGAACTTTCAGCTACGCATTGTTATCGACAAGGCCAAGACGGCCAACATGCCGAAAGATAATATCGAACGAGCGGTTGAACGAGCCAGTGGAGCCGGTGGGGCGGCGATGGAAGAAGTGATGTTTGAGGCTTACGGCCCGGGGGGAACGGCCTTTTTGATTGAAACGGCTACTGATAACCATAACCGGACAGTTGGGGAAATTAAGGCAGTATTAAATAGAAACAACGGTAAGTTGGCCGAAAACGGATCGGTGGCGTATTTATTCAAAAAGTTCGGGCAGATTATTTTTGAAAAGCTCAATCCGGACGAAGTAGAGTTAGCGGCGATTGATGCGGGAGCCGTGGAAGTTGAGCACGATAGCGGACAAGTTTTTATCTATACCGACCCGAAAGAGTTGGAGGCGGTGCGGAAGAATTTGGAAAAACTCGGTTTTGTTTCGCACGATATTGGTTTTGAGTGGCAACCGACCCTCTCCGTACCGATTGCCGACAAGAAAACCGCTCAAAAAGTGCTACATCTGGCTGAAGCGCTGGACGATTTGGAAGATATCACCCGCGTTTCGGGGAACTTCAGCATTGCCGAAAGTCTGCTAGAGTAGTCAGACGATGGAGGGCAAACGAATACTAGGCATTGATCCGGGTTCGGGCCGAGTGGGGCACGGACTGATTGAAATTATTGATGGCCACGCCCAGCTGATTGGCCATGGCTGTATTGAAACCACCAAAAATGCTCCCGAGCCGCAGAAACTTTCCCAAATCTATGAAGAAGTCTCGAAATTGGTCAAAGAAATTAAGCCAGATTTGATGGCGATTGAGATGTTGTTTTTTGCCCGCAATGTCACCACCGCCTTTTCAGTCGGCCAAGCCCGCGGAGTGATATTGTTAGTCGCCCAACAGTCAAATGTTGAGGTGGTGGAAATCGCGCCACTGCGGCTGAAAAAAGTGCTGCTGGGCAACGGCAACTCTAAGAAAAAAGACGTTCAGCGTTTCGTTCGCAGCTACTTTGGCATTAGCGAAGATCGCAAGCTTGGCGACGACGCCGCCGACGCCATTGCCATTGCCTTAAGCCAAACGTTTTAATTTTGCGTTTGGGATTGATAGTTCGCGCCAAAAACCGTACAATTAACCGGCATTTTAGACCGTAAAAAACGGAGTACGAAAACCATGACGACAAAGCAGAAAAATACCTTAGCTACCAGGTTAGCGGCTTCCGAGCCGCGCGTTCGAGTTATCTACGTTTCTACTTACATCCCCCGAGAGTGCGGTATTGCCACCTACACTAAAGATCTAACCAGCGCGATTAATCTACTTAATCCCGAGCGTTTGGCGGATATTGTCGCCATTGACGACGAAAAATCTGGCGGTGAGTTTAAGAAATACCCCTGGGAGGTAAAGTACAAAATTGACCAAGAAGATATCCGCAGCTGGATGAATGCGGCTGACTACATTAACCAGTCGAGTGCTGAAGTGGTGAACATCCAGCACGAGTTCGGGATCTGCGGAGGCGTCGAAGGTGAGTACGTCTTACCGTTTATGGAAGCGGTTACAAAGCCAATCATTATCTGTCTGCACACTGTTTTACCTGACCCTTCACCGAAAATGTTAGAGATGGTAAAGCGGATGACCGAACGCGCTCAAGCAATTATTGTAATGGTCGGTTCAGCCGGTAAAATTCTGGAAGAAAAATACGGCGTTGATAGTAAAAAGATCGTCGTTATCCCACACGGCGTACCAGATGTGTCGTTTGGGCAAAACAAAGTATTAAAACGAAAGATGGGCTACGGCGGTTGGAAAATCGTCACCAGCTTTGGACTTTTTGGACGATCAAAAGGCTACGAGTACGCTATACGAGCCTTGCCCCAGGTCATAAAGAAACACCCAAAAACAAAGCTCTTGTTGTTAGGCGAGACTCATCCAGTAGTTAGACGTCAAGAAGGCGAGAAATATCGTAATTCGCTAAAGGCGTTAATAAAAAGGCTACGGGTTGAGAAAAACGTCGAGTTTGTGAACCGCTATCTAACCATAGAGGAGATCATTCAATACCTTCGTATAAGCGACGTCTATATCACCCCTTACCCAAACCTAAACCAGGTTTCGTCAGGGACGCTCTCATACGCAGTCAGCGCGGGGCTACCGTGTATCTCAACATCGTATATTCACGCAAAAGATGTTTTGGCCGAGGGACGAGGGCTACTATTAGATTCGCTGGAACCGAGCGAAATTGCTGAAAAATTAACCGATTTGTTGAGCGACAGTAAAAAACGTCTAATGATGGCGAAAAAATCTTACCTTTACGGTCGTAGTATGACCTGGTTCCGAGTCGCTTTGCGCCACTTGGATTTATTTGAGATTGTGACCGAAGAACATGGAAAGCCCCACCCAGCCCCGGTTTCTTAAACAACCACCGTTGAGACACCTCAAACGTCTCACCACCGCACGGGGGATTATTCAGCACGCCGATCACGACGTCCCCGATCCAAGCTTTGGTTATTCAATCGACGACAACGCTCGAGCATTAATTGCCTGTCTATGGCATTACCGATTATTTGATAACGCTGCCGTTCTTCAATTGGCCGAAATTTACTTTCGTTACATTGAGCGAGTCGAAAAAGATGGCGGAAGTTTTCATAACTTTTTAAACTTTGCGGAAACAGTTCTTGATGCCGAGGGTTCGGAGGATTCAATCGGCCGGGCAATCTGGGCATTAGGCGAAGTCGTTGCCAACCAACCGGAAAGTGAGATGGCCAAAAAGTCAGCAACGATGCTAAAACGTACAGCCATCGAAAAACACCTTATCCATCCTCATCTGCGAACAAAAGCATATATCTTTCTAGGTTTGTTAGCTGCGGAAAACCCAGACGAGGCCAAGCCATGGGTAGATAAGTTAGCGGAGAGCTACGACGCCAACGCCCAAGCAGATTGGTCGTGGTTCGAAAACGGTCTGTACTACGCTAATGGAATCCTGCCGTATGCAGTCGCTAAAGCAGCGATTGCTTTTAAGGATCAGCGTTTGGAGAAAATTGCCGTCCAGTCGTTTGATTGGCTCGACCAAGTTTCGCGCGATAACGGTGTACCAGCCCCGATTGGCCAAAACGGTTGGTATATTAAGGACCAAACCAAAGCTCTCTACGACCAGCAGCCACTGGAAGCCGCCGATATGGTTTTAGCTGCCTGCGAACTCTTTAAACTGACCAGAGATCAGCGTTACCGGGAAAAGGCGTTAGAATGGTACGGTTGGTATGAGGGTAATAATTTGCAAACACTAGCCTTAACTAATAAATCAACGGGCGGTATCTACGACGGGCTAACCCCGGAGGGAGTTAATGAAAACCAGGGTGCCGAATCGATTGTCACCTATCTAATGGCCTACTTAGCTCTAACCGAAATAACAAAGCATGCTTAAATACATACAGTTCGATAATCTCGACGAAAAAGTTTCCAAGCTCCTGAGCAAGCTAGGCCTTCAACCAGAACACATTTATTGTGACGAAGACGGCGATTTCAAGTTCCGGTTTGATAACAAATCTGGCGTGGAAGAAGGTCACCACTACTACTTAGCTAAATCGCCGATTGAGGAGTCGAAAAAAGTTGTGATTAAAATTCAGCTCGACTACCCCAATCAACCTGACCATATTTTTATCAGCCACAAAAGCTTCGCCAAAGAACAGGAATTTTATCGGAGCACCTCCGGAAACCTCGACTTCATCCCTAACTATATTTCCAGTGGCCGGTTTGAAGACTTGAACTGGTTAACTTATGAATTTGTACCCGGAGAAACACTGGGGTTGGCTCACACCACCTCTCTCAACATTAGCCAAAGCCAGATCACCCGATTAATCCAGGTGCTCGTCGAGTTATTGAACACCAACGCGCCCCCAGGAATGGAATTGGCAGTCAAAGATGGGGCGTACTTTACTGAGCATCTGAAAAAGTTCTTTGATGTTCACGCTGCTACCCTCAATCGCTTGGTCAGCCCGGAGCAACGTCAGAAGCTTTTCTCTCTGAACGAGACGTTTGCAACCATTATCGATAACGAGCGGCGCTACTTAGTTCATGGGGATTTCCATCCCGGCAATATCATCCTGGGAGCAGACGAAACGTCAGTTACGATCATCGATTGGGAGCAAGTTCACTTAGGAACGCCGGTGTTGGATGTGGCGAAGCTCTGGAACCGCGCTTGGCAGAGCCCTTGGAGAGATAGGTTAGTAACTTCCGCCCGTGAGCATATGCCGGTTCAAAACTTTGACGACCAATTTCGATACCTAGCCCTGCACCTTCTTCTCGACGAGCTAGTCTTTTGGTCTCGGCTAGCCGAACGAAAAGACAACAACCCGCTTGAAGAACTAGCCGACCAGGCGTTAGCGATCCATACAAAAGCTTTCGAATATTTGATTGAAGGTCTCCCCATCAAGAATTTAGAATCAGAAAAGCAGCTAACGTCTTAAAGCTGTCGTAAATTAAGATGTTGCCCAAAGACACTCGAATTGGCCTACTTGCTCCAATCACCTGGGAAATCCCGCCACAAAAATACGGACCGTGGGAACTAGCCGTTACCAATCTGGCAAATGGTCTTGTTAAGTACGGTTATACAAACGTCACACTATATGCCACTAAAGAAGCTCGCATACCGGGAGTTAATAACCAATCGATTATCAGTCACCCTTTTGGCGGGACTGACGCCTTGGATAAACATGCTCAAGAGCTGCTTCATATAGCCCATAGTATGAGACATGCCGAGAAGCACTGTGACCTAATCCATAACCACCTCGACTATTATCCTGTAGCTTTTTCCCCTTTTATTTCCGCCCCTTTTATTACAACACTGCATGGGCTAGGCCAGAACCCAAAT
Source organism: uncultured Candidatus Saccharibacteria bacterium (assembly GCA_964599405.1). Classification (GTDB taxonomy): domain Bacteria; phylum Patescibacteriota; class UBA1384; order 2-12-FULL-50-11; family 2-12-FULL-50-11; genus BOKZ01. The sequence goes on from CAZRED010000001.1 coordinate 126,512, forward strand.
GCAAACACAGTTTTTCTGGCCCACAAAGACCTGCCTTACGTTTCTATATCTAATGCCGAGCGCCGACAGTTACCGACGCTTAACTACGTTTCGACGATTTATCACGGTATCGATTTTTCCGAATTTAAACTTAGCCCTAATCCTCAAGACTATTTGGTTTATACCGGTCGGATTCATCCCGAGAAAGGTGTTCATCTAGCTATTAAATTGGCGAAGAGATTGGGTAAAAGTATTTTTATTGCCGGAATTGTCCAACCCGAAATGCAAAACTATTTTCAAACAGTAATTGTGCCAGAGCTCAACGAAAGTACCGTGTACTTAGGTAACTTAGGGAGAAGGGAGATAGCCGAGCTAGTTGGTAGCGCCGAAGCATACATCGGATTAATTGACGTAGATGAAGCGTTTGGTTTTTCGATAGCTGAAGCTATTGCCTGTGGTACACCGGCAGTTGCCACCCCTCGTGGCTCACATGTTGAGCTAATTCGTCCAGGAGAAACTGGTATCTTAGTGAATTCCCTTGACGAAGCAGTTGCTCGTTACGGTGAAGTACTGAAAATTGATCGCACTCAATGCAGGGAAGTTGGCAAAACGATGTTTAGCATCGAGACAATGGTAGAAGGTTACTTAGCAGTTTACGAGAAAGTTTTACGAAGAGTTTAGCGGGCTCATTTCCTGACAAATCCGTTCCGAAGTGGGGAGGAATGACTTCCAACCGATTACTGACCAGACGAGTAGCAAAAAGTACTTAAAGCGCTTATCTATCTTGAATGCTAAAAGAAGGTGTTGCAAAACTTTTTTACGATCTCCCGCATGAAAAAAGAAGTTGGCGACGACCAGGTGCCGCCAAGCCCATATTTTCGGGTAGCGCCGGTAAAGAAAGAGATACTTATTGAGAATATACTCCCTGGACAAGGCTCTCCTACTTGGTCGGGCAGCAGTTTCTGTTGTGACACTATTCTCTAGAACATAGTAGTTAACTAATACTTCTGGGGTAGCAGCAAAAGTGAATTTTTCCGCAATTCTAATCCAGAGCTCATACTCCTGTGCACCACCAAAACGGAGTCTTTCGTCCTCATCAAAATAACCGATAGCTTCAAAGACCCTTCGATGAATTAGACCACTACTCGCCCCACCCAATATTACACAATCAGCTAATAGCTGGGGCAAGAGCTCTGGTGGATTGCTAGGGGTAAAAGTGCTGGTTTTACTGGGGAATATGAACTTTATCCCCGAATAAACCATTCCAAGCTTCGGATCGGTAGAACCTCGGAAAAGGTCAATTTCTTTTGCCAACTTCCCCGGCAACCATTCGTCGTCAGAATCTAAAAACGCTATGTACTGGCCTCGGGCCTTTTTAAGGCCGATATTTCGAGTGATATTACCTCCAGAGTTGCTCTCCTGGGGTAGGTAGATCAAATTTGAATATTTATCTTGTAACTCTTTTACTACTTGGGACGTATTATCCTTGGAGCCATCGTCAACAACGATAACCTCTAAGTTTTTGTAATCCTGTTTAACAACACTAGTTACCGCGCGCTCAATTAAATCAGCTCGATTATATGTGGGGATAACGACTGAAATAAGCGGCTGGATGGGGGGTCTTTCCATATCTTTATTATCTCAAGACAAGATTCACTTTGACAGCTCTTAACGCTTAATTGCTTGCAGGAATTGAGGGGAGCAAGAAGGATTGTTTTTGGTAAGCACTAGAATGCGTTAGATAAATTGCTAGTCTGTGAGTGATGGAAATAAAATTGAAGCGTTATAGGAACAACCCCATCCTCATGCCGTCCCACCACAAATGGGAAAATAAAGCAGTGTTTAACTGCGGTGCCACTATATATAACGGACGGGTTGCTATCCTATATCGAGCACAGGGTGATGATATGATTTCTCGATTTGGTTTGGCTTTTTCCGATGATGGGTATCACATTGCCGAACGGCTTCCCGACCCAGTTTTTGACGCTGACCGAGACACTGAGTACGAGACGCACGGTGTTGAGGATCCAAGAATCAGCGTCATCGATAGCAGCTACTATATTGTTTACACGTCCGCCTCCCTTTACCCATCAGTCGCCGGAAAAGGTGTCGAGCAAAGAAAGGAAGGCGAGCTTCCGTGGCGAGTTCGCGTAAGTATCGCCCACACCACCGACTTTCGAACATTTACTAGACATGGGGTAGTTATTAGCCACATCGATAGCAAGGATGGGGTGTTGTTCCCAGGGAAATTCCGTGACCAAATGCTTTTGCTCCACCGAGTTATTCCAGAGATCCGCCTAGCTGTTGGGGAACATGTCACCAGCTTTGCAGAACGTGGCCCACTATTAGGACCAAGCGGCAAGGGATGGGACTCTAGAAAGGTCGGCGCCGGTGCACCGCCGATTAAAACCGAGTACGGCTGGGTGCTTATTTACCATGGTGTTGACGACAGCAACCACTATAACCTCGGGTTAGCGCTAATCGACCGACATGACCCACTTCGAGTTATCGCTAGAAGCAAGCAACCAATCCTTTCACCCGAGAAAGACTACGAAAAAAAAGGACAGGTTAACAACGTGGTCTTTTCCTGCGGTGCGGTGAGAGTGAAAGACGAACTGCTCGTTTACTACGGTGCAGCAGACTCAACCGTTGCCGTAGCTAGTATTGAATACAGTAAAATAGAGCAGTGGGCCGAGCACCACTACCGACTCGCCCACAAATAGTTAGCCGCGCAAGTACTTCGCCGCTTCTTCCGGACTGATAACATCAATAATCACTCCCGAACCAAGTTCGTAACCACCGTACGAAGAGAGCCGCGGGGTAATTTCAATATGCCAACGGAAAAAATCACTTTGCTCAATAGTGGGCGGTAAACGCCCACTTAGCAGTTTATCAGCTGCTATTGATTTCGGTAGATCGTGAAGAAAGAAATTAAGATGGGGCTGGCTAAGCACCCGGTCGTACATCGTCATGACTTTTTTCATTATGCCACCCAAGGCGTGTAGTGTTGTCTCCGGCTCTTGCTCAAAATGACCGCCATCTTCTTTAACCATCACCCAACTCTCAAAGGGAAAACGGGCAGCATAAAAAGTGAAGGCGATAAATTCGTCGTTTTCGGCGATAATCCGATGTTTTTCCTTTTTTTCGTGATCAATTAAATCCTGGAAGACGTTGCGGCCATTATCGATAAAATACTTTTCCGAACCCTGAATTTCCCGATAAATCTGGTTGGGAACGATATTGCTGGCAAATATTTGGGCATGGGGATGAACAATCGAGGCGCCGGCGCGGGTACCGTGGTTGTAAATTAGCATGGTTTGCTCGGCGTTACAGTCGTTGCGCCAATATTGGTAGCGTTTTTTGGCGATCGAAAAAAGGTCTTGCCAAATTTCGCTGGAGAACGTGTAGATATCGGTATCGGCTTCTTTAATGATTACAACATCGTGTCCGCCGGTGGACGGCCGCGCCCGGTAAAAATCCTCCAATTCATAGGTACGATGGCTGCATTTTTCTTTGTCTTCAACGAAGGCCGGAAAGGAGTTGGGGATAACGTAGACGTGATCGGTTTCGAACTTACCCGGCAGACGTTGCTCCTTATAAACTTTGCCGCCCACCTCAAAAACATCGGTTTTTTTGGAAGTGTCTTTCACGCCTTCGGAAACGATAAAGTCGCTCGGGCGTTTGGCTCGCTCCGGAGCAATCACCACCCATTCGCCGGTAATAATATTTTGGCGTAGCTGCGGCATAGCTCCAGCGTAACCGTTGGGGCAGTTTTCAACAAACTGACGGAGCGAATGTTTTACGGTAGGATTTAGATAGGAGGGAACAATTTCGGAAAAGTACGGCGATTTTTCGGCAACAGGTAAAGAGTTTGTGATTAATCGGCCGGACACGCCGCGACCTTGGCGTAACTTGCTCTCCAACGGCCAGTACACCGCCACCATTAGTCAGACCGGGTCGGGAACGGCCACCGATCAACGGGGAAGTTTTGCCACGCTACTGCGCGGCGACAGCACCAAAGCCGCTGACGCACTACCCGGACGAATTATCTACATATTTGACAACGACTCCGGCGAGTTTTGGAGCGTCGGTCACTTTCCCGGCGAAAAAACCTACCAGTCTTTCCAGGCCGTCCATGGCCTGGGTTACACAACAATCTCTTCCGGCGCCCAAGACATTGACACGGCTGTGACATTTTTCGTTCCGCCGGATGATGCCTGTGAAATTTGGCAGCTAAAAATTAACAACACCAAAAAGAAAAAGCGCCGGTTAAGTATTTTTCTAGTGGCCAACGTCGAAGCCCAACAAAACTGCGACATTCAACTAAAAAATAATATTCTTTATGCCAACTCCAAAAGTGTCACTGGTAGTTGCCTCTGCTATTTCGGCCTTAACCACAGCGTTGACAGTTTCGACACCGACCGCGAAGCGTTCTTTGGCCCGTATGGCAGTTTCGCTGCGCCGCGAGCAGTCACTGACGGCAAATGCTCACGGAGTGTGGCCTTAAGCGACCCGATTATGGTGCTGCAGCGCAATATTACCCTTGGGGCCCAGGCAAAAACGGAGTTAACGGCGGTTTTTGGCGGGCTAGAAATAGAAAGTACGGACGGAACTTTTGCTCAAGAGCGCGCCAACGCCTTGCGAAAAACCCAAACAGTGGTGGAAAAATATACCCGCTCCAACCAAGCCGAACAGTCTTTAGCGGCTGTTAGAACATTTTGGAGTAAACATATAGAAACGTCCCAATTCAACTCCCCCGATGAAGCACTGAATGTGTCGCAGAGCATTTGGGCGAAGTATCAGGCGTTTTCGAACTTCCTAACAATTAGTTCGGTGGAGTACAGCACTGCTTTGGCGAAAAAAATTATTCCCGTTGTTGCCCTTTCACCGACGCTCGCCGCCGAAAAAACCGAGGCGCTATTAGCCCGGCAAGCCAAAGACGGACGAGTGGTGGAGTGGCTGGATTACCGAAACGGCAACGCACGCCTTAGCGACAACATTACGGCTCCAGCGTGGCTAGGGCTAACAGCCTTAGCGCTAGTCAATGAAACAGGCGATACCGGTTGGCTACGCCAACAAGTAAGTTTCTTTGACGGCGGCAGCGCTAGTGTGTTGGAGCACGTAATCCGCGCCGCCGAACATTGCCTGGCTCAAACCGACAGCAATCACCTGGTGGGGGATGACGAGTTAATATCCACCGAAAAAACCAGTTTAGTTGCTCTGTTTCTGAAGGAGCTGCTGCCAATCCTCGAGCACGAACACGACCATCATGCTGTCCGAAAGTACCAGTTGGCCTACGAAAAAATCAAAGAATCCGCCAGTCGGCGGCTGTGGGATGGCGGGTATTACCTGGCTGGACGCAACGGCAAGAAAATTGGTTCAGCCAAAAACCCTCACCGAAAAATTGATTTAGCGGCGCAGGTTTGGCCGGTGCTGGCCGGGTTAGCACACACCGACCGGGCCGAAAAAGCCCTGAATGCCGCTTGGCGAACACTTCGTAGTGGCAACGGCTTGGCTAATTTCAGTGCCGCCTACACCGGCCTGATTGCCGAGGCGCCAGAAAGTTTGTTTGCCCCCGGTGAAAAAACCAACGGCGGCATCAGCTTGGAGTTAGCAGCATTGGCGGCAACGGCCGAAGCGAAGCTGGGCCGCGGCGAACTGGTTTATCAAATCTTCCAAGATCATCACTTTGCTTACCGCTCTGCCAATCAAGCAAAATATAAAATTGAGCCGTTTGTTTACCCCGAGTACATTTTCGGACCGGATAGCCCACACTTTGGTGAGGGCGACTTTGGTTGGGGAACAGCTGGCGGCTGGCAGTGGCGAGCGGTTAACGAGGCAATGCTTGGCATTAAACCCATGCTCAATGGATTACGAATTGACCCATGCCTACCCCGCGATTGGCGCCAAGCAGAAATCAGCCGACAATTCCGCGGTGCCGATTACCACATCCGCATTTTGAACCCAACTAGGCAAAGTAAAGGAGTCGACCGAGTTGTGGTAGACGGTATCCGCCAAACCGGCAACGTTGTCCCCGCCTTCAAAACCGGCGTTCACTATATAGAAGTGTTTTTGGGCTAATTACCGTTGATTTTTGAATCAGTCTGCAGTATAATTTGCCCAACGAACCTTGGAGAACGAATATGGCAGGAAGTGCATCCCCACACACAATGCTGGAGATTAAGATGTCTTGGCTTAACCGCTGTACGTCCCTTGAGGAGCAACAGGAGAAAGCAAAAGAAATCCTCAATTGGATGGACGGCTGGAGTCCGGGACATTTCGCCGACGGCACTGGCCGTGAACCCCATCGCGAGCAACTAACTCAGTTACTCAACGCTTAGCTTTTACCTCCTCCTCCCACACACGAAGGCCCCCACCGCGCAAGCGGATCGGGGGCCCTTTTATTACTTAAAATAATTCCGAGAGATCAATCTGTACTTCGGCGGTTGACGGTTCGCTGATTGGAGCCGTCCCCTCAAGCTGGAAAAGATGCCAATAAGACAGCCCGGCAACTAGGCTAAAGAAAATGATGGTGTAGACTAGGGCGGTGCGATGCTGGCGTTCTTCACTCATCACTTATATAGTAAGCGCTAAACCGCTTACTTAACAACCTGTTCATACAGCTTGCTATTGTAGCAGGCCAACCTCATGAAATTGACTGATTCGATTACGACATTGTCTGGCGTGGGGGAACAAACAGCGCAGAGCTTGCGTCGTTTGGGTGTGGAAACGGTTCAAGACCTGCTGTTTTACCTGCCTTTTCGCTTTGAAGACCGAAGCCAGGTGGTAAGTATCGCTGGCTTGCGGGTAGGCGAAGAAGCGGTAATTGCCGGGGAAATCGGTAAAGTCCACGGCCGTCGGACTAAACGCGGCGGTTTTTTGGTTGACGCCAGGATTACCGACAAGACTGGCACCATTCCCGCAATTTGGTTTAATCAGCGGTTTCTACTATCGCAGCTGAAAACTGGGGAACAAATTATGTTGTTTGGCACCAAAAAACTAGCACCAACTATTGGCAATCCTTTTGTGGTTAAACAAATTATTACCGAAGCCGAAATTGCCCCAATCTACCCAACTACCAAAGGCTTGCGACAAGGAGTACTCCGAAAGTTAATTCGCCAAGTACTGCCGCTCTGCCCAACCTTGCCCGACTTACTGCCAAAACCACTGCAAAAGACTTTTGACGTTTCGACGCGCCGAGAGGCGCTTGCCAATATCCATGCCCCGTCCGAACTAGCGGCGTTGGAGGGTGCTCGAAAACTACTGGCGGTGGAGGAATTACTAGGTCTGGCCCTGTCGGTGCTAGAAAGTAAGCGTTTGCGTCAAAACGAACGAGCCGAAAAAATGATTGCCGATACCGACTTTTTGAAACGCTTCGTCGCCGGCTTACCGTTTGCTTTAACGACCGGGCAACGGAAAACTGCTTGGGAAATTATTCAGGGGATGACGCAAGGTTATCCGGCCAACCGTCTGCTCTACGGCGAAGTGGGGGCCGGGAAAACCATCGTTGCCCTGTTGGCGGCGGTGGCAGCGGTCCGATCCGGCAAGCGAGCAATCTTTTTGGTGCCGACAGTGACTTTGGCCGAACAGCAAGCCGAGCGAATTCGCCAATTTGTGGGTAGTCAATTTTCTGTCAGCTTAATTACCGGTACGGAAAAAGACCGTAGCGACAACGATATTATTATCGGCACCCATGCCCTACTCAATCGCGCCGACTCGTTTACTAACGTTGGCCTCATTGTGATTGACGAGCAGCAACGTTTTGGGGTGCGCCAACGCCAAAAACTGCTGACCCACCACCCGGAAGCCCATTTGCTAATGACCACAGCCACGCCGATTCCCCGTTCGCTCGCCCAAACACTCTTTGGTCATCTGGAAATCAGTTATTTACTGGACAAACCGGCTCATCAACAAAAAATTACCACCAAACGTTTTCAAGTGGATGAGCGAGCCAGTGTGATAACTGATGTTCGGCAACGGATTGCCGCCGGCGAGCCAGGCTATGTAATCTGTCCCGCCATTATTGAACAAGAGGCGGCCGTAACGTTGTTTGGTGATGAAAAAAAATCCGTTTCTCAAGAGGTCAAGCGGCTGCAAAAAGAGCTACCGAATGCGCGGATTGCTGCTATGCACGGCCAGCTAAAAGACGACCAGAAACAGCGGGTGATGGCGGACTTTGCCAATGGAGAATTGGACGTGTTAGTCGCCACGACCGTGGTGGAAGTGGGAATTGATAACCAACAGGCTAGTTGGATTATCATCGAAAACGCCGAGATGTTTGGCTTAAGCAGCTTGCATCAGTTGCGCGGCCGGGTGGGCCGCGGCGAGCGGGCATCAGTTTGTTTCTTGGCCGAGCCATCGAATAACGATTTGGCGGCGAAACGTCTGAAAGCGCTAGAGCATTCCGACGATGGCTTGGCCTTGTCGGAGTTGGATTTAACGCTGCGCGGACCGGGCGAAGTGCTAGGGAGCGAGCAGAGCGGCTTGCCGGATTTGCACTACGCCGACCTGTCCGATAAAGAGCTAATTGCCAAAGTGTTTAAAGAAGCGCAAAAAATAGTTAACGATGGAATTGAAAAATACCCGTCATTAAAAAGCTTAATCAAAAACGTTGATGGACTGGCAGCGAGCTGATCAGATTATCACGACCCACCTAGGATCGGTGCTGGTAGTGGTGTTGGTAGCGGTCAGCGGCTTTGTGCTGGGTAGCCAGTATAAAACTTCCGCCACTGAGGTGGCGGAAGAAAGTACAGAAATATCTGCCAGTGCCGAATCATCAACCATACAGGAACTACAGCAGCTGATTGCTGACCCTACAAGCCAGACCACTGTCTCCAGCGAAACGACCAGCCCGGTGATTGCTGGACTGGTCAACATTAACTCCGCGAGCCTTGCTCAATTAGAAACTTTACCAGGCATCGGTCCGAGCAAAGCCCAGGCAATTATTGAATACCGCCTGAAGAACGGGCCGTTTATTCGAGTGGAGGATCTCGACAAAGTTAGCGGCATCGGGCCAAAGACCTTGGAAGATTTACGACCGTTAATTACGCTGTAACCCTGTAAAATTCGCTATTTTTTTGATAAAATTACATCTATCGCCGGGGTGGAGAAATCTTCCGCAAGGTCGATTCTTCCCCCAGCAGTCCCTGCCGGGGTGGCGAAATGGTAGACGCGCTAGGTTTAGGACCTAGTGTCCGTAAGGATGTGGAGGTTCGAGTCCTCTTCCCGGCACAACTGAAAATATACTCGTAAACCCTTGAAAAATGTGCCAATATATGGTAGTATTCGCAGACTCTTCGGAGGTTAACATATGGGTGCATTCATCGACGGTGGCCAAGTAGGCACACAGCGCGTCAGCGCTGAAAACGTCAGAAGGTTCTCTGAACTGACTGGCGACCACAACCCAATCCACGAGGGTGATCATGCAATCGTTCACGGCGTTTTGATCCTTGGAGTAATCTCCGCCGCAGTCTGGCGAATGCTAGGCGACGGAGTAATTGCTAAGGGGATTGAGAGCCTTTCTCTTGAACGACCGGTTCACCCAGACGAGGATTTCAACGTCTTCGTTGGTAACCCCGAGCCAATTCCTGGCTCGAAATACGGCGAACAGCGGGCAAAAATACGCGTCTATAAGATGTGTAATGGCCGAGAGAAAGTTATTGCCCACGGAACAATCATCGTCATCGTGCCAAACTAGACTCTTCGAGCGCCACAAGGTTTTCAACCCTATGGCGCTTTTTCTTACTCAAAAAATCAGGTAAAATACTCGAGTAAGCCGAAGTAGCTCAGTGGTAGAGCACGCCCCTGAAGAGGGTGGTGTCGTCAGTTCGATTCTGACCTTCGGCACACAAACACAACCATGAAAGATTTCTTCACTTCCCGCTTTCAAACCATTTCAAATTATTTGGCAACGCAGAGTTTTTCGCTGCGGGACTTCGGCAACGTTTTTTCGTGGGATTTTTGGACGGAATCGAGCATTGAACCAATCAGTGATTACACCGCGGCTCTGTTAATTTTGGTAATTATGCTAATTGTCGGATTGGTAATCTGGCGAAAAATTCTGAAAAAACGCCAAGCCGAAACACCAATTTACGACTGGCCGATTAACCAGCTGGCCAATATTGTCGCGTTTCTAGTAATAATGACACCCAGTTACTGGTTTTTCCGCAGCCAACAACTGGCTTACCTATCGAGTCGGTTAGTCGTCCTGATTACCCTTATTGTCACGATTGGTTGGTTGGGTTGGGTGGTGTTCCATATGGTTCGCCAGTTACCAGCCAAACGAGTTGCCTATCTTGAAAAAGAACGGTTTTTCAGGTATCTTCCAAAGAGTAAGAAAGCGAGAAATAACCCCTAATGCCAAAAGCAGCCACCCTAAAATCCCCGACCACTATACCCGACGTCAAGCCTCGGGGTAGTGGCAGTAACCCTACCACTATGGAAGAGCTCGTCGAATTGATGGGCGATAAACTCGTCCCGTTCATTCAGGGCGATGTTCTGGATGTGACTGTCATTAGCTCATCGAAAGAAAACATTGTTGCTGATGTCGCTGGTGTGGCCACCGGCATTATTCCGGAGAAAGAGTTCTCCGCCACTGCTACTCGCTTGAAAGCCGGCGACGTAATTCGCGCCTACGTAATTTCCGCTGAAAACCAAAACGGCTATGTGATTTTGTCGCTAAAGCGCGCCGAAAAAGAGCGGCTTTGGAACATGTTAGAACAGCGCAACACCGCCGGCGAAACTATCGCAGTCAAAGTGATTCAAGCCAACCGTGGCGGACTAGTGGCCGAGTACGGCAACATGCAAGGCTTTATCCCCGTTTCCCAACTGTCGTTCCGCCACTACCCACGCGTTGACGGCGACCGCTCGAAAATTCAACAGAAACTCTCTGAGTTAATCGGCGAATCGCTGCAAGTGAAAATTATTAATTACGACAAAAACAACAATAAAATTGTCTTCTCCGAAAAGGCTGCCGGCGACGAGATGCTGGAAGAGAAAGCTAAAACTTACGAAATTGGCCAAAAAGTGACCGGCCGCATCACCGGTATCGTTGATTTTGGTTTATTTGTAAATCTCGGCGATATTGAGGGGCTGATTCACATCTCCCAAGTTTCTTGGCAGCGAATCAACAATTTGAAAGACCATTTCAAAGTCGGCCAGGAAGTGGAAGCGGAAGTCGTTAACGTTGATGGCGGCCGCATTTCCCTTTCCATTAAGAAACTCCAGCCAGATCCATGGCAAATTGAAGTGAAAACTTTGGAAGTTGGCGGCAAAGTGAAGGGCGAAGTAACGAAAGTTACTCCCTACGGCGCCTTTGTTCGAATCTCCGACAACCTCGAGGGCTTGTTCCACGTCAGCCAAATGGGCGAGAACGCCAAGCCAGAAGAAGTGGTTGAGGAAAACAAGAAGTACAGCTTCGAAATTATCTCGATCGAGCCAGAACTGCGCAAAATCTCTTTGAAACTCGCCTAATATGCTACAGCTAAAGCGTTCCAAGTCCGGCGCTTACGAGCTATCGGATAAAAAGCAGGCCATTGAATTAGCTGGCCCAGAGATTAAACTTGCCGCCACGACCGTTAACACGCCGGGTGAATACGAACAGGGCGGTCTGGAAATTGTCTACGCTACCAACGCCGCGCTGCTGGTTTGGGATCATTTGCAGATCTGCTACCTTTTTTCGCTGACTAGCCCGGACAGTTTTGAAAAAAACCAGCTGTCATCAGCTGATATTATTTTACTAAGCGACCAGATTGCCAAATGCAGCAAAGAACAGTTAACCGAGCTAATTGGTACCTACGATCCCCGTTCGGTAATCATTAGTAGCAAAACCGAATTGGATGCGGGCTATCGCGAAAATATCAAACCAATCGAACAAACACCGATTAAGTTGGCAGAAAACACATTACCAATGGAGGGGCGGGATTTCTTTATCCTGCCATGACGCCGCTAGCGAAGATTGCTTCGCTACTTGAAAACGCCGGTTCAATTACTTTTGTGCTCCACCAAAAACCGGACGGTGATGCCATTGGTAGCGCCGCGGCACTATGTAGCGCTCTGTCAGAAAAAACGGTTTCCGTAGTTTCGGTAGATACCGTACCGGAAGTTTTTTTGCGCTCCGCCCGGCTTCCAAACACCACGACACGCATCGATAAAGAACCGGATTTGGTAGTGGTGTTGGACTGTAGCGAGCTCCATCGCACCGGCATTAAAGAGCAGCTGAAAAAAATTAACCGCCATAAAATTGTTGTGCTGGATCATCACGACGGAGGCGACTTGCCACATCTAGCTGGTCATTGCCACATTGACAATCGTTATAGCGCCACCGGGGAGATTGTGGAGCTACTGCTCAAAGAAATGCGCCGGCCCATCACCGGTCCGATTGCTGACGCACTAGTGCTAGCGCTGTACTGCGACACTGGCGGCTTCACCCACCCCAATACTTCCAAAGAGGTGTTAACCACCGTTAGCCGGTTGATTCGCTACGGCGCCAGCATTGAAAAAATTCACCGACTGTTTTTTCAGGAATTTTCACTAGCCAAACGTAAACTTTGGGGAAAGACTTTGACGGGGTTGGAGATTAATCGTTGGGGAATCGTGCTGGCAACAATTAAAGAAGAGGACCTAGGAAAGGCCGGCGCTACCGTCCAAGATATTTTAGGGCTGGCTAACGTGATTGCCCTAACTCATGAGGCCCGAGCAGCTTTGGTACTGGTAGAGCAAGCTGATAGCTGGCGGGGAATACTGCGCACCCGCCATAGTAACGTTGATTTGGGCCGTCTGGCCAGGCTTTTTGGTGGTACCGGTTTTAAAAAAGCCGCTGGTTTTACCGCGACAAAACAGTTATTTTCCGGTAAAATTTACAGTTGATACGGGCGTGTGGCGGAACGGTATACGCGGCGGACTTAAAATCCGCTGCCGCAAGGCTTGTGGGTTCGAATCCCACCTCGCCCACAAGGTCACTTAGCTCAGCGGTAGAGCGTCTCATTTACACTGAGAGGGCCGTAGGTTCGAATCCTACAGTGACCACAAAAGATGCCGGCGTATGCCGGTATTTTTGTGGCCTGTGATTCGAACCAGGTTCGCTAACGAGCGCTTGTCGCGAGTTTTCCGAGCGCAGAGCGCGAGGCCTCCTACAGTGACCACAATCTATATATTGGCGAAGGCTTTTTTGGTCGGCGAAGCTGAAGCAGCTCTGGCCGCAATTACTTGCTCGAAGGTTCGAAGCTGTTTTTGAATCATTATTTCTTTCGTAAAGTTTGTTTCAACAAATTCCTTACCAGTCGCGGCAATGTGTTCACGCAGTTCGTTGTTTTCCAACGCCCGGACAATTTGACTGCCCAGCTCCGAAGTATTATTAGCTAGAAAAGCGGTACCAGCTGGATAAACCTCTGGCTGAATCGGCGATACCAAGGCCGCTACTGGCACATTGGCAATCATCGCTTCGCCAATAACCAAGCCTTGCGTTTCCGATTGCGAAGCAAATACAAACAAATTGGCTGCGGCATAGCTGGACTTTGCTTGCTCAAGCGGCAGCTGGCCAATACAGCGAACATGGTCGGCTATCCCCAGTTCCTTGGCTTGAATCATCGTTTCGTCAATATCGCCTGGACCCACCAACACTAGAGTGATATGGCGGTGAGTTTTGAGAGCCAGCTTCAAGGCTTTTAGTAGCGCTTCAATATTTTTTTCTTTAACCACCCGGCCGACGTACATAATCACATCGTGATCGCTACGAATCTGCCAACGGCGCTTAAACTCCCCTTTACCGATATAGTGGGCCGGCTTAGTTATGCCAGTAGCGATCACGTCGATTGGTTTGGTGACGCCAAATTTTCGCAACTTCTGCTCCATGTAATGGCTCGGGGTAATCACCCGGTCAACAGCATTGGCTACCTTGTGGGAACGGGCAATCATCCGCTGCTCACCAAAGGTACCGGCATAGAGACGACCATACATGTCAAGCATGGTGTGATAGGTTAATATTTTAGTTTTGTTACTCCCCAGCATAATCCGTTCGAAGGCGTTACTGGCCCAAGTGATGGTATGGAGCCAAAAGGCGTCTGGCTGAAATTCGCTGACAATGGCTTCGATTTCCGTCGTAGAATTTATGCCAAACATTCGCTCTTTCTTACCAATAAAACGCACCACCGCCCGGGCAATAACGGACGACGAAACCGGCCGGTGTTCTGGGCGGGCGCTACCGACGCCGTAGTCTGGGGAGACAATTATCACTTCGTGACCGGCTTTCAGAAAACCATCAACGCTTTCGTTTACCGAACTGGAGACACCGTTGGGCAGCGGGTAAGTTAACGAGCAGACGACTATGCGCATATCACTTTTCGTGTGGGACGGAGAAAGTTTGGCGAATTATGTGCCAGTCTTCAGTCACAACACCCACAACTGCTGCTAGCGGCACGGCTAAAACTACCCCCATTAGGCCGTAGAGTTTGGCACCAATCAATATAGCAATTATCACAATAACTGGGTTTAACCCGACAGCCTTGCTCATAATCCTTGGTACTAAAATATTGCCTTCCAGCTGCTGGATTACTAAGTAGACTAACAGTACTAGGAAGCCCTGGAGCGGCGATTCGGCTAAGCCACTAGCCACCCCGGGAACGGCACCGATCCATGGTCCGACAATGGGAATTGCTTCAGTTAACCCAGCCCAAATTCCTAACGACAGCGCGTACGGCGAGCCGACAATTAATAGGCCAATCGTTACGGCTAGGCCAACGACAAACATCAGCAATAACTGCCCACGCAGCCAGGCGCCCAACCGACCGGCAATTTTCCGAGTAGTTTCTGTCAATTCGTCGTACCAGTCTCGTGGAATAATCCCTTTGTAGATTTTTTTCATTCCCTCTTCTTCCAGTAGGAGGTAAAAAGCTAACACTAGCACGGTAATCATCGCCACCAGGCCGTTAATTACTCCGAGTGTTTTGGTCAGTAGAGTGCCGGACAGGTCGCTTAATTGGTTAGCGATAGTATTAAGGTTATTGACGATTAACTTAGTAGCTTCTGTTAAGAACCCTTGATCGTCGCTTCTAGAAAGCCGCTCGGCGTACCCAGGAAGGTTAATAGCAAACTGCTGGAGCTGGTCGATAAACGGCGGCACCACCAAGCTTAGCAGTAGGCCAATTATCACCATTGTCAGTAGAAATACGGAAATCACCGCGCCCGGGCGGGTGATGTTGCGCGACCACCGATCAACGGTCGGCGACAGTCCGGCAACGATTATCAGAACAAAGAAAAGTAGAACAATAACGTCGCGAATTAAAAAGAGAAACCAAAGCGCTAGTAGAAAAAGAATTAGGCGAACGAACGTCGAAGTAGAGATATCCACCCTTTGATGACCCATACCTACAGTGTAGGGGAAAACGGCTTTGCGTCAAACAAAATTGTCGGGTTGGCGGGACTCGAACCCACGACCTCGTCGTCCCGAACGACGCGCGCTACCAACTGCGCCACAACCCGAGTTACTCCTTGACGTATTTTATCTTAAAGAGTAGGATTTATCACGCTCATGGAAGACCGATCCAACAGACCGAAGTGGCTGGGTCTACGGACGGAACTGCGTATCATCTGGGATGTCCTATGGGGGCTCCATCCCGAAGAAAGCAAGTCCGTGTCCGATGCGGAAAGACCCGAGCTGCACCTCGTCGATAATGACAGCCCTAAACCCAGGGAAGTGGGTTAAGAACTGTTACGATACGGGGACGGGCAATAGCTCGTCCCCTTCACTTTAGCCCTCGTAGCTCAGTAGATAGAGCAGTTCCGTCCTTGACCGCTACCGTACAGTGTTTATATTAGGATTATGGGAGCGTCTCCAATGTCTGACAACGAAAGACAGCTGCTTGTATCTCTTAGGGGAACTGGGAAGAGCATTGGTGAGATTTCAGTAATATTGGGCCGCAGTAGGGCCACAATTTCCAAATACGTCAGGGGGATACCTGTACTTCCTGAATTCCAAAAAGAATGGTTATCCAAAAGAGGAGGTAACACGCTCAGAGCCAAGGAAAGGAAGAATAAGGCTTCTTCTCAAGCCAACCACATGGTAACTAAGATTAGCGAAAAAGAGTCGCTATTGATTGCTACTTGCCTTTATTGGGGTGAGGGAAATAAAAAAGACTTTGGATTTACAAATAGCGACCCATTGATGGTTGCTACTCTTATTTCTTGCTTGACCGACCTTGGCCTAGATAAAGAAAGGTTGAAAATTAGTATTAGAGTTTACGACGATGTAGATATTCGCCTGGCAAAAGCACACTGGGCAAAAATTGTTGGTATACAAGAGAACAAAATACTAAGCGTTAACATTTTGCGCGGAAAAAAACGTGGAAAACTTCCGTTTGGGATGTGTCGTATCCGGATAACTAAGGGTAATGATTATTTCAATCTGCTGATGGCTACGGTAGAATTAATCAGCAAAAAACTTGCCCCCATAGCTCAACGGACAGAGCTACAGACTCCTAAGCTGTAGATACAGGTTCGATTCCTGTTGGGGGTACTACTTTACGAGATCTTTAAGTTTGGCTGACGGGTTAAACTGAACGGTTTTATCAGCTTTCACGTAGAAACTGCCAAATTCGGCAATCACCACTTTTTCACCTTTTTTGAAGTAGTCGGCGAGCACTTCGGAGAACGAATCCAAAAAAGCGGTGGCTTGCTCGTCGTTGAGCTCACTTTTTTCCGTCAGCTTCTTGGCAAAGCTGGTTTTGTCCATACACCTACTGTAGGCTAGCGCGCGGTTTCGGTAAAGCGTGTTTCGCGGATGATGTTGACCTTGACCGTACCAGGATACTGCAAGTCGGCTTCAATTTTGTTGGCCACTTCCCGAGCTAGTTTCATGGCCGTTAAATCGTCGATCATCTCCGGCTTCACAAACACTCGTACTTCCCGGCCAGCTTGAATGGCAAAGGTTTTTTGAACCCCGGGGAAGGAGTTGGCGACGTTTTCCAGCTCGGTCATTCGCTTAATATACTGTTCGGTTGATTCCCGTCGGGCACCCGGTCGAGCGGCCGAGATAGCGTCGGCTGTTCGCGACAGAATCGCCTCAACGGTTTTCGCTTCGGTATCTTCGTGACTGGCTTCAATACAATGCACCACCGCATCGCCCATACCGTACTTACGGGCAATCTCCACACCGGCCTCAACGTGTGAGCCAGGGTATTCGTGGCTAATCGCTTTACCGATATCGTGAAGCAACGCGCCTTTTTTAGTGATGTTGATATCGGCTCCAACTTCGCGGGCTAAGACGGTTGCAATATGGGCCACTTCAATAGCGTGAGCCAACTGGTTCTGGCCGTAGGAAGTGCGAAACTTCATCGAGCCAAGCAGTCGAACTAGTTCTGGGTGAAAACCGGTTAAGCCCAGCTCTTGAATCGCTGCTTCGCCAGCTTCTTTCATCTCATCTTCAATTTGGTCTTGGGCTTTTTTCACCAGCTCTTCAATTTTGGCCGGCTGAATCCGGCCGTCTTTAATCAGCATCTGCAAAGCTTTGACCGCAACGGCGCGGCGGACTGGATCGAAGCTGGAGACTTGAATGACTTCCGGCGTTTCGTCGATTACCAAATCTACCCCAGTAACTTTTTCAAAGGCCTGAATGTTGCGGCCTTCTTTACCGATAATCTTACCCTTGATTTCATCGTTCGGCAGGTGAACCGAGTGAACGGTCATCTCGGCCGTTAGGTCGGTAGCTAACCGTTCAATCGCCGTGGTCAGTAACTCTTTGGCCTCGACGTCCCACTGCTGTTTCATCGTCTCTTTCATTGAGCGAATTTTGCGAATGATGTCGGCCGAATAGTCAGTTTCCACTTGTTTTAAGAGCTGCTCTTTAGCGTCGTCGGTGGAGAGCTTGGCAACTTTTTCCAGCTTCTTCACTTCTTCGTCTTTGAGCTTTTCGAGCTCTTCCTTAATTGCTGCTACCGCTTCGGAAGCCTTGTCGGCAGCGGCGCGATCAGCATCAATTTTTTCATTGCGTCGCTCCAGCGACACTTCGCGTTCACGCAACTGCTCTTCGAGCTTTTTCAGCTCTTTAGAGCGGGTTTCTTCTTCTTTTTTGGCCTCTTCCCTTAGCTTGAGGGCTTCTTCCTTAGCGTTAAGTAAGAGCTCCTTCTGCTTGCCATCGAGATCTTCCTGATTTTTGGAAAATAGAATCTGGCGCGCCACATAGCCGCCGGCCAGACCAAGTAACGCCGCCGTAATGGCGATCGTGATTGGCGTCATAATGTGTTCCTTTCTGTTGAGTCATAAAGTTAGGAAAAATTGTTAATTTTTTTCTGTTGTTAGTATATTCCCGCTCGCCTCGTACGTCAATTTTGTCTGCTTGATAGGCGCCCCTTGCCTAGACGACTAAAAATGCTCTAGAGTAAAGATAGAGAAGAAATTAGGAGGGGACATGCAACTAAACGAAATACACAATCCGGAAACAGAGCACGCGTCGGTCAGCTTGAAAGTTATTTTATTAATTTTTGCCGTAATCTTGGTGGGGGTTTTGGGTTACTTAGTCTGGGATTACCAGGCCACACCGGACACAACCGATTACTCAACGCCAAAGTTAAACACAACGAGCGAGACTGAAACGTCTGTCGCTAATGCTAATCTTGTCGCCTGCGGTGATAAAGCATATGCTTTTGAGCTGACGTTTGGCAACGATTGGAACGGTTACAAAATCAAGCAGGTAACGCCGGACTACGCCATTATTACTTGTTACTTCACCATGCCGACTACCGACACCGATACCGTCTGGACAGTGGCCGCCACCGATCACGATGCCAAATACGCATCGGTGTTCGCCGTTTCGGTTTACACACCGGCCCAATGGACAGCCTCCCAAGCAGAGGCCAATATGCCAACCGAGCTCGGCCACAACGCTAGCTACTATTGGGGCTGGAGCCAGGCCCAAGCCATTCCGACTGATTTAGACGCAGCCTACGCCGACGCGAAAAACGTTGTCGCCACCTTTAAGATCGCCCCGTAATGCCGGTTGAACACGAACACGCTTCGGTCAGTCTGAAAGTCATTCTGCTAATATTTAGCATTGTTTTGGTCGGTACGCTTGGATATTTAGTCTGGGATAACCAGAATACACCAGTAGCCGATAATGCTTCCGATGTTGTATTAACTGATAACGATTCTGAAACGGCTGCCGAAACGGTAACCGACCCATGCGACTTTTTGACTGTTACTGCCACTGTCACACCAGGCACAACATTTGACACGATGGGCGGAGAAAACTTCAGCACTTTGGTCTGTGGCTACTTAATTAGCAAAGAGGGCGACGTTGGCATGGACACTCCGGATATCAGAACTCTAGCCTATATTGCCGTGACCAAATTCAAAGACGCTGGTTTCGAAGCCAAAATCAAAGAAGGAATTACCGAAGGCAACACCGTTAACACCACCGTGGCCGGGGCATACTTATTGGGCTGCGGCTGTTTGGATGCGGGGACGCTAAGCGCCAACCCAGCACCGGCTGACTGGATTGAAGCGCCCGACCAAGTTAAGTTAATTGCCTCCACCAAAGACAAGCCAGTGATTATCAAACTGACCTACGAAGTTCACGGCGGTTCAGGCTGTAGCTGCTGCTCGCTGTTTGAAAAAGCCGAAGTGCTGTAGATGACTTCATCAGTTGTTTTGCTGACAATCCACCTACTGGGTGTAGGAGTTTTGGTTGGAGTGGTTTTCGCTTCGCTTTACTACGTGCTGAAGCTAAAGTCTGTTGAACAGCTGAACGACTTCATCGTTTTGCGGCGAATTGGCTCAGTCGGCGCGGCCGTAGCGATTTTGGCTGGGATCGGGCTGGCCTGGAAATACGCTAATGCATTGTTACAGAACCCACTTTTTTTGACCAAACTGGGGCTGGTAATGGCTGACGGCGTGATTGCCGAATTTGGTTTTATTAAAGTTCTCAAAGACGCTCTCGTTAAAAACGACACAGCTAACATCAAAAACAAGCTGTTGCCTTGGGCGATTCTTTCAGTCCTGATCGTTATTGCAATAGTTGCAATCTCTGTTTTTCGCGCCAAAAGTCGCGGTTAATCCTAGATAAACTGGCCAAAAATCGGTAAAATAGTTAGGTTCGGGGCGTAGCTCAGTTGGTAGAGTGCGCGGTTTGGGACCGTGAGGTCGCTGGTTCGAGACCAGTCGCCCCGACAACTATTCTAAAAATGTAATCGCCCACATCACGGCGATGCCTAAACTAGTTGCGAGGATGGTTAGAAAAGCGTGGCGAAAAGCCATCTCGTCTTCAAGCTTGCGAATCAACAAGATAATTAGATAGATAAACCCACCGGAGGTAAAAGCCAGAATTAGCGGTCCGTATTTTTCTAAATCAATTCCGCTGGCTAGCACCGCTACTGCACCAAGGACTGCCAATAGGGCCGACCCGAAATTTAAGCCGAGAGCGGAGCGCCTAGAAAAACCAGCCATTCTCAGAATCCCGTAGTCACCCAGCTCCTGGGGAATTTCGTGCAAAATAACGGCAATGGTCGTTGCTATGCCAACGGGGATTGATACCAAATAAGATGCGGCAACCAAAGCGCCGTCAATAAAATTATGAACGCCGTCCGCCACTAAGTTCATTACACCGAATGGCTCAATCCGAGTTGTATCCGACTGTGAATGCTCGTGACGCCAGTGGAGAACCTTCTCTAAGACAAAAAACACCAGGAAACCACCGACGATATAGAATGACGAGCGGATTCCAACTTCTTCGTAAATCTCAGGCAGTAAGTGGATCAACAGGTCTCCGAGCAAGGCACCTACCGCCAACGAAACCAGGAAAGTCAGCATTGACCGACTCCCAATCTTGCCTTCGCCGGAGGAAATAATAAAAATACCGACTAACGAAACGGCGCTAACTAGACCAACCGACAACAGGGCGTATGTCCATACCTCGCTCATAAGTTAATCATAACAAACCCGTCAAGGGGTCCTGTCATTTGGCTCTGTTTGGGCTAGAATCAAACCAATGATTACTCGAGGAATAATCGGCATTATCGTTGGGATATTTACCGTTGTCGGCGGCACGGCTGTTTTTCTGGCCGCAACCAATGGGGCTTCGTTTGAGGCTCAAGAAGTAGTTGGGCAAACTAATATCGTCCGAATTAACAGCCGAACAATTCCAGTTGAGCTAGCCGATACGCTTGATGAGCGCTCGCAAGGGCTTTCTGATCGTCAGAGTTTGGAAAGTGGCAGCGGCATGTTATTTGTCTTTGACGAAGTAAAACCGGTCAGTTTTTGGATGCGCTGGATGCACTTTCCGTTAGACATTGTCTGGATTCGCGACGGCAAAATTGTCGGCATTGAACGTAATGTCCCGATTCCAGTAGCCGGTGTGGCGGAAGGCGATTTACCGCTTTACTACTCGAGTGAAGCCGTCAGCCATGTCTTGGAAATTAACGCCGGGGAAGCAATTGGACTATCGGTTGGCGACACCATCGAAATAACTACCATCAAAACAATTTAATAATGACTACTGCGTTTGGGCAGAGGGTTGTTCAAATGATCAAAAAGATTCCCAAAGGCCGGGTTGCTACTTATGGCCAAATTGCGGCGTTGGCTGGTTCACCGCGAGCAGCTCAATCGGTGGGAATGATTCTGCGCAATGATCAGTCCGGTTTGCCGTGGCAGAGAGTAATTAACGGCCAGGGTAGGATTTCCATCGTCAACTTTTCTTACCCATCAGAACTACAAACTGAACTACTGCGCCAAGAGAATGTCGTTGTTGAAGAAAAAGATGGCAATTATTTCGTTGATTTAAAGCGTTACCTCTGGAAGGCTTGACCAGAGAACTAGCCAGTCTAGTATTTAATTAAGGGTCGACGAGTCAGTTTAGAGGGGAAAACAAATGGAAAAACAACAGCGCACGTGGGGTGAATGGGCATTTGTGATTGGCATACTTTTTGCCATCTTTCTGGCCTTCTTCCCAGACCTAGTCGAAGCAGGAACAGCCGGAATAATCCTGATTATTCTTGGTGCTTTAGTTGGTTTGTGGAACATCACCGCCAAAGAAACCCATGGCTTTTTGGTAGCGACAGTGGCGTTGATGCTCATTGGTTCTGGCGGCTTGCAGCAAGTGCCGTTAATCGGTGACGCATTACAAAACTTCACGCTAAATATCTCGGCCTTTGCCGCGCCAGCTGCTTTTATCGTTGCATTGAAAACAATCATCGATATGGGTAAAAAGACCGCTTAGTAGGACAAAGAACGTTTGGACTCAACCTGCCGACCCTTCGGGGGCGGCATTGAGTCTGGAATTTTTAGGATTTTCTTGAGAAAATGCAAACGTCGCGGGAGTGGTTCAATGGCAGAATTCCAGTTTTCCAAACTGGCGACGCGGGTTCGATCCCCGTCTCCCGCTCATGAACAAAGACAAAAAGTATTGGTTCGTCCGTAAAACCTACGGCTGGGGCTGGACACCGGCTAGCTGGCAAGGTTGGGCGGTGCTAGGAATTTACACCGGAGCACTGCTAAGTATTTTCTGGCGAATTGATGAAAATTCGCACTCGGTTAGCGACACTTTAATCAACTTTTTCCTACCGGCAATTGGCCTGACAATTCTTCTGCTGATTATCACCTGGGTAAAAGGTGAGGTGCCGCCACGCTGGCGATGGGGCAAGAAAGACCAGCCGACCGACTGGAAAAAATAATTACTTCAGATATACTGACAAGCGATGAACAACCGAACTATTCGCGTTATCTTATTTATCATCACTGGGCTATTTATTGCTGGGGTGACTTGGGCAATTATTGCAATTGTTCGCCGTGGTAATAACGAAACTGTTGAAACACCGACCACTCAAACCAATCAGCCAGCTTCAACTCCTCCGGCTACCAACACGCCAGGTTTTCCGGCAGTTGGTAGTGTTGTAGCCGAGCCGGCGCCAACCTCACCGGCTCCGCAACGACAACGGATTATCGTCGAAGAGGAAGTGGTATTTGAAATCAGTGCTGAAGCGAACGCTTGGGCCAGTGCTGGAGTGAACCCAGACGGCTCAACTTACGCCGAAGCCCACGCCGAGTAATTTTATTGCTTCAATAGGTCGATGAAGACTTGATTAGGAATTTCGACGCGGCCGAGGCTGCGCATTTTTTTCTTGCCTTTTTTCTGCTTTTCCAGCAGTTTTTTCTTGCGCGTCACGTCGCCACCGTAGAGTTTAGCAGTCACATCTTTGCGAAAAGCGGAAACCGTTTCGCGAGCGATAATATTACCGCCAATTGCTGCTTGCAGCGACACTTCAAAGTTCTGGCGGGGAATTAAGTGTTTCAACTTCGACACCATTGTCCGCCCATAACTTTCGGCTTTGGAGCGCACCATATATTGAGTAAAGGCGTCAATTTTTTCACCGGCAATTAGCAAATCTACCGCCACCAAATCGGCCTCGCGGTAGCCGGTTAGTTGATAATCCATCGAAGCGTAGCCAGCTGTTACCGACTTTAAACGATCGTAAAATTCGATAATCACTTCCGACAGCGGCGCCTCGTAGCGACAAATTACTCGGTCGCCGACATACTCAACCGTTACAAAATTCATCCGATAGCGCGAACAGAGTTCGCTAATTGTGCCGTAGTAGCGATTAGGCCCAACAATCTCTAGATCCACCCACGGCTCTTCTTGCACATCACCGGTAAACTTGTAGGCCACGGTGGGAGTAGTGACTAGAACCGAGACATCGAACTCGCGATTTAGGCGCTCTTTAACAATTTCCATATGTAATAGTCCTAAAAAGCCAATATTATAGCCTGGCCCGAGTGCCTTCGAGTGGATTGGCTCGTAGGTAAGCGAAGCGTCGTTGAGCTGAAGCTTTTCCAGGGCTTGAGCTAATAACCGTTCCTCGCCCGGCTCCGGAAAAAACGAGGCGTACAGCATTGGCTTGGGTGTTTGGTAGCCCTCCAGTGCCGTGGCCGTGCTGCCCGCTTCGACAATGGTATCGCCCACCCGACAGTCGCGAACAGTTTTTAAACCGGTGGCAACGTAACCGATCCCGCCGTTTTCTAACACCTCTTGGGCAACGCGTTTGATTTGCATATACCCCGTTTGGACGCAGTCGAACTGGGCGGTAGTAGCGCGCATCAATAGCCGCTGTTGCCTAGACAACTGGCCGTCGATGACTTTGACATATGCTACGGCACCAAGGTACTGATCAAAAAACGAATCGAAAACCAACGCTCGTAGTGGCTTGTCAGAAGTTTGGATCGGGGCAGGAATTCGGCCGACAATGGCGTGTAATAGGTCATTAACCCCCTCGCCGGTTTTGCCGGACACAAAGCAGACATCGTTCAAGCTACAGTCCAGCAAGTTCATCACTTGTGCGGCCGTGTCTTCCACTTGAGCTGTTGGTAGGTCAATTTTGTTGACCACCGGAATTACAATAAGCCCCAGTTTTTGAACCAAATGGAGGTTGGTTAATGTCTGAGCTTGAATACCCTGGCTGGCGTCAACCAACAAAACCACCCCCTCCACCGCTGCCAGCGAGCGAGAAACTTCGTAGCCAAAATCCACATGGCCGGGGGTGTCGATTAGGTTAAGCTGAAAATCCCGACCATCGTGACGGTAGAACATTCGAGCGGGGTTGAGTTTGATAGTAATGCCCTTTTCTTTTTCCAGATCCATTGTGTCGAGCATTTGATCGCCGCTGCCAACTTTTACGGTTCCAGTTTTCTCTAGCAAACGATCGGCCAGTGTCGACTTGCCGTGATCAATATGAGCAATGATGGCGAAATTCCGGATTTGCATACCTGTTAATTCTACCTGAAAACCTATAAAAAATCCCTACCTGTACAGAAAGAAATAGGCCAGTGCGCCCAAAACAAGTAATCCAAAAATCGCCACAAAAATCATGCACGAAAAACCGCGGCGGTGCCGAGATTTATCTACGTCTCGATAGAATTCTTCTCTGGTTGAATGAGGCGCCATTGTTCAAGTTTTAAGACCTTACTCCAAGCGATATAGAAAACCATCCCGACAAGCAAGCCGAAAATGATTTCCACGAAGCGGCGGACCGACCCCCCGACACCGAGCTGGGCGCTAAAAGTCGGGGCAAATTTTTCGGCGATAATAAAAACGGTTGTCGTGATGCCAACACCCAATAGCAGCGGCAAAAAGTTGAAACGTCGGTCGGCGTCAAACAGAATCTCCCGAATCGGCAGGCGGAGCGAGAAAAAGAGCAGTATAGCATTGAGCGCCGAACCAATCGAAAAGGCTAGTGATAGACCAGCAACACCCAGATTGGTAGATTGGGCAAAATATTCGGCCAGCAGCCAGGCACTACCTAACGAAACTAAGCTAATGGTGGTGGGAATAATGGTGTTGTTTTGGGCAAAGAACGCTCGAGCCAGTAGTAACACCGTAGCCTGAAAGAAAAGTGAGATAACAAAATAGGTAAACGTCGTCACCGCTAGTTGAGTTTCGGCTGGATCAATGCTCTGCCCCAGCGATATATAGAGGCCAATAATTTGCTCGCGAAAAACCAAGAGAAACGCCATCGTCGGCAGGAATACGTAAAGAATGAATCTTAGAGCCTTCCCAACTAACGCCCGAAACTCGGTGAGCTGGGCTTTAGCAAAATGTCGGGCAAAGTCCGGCAAAATCGCCATGGCCAACGTATTGGCCAACAACAAAACCGGTGCGGTTTGAAGGTCGTCGGTTAAGCGGTAAATCGCAATCGAGCCGTCGGGAAAATTCGAGGCGATCCGGTAGAAAACAATTAGTAACAATTGGGTGCCGGTCAGCGCAATTGTCCGGGGGATCATCAGCCGCACTACCCGAGCAATATGCTGATTACCAAAACCCAGCTCGAATTGGAATCTCCACCCCAACCGCAACAGACTAGGTAGCTGGACTAAGAAGTGGGCGGCAGCACCTAATACCACGCCAAAAACCAGTACCGACAGGCCGTACTGGGGAATTAAGGTGGCCGCCGAGATGATCGCCAAGTTGTAGATAATCGGCGACAAAGCTGGCGCAAAAAATAGCCGCTTGGCTTGCAGAGCCGAACTGGAAAGTTGGGAGACGGTGAAGAAAAGCGGCGAAAGTAATAATACTTGGGACAGGGTAGTGGTAAGACGCAGCTCCTCGCCGGTAAAGCCGGGGAAAAGACGCGGTGTCACTAATGGTAGTACAAAGTAGAGCACTACCAGCCCCAACATCACCGCGATAATGCCAGTACTAATTAAGACGTTGAAAGTGTGCCAAAACTTTTTCTGATCACCTTCCGTATCAATCTGGACCAGTAGTGGCAGAATGGCCGAGGAAAGAGCGCCGACAATTAAAATACTGTAGAGCAAGTCCGGAAGGGCAAAAGCACTATAGTAGGTGTCGAGCGGGCCAATTGAGCCATAGGTTAACCCGACGCGATTGGCGATAATAATATTGCGCGTCAAACCTAAAACGTTGCTGATTAGCACCGTCACAAAAAGAATGCCGGCGGCTTGCTTAAGATTGTTTGATTTGTGGAATAGTCCGGCCAACCGGCGCAGGGCAGTCATTCGGTCTTAGTGTACCCGCAGCAGCCGCACCAGAACTAGCCCAGTCGTGAGCAGAATTACTAACACTGCCAATACTATCAACTGGACACTGCGGGTAAACGGCAGCGTCTGGTTAATGGTTTGATCGGGCTCCGCCAGTTGCTCAACTGTTGGATCAAATAGTAGGGAAGTTCGAGCGATAACCACTTCACCAGCCACCGCTTCCACTACCACTTTTTGTTTTTGGCTGGATAGTGTTTGAACTCGGACTCTTGGTAATGTGTCGTCGGCTGCTGTGATAGTCGCTTCACCCGTGACAATGCGAAAGATGACGGAGTTGGTGTCCGCCGCGCCACCATCAACCGTGCGCAGCTTGCCGTAGACGTCGCTCTCCCGGCTGGTGACCGGCGCCACAGCCAGCAGCTGACTGGTTTCGGCACTGGCTGGTTGGGCCGAAGCTAATGGAGTGGTAAAAGTTTTTATCTGCGAAGCAGTACTGGTGTCTCCGGTAACAGTGAGGGTACTGACCCGGAAAAAATATTGCTCGCCAGGTAACAGACCGCTCAAACGAATAGCTTGGTTGGCGTCAGAGGTAGAACCAACAACTTTTTGCGACAGATTGTTGGCGGACACTCCGAAACGAACCTCTACCTGCCCCAGGTAGCGCAGTTGGGCTAATACCACCGCTTCGGTTGGGTACGGCACTACTTCCACTCGGGATATTTGCTGAATCGTCCCCAATTTTTCCCTGGGTTGTTCAACTATTTCTGGCGCTGTTACCGCGTCGCTACTAGCTCCACTGCTAATTTGCCCGACGCTGCCTTGAGTAGAAACAACGGCATTGTAGAGGGCGGTGGCTCCTTCTGGGTCGATAGCCGAGATGATCGTCCGGCTCGGATCAATAGCAATTGTCGTGGCAGATTCAACTAATGCTTTGAAGCTAATCAACCCCACCGATATGTCGCCACGCAGTTGAGCAACTAGTCCGTGGCTTGGCGCCGGGATAAACGCCCAGAGGGTTTCGCCGGCTTCGTTAACGGTTTTGCTGGTAGTAAAATCGCTGGCCGGTGTAATCCCCACGTACTCCAGTTGGGTTTCGTCGTAAGTCACAGCCACTTGCCCAGCCACGATAAAGGCCGGTATGGAGAAATTGGAGCGCAGCGTCAGCTCCACCGTCCCGCTGGGCTGAACAGAAAAACTGGTAGGCGTAACGTAAAAACTCGATTGACTTTCAGCCGCTTTAAAGACAATTCGCTGCAAAAACACCGAACCCAGCAGTAGTACTAGTGTGACAAACGTGACAAAGACAAAGGCCAGCCGGGTGCTCTTCACAGCCACTCCTTGCCATCAGGACGCTTTTCGCCAACACCATAATTTAGCCGCACCAGCGCTAAGTCTTCACTGGTAACAAAACTATCCAAATCGACATCACCAGTTAGCTGGTCGCTAAACAGGTTATTAATTACGATGGCTTCGTCGCGCTCGTCAATAACGTTGTCGGCATTAACGTCGCCGATCCGTGGCGTAACAACGTAACGTGCCACGCTTTTGCTGTAGGAAATAGACAACGGTAAGGCCTGGGGAAGGAGTAGGTAAACCGTGTCCCGCTCCCCGAGAGTGATATTGTCAAGGTTGATTGACCGACAGTTGGTAACCGGGGCATTAATCACCATTGTAAGATTGCTGGCGTAGAGCAGCTTCGCCTGCTCCGGACAATAACGCTCCGGCAGGTTGGCTAAGGAAATTGTTTGCCCAACGCTTTGTTGGTTAGCCGCCTTCGGCCAAGTAACAATGGCATACGCCGCCAATCCCACCAAACCAGTCAAAACCAGGAGGTAAAAATACCGCATAATTGTAGCCTAACACACCTGTCACTAATATTCCCTGGGAGCGTGTTGGCGGTAGACGTAACGAGACAGCCACCACAGCAGTACAAATAGTCCGACCAGCAGCCCATTAATCAGCAGCAGCGTTTCAGTAAGTGTCACGTCGGCCCTCACTGCCCCCTCGGACGCTTGCAGGAGAAACTGCTTGCCGTAGAGAAAAACTACTACCAGGTTGGCTAGTACGACACAGACAATAAAAAGAGTGGCGTAGATTTTGACGAAGCGTTTCATTGGTTTATTAGTTTGATTCAAGCATTGCGTTAAGATGTAGTCATGGCCAAATTACATCGTACGGTCTTGATGGGGTTGGGACAAGTAATTCTCGCCCTGTTCTTACTAACAACCGCTTCTCCTGTCAGAGCAGCCGCTCCCATCAATTCATTGGATGTATCTATTAACTTGGAAAAGACCGGCCTAGTTACCATCACCCAAGCTATCCAATATGTAACTCCCCAGCAATTAAGCTGGACCCTCTCTTCGCCAGAACGTGGCTTGAATGTTACCGCCGACGGGAAATTTAGTGAGGTAAAAACCCGTGAACGGAGCGGCAGCACGTTGGTAACGGCCACGACTTTTGCCCGCAATTGGCAGCTGCAGTACCAGACACCGAGCAGCTTAATTCGCCACAATAACCGCGACCAATTATTTCTGAAAGTTTTCGACCAACCTGGATCGACGATTTATGCGGTTTCGATAACGTTCAACCTACCGGGTGTTGTTACCGGTAGCCAACTCACCGGCAATGTCTATGCTATCGGCGGCGTCGAAAACCCCCAGACAACCACCAGCTCCCCCGACCAACTTCACTACTCCGCCGATTTCGCTGGACCGAGCTCACTTCTGACCGTCAACGCCAATTGGGCGAAAGATGTGCTCGTCCTATCGGCCGTTCAGGAAGCCCAACTGGCTTTCTACCAGCTTGATGCCGCCCCCTGGCTAGCATTGGGAGTACTGTTGCCACTAGCTAGCCTAATTGTTCTAGCCCGCCTACTTTTCGCCCAGCGCCGCAGCGAGAGGGTGGTTACAGCCACCAATCCAAAGTTGCCCTCCGCTGCCCCAGCCGTTATCGCTGGCGTACTGGTCCGGAAAAAAATCTACCCAGAAGAAATCGCTGCCTTAATTATCGACCTCTGCCAGCGCGGCTACTTACTAATTGTGAAGCGATCGGGAGTGTACTACCTAGTAAGACGCAAACCGGCCGACGAAGCCCTCCAAGATTGGGAGCGAAAAATTGTCGATGAATTACTGCCCGTCAACGATCAAACAGGCAGCGAACCAAATTTGCACCAACTGGGTAGCCAAGCCCTCTACAGCCCGAAAGTCCGCAGCGCCTTCAACAGTATCTACCAAATCGTCACTAACCAAGGCTACTTCACCGAAAACCCCCACCAAACCCGAATTCAGTACAAGCTTTTCGCCCTTTTTCTCTATTTCGCTAGTGCTGCCGGGATGGTTTGGTTGGCCGTTTCCGCTGGCAGCCCGTACTTGATTTTACCGCTGGCTGGAACGATTATCATTTCACAGCTGATTATTAGAACTTCGCCGCAGATTGCTCACTACAGCGCTAAGGGGATTGCGGAGCGGCAAAAGTGGCTGGAGTTTGCCAACTTTTTAGCTGAGACTAAACCGTTACCTTTTGAGATGGCTCGCAACCATACATTTGAAAAATACTTGCCGTACGCGGTCGCCCTAGAAAAAACCTTACCGTGGGCCAAGCGCTTTGACTACTCCAGCATCACCATTTTGAAACCGGACTGGTTTGTGGCCTACGAAGACAGCTCAACCGTTGAGTTCGCTAAAGAAATTACGGCTTTCGTCAACGAAATATCAACTGGTATTACGACGCTGCGGGGACCGTTAGTGGGCTGAAGCCTCGTTGGCGCTGATTGAAAAAAGTCGCACTGATGCTTTACCGACAATATAACTCTCCGGTACTGGTCCCCAGGCTCGGGAGTCGGAGCTGTTGCTACGGTTGTCGCCAAGCACAAAGTATTCGTCTTCAGTTAGTTGCCTAGTTAAATCCGGAGTTGTTGCTAAGTCTTTCGGTAAGTAAGCCTCCGGCACTGCCTGGCCGTTAACGGAAACCAGTCCGCCGGTAATTGTGACTGTTTCTCCGGGCAAGCCGATTACCCGCTTAATAAAACGTTTGTCGGTTTCGCCGGGAAAAAACATTGCCACCACGTCGCCGCGCTTCGGATTGCTAACTTGATATGTTATTTTACTAACTGCCAAGACTTCACCGTCGTGGTAATTTGGCTCCATACTAGCCCCGCGAACTACCAAGACCGAGTAGAAAAAGTAATGGGTAATTAACCCGACAACTAAAAGTATAGTCGCCAATTTCGAAAAATCGTAGAGCCAACCAGAAAACCAAAAAAGCCTGTCTGTTATCCCCTCGCGCATTTGTTTTGTTTGTTTACCTAGCTGGCTTAAGTGTAGCAAAGATTGCCGAGAGCTCGCTGTCTTCCAGTGTTTCCTGCTCCAGCAAGGAGCTAGCCATCTGGTCAAGCACTTGGCGGTGTTTCTTTAAGAGGGCTAGCGCTTGTTTCCAGGCTCGATCAACCATGGTGAAAATCTCCCGGTCAATTTTAGCGGCTAGTTCTTCGGAATTGGTTTTATGCATGCCTAGCTCACGACCTAAGAAGACCATCTCTTCCCGTTCGCCCATTTTAATTGGCCCGAGCGGGCTCATCCCGAAAATCATTATCATGTTGCGGGCAATAGTGGTGGCTCGATCCAAATCGTTACTGGCACCGGTCGTGATGCTTTTGAATACTAATTCTTCAGCCGCGCGGCCACCCAGCAATTGAACAATTTCCTGCTCGAATTTGGCTTTGGAAATTAGTTTACGATCTTCGCTCGGCAAGCTCAAAGTGTAGCCCAGCGCCATTCCCCGCGAGACAATCGAAACTTTATGAACGTCGTCCAGCTCTGGCAGGAGGTGACCGATTATGGCGTGTCCGGCTTCGTGATAGGCGACAATTTTTCGCTCATCTTCTTTCATTAAGTGGCTGGTTCGCTCCGGCCCCAGCAGGGTTTTTTCAATCGCCTGGCGCAAGTGTTTTTGGCTGATTTTTTTCTTGTTTTCCCGGGCGGCTAAAATCGCCGCTTCGTTAACAACATTGCGCAAATCCGCTCCCGACAAACCGGGGGTGGATTTAGCGGTTTCGGAAAAGTTAACAGTGCTGTCAAATGGTTTGTTTTTGGAGTGGATCTTCAAAATCTCTTCGCGTTCTTGGCGATCTGGTAAATCCAGCACGACCTTGCGGTCAAACCGGCCCGGGCGCATCAGCGCTGGGTCCAACACATCTGGCCGGTTAGTAGCGGCCAAAACAATAACATTAACGTCGGTCTCGAAGCCGTCCATCTCCACCAGGATTTGGTTAAGGGTTTGTTCACGCTCATCGTGCGAGCCGCCCAGGCCAGCACCGCGCTGGCGACCAACGGCATCCAGCTCGTCGATGAAAATCACCGTCGGCGAAAGTTTCTTGGCTTTATTAAATAAGTCACGGACCCGGGAAGCCCCGACACCGACAAACATCTCGACAAACTCAGAGGCCGATAGCGACATGAACGGCACGGCGGCTTCACCGGCGACCGCTTTGGCCAGTAGGGTTTTACCGACACCGGCCGGACCGACCAGCAAGACACCGCGGGGGATTTCTGCGCCGAGAGCTTGGAACTTTTTCGGATTTTTCAAAAATTCCACGATTTCCACCAGCTCCTGTTTGGCGTGTTTCAAGCCAGCGACATCGGCAAAAGTCACTTTATTAGCACCGGCATACGGCCGGGCACTGGTTTTGCCAAACGACATCGCCTGGGAGTTGCCGCTACGAGCCTGACGGCTCAAGTACCAAAACAGCCCACCGAGCAGTAAGAACGGCAATATAATAGAAGCAAGCGTGCCCCAAATCGCCCCGGCATCAGGGTCTTTAATGTCAACAATCGTTTTTTCTTGGGTGATGCCATAGTCTTTCAGACCTTGGCTAGCCTCTTTGTAACCTAGTAGTTTTTTACCTTCGCGGGTTTCGGCGGTAATTTTATTGCCTTCCACCACAACTCGCTCAATATTGCCCTGCTCAACCTGTTTGGCGATATCGGAGATTGCTACTTCTTCAACAGCCGGATTGCCGCCGAGCGCAAAAAGGCTCCAGATCACCAGCCCTAGAAAAACTAGGGTGAGCACCGAAAAAGTTTGTCGCCAAAACCGGTTCCTGTTTGTCATTGCCATAATTTTACACGCAACGGCGAAAAATTCAATCAGCCTAACTGGTTTGGCTGGATTTTTTCAACCTAATACTGTAAAATTGTTAATTAGCGGGGTGGAGGAATGGCACCTCGGGTGGCTCATAACCACCAGTTGCACGTTCGAATCGTGCCCCCGCTACAAAAAGAAAGGCCGCCCAACCGGGCGGTTTTTCTTGATAGGCCAACCAAAATGAACTAAAGTCGACTTTACTAGTCAGCGATATGAACGACTGTTACATATGAACAATCCCATGAGTCACCAGGTAAAAATTCACGGCGCCCAAACCAGCATTTTGCGCGAGCTGTTGTTTAAGCCGGTGATGGGTTATGCCGAGCTACAGAAGCCCACTGGCCTAACCAGCGACCACTTCAACTTTCACATCAAAAGGCTTGTTGATGTTGGATTTGTAGAAAAATCCAAAAACGGTCAGTACAAATTAACGTCGCGTGGCAAAGAATACGCCAATAAGCTCGATACCGACCAAAACACCATCGAACAACAACCGAAAACTACGGTAATCTTAGCGATCACCCGTCAGCGCCAGGGCGAAACCGAATACCTTTTCCAAAAGCGGTTGAAGCATCCGTATTACGGCTATTGGGGCTTCCCCACCGGAAAAATCCGCTGGGGGGAAACGGTTTTAGAGACCGCGGCGCGCGAGCTAAAAGAAGAGACCGGACTGGAAGCCAAACACGCCTTCAAAGGAATCTACCACGAGCACGTCTACCAAGAAGAGTCGGGAGAGCTGCTGGAAGATAAATTATTCTTTATTGTCAGCTGCACCGATACAACGGGGGACTTGATCGAAGAGTTTGAGGGCGGCAAGAACGCCTGGGTTACCCTGAAAGAAATGGAGACAAAAAAAGTTTTTAACAGCTACCAGCTGGAGCTAGAAGTCGCCCAGGGCAAGCACCGCTTCGTTGAACAAATCCACAAATACTCCAAAGAGGAGTTTTAATATTGCTCTTCGTTTCGTTTAAATTATCACCGTTTCTTGCTACAATTTACAGGTTCGCCGGTGTAGCTCAACGGTTAGAGCGAAGCACTCATAACGCTTAGGCAGGTGGTTCAACTCCACCCATCGGCACGATTAACCGTTTCGGCTTTGTCCGAGCAGGTACTTCCACCATTTTTGTAAGTTTGTTTCTTGGGGAGGCGCTTCCGGAGTGGGTTCGCGGTAAACAAAATCTTCTAGCGCCGAGGCTAAACTATTAGCTGGAATGCCGTTAACCAAAACTGCCGTTTCGTCGGGCCGCTTTAAGCCGAGCCGCCGCTTCGCTTCCACTTCTTGATATTCCGGAGTTTGGTAGAAGGTTAGTAACAATTTCAATTTTTCGTTACGAGCCGAAAGGTCGCTAACTTCTTGTCTGGTAAATTCAATTGTTTGGTTAATTTGATAGTTACGCACCCCCAGGCGGACGTTAGAGTAGGCCGCAAACAGAAAGACCGCCACCAACAACAAGTAGCCCAACCAGCGCTGCGTTAACTTTAGGCTCATCAAGGGCAGTCTAACAAACCAAGCCCAAAACAAAAACGACTCCCTGTCCGGGGAGCCGCTTTTGTTTGTTAGCGGCGTGACTTACCGCGTTTCTTACCCTTTCTCTTCGCTGCCTTGCCAGCAGCAACCGGCAGTGCCGGAATATCCAGTGGACCGCTCTGCATGGAACGGGACAGCGAGTAGAACCCGCCGGCCACTATCAGCAGCAGTACCACCACGATGGCAATGCGCAACCAATCTTGCTGTCCGGCCACGTTGACCACCATGTCGTCGGCCGCTTGGGCGGTTGGGACGAGTTTAGCAGGCGTTGTTGGAGCCGGTGACTGGATTGTTTCCTTGCTACCTTCTAAAGCAGCAGTCGTTACCGCCAAATCGCCGTCAACCAGTTCGCCGCTTGTCACTACCCCGGCCACCAGACTGGCAAAAAAGCTGTTGCTCTTGCCGCTGATGTTGCCGAATTGATCAAGCGCGTAGACCACGAAACTGTTGTAACTGCCGTCGGCCGGCAAATCCAGAATTAGCGTCGTGTTGCTGATTGGGGCAGTGCGGATAACGTTGACGCCCGAGCCATATTCAACGATGTATGCTGTTGAATCCGCTGGAGCTGTCCAACTCAATTCCACTCGGCAGGACATGGTTTTGCAGGTCACTTTACCTTTGGTAATCGTCGGTGTTGCTGGTCCAACAATGTCGTTGGCCACACTAACGATGTTGCTGGCATTACCACCAGCATCCACTAACTGCAGCCAGACAGTTGGGTAGCGATTGTCGCCAATTGAGACGGCGTCAAAGCCAAAACCAACGTTAGTCTGGACCGAAGCCAGTACCACCGCCATTGGGTCGGTTGGAGCTCGGTCGAAGACTGTTACCGTTGCCAACTCACTGGAAGCGCCAGCTGCGCCGGAAACCGTGTCGTTGCTGCCCGGATTGTTCTGGGCAACTGTTAACTTCGTTGCGTCCAAGATCGGAGCGAGGTTGTCTAGCGCCGAACCTTGAACAGTTGGATTAACCAACGATTCGCGGGAGCTGAAGTCAATTGCCACAATGGCAAACTCGTAAACAACGGGGCCATTTTCCAGACCGTTAATCGTTGCTTCGAGCAAACTGCCGGCACTTTGACTAAGAACAGTGGCGTCACCAACTTTGTGGTAGTCGACGCGGTAGGTGATTTCATCTAACGAAGTCGAAGCATCCCACTGCACCAGTACGCTACCGCCATTATCGCTGGCGACGTCTGTTACCGTTGGGTTGCTGGCTGGTTCCGGGTTAGCCGTATCGACGGTAAAACCGTCGCTCGACAGTTCGCTGACCAATCCAACACCGTTGACTGCCTGAACCGTTGCGAAATACGTCACGCCTTCCGTCAAATTCGCGCCTAGCACGAAGACGTGGGAAGTGGCCAGATCGACATCAGTAAATGCAACAACATCGTCAGATCCCGCGGACAGACCAAGACCGACCATGTAATCAACAACGCCGCTCTCATCGTCGGCAAAACCGTCCCAGTTGGCACTGGCTACTGCCGGATTGTCGTTCCAGTCAACGTCGTCAGCCGATCCGTCGTTAACGATTGCCGCCGTTGTGTTGGCTGGTGTTTCGTCGTTGACGAATTTGGGCGTGGCGAAGTTGTTTGGTGCGGCACCAGCAACCAGGTTTTTGAACCCAATTGACGTGTGCCAATTACCCGGCTGAGTGCCATCTGCAACGATGAAGTTTCGCTCTAATGAGCGCTTTGTTGCTGTGTTTTCACCGCCAAAGTAACTTCCATCGCCGTTACAATCCATACCGTCGATTAACTCGTCGAGCTGATTTTTCAGCTCAATTATCCGACAGCTCGAAGGATTACTAAGCGAGAAGCTTGTTACTTCAAGGTCTAGCGGTACTGCCCTTACGGTGGATAATAGACCAGCCTGACCGATCAGTAAGTACTCACCGGCATTTAGTTCAGTGTTGGCGGGAATGACAAAGTCGTTACCAGCTCCAACCGTTCTAACGTTTGTTAGCGTCCAGCTGGAAAGGTCGACAAATCCTTCGGTCGCAGTGTTGAACAATTCAACCCACTCATCTTCAGAACCACTAGCAGCAGTTGACCCCATCCACATCACTTCATTAATGACCACATCGGGCGCCGCGGAAGCGTGAGCGGGCTCAATCACAAGGAGTTGAGCAGCCACGAAACCCTGGAACGCCAAAAGGATCGTAAGGAAGCGTATCATTACGTTTTTCATGTGTTCTCCTTTTTATTAACGAGCACAGAAACCGATTGCGGTCTCTAGCCCCTCTTTCTGTTTCCCCTCTACGCTCCCTAAGAACGGTCTGTCCGCCCCTAAAGTGCTGCTTCTCAACGTTAATCATATGCGTCACCACCTGTCAAATCTGTTGAACTGGTTGAGAATTGGCCTCTAAAATCGTACAATATACTTCCGTAAGGGTCCGTAGCTCAGTGGCAGTAGCAATCGGCTTAACAGTCAGGCCAGGTGGGAGTGTAGCTCAGCGGTTAGAGCGCCAAGCTTATACCTTGGTGGTCCATGGTTCGAATCCATGCACTCCCACCTGGCAGGACTGTATGTAATATATCCGATCGGTCGGAGGTTCGATCCCTCCCGGACCCACAGAATGAAAAATATTTGGCGGCTTTTCGAGTTAGTCCCCAGCTACAAAAAGCGTCTAACCCGTGTGTTATTGGTTAATAGCGTCCTCGGCCTGGTTGGCCTAGCAACACCGTATCTCCTTAAAACTGTCCTCGACCTGGTCATTGCCGCCGTTGGAACGGGGGTGACGCCAGAAAGTAGCGGGCAAATCACTACCGCACTCTCGGTTCTCATAAGCGTAAGTTTGCTTGGTGTCTTATTTGACTATATAGGTGAACGCCTTAGCGACTTACTATTCATCGACATTATGTGGGAGATCCGCAAAAAAACCTTCCAGCATCTTTCGAAACTGTCGATCGACTACTACGAGAAGAACAGGGCAGGGGAAATTATGGAACGCATTAGTACGGGTACGATGGCTTTCTCCCGATGGGCATTTAGTATTGCCGATGGTTTTCTGGGAGTATCCATCACCATTATTCTTGCTATTATCCTGCTCTGGATACAAATCCCAGTGGTCGGGTTAATTGCCACCATTTCCGTACCGTTAAATTTCTATTTAGTAATTAACCGTAGTATTAAAACGAAACCAATCCGCGAGGAGTGGTCTAAGCATGCCGAACAGGGCATGGGCGAGATGGGCGAAACCCTGTCACAAATTAGTACCGTACGGAGTTTCGCTCAGGAAGAAGAGCGCCTTAGTCGCTACACAAAACAAGTCGACGGCTACCGACATTTGCGTATCCGCCAATCGCAAATCGAGTGGCGGACGAACGCCCTTCGCGGGCTTCTCAACATGGTAACGTTCATCGGATCGATTGGTTATGTAGCTTGGGGCATTTTTCACGGTCAGCACACCGTTGGTGACGTTCTAATGGTATCTCTATACCTCCAACAGATTCGCGGAAATATTGCCCCGTTGAGCAGAATTATGACCGATACGGGTGAGGTCGAAACCGCCGCTACCCGACTAGCTACTATTCTTGACGCTGACTCTGCAGTCATCGACCAGGTCGGTGCTTCCGATCTCGATGAGCTGCGATCAATAGAGTTCCGTTCGGTTTCTTTCCAATACCCGGGAAAAACCAAAAAGGTCCTTCGCGACGTTTCGTTCAAGCTCGCGCGCAGCCAAACACTAGCTTTGGTCGGCCCCTCTGGCGTCGGTAAAAGCACGATTACCAAACTGCTATTACGTTTTTACGAACCAACCAGCGGTCAGATTCTGATAAACGACAAACCAATTGAAACGTTTACCCAAAGTTCTGTCCGGAAACTGCTCGGAATGGTTATGCAAGACGTTGCGTTATTTAACGACACCATTAAGGAGAATCTTCGTTTCGCGCGGCCAGACGCCAGCGATGCTGAAGTGATGCGCGCCGCGGCAATCGCCCACGCTGACGCGTTTATCGATAAATTCCCAGATAAATACGAAACGCTTGTTGGCGAACGGGGAGTACGTTTGAGCGGTGGCGAGAAGCAGCGGGTTGCGATTGCCCGAGCCGTATTGAAAAATCCCCAGTTAATTATCCTTGACGAAGCTACATCAGCCCTCGATTCCCAATCTGAACGCTATGTCCAAGACGGTCTTTACCAGCTCTTAAAGGATAAGACGGCTCTCATTATCGCGCACCGGCTCAGTACCGTGATGCGAGCAGATAAAATCGTTGTACTCAGCGACGGTTCAGTCCTAGAGCAGGGTAACCATCAAGATCTGCTCGAGCAAAAAGGACTCTACGCCAAGCTCTTCTCCATGCAATCCGACAGCCTCAAAGATTTCGACATTGCCCCAGAACTAATATCGAAACGGACCAAGAATGATACCGAACCCACACAATGAATGAAGTAGGAATCCTCACTGGAGGAGATTCATCAGAACGGGAAGTTTCGCTTAAAACTGCCGAAATAATAAAAAAATGTCTGAAAGAAAATGGAACTAGATTTAAAGTTATTGACGTATCCGACAAAGATTGGCAAAAACAAGTTCCTAGCTCCGTAGTTATTATCGCCCTCCATGGTCGTTTTGGTGAAGATGGAACGCTACAGAATATTCTTGAAGGTCTCCAAATCCCTTTTACGGGTTCTGGCAGTCAGGCTTCAAAAATCGCCTTCGACAAAATCGCTACTAAAAAAATTGCTCAAGAACTTGGGATTAATTGCCCTGAGAACGTTAGCGCCGACAGTACGGGTTTTCCTGTCGTTGTTAAGCCAAACAGAGAGGGCTCAAGTTATGGGGTAACTATTGTTAAAGATAGCTCCAAGATGCCCGAAGCCATCGCCTTGGCAAAACAATACGGCAAAGACCTTGTCATAGAAAAGTATATCGAAGGCAAGGAATTAAGTTGCGCCATTACCCAAATGATCGGTCACGCAAAAGCCCTGCCGGTAATTGAGATTGTTCCTAAGGGGGAGTACTTCGATTACAAATCAAAATATTCTACAGATGGCGCCAATGAGATTGTTCCGGCCAATATAAGTCAAGAAATAAGCGAGAAAATCCAAAAGTTATCCGAAAAAATATTCGACACTCTTAAATTGCGTCAATACGCTCGTATTGACTGGATATTGAACGGCGAAACGCCGTATTTTCTGGAGGTAAACACGCTACCAGGAATGACCAAAACTTCGCTAATAAATAAAGAATTGGCAGCCGCCGGTGTTTCTACTGCTGATTTCATACAATTTTTAGTTGATACCGCCTCCTCCTAGTAAAACCTCAATAATTTCGTAATATATACACAGATGAAACACGGAACCCGCAAAGTATTTGCCTGGACGTTCGGCATTCTTTCGGGCGTGTCGTTGTTGCTGGCCGCCGCCGGGGGAGTGGCCACGGCATATCAGGGGCGGATCGCACCCAATACGATAGTGGCTGGGGTTTCCGTCGGCGGGCTAACCGTTAGAGACGCCTACCAAAAGATTAATGCCAAAAGTCAGTCGATTGCCGAAGCGGCGATTCCTGTTGTGGTCGATAGCGAGCAAAAAGAGCTAACCCTCCAACAGCTTGGTGTTAGCTTGCAAGCCAACCAAAGCGAGCTTTTTCTTTCCTCAAAAAATTCCTTTGCTTGGGTCACCCCGGGTTATTGGCAGAAGTTTTTTGCTAAAAAAGTGCTACCAGTAGAATACGACATTAACGAAGAACAGTTCCGCCAGGCTGTGGAAGACAGTTTCAACCTCCATAGCACCGCCAAAAATGCCGAAGTTACCATCCAAAACAAAGAGCTAACTGTTAGCCCGGCCATCACTGGCAAGCAGATTGACGTAACGGCCGCCCTCCAGAAGCTAAAAGACCAATTCCAAACCGGCATCTTATTAACTCTGCCGTTTACCTACGCCGAAACAGCCGCGGAAATTAGTACCGACGAGGCCACCCAAACAAAAAACGAAATAACTACCGCTCTCCAGCCAGCTAAGCTCACCGGCGGGGGACGCAATTTTACTATTAGCGTCGAAGACCAGTACGGGCTGATTGATTACACTACCACCGGCAGCGATTTACAGTGGCGGGTTTCTGAAGAAAAATTGCGTAGCTACCTAACAACTACTGTTGCCAGCAAGCTGAATATTAAAATGATTGAACGGGTATTTCAGATTAAGCCGGAAGCGCTGCTCCAAGAGGGGAAAGATGGCCGAGCCGTGGTGATGCCAACGCTGTTAGCCAGTGTCTACCGTAGAATAACCGAACAAAAAGACACTGGCGTGATCGAAGTGCCGCTGCAAACAATTACCTTCACCGATAAGTGGGTGGAAGCCGATTACATTCCGGGGCTTTTCCCGGGAATCTACGTGGACATTAACTTGGCCAAACAACGCCTCCATATCGTCAACGGCGAGACGTTGGTCAGCACTTTTCTCATTTCCAGCGGTAAGGCCGGCCTACCAACGCCGAAAGGAACTTTCTACATCAAGAATAAAATTGACCTGGCCCAGTCACGGCTCTACCCAGGAATTTGGATGCGCTACTGGAACGCCCTGGCCAAAAACCCTGACGGCTCGGGGTATGAGGGCTACGGCATCCACGACCTACCGTGTTTCAACTCTAGCTGTACCCTGATTGAAGGAGCCGGACACTTAGGCCGACCGGTGTCGCACGGCTGCGTTCGGTTAGGACACGATAACGCTGTCTGGTTCTACGAGAACATCCCGATCGCCACACCGGTTAATATCCACTAAATCTGCACAGACTGGCCGACTCGGGCGGGCTGGACACTGACACCGGGAAACGCCGCAATCACATTTTTTCCAAATGTTTCCACCCGTTTCGGGTCGGCGTGAACGATAAAAATTTTGCCGTCTGCGGCTAATTTGATGGCTTTCAGCCAATCCAGTAGTTCCGAGTTATCGGCGTGGCCGGAAAAGGCATCAATTACCTGGATTTTGGCGTTAATCGGCACATCTTTTCGGTCAATCCGCACATGTTTAGCGCCGTTAATAATATCGCGCCCGAGTGTTCCTTCGGCCTGATAGCCAATTACCAACAGCAGGGTTTTCGAGTTTGGCAGGTAACGCTTCATATGGTGGACAATCCGGCCACCGACCATCATGCCACTGCCAGCAATAATTACTTTCGGTGGCGGGATGTCGTTGATGGATTTGGACTGCTCAACGGACGGCGTTAAGGCCAGGCTCTTAAAAGAGAAAATTTCGTGATCAGTGTTGGAATCTTTCCGGACCTGCTCGGCGTACAGCTCCAAATGCCGGTCAAACACTTCCAGCGCCTCAATTCCCAGCGGTCCGTCCAGATAAATCGGCAGTTGCGGTAATTTTTGGTGGGTAAATAGTTGGTGGAACAAATAGAGCAGTTCCTGGGTGCGCTCAATAGAAAAGGCCGGGATCAGTAGCACGCCCTTATTTTGGATTGTCCACTCAATCGCTTCCCGCAACACCGTCATTCGGTCTTGGCGGGGTTCGTGTTCAACGCCGCCGTAGGTGCCTTCGGTCACAATTACATCCGCTTCCGGTGGTGGCTGGGAATGGGGCAGTAGAGTATTCGGGTAGTGGCCCAAATCACCCGAGAAAACTATCCTCTTACCGCCAGCATCGAGCAAAACGCTGGACGAGCCCAAAATATGCCCAGCGTCATATAGCGTTACCGAGTCATCGCCCTCGAGCGGCTGGGGTTTATGATAAGAAATCGACTTAAACAGCGTCAATGTTCGTTTTAAATCCGCCTCTTCGTACATTAACCCCTCGTTTCTTTGCATCTGATCGTGATGAGCCCGGCTTAGCATCACGTGGTAGGCATCTTTCAATACCAAGCTAGTTAGCTCCAAGGTCGCCTCGGTGGCATAGATCGGGCCGCGGTAGCCGTCTTTAACTAATTTGGGCAAACGCCCGATATGGTCCAAATGGGCGTGAGTCACTGTTACCGCCTTAATTTCAGCTGGGTCGAACTGAAATCCGGCCATATTCGAATCAAAGGCGTGCTCGCTGCCCTGGAATAAGCCACAATCTACTAAATATTTGGCTGAACCGGTGTTGATTAGAAAATTTGAGCCCGTTACTTCGCCGGCAGCGCCGTAAAAGCTAATTTCGGTCATTAGTCGCGCCGAGCACGGTCTTTTTTGACTTCTTTGAGTAGTCCGATTACTAATTTTTCCGGGTCGGATTCAAACACAATCCTGGCTCGACCGCGCTTGGCAACAGTTAAGATATGATCAATTTCGTCGATCATTCCGCCGGAATCCAGCAAAATGCCGATCGGTTTTTTGTCTTCAAAGGCTACTGTAAACTCGTTCAAAGTCCCAATCCGGCCGCAGATAAAAATCACCGCGTCGGTCGAGCGAATAAACAGCAAATTGCGCCCGGAGTAGCCAAAGCCGGTGTACATGGTGAAGTCGGTGTACTGGTGGGGGAGCTTGTACTTGCGGACGTGCTCAAGATAGCTGGAAGCAGGGGAAATCCCCACCGTAAAGCCACCGGCTTTTTTGGCGCCCTTGGCCGCTTCCAGGGGAATACCGGTAGTGTCACCGGTAACCACTACGATACCGCGTTTGGCTAGTTCCCGGCCAACTTTTTGGGCATTTTCTATCGCATCCGGTGTGCAGTTAAAAACCGCCGAACCAGAAACGCCAATCTTAATTGAATCGTTTGACCCCATCCCTTTTAATCATCTTACTGGGAAACTGGCTAAATATCCAAACTACCCCCCACCGTTGCCCGAAAGGCCCAAAATAAGGTAAAATACACCCGTATTCCGGAGTAGCTCAGCGGTAGAGCGACGCCCTGTTAAGGCGCTGGCCGTCGGTTCGAATCCGACCTCCGGAGCAAAAACAAAAAATCCACCCTTGCGGTGGTCTTTTTGTTTTGTTTGGGAGGAGATTGAACCGACCAGCCGAAGGCTTG
Source organism: uncultured Candidatus Saccharibacteria bacterium (assembly GCA_964599405.1). GTDB lineage: Bacteria > Patescibacteriota > UBA1384 > 2-12-FULL-50-11 > 2-12-FULL-50-11 > BOKZ01. Next base: position 169,529 of record CAZRED010000001.1, read on the forward strand.
TCGGTGCGGTTCCGAGCGAGTACATTGCGAGCGAGGATCAAGGAGCGAAGCGACGCTTGGTCTCCGACCTCCGGAGCAGCATGGACGACGTTAGAACCTAACTCGACATTTTAAGGTTGGGGGGTACAATCCTGAATATGAACCTTACAACACGCGGAGCGGAGGAAGTAAAAGGAGGTTAACTGTCGGCGAGCAAATGGCGACAAGGGAGACCATAAAGAAACGATAAATTTCAGCCGTTTGGCTGATAAATAGGAGGTAAAATGGAAAATAAGAGTAACTTATTCATCGCCGGTGTGTTCTTGGTAGGAATAATTGCCGGGGTATTACTTGCTCCAGTCGTAAAAAATACTACGGGAATGATGAGCAGAGATGGTAGCACGCAACAGGAGCGAATGGACAAAATGTTCATTGAACAGATGGTCCCACATCACGAAGACGCGATTGCAATGGCTAAGATTGCCCAAGAAAAAGCTACACGACCGGAGATTAAACAGTTAGCAGCTGATATTATTTCTAGTCAGTCGACGGAAATAGAACAAATGAAGAAGTGGTATAAAGATTGGTTTGGGAGTGATGTATCTAGCGTTGACCATACCGCAATGCATCACGGCGGTGGAATGATGCCAGGCAGTATGATGTCTGAAACTGATATTACCCGACTCACGACAGCCAATCCATTTGAGAAAGAATTTATTCGGCAGATGATACCCCATCATCAAATGGCAGTAATGATGGCCGAGATGCTAAAAACTACAACTGACCGAGCCGAAATGAAAAAACTGGCCGAAGATGTTATTACGGCCCAAACCGCTGAGATTGAAAAAATGAGAGCGTGGGATAAGGCTTGGTATGGGGCCTAATAACGAAAGGTTCTAGACCGGAGTAGCGAGCGAAATAATACCCATGAAACAGGACGATAAGACAAAACAACGGATTCACACAATGAGAGTCGGCGGCGTCTATCCTTTCTATGTTGCTAAAGCACAGAAAAAAGGACGCACAAAAGCAGAGGTTGATGAAGCCATCTGTTGGCTAACGGGCTATAGCCAGAAAGAGCTGGAAGCCGAGCTGGCCAAAGAAACCAACTTTGAAGCTTTCTTTAAGAAAGCGCCGAAGCTGAACCCAGCCCGAAAATTAATTACCGGCCTAATCTGCGGTGTGCGGGTGGAAGAGATCGAAGATCCAATAATACGGGCTGTTCGTCAGCTAGATAAGCTGATCGACGAGTTAGCCAAAGGCAGAGCGATGGAGAATATTCTGCGTAAACAATAAGCTCTCATCGAATACTCGACATTTCCAGGTTCGGCGGTACAATTCGGATAATGAATTTAGAAAAAAGCTTTCGTGAGTTCATCGAAAGCGACGCACTTTATCAGGAAGCTTTTAGAATCGTTCAGCACAACTCATCGGGAAAAATCTGGCTAATTGGCGGGTACCTATCCCGTAACCTGGCAAACATCCTGTATGGCACCGGGGAACCAGACAAGGGCGATATTGATTTTATTGTTGAAAAGCTCAACCCGTATTTCTTTGCTTCCGACTGGGGGATACGGATAAACAGTTACGGTAATCCCAAGTTAAGAAAAGGTGCGGTGCGAATGGACGTAGTTCCGCTAGACAATGTCCTTTCCATTCGGCAGCGAAGCCTTGAGCCAACAATCGAAAACTACCTTACAGGCGTTCCCCTCACATTTCAGTCAATCGCTTATGACACAACCAGTGGCAAAATAATTGGCGGGATTGGCAAACACTCACTGAAGACTAGAACTATCGGTATTAATAGCCCCGAGTTGATTGCCAGCACAGCCCGGAAAAAAGGCATGACTATAGACGAGTATGTAGACAAGTACTGTCGCAGCTTCGGTTTCCGAAAAGTTTAGCTCGACATTCCCAGGTTCGGGAGTAGAATCTAAGGAATGAAGCGAAGCGAGCTACTTGTAGATATTGGTCTTGTGGTATTGGCTATAATCTCTACCGGTCTATTAGTCTTCGAGATTACCCACGATGTAACCGCTTCAACAAGCACGCTAATAAGCCGGGTGGATATAGTTATTGCACTAATTTTCCTCGCAGATTTCATATACGGTTTCTCGCAAGCAAAGAATAAAAGTCAGTTTTTTAGTAAGCGTTGGTACGAATTACTTGCTTCTATACCGATTACGTCAACTACAACTCAGATTCTAAGAAGTTTGCGGTTGTTGAGGGTACTCCGAATCATCCGTTTGATGGCACGAATGAGGCGGGTAGCCGATTTTTACCTCGACGGTCCAAAGTTTCAGATTCTATCAATCGTGCTGACAGTATTTACTCTTGTATTTATGGGGGCAGTCGCCTTCCACAGTTATGAATTCGGAATAAATCAGAATGTTCACAACCTCTTCGACAGTTTCTGGTGGGCAATGGTTACGGTTACGACCATTGGTTATGGCGATATTTATCCGGTCACAACTGCGGGAAGGGTTGTTGCAATGATATTAATGGTTATCGGTATAGGAACTCTGGGAACGGTTATCGGATCCGTGGCTACCCAATTCCTAAAAGCCGAAGAAGAATTCAAAAGGTAGCAGGCTCGACATTCCCAGGTTCACACACCTGTCAAACCTAATGACGCCTGGGAACAACCCAGCCGGGTGGGTTGTTCGTGATACAGGCGGGAACAGGAGGAACCACTATGTGCGCGTGCTCTTTAAGCGTTTGTCGAGAATCCCCTGGATTGACGGACTAATCTTTTTGTCCGGGCGGTGGATACAACCTACCCAGCAACAAGGCCGGCGCTTGCCTTCGAGTAGTTCTTCGCCGGTTCTTTTAATACGGCGGCTCCGGGTTTCAATCTGTTTGGCATTCTCCACCCAGCAGATGAACTCGTTGCGAGCGAGCACAGTTATGTCTTCCCATAGCTTAAGAACTTTTGGGTCCGCAACCAGCGCTTTGCGCAGATCCGCTGGCATTTTATGTACTGTGCCGCCAGAAATTTCTTTTGCAACCATTGGATACATTTTACATTAACATGCCTCGACATTTCTAGGTTCAACGGTAGAATTGAGCAATGGATCTACAATTGCTGTTCAGTATTTTGGTTACAATCTTCTCGCTGGGCCTAACACTTATCGGCATCCCAGCACAAATTATGAAAAACTATCGGGAAAAGCGTTCTGGCCAACCATTAATCACTATTGTAATTGCTATGGGATTTTACGCGTCTTCAATCGTCCTTTTTGCCTTGACCAAAACATACCTCCCACTGGCCGCTTTCTGCATCGGTTTCGTGATGTGGGGGATAACCTTAGGACAGTACTTGACGTATAACCGGAAACGTTAGCTCGACATTTTCAGATTCAAGATACGAGTTTTGGACTGCTATAATACGGGCGTTATGAACCTTATTCTTATCGGAGGTGACTAGAGTTTGGACGAGAGTGATCGTTACTGCGTGAAGTGTGGCCGCCCCATTGAAGAATGCATGGGGTTTGTGAAAGCCGGCGATGTCCTGGAGTTGATTCTGGGGACGGGCACGAGACTTCGCGAACTTTGCGGAGTTTGCATAATCCTCTGGAGATGGACCAGAAAAGACACCCTCGTCATGCGAAAAGCTGCCTGACCAAGCCAAAAGAGACTTACTACCAAAACAGTTGGTCTCTTTTTTTATACTCGACATTATCGGGTTCGGAGGTATGATCAAGAAAAGGAGAGAGAATGATGGATTGGACGTGGGGCCAAGGGATGATGAGTGGAATGGGTTTTTGGGGAGCGATCTTCGGTATTGTTATCCTGATTAACCTAGTTTTTCTCGCTGTCTGGCTCTGGAAACAAATTAGTAAGTAGCTCAATGGATCACCACGGTCATACTAGCGGCCATCATTCGATGGGCGCTGATGATGCTCAAATGTTTTTGCGGCGATTTTGGTACACAACATTTCTGCTAGTTCCGCTCCTGTTGGTTAGCAACGTCGGGATAAAGTTTTTTGGTGTGCCGGACTTTGGCGGCCGTGAATTTGTTGGCTTTGCCATTTCCACGGTAATCTTTTACTTTTCTTGGATATTCTTTGAGCACGCTACCCACGAGATAAAGAGCCGAAGTTACGGGATGATGACACTGGTTTCGGTAGCGGTGGCCAGCGGCTTTTTGTTTTCAGTGGCTTCCACTTTTATTCCGTCGTTTGGCGGGGTGGAATTTTTCCTGGAAATCTCAACCTTAATCTGGGTACTGCTGTTTGGCCACTATTTGGAGGCGAAATCAACGGCGACCGCCGGTTCGGCCTTGCAAGAAGTGGCCAAATTACTGCCAAAAGTTGTCCACCTGCTCGACGGCGAGCAAACCACAGACGTGCCGGTGGAGCAGATTAAAGCTGGTGACATGATTGTGGTTAAGCCAGGCGAAAAGTTACCGGCCGACGGCACAATTTTGGAAGGGGCGGCCAATATGGACGAAGCGCTAGTAACTGGCGAGTCAAAACCAATCAGTAAAAAAACGGGGGACGCGGTGATTGCCGGATCAATTTGTTTGGACGGTTCGCTCAAAATCAGAATTGAAAAAACTGGCCTGGATTCGACGGTTGGTCATATTCAACAGCTAGTTGAGCAGGCCCAAACAACCAAGCCACAACTGCAACATATCGCCGACCGGGTGGCCTCGTTGTTGACCTTTGTGGCGCTGGGTACGGCAATTTTGACGGTGCTGATTTGGACGTTGGTGAGTGGCCAGACGTTTGCATTTGCCCTGACGATGGCCGTGACGGTGCTGGTGATTGCTTGCCCGCACGCCCTGGGATTAGCAATTCCAACCGTTTCTACTACCGCCACTTCCTTGGCACTAAAGCACGGCATTTTCTTAAAATCACTTAAAAAATTAGAGGCGGCCCGAAATATCAGCATCGTTGCCTTCGACAAAACCGGGACACTGACCGAAGGCCATCCTGGGGTTACTGATGTGGTGGGCGAGAACCGTGAGGAGGCTTTGCGAGTTGCCGCGGCGTTAGAAGCGGGCTCCAGCCACCCGCTCGCCCAGGCAATTATTGCCGAGGCTAAGGGAGCTAAGGCGAAAGTAACCGAATTTAAAAACCTGGCCGGGCGGGGCGTTAGCGGCACAGTTGAAGGCAATAAGTATTGGCTGGGCAACACAGAGATTCTGGAACAAGTTGATTTGAGCGAACAGAAAAATGATTTCGAGCGATTAAGCGCCGAGGGCAAAACAGTGGTGATACTACGCGATAAAACCCAGGTGCTTGGTCTAATCGCCGTTGCCGACAAAGTTCGTCCGGAGTCCAAAGAGGCGGTCAAACAACTGCACAACATTGGCGTGAAAGTGGCGATGATTACCGGCGATAACGAAGGCGTGGCCAAAACCGTCGCCGGAGAATTGGGAATCGATACGTACTTTGCACAGGTTTTGCCAGAGGACAAATACAAAAAAATTAAAGAACTTCAGGACAAGGGCGAGCAAGTGATGATGGTCGGGGACGGGGTCAATGATGCCCCGGCCTTGATTCAGGCAAACGTTGGGGTAGCAATCGGTGCCGGAACGGATGTGACGGTGGAAGCTGGCGATATTATTTTAACCAAGAACAACCCTGCTGATATCCCCAAGCTATTAATATTAAGTAAAAAAGTTTACGGCAAAATGATTCAAAACTTGGTCTGGGCCGTTGGCTACAACGTTATAGCGATCCCCGCTGCCGCTGGGGCGTTTGCGAGCTTCGGTTTATTTTTGCGCCCGGATGTCGGAGCGTTTCTGATGGCGATGTCGTCGGTGGTGGTGGTAATTAACGCCCTGCAATTAAAGAGAGTGAAATTGTAGGGTTGTTACTTCGTAATCAACGCCCTGCAGCTACGTCGGGTAAAGTTATAGCTCTCGGCACGTTAACCAGAATTTAACAACTCCGTGCTATCCTTAATATAATTAAGGAGCCGAAGATAACTATGTACCGCCAGCACGAATCACCTAAAAAATTTGATTTTGGAAGGTTGGTAATTGTTGCCATCACGGCAGTCGTAATAATTACCGCCACCCTCATTTATCTAACCCGCAAAGAAATTATAAAATTTGGCGAGCTTGGCCCTACCCCTCTAGCCTACAACTCCACCCTTTCCTTACTACCTGGTAGCGGGGTACTTAACTTGGGCGAGCCCCAACGCATTGCTATTCAGCTAACAACGGGTGGTGATGCGATAAACGCCGTCCAGACCACGGTTGTCTATGACCCCCAAAAAGTAACGATTACCGAAATTCTGACAACCGATTCTTTCTGTCAGCTCTTTCCGGTTAAAACTATTAACGCCACAATCGGCGAAGCAACGATCGGCTGTGGCTTACCAACCCCCGGGTTTAGCGAGGCTACCGGTACAGTTGCGGTGTTATCGCTGGGCCTGAACCAGGCCGGTACAGTCTCGTTGGGATTGAAAGACAGCTTAGTTTTAGCCAACGACGGGCTGGGAACAAACGTTTTGCGCTCAACCACTGGCGCTGAGTATCAAGTGACCGACAGCTTACAGACAACGACTGTTTTGGCGCAAGGATCGGGCATGCTGACTGTCGCACCGATTTTGAGCGTTACTTCGCCAACCCACCCAGATCCTGAACAGTGGTATAAAAGCCGGGACGTGCAGTTTGTCTGGACAGCCACTAGCGGCTACCAATATGTCTACCACTTTGATCAACTTCCAGCCTTGGTACCGGACAGTTCGTTTATAGCTGCCGTTAGCCCTTTAACTGTAACCGCCCCCGCTGATGGGGTTTTTTACTTCCATATGGCAACAAAAAAGGCCGGGGTCGTCCAATCAATCTACGACCGACCGGTTAGAGTTGATACCGCCCCACCGCAAACCGTTAATCTTAGTGCCAGTCAAACCGAGATTAAAGTAGGCGAGATTGTTCAGCTCGTGTCGTCAGGCCAAGACGATACCAGCGGCGTTCAGTCTGCTTTTTACCTGCGAGAGGGTAGCGGCTCCCCCCTGTTTATCGGTGCTAATCACAGCCATACATTTAGCGACCCGGGAGAACACATTTTAGTACTGCAAGCGTTCGATAACGCTGGTAATTATAGTGAGGATCAGATTGTGATTAGCGTCACTAGCCCCGGGTTCTTTGCCAAAGTCTGGTCTGGTCTGTTGTCACTGGTTGGTCTGCGCTAATTGTAATAATTCCTGACAATTACCGGACTTCAAAAGACTTGTAATTAACGTAACAAAATAGTTACTATGGTTATGAACCAACAAAAAATACTAATGAAAAACATCACATTTGTTGTACTACTCATCGTGACCGTCGTGGCTTTTGTGCTTATTGCGACAGTTAGTAATCTGGTAGCAACCACTGTCCCGGGTTTTCCCAACACTAGCTCCACTTCTGATTTTACCCAGACGATTAACCCCGGCACGTTGACAGTGGATATCGTCGACGGCAGTTACGTGGCAGTTGGTAGCCCGGCCGTAGCGATGAGCGCGGCAACGTTCGGTTTTACCTGTCAGACCACCACTGGCACCTTCGGAACCGGCACCCAGCAAATTTATGTTAAAAACCCCGACGCTTCCGACACCGGCTGGTCAACTACATTGGCCGCTTCCGCCCCCACCGCTTTTTGGGACAGTGCCGGTACTGATATGGACTTTAACGACCCAACAACTGCTGGCTGTACTGATGGTGCCGACGCCGATAGTTTGAAAGGCCAAATGACGGTTGATCCTTCGGTCGGTACATTGGCCGTTGGGCAGTGCTTAAGCTGTGTGGTCACCAACGTCACCAAAGGATCGCTGGCGGCATTTAACCAAGCCACTCTCGATAGCATCACTATCTTAAGCGGCGCTGCAGGGTCGGATGATATCGGCGACTGGAAATTAACCGGTGTATCGATTAGCCAAAAGATCCCGGGCGAACAGCCAGCGGCCAGCGACTACACCATTCCTCTGACACTTTCGATTGTGGCCATCTAAAGTTTGGGGGATTATCAAAAACAATACATTCCTCCTCGTCATCATCTCCATTGTCGTGCTGTCGATACCGTTTATTGTTAATGCCTTAATTACCAACGAAGCCCCACGATTACCAAACACCGCCGACGTTAACTTCACCCATACCATCAACCCCGGCACGTTGACGGTGGATGTTGTGGATGCTAGTTATGTCGTCGTCGGCAGTCCATCGGTGGCAATAAGCGCCTCAACCTTTGGTTTTACCTGTCAGAGTGCAACTGGGCTTTTTGGTACGGCCACCCAGCAAATCTACGTCAGAAATCCCGACGCGGCCGATAACGGTTGGGTAACGAGTTTGGCCGCTTCCGTCCCCACCGCTTTTTGGGACAGTGCCGGGACCGATTTAGACTTCAACGATCCGACGACTGCTGGCTGTACTGACGGCGCTGATACCGATACCTTGAAGGGTCAGATGTCGGTTAACCCAACCGTGGGGACATTGGCCATCGGGCAGTGCGCCAGCTGTACTACTACCAACGTCACTAAGGGCTCCTCATCGGCCTACAACGAAGGGACGGTAGACAGCATTACCATTTTGAGCGGCGCCGCGGGGTCAGATGACATCGGCGACTGGAAATTAACCGGTGTGTCTGTTAGTCAAACTATTCCCGCCGAACAGCCAGCGGCCAGTGATTACAATATCAACCTAACTCTTAGTATTGTTGCCAGCTAACAATAATTAGAGAATAATAATTATATAAAACAGAGGGGATTATGAAAAAACTACATCTAAAAAAACTCTTATTGGCAACCAACCTAATGACTGTGCTGTCGTTATTGTCGCCCAACTTTGCCCAGGCAATTGAGTATGGTGGCGTTGGTGGAAAACCGGCCAATCCGATTGCCGGCAACTCTCGAACCGAGTCAATATTTATCCACACCCTTGAGCCGGGAGCAACCCAAGAAGACGGGGTGCTGGTGGTAAATAATAGCCCCGAGACTAAAACCCTGTTGGTCTATGCAGCCGACTCCACTCCTTCCACCGATGGCGCTTTCGCCTGTAAGCAACTAACCGAAGAGAAGACCGACGTCGGTGCTTGGATTACCTTAAAAAAGTCAGAGGTAACACTGGAATCCGGTACCAAAGAAACCGTTCCCTTCACCATTCGCACTCCTCTAACCGCCAGCGTTGGCGAACATAACGGCTGTATCCTGATTCAGGAAAAGAAAGCCGCCGTTGAAGGCCAAACCGGCGCGGCCATATCGATGCGGACCGGTCTGCGCGTCGCTATTACTATTCCTGGAGATATCCTTAGAAAACTGGAAATTGGCGCCCTGACAGTGGCACCAACAGACGCTGGATTTTCCCTTACCCCCACAGTTAAAAACATTGGTAACGTCTCAATTGACGCAAACGTTCGGGTAATAACACGCAATTTCATTGGGATGACGCATTTCACGAACGGCGGAGAGTTTCCGATTCTCCGAGGCGATACCTCACAGTGGAATTTCGATTTGAAAAGACCGTTTTGGGGCGGTTTTTACCGTTCCACCCCCGGCGTTGAGTACGACGAAAATCCAGAAGCGGGCGTTGGACTAAAAAGCGGCAAGGCGCTGACTAATTTAACTGGAGCCACCGTTTGGTTCTTTAGTTTCCCAACGCTACCGGCCTTACTAATCGAAATCTTGGTACTACTGTTTATTTTCCTTGGCTTACCGTTGATCATTCGCCAGATCCGCAAAAATCGCTCAGTGCCTTCAGTGCCGCTAGCTTAGGCCAGCTTGTGCTGGTGGTGGGGCTTTTGGATAAAGGATGACTAAGCTCCAAATACAACTCCTGCTTGTGATTGGTCTATTGGCGTTGATTGTCAGTGGTTCCTTGGCGTTACGTAAACCGCCCTCAGTAACTCCGCCCGAAGCTACCTACCGCTACCGCCCACTATCAGAGCTGAAGCTCAATACCACGAATCGGGACAAGTATTTCGTTGGCCAGCACGAAGTGGTTCCGACGACGGAGCCAATCACGGCGGCTGTGCCACCACTGGCGCACCAAGCTCGGCTCTCTTTGAACAGCGCTCACCCCGGTCTACCAAATACTGGTGCCGGCGATTTTGATACCTCGATTAAAGCCACTGGCACGGGTTCGATTGCCGAAGCGGTACCGAAAAGCTCCCAGGCCAAAGCGGGTCTGTATCAGCTGAAAGTAACCGACGGGGTCACTGGGCAGGTAGTTTCTGACCAGACCGTTGCCTGGGGCGTATTAGTTTTTAACTCCGATTACGCCGCCTATCCAATCAACACCAAAGCCAGACTAGCGATGGCGGTTTTGGACGACCGTGGCAAGATGATCTGTGACGCCGAGCTGACGCTGGCGATCACTGAGCCCAACGGCCGAACTATTACATTAAGCACGGCTAATAACCAAATTCTCGTTAATGAGGCCTGTTTTGTCTACGGATTGACCGAAGAGCCAGACTACGTGGCCGAATATTTACCAACCCAAGCTGGTAACTATCAGGTTGCCTTAACCGCTCGGATCGGTAACGGCGTTAGAGTGCTACACGATCAATTCTCCGTGGTCGAAAACGCCCCGTTCTATCTGCAAAGGGTTGGTGCTTCCCGAACCTATCCGGCCGCTAGCTATCCCTACACCTTTAACTTTCAACCCACCCAAAGCGGTCGTTACCAATTAACCGAAAACGTGCCGGGCAGTTTCGAAATACTCGACCTGACGATTGACGGCAACCCCTGCCCGACGGAAAGCTTACTGAACGCCGGAGCTTGCAAGATTGAGGTCTCTGAGGACGGCAATGAGAAGCAATTAATCTGGCGGGTCGACGCCCGAGCCAATCGTGATATAAAGATCGCCTATACATTTAAGGGGCCTAGTATTTCGCCGTATTTATTCCGGCTTGGACCGGCCGAAATCACCTCACCCGACGACTCAATTTGGACGGAGACACGTTCTTGGCTAATTGCCTCCGATGCCGCTTGCCAATCGAACGGCACTGGCGGCGGCAACTCCAACGCATCTGGCTCTTGGCAGACCTGCGGTGGGACGACCCCGCAGGCCGCTGACTCAATTACCATTCTGAGCGGCGACACCATTACTATGAACGCCGCCTTGAGCGTCACCAGCATTGTTATCAACAACGGCGGCATTTTTACCAACAACGCCAGCCCCTTCACCTTAACGCTCACCGGTACCACTGGCACCCTCTTCACCTTGGGCGCAACCGGTACCTTCACGCCCGGCACTTCGATTAGCGTCACGATGAACCCAAATGCTTCAATTACCACTACCTCCGGTACCATTACTTTTTTTGACTTAAACTTTACGCCGACAATCTCTGCCAGCAACAAAACCTATACGATGGGTTCCGGCGCTCTGACCATTAACGGCAACTGGGCTATTACCGGTACGGCCGCGAGTAACGCCTTAACCTTAACGGTTAATATGAGTGCCAACGTGACGGTGGCTTCGACAAAAACCACGACGATTGGCCCGGCGTCGTTAACTAACAGAGCCACTTTGGACGTACAGCCCTCACTGGCCAGCTACAACCTAACGACCGGTACCCTGGCTATCACCGCCCTAGGTACGCTAAACGCCGCCAATGCCACCTCGGCGATTACGGTTGCCAACAGCTACAGCAATAGCGGCATTTTCACCGCCGGTTCTAGCACGGTTAGCTTCACCGCTACTGCCACTGGTAAAACTTTGAGCGGTACACTATCCGGCGCTAACGGTAAATTCTTCAACGTCATTTTCAACGGCGTCGGCGGTGCCTGGGCATTCGGTGCTGCCGTCGAAGTAGCTAACGACTTTACCGTTACAAATGGGGCCGTCACTGCTAGTAACAATAATCTCTCCGTCACTCGTGACTTTACACTGGCTTATACCGCCGGTGTTTCTTACGTGGCTGGATCGTCAACCGTTACCGTCGCCAGACACTTCAATGACCCTGGCGTCAAATACGTTTCTAACACTTCCGAGCTGGCTCTGGACGGCACGGGCACTTTAACCACCGCTACAACTGCTTCCCTTTACGATGTATCGCTTGGCCAATCCGGCAACACAACAACACTGGCAATGGCCGGAGCGATCGACAACTTTAACTACTACGCTAGCGACACAGATCATTTCCGGGTCCTGCTCTTCGACGGGAGTGTTGTCAAATACAAAAGCGCCGAGATAACCCCGCCCGGCACCGGTGTCAGAAGCTATACTCCGCCATCCCCTGTCCCCTACAAAGCTGGCTGGAGTATCGGTATCTATACCGTCGGTAATGGCGTCATTCCCTACACCGGTAGCGGCGGCACACACTACTACCAAGCCAATAACTCTGGCCAACCAAACGAGGAAGCTACGATTTCCTGGCAAGGAACAACAGTCCGAACCTATTCGATTAACGGCGAGGTCAACGGCGTCCGGGTAATCGGCAATGACGCTATCAGCCGGCCTTCGCTCGACTCATTCACTAATACCTCCCTGAAAGACACCAATAACAACGCTACGGGGGTGGCGGAAGGATTATTAACTGTGACCAACGGCGCTACCTTGAACGGCGGTACGGTTACCGGCACTGATACCGGACTATTTCTACCGTGTAGCACAACTTGTTCCGGCCACCTGGTCTTTAACTCACCGACCACCTTGAGCGGCTCCGGCGACAACCGGGTAGTTTACTCAACCGGCAACTCAATAACCTATACCGTTACTGGGGGAACCTACGGCAGTTGGAATATTGCAATGGAGACAACCACCCTGTCCGATACGCCGATAACGTTCGAGCTTGGGGGAAATATTATCACCGACGGGTTTGTCGCCCTTCAAGGGTCGCCCCTGGGTGGGAGCAATAGCTTCAACACCGCCGGTTTCAATATGACCGCACTGCGTTTTGACGCTGGCAGCGAAAACCAGACCGGTAGTTGGGTCGTTAATCTTGGCGCCTCAACAATTACCCTGGACTCGACTAGCGACTCCTTTGGCGTAGCCAGCAACGGCGGCTCCCATACCTTCAACCTCTCTACTTCCTCTGTCTCCACGACTGGGGATATCCGGTTTATTAACGGTACCGGTACAGTCGCCGCGTCTGGCAGTACTTCCACGATTACGATGACACCAGCCGCTTCGACCACCCGGACTTTCACCACTAACGCCCAAACGATTGATAACTTTGTCGTTAACGGCGGTAACGGTGCCGCCACTGTCAACCTGGACGGCAATTTAATTGCCTCTGACAACTTAACGATTACCGCTGGTACTTTGGACGTTACGGCAACGCCGTACAGCGTCACAATCGGCGGCAACTACTCTAACTCCGGCAGCTTTACTCCCCGGTTGGGTACTGTGACTTTTAATGCTACCGACGCGGGTAATACTCTGGCGGGCACGATGACCGGTGCGTCAGCCTTTTATAATCTCGTTTTCGACGGCGTTGCTGGCGGCTGGAGCTTTAGCGCCGCGGTGACGGCAACGAACGACTTTACCGTTACCAACGGGGACGTTACCGCCAATAACAATAACTTGACTGTTACCAGGGACTTTACGCTAACTAACGTGGTGGGCGTTTCCTACACGGCCGGCTCCTCCACCATCACCGTTAGCCGCGACTACAATAACCCCGGCGACCGGTTTGTTCGTGGCACATCATTAGTTATCCTTGACGGCACCGGCAACGTTAATACCACTGGCGGTAAATTTAATAACCTTTCTCTGGCTTACACCTCACAAGTCTCAACCTTCAATACCACCAACTTCGCGGTTTACGGCGTTCTCACCTTTAACGGCGGTACCGCCAACGGGAGTGTTGACGGTTACGTTTCGCTGGAGCGATCTGCTAGCGCTACCCCAATTGTGTTCGCATCAGCCACCACCCTCTCCGGCACTAGTAGGACGCTTTTTCATAACAACAACGCCAATAGCCTGACTACCACCATCGCTGGTGGTAACTACGGGACGTGGAATATTATTTTGTTTACTACCCTTGGGCCTGCCACCAGTAGTATCTACCAGTTAGCCGGTAATATTACTAACACTGGTTACGTTACCCTCCAGGCCGTTGGGGGATCGACGGGCAACGTTTTTAACACCCAAAACTTCAACATTACATCGCTACGGTTTGACCTCGGCACCCAGTCCCGAACCGGACCGTGGACTGTCAATTTTGGGTCTTCGACGCTGACCCTTTCTGATACTGCTGATTCGTTTGGCGTTGCTAGTAACGGCGGCTCTCATACCTTCAACCTTTCAACCGCCGCCATCAACACCGTTGGGAACGTGCTGTTTGCCAACGGCACCGGCACCGTGTCCGTGAGTCAGGGCACCTCGACCGTGACTTGGGCGCACCCAACTGGTACCAAAACTTACGCCCCCAACAGCCAATCTCTGCACAATCTCACGCTCAACAGCGCCGCTGGTACCCTTCAACCCAATGGTGCCGTTATTGCTACCGGCAACTTTATTATCACCGCCGGCAGCTACGACACCGTTGCTGGCCAAGACTACGCCTTAACGATCGGCGGCAACTACACCAACTCCGGCACATTTAATGCGCAGGGTGGAACGGTTACCCTAAACGGCTCCGCTACCCAAACGCTTTCTGGCACGATGGTCGGCGGTAGCGCATTCAATAACTTAACGATTACCAATAATTCTGGCACATCGGCTAGCGACTGTGAGCGAACAAGTTTTGTCCCATCAGTGGACTTTAATGCCGCTGCTTGGACAAGCGGTAACTACACCATCACTACGGCCAATGTTCGGGTCGAGTACAACTCCGGCTCTACCTACGCCTTCACCAACATCAATTGGAACGGTCAGACGATTGGGACACAGATTTACTTCCGCAACTCGGTCGCCAGCGACACCTGGCTGTTGGATGTTTCGGGAACGCAGACAGCTGTCTCCTACGTTAACGTCTCCCGGTCTAACGCCGCTAGTGGCCTTCAGATTGTTGCTAGCGACGGTACCAACACTGACTGCAACAACAATAGTAACTGGCTTTTCGTTTCTGGTGCCTTATCGACCGATATCGTTAACGCTGGCGGCACTCCAATTGATTCACCATCTATCGCCATGGGTGCAGCCACATTCTCCCTTTTATATCAAACAGTTAGCGGTATCTTTGGCGCCACTGATGAAAAAGTCAGAGTTAGTAACACCACCGTTAACCCCCAATGGAGCTTGACGATTGCCGCCAGTAGCGGTCCGACTGGGCTCTGGTCGGCTGGGACACCGAAGTATGACTTTAACGACCCAACTGGGAGTGCAGGAGACGGCGGCGATGGCGACGCTTACGGGGGACAGCTGACAATGGATGTGACTGGTGGAACCCTTGGTGGAACCTGCTCGACGACCGGAATAACTAAAGGATCATCTGCTGGTTTTTCTGAAGGAGTGGTCAACTCAATCACCCTGCTCACGGCCAGTGGCACGGCCGACGTTAGTTGCTATTGGGATTTAACCGGCGTGGACGTACTTCAAACCCTACCTTCCGAGCAAGCAACTAGCAGCTACTCCATCAATATGACTCTCACTATTACCGCCAATTAACAGACTTTCCTCTCCATTAATTTACGTAGTGAGTTTGTTTCGTTATCCTAATATTGGTAGGGGTGTAATCGATTCCATGAGAACTGGCCGTTTTAAACTGTTTGCTTTGATACTAGGTCTGACCATAGTAGCGTTTGGGAGTGGCATAAAAACCGTCGCCGCCCAAGACAGTCCCAGCGTCTTATATGTCCCCTTAATCGGCCTAACATCGGTACCAGATCCGTTGGCACTACCGGATGGGGCGGGTGATGTAACGTATCATTACGCAGTTAAAAACTTTCTTAGCGAGGCGGCTTTAACTAACGTCCAAGTCGTCGACGACAACTGTGCCTCCGTTAAATTTATCGAAGGCGACGATAATAACGACTCCGAGCTTGATTACGACGAAACCTGGCGCTACACCTGTACCACTAAAGTTTCCGTCACCACTCAAAGTACGGCCACGGCCACCGGTACTGCCAATAATTTAACCGCGACTCACAAAGCCTACGTTACCGTTATTGTTGGTCTAAGTGACCCAGCCCCACTTGTTAGTATTGTTAACATCACCAAAGTTGCCTATCCATTGTCCCTACCGGCCGAAGGAGGCGACATTACCTTTATCTATAAGGTTAACAATCCAGGCGTCGTGTCATTAAGTGATGTCACTGTCGTTGATGATAGGTGTGGGGCGATGTCCGGCAAACTCGGGGACAGGAACGGCAACGGCCTGCTGGATACCAATGAGGTTTGGATTTACACCTGTACAATGACTCTGAGAGAGACTACTACCAATACCGCCACCGTTACCGCTTTTGCTAATGGATTAATGGCCACGAATAACTTTTCCCTGACCGTCAAGGTTGACACCCTAGTCGATCAGGCGCTCATCAAACTTCCCGATACCGGCAAAGATGCGCTATTAAAAATTATGGTTTGGGAAATCTTATTAGGTATATTGGTAACTCTACTCACCATATCTATTGTTTTAAACCGAAAGAATCGACTGCGAAGCGTTGAAATTACACAAAATATCTTAGACGGGGGAAGAAAGTAACCATGAATTGTTTAGAGGACTAAATGAATAGTTTGTTACACAAATGAAAAGACCAAAATTAGTATTAATAATTATTGTGCTGGTTGTTGTAGCCGCGTTGGGGGCCGGAGTTTATTTCAAGCTGATTCCCCGTCTGTTCCAAAAACCCGTCGCCACAGTAGTCGATCAGCTATTCGGTTGGAAGTTTCCAATTACCAAATTCCCACTGGTTGGGCCGGATGGCCAACTGGCGTACTCCAACATCCGTGATCCTGGCGGTATACCACAAGGGCTACCAGTTCGCCTGAAAGTTCCCGTTATCGGCGTCGATTCAGCTATTGAAGACGCGCTGATTACCCCGGACGGAAGAATGGACGTGCCAATCGGCTCGGTTAATGTTGCCTGGTTTTCTCTTGGCCCTCATCCCGGCGACGAAGGAAGCGCGGTGATCGGTGGGCATTTTGGGATTAGAGACGGGGTGCCGTTCGTCTTCTACAACTTAGACAAGCTAAAGGTTGGCGACAAGGTATATGTGGTCGACGACAAAGACCAGACATTGGCTTTCCAGGTCAGGGAAATTAAATTATTCGATCGAAACGCTGATGCAACGACGGTTTTTACCTCCGATGACGGGTTGGCTCATCTTAACCTGATTACTTGCGAAGGCATTTGGAACCAAGTTGACGGTTCGTATCCCGAGCGGCGAGTAGTGTTTACCGATGCCATACCATCAGAAGGGGCAGTAACCGTTACTCCTAAGTCTCCAACGGCGGCGATTCCCACGCCAAACCCAACACCAACTCCGACACCAACTCCGACAACAGAAAATACAGTATCTACAGCTGCCTTGCTTCAGAGCGTGAATCGGGCAATAAAAAGTGCGGCCAGTACGCCAATCGACGCACTAATCACTTTCACCCTACTAGCTTCGATAGCGTATATGGCCACCAAAATCGTCAGGCTCCGCAGAGCATAGCGACAGTGTTACCGCACTATTTAGTTGTTAAATTCCACAGAAACTCAATTGCTCGATTCTCTGCCCAGTGATGGTCGGGGTCGCCGTTTTTGGACTGACTAATAAATCCACCGTGGCCACCGCCATTGGTGATGATTAACTGGACGTTCGGGTTGTTGTCTACCCCATCAAACGAGCGGGCGGGGATTACCACATCGTCAGCGCTCTGAATAATCAGGGTGGGAACGGCAATGTTTGGCAAAAACGGCCGGGCGCTGGCCTTGGCGTGATAGTCGCCGGCATCAATAAAACCGTTATGGGGAGCACAGAACCGATCGTAATCCCCCAGTGTTTTAATGTGCTTAATGGCCTGGATATCGTACCTTCCCGGAAAAAGACGGCTCCGAGTGCGCAGCGACGACATCTGCCAATACAACATCAGCCAACGATAGATGGCCGGGGCCTTGTTATCGACAGAATCAACAGCGGCGGCTAGGTCAATTAGCGGTGAAATTCCGACTGCTCCAATTAGTTGCTTCGGAGCGTCCTGGCCCCATTCGCCAACCGCTTTTAGGCAGGCGTTGCCGCCGTAGGAAAAACCCATCAGCCCAATTTTCGGCAGTGAATCTTCCCTAATTAACTCTTCAATCACTATGCGCAGATCGGCACTCTGGCCGGCGTGAGAGAGGGTTTTACTGTATTTCTCACTGCCGCCGCCGTTGCGTAAATTAACCCTGACCACGTTGAAACCGCGGGTGTAGGCTTTGGCGGTGGTGCCTCGAACGTATGGGCTGATAGTCGAACCATTGAGCCCGGCAATGATAACTAAAGTGGGGGAGGTAGTTTTATCAGCCTGCCAAGAGCATTCCCCAACTAGTTGAGAGCCATCGGGCAGTTGAAAACGGCGATCTTTCGACGGAAAAAACCTAATTGGCCTGGGCATCAGCACGCTGCCGATTGTTTGGAGATGCGGGCTTTTTAACCATTTGGCTACGACAAAATTATTCATTTAGTCCTCTAAACAGTTCATTTAGTCCCCTAAACAGTTCATTTAGTCCTCTAAACAATTCATTTAGTCCTCTAAACAATTCATTATATTTGGTGTAGTATACATCGTTAGCTCTAGGACTTACCGGTACTTGAATTCTACAGCTGCGGGCTGGAAATTAGCGAGTATAAACTTGAGCGGCGGCGGTGAAGGCAGATACTTCGCTGGCCATTTTGCCGGGGAATGTTTCTACCTTCAACTTGTCGGGCGCAGTCATTTGCAGCAACGCAACTCCCTTAACCTGATTGCCAGCCTGTAATTTCGGGTTCGCAATGACATGGTCGAGCATCCAGCTCGCACCACTGTCGCCATCGATGTAGCCGCCCTCGACAAGCTCGTACTTAACGAGCCCTGTCTCCATGCTAACGACGGCGGGATCTGGGGCATTGCCCTTGACCATAAATTGACTGGCCCCGGTCTTCCAGTTGCCGACCGAAAATTTAATGGCGGTTGGGTCTAAATAGTCGTAGGCAATCGCCAAATGGCCATCCCAATAACGCGAAAGGGCCTGGCCTTGGATAGCTGGCGGTCCGTTAAATCCATTCGTTCCTTCTTGGAACCAGTTGCCAACGAGCTTGCCAGCAATATCGTAATTGATTTTTCCTGTCCGCGGTTCAACAACGCGCGCTGCTTTGGCCAAGAGCTGTGCCCGGAGCCCTACTTCAAAATATTTGAACATATCATCAAGGTAAAAACGGGATTCCTGGTCCTTATAGGAAGCGGTATTGGCGACAAAATCTGGTTCTTTTTCAAAATTCCAGACTGCAAAATCAACGGTCTGGCCGCCAATCCGACCGACTAACTGACCGGCCTTGATTGGAATGCGAACGGACTTACTCTCGAAGCCTTCAAGTTTGCCGACAACCGCGGTCAGCTCTGGTGAGAGCGAGGTCAAAAGGTCGTAATAACTATAAAACGTGCACGTATGCTCAAACTGCATCTGATACTCGTCAGTGACGTGATTCGGGTCTTGATTGTCACCGACGGCCTGACCGCGATGGGAAATACTAACGATAAAGCCGTCGGCGATAGCGTAAACAGGATATTTATCGCGCTCTGACCTAAAAATGATGGGAGAATAGTAGCCGTGATCGGTTGGCATCACGTGCGCACCGACCATAATACCGTAGGGCTGAATAATGCCGATATCGGCGACATCCATCGGGGCGTGCGTAAACACGACGGTACCGCTTCCCTGACATTTCCCTTGACTCATGTTCCGGCTAAATGGATTATCTTTCGCGTCTCCGGTGGTGGTTGTCTCTTGGGTCGTGGGGTTGTTGGTTACCGTCAGTTTACGAGTACTCCTGTACACAAAATAGCCGGCCGTCAGAAGAATAACGCCACTCACGACCACCACAATCAGCCAACGCTTCATTTTGTGAGCGCTAGCGAACAAAAGAATAGAATATTCATTACTTTTAGTTTGACCGGTTAGTAGTAAAGAACAAGTCGACAGCCCTTGCGCAAAATATTGAATTAATCCATGCTGGACAAAAGGAGCAACAAACTATGGGATGGATTGTCACTATTATAGTGGGAGCGTTAATTGGTTGGATAGCCAGTAAGATGATGAGTACGGACGAGCAACAGGGGGCGTTGGCCAATATTGGGATTGGAATTGCCGGCTCGTTGCTGGGTAGCTGGTTGTTTGGCAGTGTCCTGGGAATTGGTAGCGCCGGTGCCGCCGGAGCGTTTAGCTTCTGGGGAGTTGTTTGGGGAATCGTTGGCGCAGTGGTCTTAATTGCCATATTGAAGGCCTTTAAGGTGTTGAAGTAATGCCGGTGGAAGTGGAGAAAGAGGTAACGACCACCAGCGAAGGGCCAGTGGCCGACCAAGTCAGCCAAACTGCTACCGTTTCGCAAGTGCCAACGGGAGCAGAAGTTCAAGACGCCCGTTCGGATCGGGGCAATGCCTGGATTTGGTATATCGTGGGAATTATCGATCTGATACTACTGCTACGATTGGTATTTTTGCTGTTGGGCGCTCGAGCTGTCGGCTTTGCCGATTTTCTCTACAGTATTTCTAGCCCGTTTGTAGCGCCGTTTCGGGGAATCTTTCCCAACCCGCAAGTAGAAGGGTCGTATTTTGATATGGCCTCGTTTGCTGCGATTATCGTCTACGCCCTGTTAGGCTGGGTTGTGGCTCGGCTAATTGATCTGGCCACTCGGCCAGGGAACAGCAGCAAAATCTAACTTCCTCTTGACAGTACTATTTCTAATATACTAACCTAACTACATATGAGGGTTCTGAACATGACTAAGCCTAGTAAGTATTCAACAATCAATGTATTGATCGCTTCCTTGGTGGTTGGACTCGCTGGTGTAGTTGTAGCATTCGCGGCCGGCCCCACAACCGTCAATCTTGGCACAGCCGAACCTTTTGCCATCCTAGCTGGGACTCCTGATATTACTGACTCTCCGACATCGACTATTACTGGAAACGTTGGGTTGTACCCAGGCCCTGCTTCCGGTATCGGGCTACTTTGTTCACAAGTAACCGGGACAATCTATGGGCGCGATGGCACGGGTGACCCGTGTTTTACGGTCAACGATCCGTTACTCCTGGCGGCCAAGAACGACTTAACTGCCGCGTTTACCGATGCAGCCGGGCGAACACCGGTTATTATTGTACCAACCGAGCTCGGCGGAACGACTAAATTTGCAGGTGTTTACGCCTCTGACGACACTACGTTTCAGATTTCGGCACCAATCCCCCTCATCCTCGATGGACAAGGCGATCCCAATGCCGTTTTCATCTTCGAAATGAATGCGGAGGGAACCGGACTGACTGTCGGACCGGGTAGTGTGGTACAGCTCACGGGCCAGGCCCAGGCCTGCAACGTCTTTTGGCGAGTAGACACAGCTACTATCGACAGCACCGCGGTATTCAAGGGTACTATCCTGGCTCTGACCTCGATTACGGTGGCTAACGGCGCCAACATTGAAGGAAGACTATTGGCTCGTAACGGTAGCGTCACCTTAATTAACGACACCATCACCAAACCGACTTGTGTAGCAGCGGCTACAGTCACTCCGCCGGCAACTACGCCATCTCTCCCCGACACTGGTCTAACTCCCGATGGCAGCAACAGTGCCGTGTGGAGCGTTATTATCCCAGTTTGGGCCATTGCCGGTCTGTTCTCGTTCTGGTTAGTTCGACGCAAACAGCGGACGATTTAGTCTAGGCATTAAATAAGAGGCGCTAATATATTTACCTGGAGGGCCGGTATGGGTCTATCACCAGCTCCATTAAAACGAGTGCTATTAGCTATCAAGCTGGTGGGGGTGTCAGCGGGAATTGTCGTCTCTTTGGCAATTTACTCTGCCAAAAATACCCCCGACTATGAAAACGTCTTAGTGCCCGTTGAGAAAATCGTCGTTCCTTCGGTGGTAGCGCCGGCTCTTTTGGCTTCTCCGTTGCGACTGAAGATTCCTAAGATTGAGGTTAACGCCGTCATCGAATACGTCGGTCTGAACACTGATGGAGCAATGGGAGTGCCGAAAGATCCCGCCGATGTTGCTTGGTTCAATCTCGGGGCACGACCCGGTGAGGTTGGTAGCGCGGTAATCGCCGGGCACTACGGGTGGAGAAATAATATTCCAGCGGTATTTGACGATCTCCATAAATTGCGTCCTGGTGATACCTTAGTAATCGAGGACGACAGAGGAGCAAGCACCACCTTCGTGGTGCGGGAAAGCCGCCGGTACGACCCGACAGCGGACGCCTCGGAGATATTTTTGCAAAGCGACGGGATAGCTCACCTTAACCTAGTTACCTGCGAAGGGGTGTGGAACGTCGCTACTGATAGTTACTCTCGGCGGCTGGTGGTATTTACCGACAAACAGTAGCCAGCTCGACATTTGCGTGTCTGTAGGTAACATCTAGACAATATGCAAAAAGCTCAATCAGTTGACGAATACATCGGCCGTGAGCCAAAAAATGTTCAAGAAAAACTGAAACAGTTTCGAGAGATTGTTAAGGAAGCCGCGCCAATGGCTGAAGAACGAATCAGCTATGGGATGCCGGGTTACTTCTACAACGGAGCGCTGGTATATTTCGGCGGATTTAAGAATCATGTAAGCCTGTTCGGAACAGCCTCCGGCGTGATGAAAAAATTCGCCAAAGAACTGGATGATTACATTACGTCAAAAGGGACAATTCAGTTTCCGCTCGACCAACCCCTGCCGACTGTCCTCATAAAAAAATTAGTGCACGAACGGGTTGCTGAAAACGAATTGAAGAAGGGCTGAGAATGGACAGCTATTGCGCAAAGAGTACAATCACCTCAAAGGAGAATAGATGAAAAAGGAAGAATTCAAAGTCAACGGCGAAGAACTACTGAAAAAGGTTAAAGCCCTCATTAAAGAGGGTAATATCCGCTCGATTGCCATCACTGATAAATCTGGCAAAAAGTTAGCCAATTTCCCTCTGACGGCCGGAGTAGTTGGAGCAGTGTTACTGCCGACATTAGCCGCCATCGGCGCTATCGCCGCTTTAATTACTGAGTGTACAATCACCGTGGAGAGAGAGGACTAATATGGGTAACTGGGACTATTTCGGCGTTAACACCCATCCTGGATTCACGGTAATGTTTCCGTTTTTTCTGCTGTTAGCCTTGTGGGAGCTGGCGTGGAAGGGCTGGGCCATGTGGAAAGCGGCCGAGAGTAAGGAAACCGGCTGGTTTATCGCCCTACTAATCTTCAACACTATCGGTATTCTGCCGATTCTCTACATCTACGTTTTTTCTAAGAAAAAATAAGGCAAAAGTCCGGCTTCTTATTTTATAAAAAACAAAAAGTCCGCCATCTGGCGGAATTTTTGTTAACCAAACGTTCGGTTATAACACCTTTTACCTGCTATCTTGGCCAGTATTTACGAACCTAATACACTGACCTTGATTGCTGAAGCCGAAGTCCATCCAACCGCCTTGTTTGCAGTCGTCTTTAGTCTCGGGATCAACCAGTCCTGCGTGCCAATGCGCCGCGTAGCTGTCGTTACTTAGAGTTGGGAACTCATCCAAGCCATAGTTGTAGCTGTTTAGAAACAGCTCACGGATGAAGTTTTCGCCACCCCCTGCACTCGCTACGAAGTCACCGTTGAGGTAGTAGTTGTACAACTGCGTCGTGGTATCGAGCTCAATGCCCAGCGTTACCCATTCTCCGTAGGTAAACGGTGTATTTAGGTTGGTCCATAAGCCGGTTGCAGAACTCCAGAAACGCCAGCCTTCGTGGTTGCCTTGTGCCGAAGCGCCGGAAGTGCTCGGTTCTAGGTTCACGAACTCGAGAATCCCAAACCAGTTATCTCTAGCACCAGCACCATCATCTCCAACCACCCAGAACCCTGCTCGGACCGCCTTGTTTTCCCAATTGGGGTCGATATAAAGATCAACCTGTACTGAGTCGCCGTAGTTATCTACACCCGTGGTTTTAATTCCTTCGGTGCGCTGGAAGGTTCCAGCGGCTGTTTCGTCGCTATCGATACCTAAGCGCGCAACGTCATCCCTGCCAAAGGCCGAGACTGAAGTTACTCCGTCAGTCGGAAATGCTCGATCTGCTTCCCAATTAGTGTCTAACTCAGCTTGAGTAAATGGGTTTAACAAGTGGCTACTTGCCGTTGCAGTTCCGATTGAAGCCATTAGAGTAAGCACACCAGCCATTGAGAACATTAATACTTTTCTTATATTCATTTATTTCACCACCTTCCCGACGTTTTTTATTACTACTGCGAACATAGTCCCCGACACCAGCACTGTCAAACAAAAATGTGTAATATTGATATATGAGTACTGCTCGTAAACTTTTTCTCTTCCTAGGCCTACCCCTGATACTGGTCTTTGCCATTGTGGTGGCTTGGGCGTTTCAAGGGAAGAATACCACCGACACTGCCAACACCAGCCAAGTTACCACCGAAACAGCTTCTTGCGACCTACTGTCACCAGTTGACGTATCCAAAGCTACTAGTATCCTCTACCCCGGTCAAACCCGTGGCGGCGACTTCAAACCGCACGGCGGTTTCCGCTTTGACGGGTTGAAAAACGAAGACGTAACGGTAACAGTACCGCTTGCCGCCAAGGTTACTTCCGGCAGTCGTTATATTGAGCGGGGAGAGGTTCAGTATATGTTCGATTTTGAGGGTGATTGCGGTATAAATTATCGCTTCGACCACCTGAAAACCCTGTCGGCCAAGTTTCAAGCAATTGCCGATAAATTACCGGCTGCCAAAGTAGACGATTCTCGCACTACCGCGGTCAGCCCCGAAGTATCGGTAGCGACCGGGGAAGTTGTAGCAACAGCTGTCGGATTTGCGGTAGGCGACAACGGTCCAAACGTCAGTGTTGACTTCGGCGTCTACGACAAGCGGCAGAAGAATGCATCTTCGAAAGATGCTGCATGGGTAGCTGCCCACAGCGAAGACGGCGACCAAGCCTATTACGGCGTTTGTTGGTTTGATTTGCTGCCGGCGGCCGACGCCGCTATCGTCAAAGCTCTACCGGCTGGCGATAGTGCTGCCGGCAAAACCAGTGATTACTGTAACTAGCTATGAGTAAACTTCCCGGCTGGCTCTTAGGAGTGATCGGCGCAGTAGTAGTTGTTGGCTCGGCAACAGCTTTTTACTTTTGGCAGAAGCAACCGGAGCCGCCAGCTCAATCAGAACAGGTAGAAACCACCGCCACTCCACCGCCCGCCACCACCAAGCTAGCATCAATATTGGTAGTAGACGGGCTGGAAGCGCCAACTGTCATAATGACCATTGCCGGTGACGATCGGCTGTTTGTGGCTGAACAAGGCGGCACCATCCGAACCGTCGCCAACAAAACGTTGTCAGCAACACCATTTATCGACATTTCCGACCGAGTGCGCTTCGACGGCGAAATGGGGCTGCTAGGTGCGTCCTTTCACCCGGACCTAGCCAATGACGGCCGGATTTTCCTGAACTACGTTGATAAAAACATGAATACCACTATCTCCAGTTTTCGGGTGACCGGCGAAAATTTCGCCACGGCCGATCCGGCCAGTGAGAAAGTGCTACTGCGCTTTAAGCAACCGTATGCCAACCATAACGGCGGTGATCTGCATTTTGGACCAGACGGCTACTTGTACATTGCCACCGGTGATGGCGGGAGCGGTGGCGATCCGCAAGACCGCGCCCAAAACTTAACTAATTTTTTCGGGAAAATTCTCCGAATTGATGTCAACAGCGGCGACCCCTACAAAGTTCCCACCGACAATCCGTTCGTGGCCACGGCGGGCGCTACCACCGAAATTTGGGCCTACGGGTTGCGTAATCCCTGGCGCTTCAGTTTCGACAAAACCACCAAGGATATGTGGATTGCCGATGTCGGACAAGGGGACCAAGAGGAAGTTAACTTCATTGCAGTTGGTAGTAAGAGTGGTTTGAACTTTGGTTGGCGCTGCTACGAAGCGGCCAGCAATTATAATTTGAGCGGCTGTTTGGCCAAAGAAAATTACACTTTCCCCGTTACCAGCTACGACCATAGCGCCGGGCGCTGCTCGGTAACCGGCGGCCACGTTTACCGCGGCGAAAAGTACCCATCTTTGGTGGGACAGTATTTCTACGCCGATTACTGTGGTGGGCAGATCTACACCGGCTCAATTGCTAACGGAGTATGGACGGACGGCTTCAGTTTAGAAACAGAATTTGGGCCGACCGCCTTTGGCCAAGACAACGACGGCGAAATATATCTGGCCGACGCCAAATCCGGCAGCCTCTACCACCTCCAAGGCGCTAACTAACTGGGGTTACGTTTGGCGGTGCACATCGGGCACTCGCAAGCGTTATCGCTGCATTTGCACTCGGCCATGCCGTCGTTATTGTTGGCGCCGCACACTGCACACGGTGCTCCACAAACACACATACTTTCTTCCATCAAGCCTCCTTTTCAATACCTAACCACAAAATCACAAAAAGAAAAACCGCGCTCGAAGCGCGGTTTTCCGCCGAACATGTAATCCGTTGACTACATTACCGGTTTTTGCGGTGGTGGCATGCTGCTGCCGCCACTTGAGGCCATCGAATCCATTGACGAGCCGCCTCCTGCGAAGCCGCCCCAAAGGAAAATCAGAGCCAAGACCACGTAGACCCAAGTGTGGGCCATATTGGTATCCATAATTCCTAGAATCGTATCGGTTTGGAAGAAGCCGATAATCGCAAACAGCGCAAAAATAACTCCGAAAATCCGGAGATAAGTCTTGGCTGAATCGTTACCCGCCATACCCATCCATAGACCCAAAGCACCAATGACGATATGAACAATGCTGTGAACGGTATCAACTTGGAAGATACCGAAGATCATTTTGTCGTCGTTAGTAATGCCAGGGATGAAACCAAGAACACCTAGCACGACTAGGATTAATCCGAACCATGTTGCTAATGACTTTGCCATAGGTTTCACCTCCTCCCCTAATAGTTGTTCAACTTTACTCTTGTATTAAGAGTTATCTATTTAAAATAAAAAAGCAAGCAATTACCGCCGCCAGGCTGATTGACAGGGTTAGCGGGAGGCGTATCGTAATATTAAAGAGGGGGTTAATAATGTGGTTTGGAAAAAAACATCAGGATCGATCGTACGTAGCAGTCGCCATGACCGTGATTTTCATGGGAGCAGCGATTTTTGCCTTTGGAGTGAGCGGCTGGCTGATTAACTGGATGAACGAAGACCTTATCGTCGCGATTCCATCAATGAAAATCCTCGGCGGTATTGTGATTATGAGTCTTGGCTACATTCAATTAGAGCTCGGTTTACTACGCAACAAGTAAAATGCTGCGCGCGCTTTACGTAATTGCTATCGGCCTGCTTTTTGCGGGGGTGGTAGGTTTTGGTTTTTCAGCCTTTTATCCGGCGCCAGAGTATCCAGAAACACCGGCGTCGCTACGCTACCCACCGGTTTACAACGATCAGCCTACGGCTGAAGAGAAGGCAGCTCAAGAAAAATTCGACGCTGAACAGAAGGCCATCAACGACAGCTATACTGACGTCTCTGAAAACTACAACCGCAATCTGTCGATTGGGCTGATTATTGTGGCCATGATTGTTCTGGCCGTTTCAATTATCGGGCTAGGAAAAATTGAGGTAATTGGCGACGGGCTAACCCTGGGTGGCGTGTTTACTTTGCTGTATGGATTGGGCCGAGCGATGGCTGCCGGTAACGAAAAAATTCAATTTTTAGCAGCACTGTTTGGCCTGGGAGTATTAATTTTCCTGGTTTACTGGAAATATATCCGGTTGGAAAAGAAAAGTGTTCCAATAACTTAGTTAAAAATTTAGGTATAGAGAAAGGCCACAGTCTGAAGACTGTGGCCTTTAGTGTCCGCCGTTAGGACATTTGGGCTGGCTGTGATGCCCCCTGAGATTGCCCAGAGGTTATCTCCCCAATCTTCTGAAGGAAGCTCTCTCCTTCGTTTCTCGTGTCAACCGAGAGGAGTAAGTTTCCGTCGTGCCAAAGCTGTGGACCCTCAGCCCTCTTGCAAGAGAGTTCGTCTCCGGTCTGGACTGTAACCCCAATCGTAAGACCGGGGTAAGCTTCTTTGCATCTGCGCACAATCCTGTTGTTCTCGTTGTGCGATGGTGGGACTACAATGTGCAAATCGATATTCGTTACTTCCTGTCGCATAAAATTTCCCATTTCCGCAGGTGGCGGTTATACAATTCTGCTCCCAATTTCTAGCAATTTCAACATTTTCAGTGACATTTTTACTCGGGCAATGTAGGATAGCAGGTTAGGACGCCCGCTTTGTAGCTGTAAAAAATATTATTCCCAGCTACAATGACCCAAGCATGAATGACGTCTATTACCTAATCGGCGGAGTGATTTTGGGCGCGGGGATTGTCTACGCGGTAATGCGTCACCGTCAAACCGATTTCTCCAAAATTAGCGAACAATTCCTTGGTTTAGCCAAAGAACGATTGGGCGCGGAAAAAGAGGTGATCAGAACCGATCTTGAAGGCAAAAAAGACGCGATTAAAACCCTGGTAGACGAAATCCGCAAACAGCTCAAAGACACCGACGACAAATTGCGAGCCAGCGACAAAGAGCGGATTAATTCGTTTTCCACCCTGAAAGCCGAGCTTGAGAACCAACGTCAACTAACCCACGAACTACGGGGCAGTGCCGAAGATTTAAAGCGCGTGCTCTCCAATAATCAGATGCGCGGCGCTTTCGGCGAACGAGTGGCCGAAGACCTGCTAAAAATGGCCGGTTTTGTAATTGGCCAGGACTACACCGTTCAAACCCAAGCTGGCTCCACTCGCCCGGATTTAACGCTGCTAATGCCGGACGGCACGAAAGTCCAAATTGACGTTAAGTTCCCTTACTCCAACCTCCAACGCTTTACCGAAGCTAAGACCGAAGAAGAAAAGCAAAAATACATCAAACTCTTCAAGGCCGACGTTAAAGAAAAAATTAAGCAAATCGCCAGCCGCGACTACATTAACCCGGACGAAAAAACGGTGGATTTTGCGATTGCTTTTATCCCCAACGAAATGATTTTCAGCTTCATCTACGACCAGATGAACGATATTTGGGAGGATGGCATGCATAAAAAAGTAGTATTGGCTGGACCGTTTAGCTTTACGGCCATGTTGCGCTTAATCCGCCAAACGCACTCGAATTTCCAGTTCCAGGAAAATATCCACCAGATTATTTCGTTAATCCAAAAATTCCGTGGCGAGTACGACAAATTTAGCGAGTCGGTGGATGTGCTTGGTGCCCGGTTGGAATCAGCCAGCAAACAGTTTGAAGTGGTTTCCTCCACTCGTTCCCGCCAGCTTGGCCGAGTGATGGACCAAATTGACAACCAGCAGCTTCCCGCCGCGCCAAAAAGCGACCGACTTCTGGAGGAGTAAGGTTTAGGGTAAAATCTGGTAGATGACACAGGCGCCAAAGCCGGAATCAGTTGTTCGGTTGGAAAAGTTAGCGGAGCTGAAGAAGCTCGGAATCAACCCGTTTCCGGCAACTACGCCGGCTTATATTACGATTGAAGAAGCCCGAACCAAGAAAAATAGCGCCAAGTTGGCCACGGTCGGACGAATTACTGGTGTCCGCGGCCACGGTGGTTCGGCGTTTTTGGATATTGAAGACGAAGGCCATAAGCTCCAGCTTTTCTTCAAAAAAGACGAAGTTGGCAAAGACTACGACTTACTAAAGCTACTCGACCACGGCGACTATATCTGGGTGGAAGGTGAGATTTTTACGACCAAGGCCGGGGAGTTGTCGCTAAAAGCCACTAAATTCCAGCTATTAGCCAAATCGCTACTGCCGGTACCAGATGGCTGGCATGGTTTGAGCGATGTCGAAACCCGCTATCGCCAGCGGACAGTTGACTTTAAAGCTAACGATAAAGCCCGGGAAATTATCGTCACCCGTTCAATGGTGGTGGAAGCCATCCGCGAGTTTTTCGTCCGCCACGGCTTTATGGAGATCCACACCCCTGTTTTGCAGCCGATTCCCGGTGGAGCAATGGCCAAGCCGTTTATCACCCACCACAATGCCTTGGACGCCGATTTTTACCTGCGAATCGCCCCGGAGCTCTACCTGAAGCGCCTGATAGCTGGCGGTTTTAACCGAGTTTTTGAGATTGGCCCGAACTTCCGTAATGAAGGTTTGAGCCATATGCACAACCCGGAATTTTACTCGGCCGAAGCCTATTGGGCGTATCAAGATTATGTTGGTTTTATGAAAGCCACCCAAGAACTAATCCAAGAATTGGTCAAGAAAGTCCATGGCTCACTGAAAATCACCTACCAGAACCAGAAAATCGACTTTTCTGGTGACTTTAATACCGTTAAATACGCCGATTTAATCAAGAAAGACACCGGCATCGACATCGCCAAAGAAAATGACTTCGATAAACTCAATGCGGCGGTGAAAAAAGCCAAAATCACCTTCGATAACCAAAATATTAAGGTTTGGAGCGAGATGGTGGATGAACTGTTTAAAAAAGTTAGCCGGCCAAAAATCGTCCAGCCAACTTTTGTCGTTGACTACCCGTTAGTAACTACCCCGTTAGCCAAGAAACACCGCGATAACCCCGAATTAGCCGAGAGATTCCAGCTGATTGTTGCCGGTGGTTTCGAACTAGTTAACGCCTATACCGAGTTGAATGACCCAGTTGACCAAGAAAATCGCTTCCGTGAGCAGCTGAAAATGAAACAACAGGGCTGGGAGGAAGCCCAAATGCTCGATGAGAACTTTGTGGAAGCCCTGAAGTTCGGCATGCCGCCCACTGCCGGCTGGGGCATGGGGATTGAGCGGTTAGTGATGGTTTTAACCAACCAGCACTCGATCAAAGAAGTGATCCCTTTTCCAACATTGCGGCCAATAAAATAGCTCCATCATAAATATCACTCTAACCCCTTGACTTTTCTCGAGAATCTGCTATAATTCCGGCACAACGTTCGAGCAGCTTCAAGCTGCTTTGGGCGCGCAAGTAGGACAAACATGAAGGCAAATATTTTACTCGCAGTCTTTGTACTGGCTGCGCTTTCGAGCGCCCAGTACGTTCAGCGGCCTGAAGAAACGGAACCAATTCGGCAGCAGGAAACCACAACTGTGGAGACCGGCTCGCCGCAGACAACCGACCTAGAGCCGACCGACCAGGGTTACCAACAGCCGACTAACACCGGGCAACAGTCCGGTGTGGACGAGCAAGGGCGTCTCCGTCAGGAGAAAGCGTTGCGCGAGCGCGATCGTGAATGGTTTCAGTCCGTATTGGACAGCCCCGGCATGGTTAAAGATCACGGTTCGGCAAGTAAGAAACTTGCTAAAACCAACAATCGTTTAGCCGTGCTTGAGAAAAAACTCAACGATCTGGCCAACGAAACACGCCGCGGGCTAAACAAGCACCGACAGGAGATTGACGCACTCAACAAGAGGGTTGATGACATCTGGGGATCGGAAGAGGCTAAAGCACTCAAAAGCTCACTCAAGAAGGAGCTGCTTAGCGAGCTGGCCGCCCCACCCGAAGATGCCGGCCAAGAGGTTGCCGACACCCAAGAAAAAGGTAACACCTTCTACTGGATTGTTGGAGTCTTTGTTTTGGCTTTGGTGGTGCTGGGGTACCTAATGTTTGGAAGAAAGCCCCAGAAAGAAACGCCCGAAGAAAAAAGCGAGACTCCCTAGCTCTCGCACCCCGCCTGGTCGCACCCGCGACCAGGCTTTTTTATTACTGTTTTTTGCGTTTCTTGTTGATACGTTCGGTCAACATATCTAATTGCTGCTGGTTTAGTTCGGTGTGAGTTTCAATTTTATTGTTACGGTTGTCGAAAACATTAAGTGAGAAATGATCCCTCTTAATAGCATCTCGGTGATTATTAACAGTGTGTGAATAGTAGTAGGTATGGCCATTTTTGTCTGAAAAGACAATCCGGCGCGTCTCTACACCGGGCTCTGGCTCTTTAATGTTCATAGTCTCGACGCCTTCCCACTCTTCTTTCGATTCGGGAGCGCTCACCCCCTGAAAAATGTTGTCAAACCGGTCAAAGTTAGTAGTAGCTTCTTCGTTACCGGCTGGTTTTTCTTCTGAAATACCGCCGTTTATTGGCACGCGAACTTCTTCGTCGTATTTCGGTCCGCTGCCGGGGACGCTCGGTTCTTGCTGGGCTGCAGCTGCGCCCGCTTCCCACTGTTCCCACGCCCGATCCGTCACCGAACCTTCGTCCGAAGGCGTTTTGGGCGGCTCGCCGCGGCCAGCAAACAGGTTGCGGACAAAGAAAGCCATATTGGCGGCGGCCACTGGTACCGCTTCCCGGAAAAACCCGGCAGTATTAAACACCGTCTGCGTCACAACCTCTGTGCTGATGCCAGGCACTTTACCTAGTAACTCGGCAAACCGGCTATCGGTCATGCCGGAAAGGGTATGAACAACTTCACCACTATTCAGGGTTGCTGTTGTCATTTCGTAGCCGTATTTGGCTGCTTCCGCCGTTTTAGCAGCCAGCTCGCCGGGGTTGTATTGGAAAACGTAGCCACCACTTTCGCGGAGAAGTTCGCTGAACCCTTCCTGGCTAGTAGAGGCAACCTGATTCGGGGTTATATGGCGGACAAAATGCTCAACAGTGTCTTTATCAAAATCGGCTGCAAACCCTTGAGCGGCTTCCTGAGTAGTACGTTGGAATGTATCAACAACAAACGATCCGGCAAAACCACCGATAATCGATCCGCCAGCCGCGATCAAATCGGCGGTTTTTTCCCGCTTTCTTTCAAGAGTATTTTTGGCTTTACCCAGCTCGAAAACCTTTTCCATGCCTCGGATTGTTGCCTTTTCGCCCTCGTCGCCTTCGCTATATATATTTTCTTCGGATTTGTATTTTAGTTCGGCCACCAGCTGGATTTGCATATTCTTAATTTCCGCATCAATCTCTGCTTGACGCTCCGGAGTAGCGCTTCCCCGTTCGTCCAGCAAAACCCCCTCCTCTTGCTTTAGGCGAGCGGCGTAGGCAAAAACATCAGCTCGTGCCTCAATGGCTTTGAAGCGGGACTCCTGTTCGTTAAGATCAAACTGCCGTAACAGTTCGTAGACGCCACGGAAAACTGCGCCGCCAGCCAAGGCCGCTAAGAAAGCTGGAGAGGCAACTGCGCCACCCAAGACCGCCGTAATCCCGGCACCGACTCCACCGGTAACAGCAGTTTTAACGAGGTTTTTGCCAATGCGCCTGGCACTTTCCCGACTGAAAAAATTCAACGCTGTCTTAATCGCCTCTTCCCGTTGCTCTGGGTCCAGTTCAGCAACTTCCTTGGCGATATCGATGTCCCGACGTTCCCCGGCAAAAAAGACGGAGACGTTTTTAATAAACTTGGATATGGCGTTACCGTCGTTTAGCTTGTAGCGTTCGGCCAGCTCTTTGTCGCTCGCCTCTTTAACAAGATCGATAGCACTCAACAGTACCGCTTCCCGCTCCTGTCGAGATTCCGCAAGGCGGTCTGGGTCGGCTTCGTTAATCAGCGGCTCGGCATCAGCCGGGTCTTTTTCGGTCCCCTTATCAAAATCAGCCTCCGCCCGCCGGCTGTCGTCCTGCCACTGCTCGCCCGCTTCCGGACTGGCTGCGCCGATATTTTCTGGGCCAGCTGCTTCACCTGAACCTAGCCCGCCCCCTTCTACTGACATGTTATTTCGAGTAGCTCTCGCTCTTGAGTGCTTCGGATAAGCTGGCTAGTTCAACCTTGTATTTCAATGTTTCAGTAGTAGCTAACTGCTCAATTTCGATGCCGTTGTCGGTAAAAAACTGGCTGACCGCCCCGCCGTCGCCTTTTTCAAATAATGCTTTTAATTCGTCTAGTTTGACTTCGTCGAGCCGGTCGGCAATCTGTAACATTATCCGGTTCATCACCGTATCGTAAGCCTGCTGAAAAATTTCGTCTTTCTTTTCTTGAGGTAGATGCTCAAGATCAAGCAGCTCGAAGATGTTTTGCTGGAGTACCCCCTCCAATTTCATAGCTTTAGCCTAGCAGAATTGCGGGCTGTTATCGACGTAAAGAAAAACCGGCATGTTACTGCCGGTTAAGAAACTAGGTGCTTAAAGTGGTCTTTCTGCAAGCGCAGCTTTCGAATTGCAGATGTCTCTGCATCAATGACCGTGTGACGACAGATGCTAAGTATCTCTCCAACTTCATCAAGTGTTCTAACAACGCCATCTTCTATGCCGAAGCGCAATACGATGACGTCTCTCTGTCGAGCTGTGAGTTCCCCCAGTACTGCTTTGAACAGTTCTTCTCGCACTAACTTATCTTCAACTTCGGACATTTGATTACTAGCTAGTAGTTCAACGATCGTATCATCGCCACTTTCTCCAACAGGTGTGTCAAGAGAAATAATAGACTGCCCAGAAGACAACATATTGGCTACTTTTTCCGAACTGTAGCCTAGGTAGTTGGAGATATCGGCTTGCGTCACGGAATGCCGAAGTTTTTTCTCGAGTGCTTCCACCTCCTTTCGAAAACCGCTCAATGCGGTGGTAACGTGGATTGGAAGACGGATAGTTCTACCTTCATTGAGTAAACCGCGATTTATCTTCTGGCGAATCCATAGAGTCGCGTAAGTAGAAAATCGACAGCCTCTGCTATAGTCGTAGCGCTTCGCCGCTTCCATCAGACCTATAAACCCCATCATGAAAAGGTCGTCCATATCCTGGGAGTAGGCTTTTCTTTCGGCGGCCTTTTTGGCGATCGACAAGACCAGACGAAGGTTGGCCTTGACCAGGTGTCTGTGCGCTTCAATACTTCCTTCTTCTTTAACCTTTCGGCCAAGATCTAACTCCTGTTCTTTGTTCAGAAGGTGATCTTGCGAAGTTACCCGGACAAGTGCCGAAATTGATGACGAGCTTTCCAGCTCGCTCTCTTGTGTTAGTAACGAGTTGGTCGGCTTTTTTCTCATATCAAGTCTCATATGTGAACGTTCACTGGGAAATTATAGCTCTAAAATGGCACAAACTCAATTATCAAGCCGGCAGTTTACGTCAAGTAGTCTTTGAGACGCGAGGCTTCTTCGTGCTTTTTCAGCTTCTGCAGAGCTTTGGCTTCAATCTGGCGGATACGCTCGCGAGTAACGCCGAACTCTTTACCCACTTCTTCCAGGGTGTGGGTGCGGCCGACGCCCTCTTCTGGCTCCAAGCCAAAGCGCATTCGGAGAATCTTTTGCTCGCGCGGCGTTAGAATCGCTAGGGATTCCTCGACGTGGCCTTTCATCAACTGGTAAATCGCCTGCTCTTCTGGGGAGATGGCCGTTTTGTCTTCGATAAACTCGCCCAAACTGGAATCGCCTTCATCGCCGACAGGGGATTCCAGCGAAACGGTTTCTTGGGAAATCTTCATGATGTGCTCGAGCTTCTCCAGGTCAACGCCAAGTTTTTTGGCCAGCTCTTCGTGGGTTGGTTCGCGGCCCAGCTCTTGCTGCAGTTCGCGCTGGGTGCGCATGTAGCGATTGATGGTTTCCACCATGTGAACTGGGATACGAATCGTTCTGGCTTGGTCGGCAATCGCTCGGGTAATCGCTTGGCGAATCCACCAGGTAGCGTAAGTCGAGAACTTAAACCCCTTTTTGTAATCAAATTTTTCAACGGCTCGGTGCAAACCCAGGTTGCCTTCTTGAATTAAATCCAGCAGCGACAGACCCCGGCCGATGTATTTTTTGGCAATCGAAACAACAAGGCGCAGGTTAGCTTCAGCTAAACGGCGCTTAGCGGCTTTATCGCCGCGCTCAATCCGCTTGGCTAGCGCCACCTCTTCTGGGCCGGTTAGCAATGGGTATTGCCCAATTTCCCGCAGGTACATTCGAACAGAATCTTCGGAAATGCCGGTTAAATCGTCTTCTTTGATGTTTTTCTTTTTCTCATCAACGCCCGGGATATCCAGTAGGGCTTTTGGTTCGCGCAGCTCCACGCCAATAGCGCTAAGGTAGCGCATATATTCGTCAATCATCTCCAAATCCTGCTCCGGTTCGGGAAACGACTGGAGAATTTCTTTGTAGGTAACAAAGCCGTGCTGACGGCCTTTTTTAATCATGTACATTAGCTCATCGGGAAAATCTAACCCGACGTCTTGTTTAACTTTTTTGGGAACCGCTTTTGTCATCTTAGGAAGTTACCTCTTTTGTTAGCTGGTTGAGCTCGTCCATTAATTTTTTCACTCCGGCAATATCGCCGGTTTCCTGGGCGGCTCTGATGGCTTGAGCCAGGTCGGTTTTTTGGTTCTCCCGCGCTCGGGTAGAGAGTAGGGCCAATTTTTCGTCGATCAACTCTGTTGCTGTTTCATCGGTCAAATTTTCCCACTGACGGGAAAGCCAAAACATCCACGAATCGATCTTCTCTGCAGCCTGCGAGTCCAATGGGTTTTTAACCTTAGATAGGAATTGGGTCTGGTTACTAACCAAAGCTTTGTCAGTATAACACTTCTGAAGTTCTCGAGCAATCGTCTCGGCATCGACGCTTTTCCACGACACGTCAGCCAAAGTCTTGGCAACTTTGGTGATTAACTTCGGTCGGTTCAATAATATCGCCAATATCTGCTCTTCGTTCGTTAATGCTGCCGACACGGCAACGGGTGAGGAAGAGGATCCGGGACCAGACTTAGACTTGGCAACAGCTGCGTAGACGCTATCAACCGACAGTCCTAAACGAGTGGATAGGCGTTGGACGGCATAATCTAGCCGAGTCGGATCCACCAGTAAGCGTAGCGACGGCAGAACCGCTTTGAGGATGGTTTTCTTGTTCTCGATCTGTTTAATATCACCAGCTTCGCTAATCGCTTGATCAATCAGCCAGTCGACCGCTTCTTTGGCGGCTTTTTCCTGAATAGCCCAGCCGGTTGGGTCGTTCGCCAACAGCTCGTCGGCGTCTTTATGCATGCCAAAATCCACCACCCGCGCGTTCAAATCAGCCGCCAGCAGCATCTCTATTACCTTTTTAGTGGTGTTAATGCCGGCCGAATCGTTGTCGAAAGCCAGCAGAAAGTTCTGGGTGTACTTGGAAAGGATCTGCAGTTGACCTTCAGTAATGGCGGTGCCGGAGCTAGCGACAGCGTTGGTGACGCCGTAGCGATGAAGGGTGACCACGTCGAACTGCCCCTCGACCAGAATTACCGAGTCTTTTTCTTTAATAGCCGCTTTGGCGAAGTTTAGGCCGTAGAGAATCCGACTTTTATTGAAGAGCGGCGTCTCGGGCGAATTAAGGTATTTTGGCTGGGCATCGCCCAAAGTTCGGCCGGTAAAGCCAATCACATGCCCCATCACATCGAAAATCGGGAAAATTATCCGCTCGAAAAACTTGTCGGGCGAGCCGGCCTTTTCCAAATCGGCCGCTGGGACGCCTTTTTTGAGCATTAAATCTTTGACCGAAATGTTCCGGGCAGCAAAACCCAGGCGGAAGTCTTTGATAGTTTTGTCGTCCAGCCCCCGCTTTTTTAGATAATTTTGGGCGACTTGGCCATCTTTGGTATCCCAAAGGATTTTTTCAAATATTTTGCTGGCCAATTCGTTAATCCGGTAGAGCGAGTCTTTTCGGCCCTGGCTTTGGTGCTCGGCTTGGGTACGCGGCTTCAACGTAACGCCGGCTTTTTGAGCCAACAAGCGCAAAGCATCGCCGAACTCTAAGTGTTCGGTTTCCATAATGAAGGAGAAATGGTCACCGCCCTTACCGCAGCCAAAGCATTTCCAAATTTGTTTCTGCGGGCTAACCATCAGCGACGGGGTTTTTTCCTGGTGAAACGGGCAGACGCCTTTGTAGTTGGCGCCGGCTTTTTTGAGCGTAACGTACTGACTAATTAGGTCGACAATATCCAGCCGCTGGCGGACTTCTTCAACTTCGTTCATCGCCCCAATTCTAACAGGGAAATAACAGATTAAAAGCACAAACGCCCCTCTTGACTTTTAGGTGTTTTTATGGTATGGTATCGAAACCACTATGCGGAGAAGTGGAACACGGAGGAAATGCACTTTTGCAAACAAATACTAAGGCGCCGCTAAGCGTCCAGCTTGAGAAATGTTCTCGGGCTGCTAACTTTCGCTCTCTTACCCGCCAAGCCCTGTCAGAGGACTGGCGAAGGATCGAAAAGATCGTCGAGATCGCCGAACGATCCGCCAATCTCAACGGCGAAAAAGAAGCGCTGCTCAAAGAGCTTCGCGAAATGAAGGAAACTCTCCCAAAACTTCGAGATGGAGAATTGGGTGCGTTCCTGAAGGTCGCTTGCCGACGGAGCAGCCGGATCACCACCTTACGGCGATTCCAGGTCCTTCAGCAAAACAAACGCGGCGTCAAAGAGCGCTGAAACAAATCAAGCCCTCCCCATCGCGGGGAGGGCTAAACTTTTACCCTGAAAAAAGGTACAATTTCAAGCATTGGAGAGGTCGCCTAGTGGACTATGGCGCCGCCTTGGAAAGGCGGTTTGCTCGCAAGAGTATCGAGGGTTCGAATCCCTCCCTCTCCGCCAGATTAAAATGTGGAACTTTTTTATGGTTCCAAAAGACATAACAAAGGAAGGAAATCACCGAAAGATCGCTTTTGGGCTGACGTGATGCCCAAAAAGGCTTACTTTGGGCAAGACCCCACTAGGGACTCGAACTAAATTTTCTCCTGAACCCTCATGAAATTGTGGAACTTTTCTGATTACTTGGCTACGTAACGATTACCGGCTTTTGAATAGGCCTCTTGTTCGTACTTGTTATTACGGTAACCGTGCCGTGCCGACTCCAACGAATAGAGAAAAAAGTGAACGAACGGCTCTCGCTCATACTGTTGAACGTGAATGAGCTCGTGAACAAGATCCTTTTCGTCAGCCAAAGGCCCGAGCTGGACAACATTACCGTTCGCGAGTGCCCGGGCGCCTCGGTAAGCTGGGATCCAATCGAGCCACCAAAAGCTTTTTACTCGGAAAATAAGGGCAAAAGGCTTCATAGAAATCTTAACGCCTGTCGGCATCGATAATACCGCCCCGATTAAGCCAATTAACGTCCATGGCAAGTTGAGGATCAGAGCCAGGAACTTCATTCTGGTAAACGGTCATATAGCGCATTGAGAGCGCTGGTTCGAAGAGCCCAGCCAGAGTCGCCATAGCTCCAGTGCCACCACTCGCCGACGTAATTTGTTAGGCCGACTGATTCCATGGCACCGGTTAGTAATTGACGGTTCTTTCGCGTCTTTTCACTTAGCCCCTTGACGCTAGTTTCAGCACTTTCGGTGCTCCACGGTTCGTACGGCGAAGTCATATCCAACATCTTCCCAGTTTTATTGTCGATTAAATAAATATCAGCCGCTCCACCGGTTAAATGTGGGGGCGGACATCGGTCATCAGCGGGCGCTGAAAACTCATTAATTTTTCGCTGCAGTGCGGCTTTGGTCCAATTAGGGTACTTTTCGGTCATAATTTTTCGAACCCACTCGTTATTAGAACGTTGAACCTCGATCGGCCGAAAACCTTCAAAAATAACTAATTCAATTCCGGCTGGTAGTTTTTCCGCAGCCTCGGCAAGTTTTTTAGCGACCGTTTCGCGCAACAATATGCTGCGCTCAATGCCTGGCATAACAGGATGTTCTTCAGCTTTGTGAACTCGCTTCGATAAGGATGTCGGATCAATCAACTTCTCGCCGTTATCCTCGATTGGTACGGCTCGCAGTTTCTTCAACGGCTCACCGAAGGACTTAGCCATTTAAATATTCTAGGTAGAGTCGACAGCAGTCACCCATAACCTTCATTGATCCCAACTGCTTCTTTGGCTCAAACCAGCCTAGCTCGATATAATCGTCAGAAGCTATTCTCGGCTCACCACTCTCGATAATTGCTTCGTAGTCGTGCATAAATAAGATGAAATCATCACGCTCTGACTTACCTTCGTTTATCAGCTTGCCGGTAGCTAACTCAATCCCAAGTTTATCTTTGCCGATTCGGTTAATAGTTTCTTCGGGGCTCTCTTCACCATCCACGAAATACGATGGTAGACTCCAGGCAAGTGGGTAAGAGCGTTTACGAGCTGAGCGCTTCGCAAACAACGTTTTGCCCTTACTGTCATTGATAACCACAGAAATTGCGTGACGAACCGGCTTGCTCATAAATGGTACGTATCCAAGAATCTGCCAATACTTTCGTTTATTTCTTTGATGGCTGTTGGGTGATAGCGGTAGTCGTGCTTGGACTTAATCTCATGGATTTCTTTTGGCTCAGCCGAGGATTCGTAAGCTTTCTGTACGTCTCCTGGTTCGGCCATCACATCCTCCGTGCCGTAAAAGAACAGCTTTGGTTTACTCCAGACTTTCAGTCCGGGCAGGGCGTTATACTTTTGACCATCTTCAAAATAGCTCAGAGGTAGTTTAAAAACCTTCTTTTTATCTGTCGGTGCAGTACCCGGCGGCAAGTCCCTAAAAGACTCGTCATAGCCCAGCGTTTTCGCGTTTTTTCCTGGAGGACTAGCCGGCCCGACGTTAGAAAATATGGCAACGATATGTGATACATGCGGATTGTTAGGTCCAGAGAGCATTGCCACGCTTCCACCCCTACTATGACCGGCCAGAACGGTTGGTTTGTTGCCAAAGTATTCGATTAACTCGTTTACTGCTTTGATGTAGTTGGTGGTGGTGTAAATATCAATTTCCCCGGCACTTTCCCAAGTTCCGGGCGGGTCAAACGAGAGAGCTAAATATCCTTTTCCCGCCAAGTAATCTACAAGGCTCATGTTGTGAGCGTAGTCTTTGGTGTCTAAACGGCCGGGAATAACAATCGCGAGCTTGTCTGAATTTGGATCACCTTTGATGTATTCAGCCAGTTCAAAGCTTTTAGTTTTTATCATTGAAAACTATATGGTCGCCTTCACCGACAACTTCTAATTTGTCGCCTTCAATCTTGATCGCAGTGTTATCGTCAACTGCGTAAGTTGGAATATCTATTTCTTCTGCACATTTAGCGATCTTGTTCTCGCGCAAGTTAGTAAAGTATTCCGAGTTTAAGTGGGGCAAGAGACAGAAATCAACAATGCTAAGACCATCTTTGACGCCCATTTCGTTTGTTTCCCCTGGATAGAGAAAGTCGTTGTACGGAATATCGAGCCTTGGTCCCATCACCATACTGCCAGCGCTAATACCGACATAAATCTTTGATTCCAACAACCTCTGTAATATTTCAGCTAAGCCGGATTGGGTGATGTGCCACATTAGGTGAAAAGTGTTGCCGCCGCCCATAAAAATTATGTCGGCTTTTTCGAGTCGAGGCCTCCAGTTTTCCGGCTTCACTGCGGCAATATCCACAATGTCGAGATATTTAAACCCACAGTCTCGTGTCTGAACCAAGTTCTCTATCAACCAAGTCTTTTCTTCGTTCACCGCACTGGCAGCTGTGGGGATAAAGACTGCTGAAAGCTCGGTTAATGGCTTTCCCGCTAATTGTTGCAGCACGTTTTTAAGTGTTGGGTTTGTGATACCCGAGGAAGTAAGAAGAGCCTTCATAAGCTACCCTAGCTTAACTGATCGCCACCAATAAGGCTGAACTTGTTTTAGCGATACCGATTGCCATTTAGTCGGATCGTTTTCTTGCGGAATTGCTACCTGCACTTCTCCACCAAACCAAAAGAAGCGTTCCTGGCAAATACCGCAAGGAGTATAAACGATTATCTGCCCAGTTTTATCGTTATTGGCGATACAAATTGAGGCGGCAATTTTCTTCTTTAATTTTTGGGCTTCACAAATTGGTCCAGCTTCAGCGCACAGACAAACTTGGTCGTGTGGACTTTCTGTTGAAACTCCGGTCAGAATTTGGCCATCTTCTGTATAACAAGCGCTCACAGCTTGATCGGGATGCTGTTCCAATAGTTCCTTTGCTGCACCGTACAATTTGTCATCAACTTTCATATTGCTAAAGTCTTTCTAGAAACTCTTTTAGTTTTTCAAATGGTTTGATTTGAATATAGGTTTTACGATCATCTTCCTCGCTTAACGAAGCTCGAGTTACGGAATAGCCTTCGGGAATAAATATCCTGTCCCAACCAAAGCCGTTCTCGCCGGTCGGAGTTTCGGCAATCTCGCCGTTCATTGAACCCTCAAATAGCTCTAGGCGCTCGCCGTCGTAATAACCAAATACGCATCGAGCGATCGCCTTTCGGTCTTTGCCGTCGAGCAATGAACAAATTGTTTCAAAAGGCATCTCGTCAACAAAGAAGCGGATGAAAGTGCCGGGTAACCGACCAAGGGCAGAGAATTCTAACGACACGTCCTCAACAATCACCGGCTTTTTAATCTGCTCGTATGCCTGTTTAACTTTGTGTTCAACGATTTCTTTAAGATCTAACGATTGAAGCTCGTCCAGATCCAGCTTTTGATGTTCGACGGGAAACCCTAAAAATTTCGCTAAATAATCAGCTTTATTTTGATTGCCAGTAATAAATACGATTTCTTTCATCTACTAAATTGTACTCCTGAACCTGGGGTCAGTCGAGGCGGCTAGGAATTTAATGTAATCAGTTTTCGATTTTCTATGTAGAGGACGGTGCTTAGGCAGCTAACTAGCTGTCGCTTCTCTTCTTTGGCG
Source organism: uncultured Candidatus Saccharibacteria bacterium (assembly GCA_964599405.1). Taxonomy (GTDB): domain Bacteria; phylum Patescibacteriota; class UBA1384; order 2-12-FULL-50-11; family 2-12-FULL-50-11; genus BOKZ01. Next base: position 212,033 of record CAZRED010000001.1, read on the forward strand.
CCTTCTTCAAAGATATGTCTGATGAAATTCTTGTGAAGGGTTTGCTCAACGCCCTCTTCGTCCATTCCCATGACACTGAAGCGCTGGAAAATGGCGAACTTTTCTTTCAGCCCTGGATTAATTTTGATCTGCTCGAGAGCCGGGTCGTCAAACCTAGATACTAACTCCTCAATTAAGATCTCTTCTCTAATATACGGTTCTGGGCAGTGAAGATCCCGGGCTTTGGTACAGTGGTAGTAGATATATTTATGCAAGCCTTTCTTGGTTTGCTTAGACTTCTCTTGAGCTGTAATTCCTGATCCACACGTAGCGCATTTAAATATTTTACTGAAAGTGAACGTCTTAGTACCCGGCCTGGTTTTCGGGTGGATAGCTAACTTCAGCTGAACTTCTTTAAATAGCTCTTTTGAGATGATTGGTTCGTAGGAACCCTTGTACCATTTGCCGCTACCGACTGGGAACTCAAACGTGCCGCAGTAATACGGATTATTGAGCATCCGATAAATTGAGCTTAGAGTCAGCAGCTTGCCGGTTCTCGTACGGAAATTAGCCTCGTTTTTATGCCAGGCGAAGATATCTCGCCCTGAAGCGCCAGCCGCTACTTTCTCGAACATTTCCTTAATAAACGGGGCTATCTTCTGATCTACAAAGACTTTCTTCAGACCCTTACCGGAATAGTGATCATTTAAGTAGCCAAGTGGTGTTAAATTCGGGCGAAAACCGAGCTGGCACTTGGTTTTCATGCCTCGTTTGACGTTGACCCCTCGATTATCGTTCTCCAGCTTGGCTTGGGAGCAAAGGATCATCAGCAAAAATTTGTCATTTGGCGAGTTGGTAAAACTTTGTCCGTGAGTCCGGATTTGGGTCAGGTAACCGTTGTCCATCAGGTCAACAATTGCGCCTAGGTCCCCGGCATTGCGACTTAATCTATCCGGTGCCCAGCTAAGAATGCCCTGGAACACTCCACATCGAATGTCAGCGATTAATTGGTTGAAAACCGGCCTCTGGCCAGTCGCCTTGGCCGAATGGCTCTCTTGGCGAATTTCGATCACACTTATCCCTTCTGATTGAGCCTGAACGGTCATTTCCCGGATCTGGGATTCAATTGAAAGAGCTTGCCGTTCGTCGTCTTCGCTGCTTTTACGGGCATATAAACAGTAGTTAACTCTAACTACGGGCTTATCGGCTACGTTAACAGGATGACCGTTCTCTTCTTGTGGCAGAGTAATTGGCGATGTGTTGGTTAGCTGAACCTGTTCTTCTTCCATTTACAGGAGGAAGGGTACCGCCACGGTCTAGCAAGTCAAGCGAAATTTAGGAGTAATTCTTTCGTAAAACGTCGAGCCTCTTTTTCAGCTCGTACGGGTCGTCAATGTGGTCCATTTTCTTGTCTTTCTGCCCGACGTCAGCCGTATGAACACTTATACCACCAATCTTGAGTAGCTTTCTTTCGAGAAATCCCTGCTCGACGGTGATATCGGTAATCTTTTCGTAATCGAGGCTAGTAGTTTTATGGCTTAGCCAGCCGGTATGGATAACCACTCTTTTATTGGTTAACGCATAAGCTCGAGCGGCCTTTAGATAAAAGGCGAAGTAGAAGAAGATGCTGCCAAAGATGATCAAGCTGATCCAAGTTCTCCCGAAGAACCACATTGCCAAAAGACCAATAATTATTGATATAGCCATACCAAGCATCATGTAGTTGTCGCTTACGCCGAACTCATGGACAATCTTTTCATCCTCGCTCAGAACCTTGTTCCAAATATCTGGATGCTCGAGCCTCACTCCCGCCTCCTTTGGCTGATCTAAATTAGGGGATTCTAACATTTCTTGGCGCCTTATTTGTAGTCTTCAACGGTCATGGTGTAGGTACCGAGCGAGTTCGAATCAATATAGTAGTCACCCTTCCCGTAGAAGATCGTCTCATCTTTAGTTGAGCCAGCTGTGTTCATAATCAACTGGATGTCAAAGTCGCTACCAACCTTCTTGATGTATGCTTGGCAGAGATCTCCTTTGCAGGTGTAGATAATCTTAAACCGATCGCCTGTAATGGTGAATGGTTCCGATTTCTTAGCCCCATTCCCACTAAAAGTCGCGACCTGCTGATATGTCTTCTCCTTCGGCGGTGGGGTGGCTGCTTTTTGCTCGACAGCCGGTGTGGTAGCCGAGGTCGACGTATCGCTACTCGTACTAGTTTTATCCTTACTGCCTCCGATCAAGCTCCCAATTACTCCTATCACGATGATCGCTAGTACTCCTATTCCGACCCATTTAAGTATTTTCATTATCTCCCTTCAGATTCAATACTACCCACTGGTTAGTGTTAGTCAAGTTAGCTCTCGAATAAGTTGGCTTTAAGATGCCAACAAAAATTTCTTCTGAGGATGCGGCGATTTATCGACGTATTGGCAAACGAATCCAACAGTTAAGGAACGAACGCGGTTTAACCCAAGAGAAGGTGGCCGGGACGACCGGTTTGGCTGCCAAATACATCGGTTTTATCGAGCAGGGACGGAAGCGGCCACGAATTCATATACTCGTTAATATCGCCAAGGCTCTCGGCTGCGACATCAAAGACCTCTTCTAGCGACTCCTCTTCTCGTCATCTAGGTACTCGATTCCATAAGCTTCGATACCTTCGGGATCACCGCCAAGGAAGTGAAGGCTGAAAGTACAAACCCATTTGACGCTGACCTGGATGTAGTTGAGACCCATCGAGATGGCGTCGGCCAGGTCGTCGTGTTTTTCCACTCCAAAACCGACCAGTTGTTGGATTATTGCCGCTATGGCTCGATCCCCGGGGAAGAAGACCGCCCCAAGCTCAAAGAGAGGACTGGCTAACTGGAGCCTGGCTCGCTTATCGGCATGGATCTTTACTCCCCTAGCCTCGATGTCTTTGTCAGCTAACTGCTCAGTCACTGCAGCTTGGTATTGGACCTCTTCGATCAACACTCGAGGACGGACCGAAGTACTGTGCTCGAGTGTCGAATACAGCGACATGACGGTGTTAAGTGTTTCCAGGTGCGACATTCGTTTATTGATAAACCGTCGGTCGATATAATATCTTCGATCTTCCGGCTTGTAGCCAAAGACGTGGATAATGACGATGGCCGTAAAGTCAGCCGTCGATTTCTGGGATATGGCTAGGTCAACCGATACGAAGGAGTTAACGAATTCGTTGGCTTCGGTTTTCTGCGGCAGCTCGTCGTAGAACTTCATCCATTCTCGATCAATAACTTGATCTTCATCAGGAATAATCCGCAACATATATTCCCGCTCCCAAGAGATTCTATTGCCGGTTGAGCGTCGCAGCTTGTTGAGCGAGGCCTTGTCTGGATATTTGCCTAGCCATAAGCACTTCCCATCTTTGACAATCGGGTACTCGCAGTAAATGCCGTCGATCTCATCGTTTTCGATCCGCTCCTTGAGACGCATCAGCAGGGAGTCTTCATGTAAGAGGTTACCAACAGCAATACGCTTGGTGTTGGTGTCGCCAGCCGGTATGATCTCGCCGGTATACCAGTCAAAGGTGCTGTTACGGCCTTCTCGAGTCTTGACTGATGCCATATCCTCAACATCGTCGGCAATAATCAAATCAGGTCGTTTAGCGCCGTGGCGGATACCCCGGACACTTTGTTCGGTTGATATAGCTGTGATCCGGGCGTTGTAGCGAGGAATGAAGAGGGAGGTTGAACCCCACTCTTCTCGCTGTTCTTCAAAGGGTCCGAGGTCGTTCCTTAGTAACTCATTACTTTCCAGCTCGCGCTTAATGTTGGTTAAGTGGACCTTAGCTTGGTACTGAGTTTGGCTGGCGATGACGACAAATTTCTTCTGCTGTTTACCGATAATTGACCAGATCGGGTAGGACATTGTCATAATGGTTGACTTAGCCGAGCCCCGGAAGGCAACGATAACGGCCAGCGAGATTGATTCGTCTTCGGTAATCGCAAACAGGTCTCGATGCAGGTCGGCAGTGGCATGGGTGATATACTCCGGGAAATAAGTCGAGAAGAACCACTGATGGCTTTGAGTGGTTATCTCGGAGCGAACTCTTTTATCGGTAAACAATTTATTTTGTAAGGTTGGGTCGTTCATTTTAGCCCTCCTTAATGGTGACTAGCCCGGACAATCGGAGCGCCTCGGCGACAACCGCCGACTGCTCGGGAGTTAACGCTTCTATCTGGTGGTTTATTTGACCAGATACTTGAATCTTGGTGGCGTACTTCGAGTGGTTAGACTTTAGCCAATAAATAATTGCCGTCATATTCTTTTCTTTGATCGCAGCGATCAGCTGACTTTCGGCCATGTCATTGATGAAGCCGGTACTTTCTTCGATCGCGGCGTCGCAGCTGCTTGCAAACTCCCCGTCATCTTTATGCCAACGGTAATACGTCGCCCTTGGTACGCCGCAGCGTTCGCAGGCAACTTGGACGACTGGTGTTTTACGGAGTTGGTCCAGCAGCTTCCGTTTGTCTTGGGTCTGGTTGCGGCTCATAGCTTACTAGCCTTCTGGCCAGTTAGTTTCTCCCAACGCTTAATTGCAACAGTCATATAAACCGGGCTCTTTTCGATGACGTAGCAGCGTCGCTGCAGCTTTGTTGCGGCACACAGCGTGCTACCGCTGCCGCAGAAAGGCTCAATAATCAGATCGCCGCGCTTAGTTAGAACTTTGATGTAGGGGATCAAGATTTCGAGCGGCTTAGTGCCGAAAATCACGCCCTGACCAGAACTTTTTTCGTCTGAAGCGTTAAATTCAATAAAGTCATTTGGCTGGTACTTTCGGCCTTTCTGGTAGCCCTCCCAATGCGGTTTACCAGCGATGGCGTACAGAGCGGTTTCGTATTCTTCCTGAAGCCCGTCTGGCTCTTCGTCGTGATTGTATTCAACGGTGCCGGTACCGCCAACCATCGCAATATCATGCTTGCTGAAGAATTTATACTTAGCCGAGAAACCTTGGTGACGGTTCGGCAAATGCCAAACAATCATATTTTTGACCCGCCAGTATTTTTCTATCTCGGCCCAGATGACCCTCAAGTTTTTCCAGTTCTCATAGACGATAATACTGAAGTCTGATTTGGCTATCTTGGCGATGTTTGCCATCCATTGCTCGGTGAAATCTGGTGGCAGCTCGTCAGTTTCCAGGTACTTCCGATCTTTTTTGTAGCCAAAACCCTCAACGGGCTTGCCGTGACGTTTGCCAGCTTTTAGGTAGCTCAGGATATACGGTGGATCGGTTAGACACATATCTGCCTTCTCATCGCCCATAAGCTTGAGTATGTCCGATTCTACCGTTGAGTCGCCGCAAAGAATTTTGTTATTCCCGAGCTTATAGATATCTCCCTTTTGGATTTCGATTTTCGTGATATCGAGTTTTTTTAGCTCTTTTTCCAGATCAAACTCTTCGGGTGTCTCGTCATCGGCAAAGATTGTGTCAATTTCTTCGCTTGTGAACCCAGCTCCGCTGAGTAGCGCTTCGTCGAATTCAGCAAGCAAATCCCAATCCCATTCGCCGATATTTTTATTAAGGCGTAACGCCAGCTCTTCCTCTTTTTCAGCCGACAAGTTCAGATAAACCACTGGTACATCCTTGATGCCAAGCTCTTTAGCCACCTTCAGACGAAAGTGGCCGCCAATCAGTTGATTCTCTCGGCCAGTAGCTTTACTAACCACCAGCGGCTCAACCAAACCGTACTGGCTGATATTTTTCTTCAACTCGTCGATCGCGACTTGAGACCACTTGCGTGGATTTCTATCTCGCGGCCTTAAAGTGTCCGCGCTCACATAACTAATATTTAGCTTCTCTTTTTCCATTCTTAACTCCTTTCGGAGTTTAGTATGGAGAGTTTTGGATAAGTTACAGTTCTACGCTATTGAGGTAATAAACTAGGATATTTGTTGAATCTGCCATCGTTACGGAAACGTTTCTCGATTCGATTCTTGAATTGAGCTACGTCACTGGCGACATTACCTTTGTAACTAAGCTTCTCGGCAATTTTACCCTGGGTTAGTCCCTGTTCTTCCAAGGAACGTATTTCCAAGTACCGTTTTTTCTCGGCGGAACTGATAGGACGGCGCTTCTCCGGAATATCGGCAACCATTTTCTTTTGGAGATCTTGAACTCTAGACCAGACATTCTCGATATCAGACAGAGAAGTGTCCTTTCGCACATTAATCCAGAGTCTGGTCACAAACTGTTTGTCTTCTGAGAGTCGGCTGTTGTTAACGAGAGCGTTCACGGAAGCTGAGCCTAGGGGGCTTAATCTTCCTCCACCTTGCATTAGATGGAAAAATAAAGTCATATACCAACGCTCATCCAAATTAAACTCATTAGCCAGGCGAACAATATCGCCCACAAATTTTTTATTGGGTGGCAAAAGACGTAGGTCGACATGGAACTTGAGTAACAATTCTGGATCATAATCAGCAGATTTGCTAAGCGACTGGTACCACTCCGCTCTTTTCTCCCAGGGTATACCTGTCTCCGGAATTCTATACTTTTTCCTAAATTTTGATGTAGCACGTTGAAACCGCTTATACGCGATGAGCATTTCCCCAAAATCCTCCCAATATCTACTAGCCGTTTGATCCATTATCTTTAATAAACCCGATCTTATAATGATTTACCACGCACCTCCAGTATTAACCTGTTATTTGATAGATTTCTCGGTATACTGCGGTTGAGTAAATAATGCCAATACAAAAGACATTTGATCGTTCAAAGAACTTTCTAGCACAGTTAATTTTTGCTCTTACATCAAAGCTCTTACTTAGGAACCGAGGGCTTTGGGGTCTTGATGCAAAACGGCCCAAGCACCAAATCCTGGCCTTAAAAGTTGTTGGTCAAATATACCGCTATGGGAAGGTATCCGGGGAATACTTGAGGATTTGGTTATTCACACTTCACGAAAAGGTCTCATCGAACTGGGGAATCTTTAAAGAGCTTTTATATCACTCTAGATCCTTCATCGTATTCACTTTAATAGTAGTCACCGCATCTCTTCTGCCACTGAAAGGTTGGGGATTCTTACTAACTCGTGATGTAATAATAGGCAGCTCTACCGCCTATGCGGCAGGTGCAACCGCCTTACTTGGAATAGTATTTGCCCTCTATGCAGTTGGCTTTCAGGTAACTACGGCAAAGTTTTCTTCAAAAGTTACTGATTATTTAAACAGGGAGAGGGTGGGTCAATTCTTTTTCGCCCTACTAACGCTGACGGTTATTTTTTCCCTTGCCACCTTATTACTTCAGCAGGGAACGGAGGAAAAATTAGTAACAGCCTTTATTGTTAATTCGTTTTTCATGTTTATTAGCCTAGCCGGACTCCTAATATTCAAAGATGACTACATAACTAAGCTGAAACCAAGACAGACTTTTGAACGGTTATATAATCAAATTCTGAAGTCCATCAGGCAGGTCAATAAGTACGACTACCCTGAATTTGACTCTTTCAAAATCACCCGAGCTCAAAACGCAAAGTCTGGCCGCGTTTACCCCTCCATTCACAGTAGTTGGTCAATTGTAACGAACCTCCAGCGTCAGGTAAGGGATCGTCTTAGTATTATCGAAGTATTTTATGATGAACTCATCAAAGATGATAAGCCCCAGGACGCAATGTATGGACTGTCGCTACTGGGACAGCTGCTCGCCGAATACACATCTGTTAAACATTTTATCGATAAGGACTTTGGTTGGTGGTTTCCCGACAAGCAAGAAATTGTCAAGGCAGACAACAGCACAACATTCGCTATAAAAGCTAATTACGAATCTAAAGGAATTGGTAGACTTGCCGTAACAAAAAAAGATTTTGATTGGGTTGAAGATACAATTATTGCATTCTTCACTCGCGTTCAAAAAAACACTGACTTTCAGAGAAATCCCGAATTAGGCCAAGCCTTAATTTTTGCGTACGAAATAGCTATCTCTGGTGACTTTTCGAAAACTAATAAGGGTCTCGAAAAGCTATTACGAGGGTGTTTTGAAAATCAATACAACGAAATTGCTAGTAAAATATTCGCGCTTTTCGTTGATTTAGGAGAGAAGGTTTGTTCTGTAGAAGGCTGCAGGACTAATTACCTAAACGCTATGGGAACGATAAAAACTATTATCGCAGACGGATTTTCTTTAAGAAGCTTTCCTGGCCATTTAGAGCACTGGTCAACAGACTTAGAGGCAAGAATTAAAGAGGTTATCTCAGGCGTACCCCTAGTTTCACAGCAACGCATGATCTCTTGGAAAATGCCAAAGGAATTCTTTTCCAGCCTAACGCTACTTCGAAAAAGACTGCAAACAGAGTACGAGATCGAGGGAAGGATGGTAAGTCCTCCGGTGTGGCTAACAAAGGATGTAATGGACGAGCTCCGTCGTACAGAAAACGAGATCTCCCTAAAACATCAAGACGAGGTAGTTGAGGCAGTGATACGATTATCAAAATTCTGTGGCTTCTATCGTGATCACTTCGTCATGGTTATCTTAGACATGTTTAACCAACTTATTTATGCTGACAACTGGGCTGCCATTGATCGCCTGCTGACAAAGTTCGACAAGCAACTACTTACAGTTTTGCTTTCTATCCCCAAAGATCAATTTATTGAGAATGGACTTAGAGAGCAAATTGAGTTCGGAGTGTTTAATTCATTAATAGTCCGCAAAAAGGCCCCCTTCTTGTTTTACCTTAAGCTATTTTACCTATCTCAAATTCGGCTATCAGCAGACATCACAACTCGATCACTCACCGATCAATTCAAAACGTTAAGAAGACCAATTATGCTGGGGAGCCTAGCTTATCTCGTCTCAGAGTTGGATCAAGATTTTAGCTATGTAACCTCTTTCACGGTAATGATGGAGAAGCTTTATCCCCGTGTGAGCATTGCCGATTTATATTCGCAAGTAATCGATTATAGGAGCTTATTAGGCAGTGTGGGTATATTTGAGGTCAGCACTGAAGAGTTCGCTCGCTACAGAATTTACTATCGACAAGTAATTAACCCTATTACGGACTTACCTCGCAGGTCTGAAACGTCTGGCTCTATACCGTACGGATTTCACACTAGCGAAATGGCTGACCACCCCAGCAGCTTTGTACGAGATATTTCTCAACACGAATTCTCTGACATGGAAGAATGCCACGAGGGTTATGTTGGTTGGTTAAAAAAACGTGAGTTAATGAAAAAATTTATAACCCTATTAAGTAATGCCTAGAAATAGCGAACAATTCCATGGCACGCATTTTAGCGACCCCTTTAAAGAACTGCTAAACGGACACGCCCAGCGAGTATCTACTACGAAAGATGCTATGCAGCTATTTCATGAGGTGCATAATTATCGTCAAAACTTATTTCCTCCACGCTCCGTCCCTGTTTCAGGGAGGCCGGGAAGTTCTACCCTAGACAGCAACTTTTTTAGAGTTTCAGTAGCTGGAAGCCCCGCCTTAAGTAGGGATCTGAACGGTCATTTTACTGACACTAGAGGGTACCCAGCACATGGGGTGTCATATGATGGAGCTCACGACCTATCTGAGTTTTTTGAAAACTCTTTATACCACCTATTAATCGACGGCATTGCTACCTATGTGATCGACTGGGAGCGAATAAAAGTCGCTAATCGTTATTATACGATTCCCGTGGGCCTTCGCTATATAAATCCCTCAACCATAACTATCCCGAAAAACGGAGTTGTTAAACAAAAGTTCAGCTGGATTGCCAAAGAGGTAAATAACCATTTTGAGTATCAAGATTCTCGCTTCTCCATAAAAGATTTAGTTATTTTCAAGCACCCTATTTATCCATTTTCTCCAGTAGGAAGGTCTCTTCGCTTATTAAAACAACTCAACCAGTGGAGTATTTTTTCGTTGCAGCAAGGGCAGGCAAATGTTGAGCCCGAGAATCATTCTATCGAGCTAGAAAGAACTCGCTACAAACTAGCCGAACCTTATCGCAATAGGGAAGCAATAGCTCGCGCTAAAGTACGAAGGATCTTCAATCAAATAATAAGCGATACGGGGGTTGAGGCAACCCCTTATTACGAAGTGCTTGCATTCGCTCAATACAAAATGCGATTAAACGAATTCCGAGACTATTTTATGAAACAATTTTCCGAACAAATACTCAAACAGATTCAAGAAAGGAACGGGTTAAAGAATCCCCCGCAGATTGAGTACCGAGGGTTTGCAAAGAATGACGACATACTTTCTTCTCTTAAGGAATTTGAGGAAAGAAAAGTTAACGTTGAGGAGTTTCTGAAGAAAGTTAAGGATGATTTCGACCGAGATCTTTACCAATAGAAAGGACTTCAGTAAGTGAGACACCGAAAAGATCGTGAGTACTACGAGAATTTCTACGACAAGCTAACCGTTCATTTTGCTCGGAACGATATGGATTCCTTTTTCAGGCTCCGCGACGAGCTGAAAAAGAAGCTGCCGAAAAAAGAGTTTGAAGCACAAAGCACGCTGTTCTGGCTCGATAAGCTTTGCGACATGCTGGTTATGTGGCCATGTGGTGAGCGCTGGGAAAAACGGGGCAGAGAGATCGACAGCATGATGCTAGCCGACGGAAATAAAGACCGCCAACTGGAAAACGCCCGGCTTCGACAGGAACCTGTTTGCAAACACTGCGGCAAGATTGGTTTACGTATCACCAGTAAGTATTTGATGCATCGAAACGGCTACTCACAAGACGTGCCAGAAGAAGTTTTGTTCATGCTCGACTGCCCAGCTTGCGAAAAACGAAGCAGTTACTGGGAAAGCGGCGAGTCATTTGAGAGACAGTCGACCCTCTGTCCAAAATGCCAAAGCGAGATGAAAGAACGCGACAGTCGCAAAGGCAAGATAATCACTACAACCTACACCTGCTCCAAATGCAAACATTCGTATAAAACGGCGCTCGATCTTCGTTCAAAGCCAGAAGAACCGGATCCGGATTTCGAGAAGCATAAAGCGATTTTCTGTTTTGATAATAAAACCGGTTTGGAGTATTTGCAGCGGCGCAACAACTGGAAAGCGTTTCAAGAGATGATGGATAGGGAAAAAGAGAAGGAGCAAAACGAGGCGCTGTACGGCTTAGTCGCGAAGATCAAGCGATTAAAAATTGCCGAACTGATTGAGCTAATGGAAAAAGAGCTCAAGAAAGTCGAGTTTATTGAGGTTCGCTTTGAGAAGCCGGAGATTGGCAAAGACGTCATCGTTTCGTTTAGCTGCTTAGACGGAGATTCCAAACGCAGCGCTTATGACAGCGAAAAAATCCTAAAACGAACCGTTAAGAAAACATTACACCCAACCAACTGGCGACTGATGACCGAAGGTGTCAGTTACCGTCTTGGCTACTTAACCGGCCGAGTCCGAGCCTACGAAAACGAAGAAGATTTGGTAAGGCTGATCGAAAAAGATCAGCCAGAGCTCAAGCGGGAGAAAACGGCGAATGATCCTGATCAACTTTTAGACAAAGACGGAAACATTATTACTTTGTAAGCGAGGCGGTGATCCGAGACTGAATTTTCTTTTTGAGCTTGTGGGTATCGGCGTGCTGTAAGACGCCGTGATACGACGCCAGCGACTGGCTAAGGTCGTATGTGGTGATCGACTTATCTTTGTATTCACTTAGCCGCTGGTCAATCTTCTTGATGACTCGTTGTTTCGTTTTAGTTCGCAACTGCTTGCGGTACGGCAAGATAACGTAGCCTAAAAAGTCAGCGCCCTGCCGATATTTTCTGATCGATACTTTGTTTGGGTGTAACTCGAGCGATAGCTCCTTGGTTAAAAATGCCCTAACCGGCTCCAAGAGATTTATTAAATAGTCTTCACTCTCGGCGATAACGACAAAGTCGTCGGTGTAGCGAGCGTAATATTTTACGCCCAAAGTTTGTTTCACAAATTGATCAAACTCGTTCATGTATATGTTAGCAAAGAGCTGGCTGGTTAAGTTACCGATCGGCATACCGTCCGGAAAACTCCCGATGATTCGCTCCAGAAGCCAGAGGGCGTCCTCGTCTTTAATCCGTTTAGCGAAAGTTCGAATGATTAGCTCGTGGTCAACACTTCGAAAGAACTTTTTGATGTCACATTTGAGAACAAAACAGGGTCTGGTGTAATTATGACTAACCTGTCGGATCATTTTATCGACCGCCAAAACTCCTCGGTGAGTACCTTTGCCGACTCGGCAGGAGAATGACGTTGAAATAAACCCGGATTCGAAAATTGGATTGAGGATATTAAATAGGGCTTGGTGGACGACTCGATCACGCACCTCGGCCTTACTGATAAGCCGCTGTTTCGGGTCTTGGATGTAAAAGGTGTGATATTTGCCGTGCTTATACCGACGGCTTTTTAAGTCTCGGTGAAGCTGAAAAAGGTTTGGTTCGAGCAACCACTCAAACTTCTGAACATCTTTACGGCTCCGCTTACCTTTACGGAATTTTTCCCACGCCAAAAAGAGGTTTTCGACCGAAATGATTGCTTCGAACAGATTTTCGTATATTTTCATATGATGGAGACACTTGGTTTACCGATCTTTCAAAAGTCGTACGATCTTTATAAATCCTTCTACGGCTGTCGTGACCACGTCGCCAAACAAGACCGGCATACCGTTTGGCAGCGCTGCGAAAACCTAGTTCTCGATCTACTCCAGTCGATTATTCAGGCTAGCCAGCAAGATAAGGCGGATAAGCTGATAACACTCGAGAAAGCGAGCGTCCAGCTCAACATGCTTCGCATTTTATTACGGCTCACTAAAGACCTGAAAGTCATCGATCCCAAGAAATACCTAATGCTCGAGGAGCAAATCGACGAGGTTGGTCGAATGTTGGGCGGTTGGCTCAGATCGACTAAGATCCCCCCCCCCCCGACTATTTGGGTTCGGACGCGCGTTAGTATGCTGTCTAAACTAAGATTGAGAGATAGTGCCGAGAGGCCGACAACCCCAAGTTGGAGTTGCGGTTACCATCCGAGTTCCTGTTGACGTTGAACCCATTGGCATTGAAGTTGCCAACGTTGACGCGGTTGCCATTCGAATCGATATTTGCCCATTTTCTTCTGGTTTCACCGAAAGTTGAGCCTTACCGTCGGATTCTATCTTGAACCCTGCGGCTAAAGAATTATCGAATCGACCTATTTACTCTTCTTTCTGAATTTTATTTGGGAGCAGCGTAGAAGCATCTCCACCAAAAATGAGCAAGAACTTTCTCTCAAATCTTTCTCGCACGCTGCCGCAACCGGTGGCTGCTGACATTCTGGCGAACTGAAGAATGAGTGCCCCGCGAGACCCAACCATGGCCGGATCTACACTAGCAAGACGCCTGCATTATACCTGTTAGGATGTCAGCCGTACAGGGTTAAACAACGAAAAATGTGGCGAGCGCTTCGCGCTCTTAGTATAAAAAAGCCCCGGCGGAAAACCGCCGGGAGTTCAAGGGGGACAAAAGGCTCAAGAGCCAATGTCCAAAGTTCAGAAGTTCCGAGAGGCCGACAACCCCAAGTAGGAGTAGCGGAAACCATCCGAGTACCCGCGGACGCCGAACCCATAGGCATCGAAGCAGCCAACGTAGACGCGGTTGCCATCCGAAACGATGTCGGAGCAGCGAACGTAGACGTTCTCGAACAGGCGCTCTCCCGTATTCAGGAAGTGTCCCATGACCGTGTACGTCATAACGCAAGCTGTCGGAGTCGTCTCGTCCTTCAGGAGGGCTTGCTGCTCGTCCCAAGACTTGCTGGTCGAGTTATCGACCGGCTGCTTGCGGATGAGGTACCAGCGGACTTCGACTTTGGTCTTCTTGGCGAAGGCTTGAGTCTCATACCACCCGCCGGTCGGCGTGTAGAAGAGCTTGCCCTTCTTGGCTCGGCCAGCCTTGGTCCGAACTTGCAGGAGCGTCATCGGATAGCCGGCAACGAGCACGTGTGTGTCTTTGCAAGCTTCGAGAACTTCCTTAGTGAACGGAACCGTAGCGAGAGCGTCGAGCTGATCCTGGGTCCACTTAGCACCGAGGTGCTTCGCGGCTTCTTCGAGACCGAAGAAGTTCGTTCCCATGATCGTCTTGGCTTCGTTCTGGCTGTCGGTCAGCTCGATGGCGGCAACAGGCGGAGCCTGCTGGCCGGCCTTCTTCAAGGCCTTACGAGCAATCCGATCCATCTCGTTAGCGAGCTGGTCATAGCCCAGAAAGGCTTGAAAGCCCGGGCCGTCCAAACCGTTACGGTGGACAAAATCGCGCATGACCTGGTCGCACTTGTGAAACTGGTCGTCAGTGACTGGAGTAGATGGAGGGGTCTGTGTTTGTGGCATCAGGCGTCTCCTCGTGTTTATGCCCACGGGGCAGATTGTCTCCTCTCGGTTGAGATGAGCTGCTCAGAAACTGCTTATTTCCAAGAAGCTCATCTCAAACTTCTTACTGTTAATGTTCGTCGGAAGTATACCTGATTATACCTGAAAAGTCAAGGGATTAGAGGACGATTTCGGCTATAAAAGTGTGAAGTGTTACGTGACACCTTACGGTTTCGTATCGTAACTTTTTAGCTGCTCGATTTCTTCTTTGGTTTTGGCTTCGTAGCTACATTGGGAGCAACGGTAAAAGTCATCGATTTTAATCATTGACCCCTTACACCGAGGGCATTTTTTGTAATGCATGATTTCTGATTATCTCGGGAACAGGTACAAAGTCAATTATAGTTATCTACTAACTGATGAGTTATGATCACCTCATGAAAAGCGAGCTACTAATCTTGGCTGAATTTCCCGAGGAAATTTGTTGGCTCGGTAATGAAATACTCCGCCAAAAAGCAGAGTCCCTCACTCAGAATGAAATAAAAGAGGGGAAAGCTGCAGAAATTACCAAAAGGCTAGAGATAACCCTTAAAAAGATTCAAAAACTTGGCAAGGGTGTTGCCATCGCTGCACCACAAATAGGAATCTCTAAAGCAATAATCATTATTTACCTAGAAGATCGGTATATTCCTTTTATAAATCCTGTGATTACCACTGCTTCAGAAAACAAGAACTCTTTTCCCGAAGGCTGTTTGAGTAGTTTACCGTTAGTGGCTGAAACCATCCGACCGGCAGAAATTGACGTGAAATATTTAGACGCTGAAGGAAAAGAACATTTGGAACATTTTGATGGCAAGATGGCACGAATGCTCCAACACGAGGTTGATCATCTCAACGGCATTCTGTTTATTGACCGAGCGAACTTAAAGACAGGCCGTTTCATAGCCGACTGGGATGAGTACAAAGAAACAGCTCAGCTAACTGAAATATAAACCCCAATGGCTAATTCGACAATTCCAGGTTCGAAAGTACAATTCAAGAAATGAAGACTCTGCCACGCGAAGAAGCCTCAATGCTTTTTGACGAGTGGTGGAATGATTTTGATAAAGAGTGGTTTAAAATCGAGGTTTTGCAAGACTACTCGGGTGAAGATAACGGACCTTCACTACAAGCTTGGTTAGAAGGCAAAAAGCAAAAAAGCATTGAGCTAATGAAAGCTACTATGAATATGGAATGGATTGAGAGTTGCCAAGCCAAAGTTGGACAAGGAGCGAAACTACTTCGTATCCGCCTCATAGGAAATCCTCTCACTCCGTACTCAGAGTGGGAAATGGAACACTATAAACACGTTAATATTCCTCTTTGTGGCGAGGAGGTTTTGCTGATTAATAAAACCGACGCCAATGACCTCTCCCTACCCACTGGAGATGTAATGATTTTTGATGGGAAGAGGGTTATTAAAAATACTTATACGCCAAATGGCTATATGACAGAGCAAACATTCTATGAGGATGAGGACGTTTCGACCTTTTTAAACCTGAGGGGCGAGCTACTTAAACGAGCAGTCCCGATCTAATAGCCTTACGTCTTTATCAGTGTGAAAGCGGAAACCAAGAAAAGGATCCCTATAATTATCCTGGCCAAGGGTTGGGCTAAGACTTTCTCTATTATCATTACTTTTTGGGATGCTTGGGCGATAAAAATAAACCAAAGAGCTGTGAACAGTCCCATCTCTAACGCAACGGCGAGCTGGAATGATAGATCTACGCCGTTGCTTCCCAGCTGACTAATGACCGCGATATAGAAGAAGACCATTTCAATATTTACAGTGTGGTTGATAAATCCGGCCAGCAAAGGGCTTATTGTCTGCGTTTTATTCCCGCCTGATTTTGCTACGTGAGGAAAGAAGCAAATAACCGCTTGCCAGATGAGCCAAGCTGCACCGAGGTACCGAATGACTTTTGCGGCGGAAGGAAAGTAGTCAAAAAAGACGCTTAGCCCAAAGATAGCAAGAATAACGACCAACAAACTTCCCAAGCCAAGGCCAATAGCAACTAGGCTGCCGTTACGAGAGCCTTCCTGAGACGAGTGCCTCAGAACCAGAAACCAGTCAGATCCCGGAAAGACAATCATCCCTGCCTGGAGCAGAACAACCGCAATTATTTGTTGCAGTGAATTTTCCATACTTACTCCATATCGTACTCGTTATTTGATATCGGAGTAGGCCGGAAAACGAGACAAAATGCAACTTCTTTTTTATAGTGTCTCAAATGTCTCATTTACCCTGATGGGAAGTTCTAGACCGGAATGTCCCGCCAGTCTTGATAATAAAAATATAAATTCTACAATTCGGGGATCCATGGAAAGTGTCACTCAACAAGATAATTATGGTTGTGGGGTAGCTTGTGTCGCCTATATTAGTAAAAGGACTTATCGAGCAACGTTAAAAACATTAGACGCTAAAGCGGCTAAGACTCGGGGGTTTGCTTGCAAGGATTTGGTTATCGGCTTAAATACCATAGGCCATTCTTATACTTATAGTTACCTCCCAGGAAAGTTAAAACGAAAAATTTATGCTGATGGTGTTATCGTGTTTATTAAAAGGTCTGAACATTACCCGGCCGGACATTACTTAGTTCGAAGCCAAAATAAGTGGATGGACCCTTGGCTTAATTTTAAGAAGGATCGAAATATTAAAAAAGCTGAGTCTGGCTATCGAGCTAGGTTACCCGGCAAACCAGTTTATGCCTTATTCCCAAATTAGGTTCTAGACCGGAATGTCCCGCATTGTTTGCTTCTAATAAATTCTCTATGTATATTCCGGTGAGACACACAGGAGGAATTCGTCTATGAACCTTATATTTCGAATCAACACTACTGCCGATGACGCGGGTGAAATGCTTGGGTTGGTCAATAAGCTCGAATGGAGGTTAGAAGTCCTCAATCTTGGAGTGACCATCAAAAAGACCATGGTTTCGTCTCGGAAGAAACGTAACGAACCGCACACTCTAACAGTTGGCGAAAGGGCCGTTCGGGGTGTTGAGCAAATTGAGGCACTTCTTAGTGATATGCGCCTTAATCCTTACTGGCTTACCGCTGAACAGGCTTCTGTAGAAGTGCGTAAATGGCCGACATGGAAACGTGGTGACTACTCACATCTCAAGCTTCCCGAAGCAACATAGTCCGGAGCCCGAAACGATCTCAACCCGTCCTTCTGGACGGGTTATCCCTTTATTTACGGACAATCCTAGTTCATAATCGAACTATGAAAAATCGAGTTGTGCATTTTGAGATTGGAGCAGAAGATCCGAAAGAATTGTCCGAGTTCTACAGAAAAGCGCTGGGCTGGGAGATTAACGAATGGCCGGGCTCGAATTATTGGATGGTCGGCACGGAGAATGACCGCTCTGTCGGCGCTATCAACGGCGGCATCATGAAGCGCTACGAGCAAGAAAAAACGATCAACACCATCGAGACCGAAAATATTGAGGCAACAATTAAAGACATAACGGATGCCGGTGGCAAAGTCGTCAAACCTGTTGCCGACATGGAAATGGGTGAAAAAGATATAATGCGTTGGTGCTACTGCGAAGACCCGCAAGGCAACATCTTCGGCCTGATGCAGATGGTCAAAACCGCCAAGTAGGTTCGATGAATCGCTGCTCTTGGCCGGGAACAAACGAGCAGATGATTCGTTACCACGACGAAGAGTGGGGCATGCCCTGCCACGACGATCGGAAACTGTTTGAATACATCGTGCTCGACACTTTCCAGGCCGGTTTGAGTTGGGCAATTGTGCTGAATAAGCGGGAGGGCTTCCGGAAGGCGTTCGACAACTTTAATCCAGAGAAAATCGCCCTGTATCACAATATTGTGATACAACGGCTCAAGAACAATCCGGAAATAATTCGCAACAAACTCAAGATTGCCGCGACGGTAACTAATGCTCAAGCGTTTTTGGCAATCCAGAAGGAGTTTGGCAGTTTTGATAGGTACATTTGGCAGTTTGTTTACCCCGAGCAAGGTCGAGGGGTCGGTGGCAAACCTCTTGTCAACTCGCCCAAAGAAGATTCCCATATCGCTAGCTCCTCCAAAGAATCCGATGCGATGAGCGCAGATCTGAAAAAGCGCGGCTTCAAGTTTGTCGGCACCACTATTTGTTATGCCTTTATGCAGGGAGCGGGCTTAGTAAACGACCACACAACTAATTGCTTTCGTTACAATGACCTCAAGAATGCAAAGTAGAGACGAAAGCTATTGGAAAGAAAAACTAACCACCGAACAGTACGAAGTGCTGCGAATGAAAGCGACTGATGCGCCGTTTACTGGCGAATTTGTTGACCATCACGAAGACGGTAGCTACGCCTGTGCCGCATGCGGTAATGTATTGTTTGAATCGAGCACAAAATACGACTCCCACTGCGGTTGGCCGAGCTTTTACGACGCCAAAAAGGGTTCGGTTGAGCTCCACAAAGACAATTCTAACGGCATGGAACGAACCGAAGTTATTTGCGTGAACTGCGGCGGACACCTCGGCCACATTTTTGACGATGGCCCAGCCGAGCACGGGGGAGCCCGCTACTGCATTAACTCCACGGCGCTCAATTTCAAACACCAGTAGCCACTAACGAATCCGAAACACCACGGTTACCGTGTAGGTGACAGTTTCTTCGCCAGTTAGCAGAATCGGAGCAGTAACTGGTGCCGCTTGATCGCTTGATACACCTTTGTTTTCCAGCCCCATTATCGGGATTGGACCGCCCCAAAGGGGGTCGGAAACGGAAACGACCCGACCGAGTTTCACGTCCAACTCGTCAGCCGTCTGCGCGGCCTTGGTTTTGGCGTCAGCTATCGCCTTAGCCCGGGCCTGGGTCTCCAGATCTTTCCGTGTCTCACTACTAAACGTACTTTGCGGGGAAACGCCGTAGAGCGGTGAGGTGGTGACGAGGTAGTCGAGAACTTTTTGCGCTTGGTCTTTGTCTTTAAGGGTAATTATCAGCGAGAACGTCGCGACATAGCCGCTTGGGTCAGCTATCCCACTCTCGCCCGGCATCTCAACTGCGTCTCGGGAATAGTCGGGATTACTGCCGGCTGATGTTTTAATTGCCTTCTCGGCCACACCGAGCTCTTTAAGCTTGGCCACAACTTCGTTGCCAACTTTGGAGACGGCGGAAATTGCCGCCGTGCTGGTAGTAGCGGACTCTTGATACGACGGGTAAAAAACAAATTCGTTGGGTGTGGCTTTGATTGATGCCTCGCCCATAACCGAGATTGTTTGCGTATCAATACCCTGCCAAGGTTGCCAAAAACCAAGCATTGCCACGATAACGACCATTAGAATAGCGCTGACCAAGCGAAAGTCGATCCGCAATGTTGCTTGATTCATCGTCTAAATATACGCCTAGCGGAGCTATGGCTCAAGGTAATTAAAAAGCGAGACGAACTGTAAGGTTAGACATGCTACCATAACCCTATGAAGCGGGTTCTGCTCTGGGCACTGGTAGGGTTAGCTGTCATCGCCATTATCGCGACCGTTGCGCTCGTTAGTAGGAACGATGATAACGAGCCAACTGATAGTAGCGATAAACAGTCTGAACGGTTGGTTGGTGTCAGTTTGTCGCCGAGAAGCTTCGGGGCAAAGGATTATTTGGCATTTTTCGACAAAGCCGCCGAAGCTGGCAACGCCTTAAGCTGGGCCGGTCCGTACAGTGATTTGGCAAAAACTACGAATAATCCCGCCGAGACAGTCCTTGAGCAAAGTAAAAATTCTGGGTCCACCCCCGTTATTATCACTGGGCCAGGTAAAGGAGAGGTTTTTGACGGCATTTTTCGACAAGGGTTTAGTAGCGCAGTGTTGGAATTTGTGAAAGCCAACGAGGTGCCGTACTTGGGAATTGGTAACGAAATTGACGAGCTTTATCTGGACTCGCCGGCCAAATACGATGCATTCATCGCCCTGGCTAACGATTTGGCAAGCCAAGTAAAAATAGCCTCCCCAGAAACGAAGGTGATTACTATTTTCCAGCTGGAACGGATGAAGGGGCTAAATGGCGGACTGTTTGGTGGCGTTAACAACACCGATAAAAACACAATGGCACTGCTCGACGGCCTGAAAAGCTTTGATATGGTTGCTTTCACTACTTACCCCTGTTTGATTTATAAATCCCCGGCCGAAATCCCTGAAGAATACTATTCGGATATCGCCAACCACACCGATTTGCCGGTAATTTTCACGGAGGTTGGTTGGTTTCGGGAAACACCGGTGGCTGGTTGGGAAAGCAGCGAGCAAGAGCAGGCCGACTTTATTTCCCGGTTTGAAGATTTAACCACCCGTCTCAATCCCCAACTACTGCTCTGGCCGTTTCTTTTCGACCAAGATATCCCCGAGCCTTTCAAACAAATTGGGCTACTCGGCGTTGAGCAACAGACATCTCTTGGCTATGAAGCCTGGAAAAGCTACCCGAAACAGTAAATTATTTGTCAATCACGTGGCTAAGCAGGAGTTTCCGTTCAACGGAAGCAATTAGTCTGCGAGTGGAGACAGCCACATCAGGAGCCACTGATACGGAAGTGGCGCCGGCTTTAACCATTGCTTCGGTAATTTCCGGGTAAACGCTGGGCGCTTGGCCGCAGATTGAGCAGGTAACGTGGTGTTTGCGACAAGTCCTGACGACGTGAAGAATTGAGTTCAAAACGGCCGGGTAGCGTTCATCAAACTCACTGGCTAACTTCGCCGAGTCGCGGTCAATACCTAAGATTAGTTGCGTTAAATCGTTCGAGCCAATTGATACGCCGTCAATTCCTTCGTCAATATAGCGCTCCAGCTCCAACACCGTTGATGGCACTTCTACCATTATCCAGAGCTTGAAATCCGGCCCTTGGCGCAAACTGTTGTGGTGCATTAAATCACGGACTTTCAAAAACTCTTCAACAGTGCGGACAAAGGGAATCATTACGTGTAAATTTTTCAAATCCATCCCATCGCGAACGGCTTTGATGGCTTCAATTTCCAGGGCAAATTCATCCGGCTCGGCGATGTAGCGCGAGGCACCGCGGTAGCCAATCATCGGGTTGTTTTCTGGTTCTTCAAACTCTTTGCCGCCTTTGAGCGAGCGGTATTCGTTGGTTTTAAAATCCGTAAACCGGTAAACCACTGGGCGGGGGCTGAAGGCTTGAGCAATTGTACCGATCCCCTGGGAAAGCTTTTGAACGTACTCTTTTTCCCGGCCAGCTTTAATCATCGCCCGGGGATGCTCGCCGATATCGGCCACAATAAACTCGGCTCGCAGTAGCCCAACTCCGTCCACCGGCAACTGGGCATATTCGTCGGCCTTCGACGGCTCGGCTAGGTTTAAGTAGACCTTAGTGGCGGTGACTGGTACCGTCGTGTCCACGCCGTTGGTGGTGGTGGTTTTTAGGTGATGGCCAGGCGGCTCGGTATGAGCCGGCACGCCGACTTTGCCCTTGTAAACTTTGCCGGAGGCGCCATCAACGGTAACCACTTGGCCGGTTTTTAGCACGTGCGTTGCCGTGCCAGTGCCAACTACGCAAGGGATGCCTAGTTCGCGTGACACGATGGCAGCGTGGCTAGTTCGGCCGCCGGTGTCGGTAACGATCGCTGCTGCTCGACGCATAGCTGGGACGTAGTCGGGGCTAGTCATCTCCGTTACTAACACATCCCCTTTCTCCACTTTGTCGATGTCTTTCGGATGATGAATTATTTTGACGGGACCAGAGGCCTTACCCACGGAAGCGGCGGCACCAGAAACAATTACTTCGACTTTCGCTAAATCTGTCGCTTCTACTTTTTCCGCTCCTGTTGGCGAATCCTTAGCGGACTCCTCTTTTTTCATGGTTGTAACAGGGCGCGCTTGCACCATATAAAAACTACCGCCTTCCAATGCCCACTCGGTGTCTTGAGGTTTGCCGTAATGCTTCTCTACTTCCGCACCAAGTTTGGCTAAGGCGATAATTTGTTCGTCGGTTAGTTTTTGACCGGCTTTTTCTTTAGCAGTTAGCGCCACATGCTTGTTAGCGCCCTTCTCGTCACGGACAATCTGCCATTCTTGGGCACCGATTTCCTTGGAGGTAATCTCCATTTTTTTCTTGTCGATAATATAGTGGTCGGGAGTGACCGAGCCGGAAACCACGGCTTCACCCAGTCCCAGCCCGGCGTCGATAACAATTTTCGACTCGTCAGAAGTGACTGGGTCAACGGTAAACATAATGCCGGCCACCTGGCTTTGAACCATCCGTTGGACTGGCACTGCGATGCCGACTTTAAGGTGGTCGAATTTGTTGACGGTCCGGTAATAAATCGCTCGCGCCTCAAATAGCGACGCCCAGCACTCCCGAACTGCTCGGATCAGCTTGTTCTTGCCCTCAATATTCAGAAACGTTGCCTGCTGACCTGCAAAAGACGCGTCCGGCAAATCTTCGGCGGTAGCACTGGAGCGGACCGCTACCGGCCCTTCACCAAGCTCCTTGTAGGCTTTTTCAATTTCGTCCACCAATTTCTTGGGAAGTTCTCGCTCTTTGATGGCCGCTTGAACATGTTCGGCAATATCGTTGAGTTTTTTGGAGTCTTCCGGGTCGAGATTTTTAGTTTCTTTAGCAATGAAGTGATCCAGACCGTTTTCGCGAACGAAAGTGGTGTAGGCGGCGGCCGTAATAATAAAGCCTGGCGGCACCGGCAACTTAGCTTTGGTCATTTCACCAAGATTGGCGCCCTTGCCGCCAACCAGTGGAATATCGTTTTTGCACACTTGCGCAAACCAGACTAAATCCGGTTCTTTTTTCCCTCCGAACATTACATACATCATAACGCAGTAGTGCCAGGCCAGGAAGTTTTTCGCAGCGACCTTAATCCTTTTTCAGCACTTCCCTAATCAACGTCCCGGGGAAGCCTCGGCGCTGGAGCAGGTGGACGGATTTTTCGAAGCGTTTCCGCTCGGTCAGCTCCCGCCATGAGCGCTGTTTGCTCTCTAACAACGATCGGGCGGCGGCTAACTCTTCTTCTTGGTCTATCGCACCAACGGCTTCGTTGATAATTTCTTTGGGAATGCCCTTCTGAATTAACTCCAGGGCAATCCGGTGCCGACCCCGACGGTAAAGCCTTACTTTGTCGTGTGAGTAGTTGGCGGCGTACTTTTGGTCGTCCAAAAAGCCGATTCTTTCCAAGTCGGCTATGGTTTTAGTAATTTGATCGTCCTCATAACCTTTGTCACGCAGCTTAACTAGCATATCCCGCTTAGAGCGGGCCCGATTGCGTAGTAAATACAGGGCGTACTGGAGGGGCGGCAGTGGCCGCGAGGCCATTAGTCTGGTTCCACAATGACGCCAAGCGGCCCGTTGGCGGCCAGCTCGCGAATTTTCTTGTCTAGCACTTCGGCCAGCTTGACGTCACCTTTGAGAAAAGCTTTGGCAGCCTCCCGTCCCTGCCCAAGCTTTTGCTCTCCGTACTGGAACCAGGCGCCGCTCTTGTCAATCAGGCCGGCTTTCACGCCGAGGTCGAGTAGGTCACCTTCTTTAGATATACCCGAATCAAACATTAAATCAAACTCGGCCACCCGGAACGGCGGGGCAATCTTATTCTTCACCACTTTCACTCTCACTCGGTTACCGATCGGCGTTTCACCGTCTTTAATTTGCTCACTCCGGCGAATATCCAAGCGCACGGAAGCATAAAATTTCAAAGCGTTGCCGCCGGAGGTAGTCTCCGGATTACCGAACATCACGCCAATCTTGAAACGGATTTGGTTAATAAAAATCAGCGTCGCCTTCGATTTGGAAACGGCACCGGTTAGCTTACGCAAGGCTTGACTCATCAAGCGCGCCTGGACGCCCATCATTGAATCGCCCATCTCCCCTTCAATTTCTGCTCGTGGTACCAAGGCAGCTACCGAGTCGACGACCACCACGTCGACGGCGTTAGAGCGAATTAGCGTCTCCACAATTTCCAGCGCTTGCTCGCCGGTGTCGGGCTGGGAAATCAGTAAGTTCTCTAAATCCACGCCGAGCTTAGCAGCGTAGGTTGGCTCGAAAGCGTGCTCGGCATCCACTAATGCCCCCATACCACCCCGTTTTTGCGCCGAGGCAATCGCCGAAAGCGCCAACGACGTTTTACCGGAGGACTCTGGCCCGTAGATCTCCACAATCCGCCCCCGCGGAAAACCGCCAGCCCCCAATGCTACGTCCAGTGACAGTGAGCCGGTGGGAATCGTTTCAATGTTTAAGTGGGTTTGTTCACCCAGCTTCATAATCGAACCAGCACCGAACTGTTTTTCAATCTGATCTAACGCCGCCTGGAGTGCTTGATCGCGGCCAGAATGAGCCGATTCGTTTTTTACTGCCTTAGCCATGTCTTTCTTTTCTAAAGCCCAATGGCGGTTTTGGCAAGAGGCAAGCTAGTTGACTTGGTTGGGATTAGTGGCTTTGGCGACGTCTTGCTTGTAGAGCACCTGGACAGTCAGCCGGGATTCTTTATCCACCCGGTTTTTTGCTTGGACGATGATTTGGTTAAGGCCGGGCGAAAGCTGAACATCTTGGGAGAACTTGCCGTCGGCACCAACGTAAATTGGTTCGGCGTTCATTGAGACAATCGCTCCCTGGGTGGTCCAGCCTTCCAACATCACCGTATCGCGATTACTGGTGAACTCAGTTGGCACATTAGTAATCTCCAGTTGCGGCGGCTCGGCAAACTTACGCACTTGGTAAATAATATAGCCAGAGATGCCGCCGAAGACCGCCAGTATTCCAATTACTCCTAGTAGTTTGGGTGTGACTAAAAAACTCCAATCGCCAAGCCGGGCCGGACGGAGCTGATGGACAGCGCTGGCAATTGGGCCTAACCGTTGGTCGGAGCGCTCAAAACGGTAGAGCTGAATAATTTTTTCCGGGTTGAGATGTAAAAATTCCGCATAGCCCCGAACGTAGCCGATATTGTAAGCTTCCGCCGGCATTTGGTCGTATTTTCCTTCCTCCAGCGCCCGCAGGTGCTTGGCGGCAATGCAGGTTTGTTGCTCGGCCTGTTCAATCGTTAGCCCCGCTTTGCTGCGGGCAGCTTTCAAAATTGAGCCAAGTGCCCGGCGACGATTGCCGATTTTTTTGGTCACAAAACCCGCCGTCATCGGCCGAACAGGTGGGACACACAAAAGGAGGTAACTAACACTCTCATCCTGTACAACCAACGCTACGCCGATATTTTAGCAGCGTCAAACCTAAGGTTACGAACGCTCAAGGATGATTTTTTTATCAAATCCTCCACGCTTGTCGCGTTTTACTTGGCGAACTCTGTTGAGCTCTTCTTCGGAGACGCCCAGGGCAGTGGCGGTAGCATAAGTAATTTCCAACAAATCGGCCAGCTCTTCTGGATCGCCAGACTCTAAGAACTCCGCCACTTCTTCGCCAAGTTTTTCTTTGGCTTTAACCAGGAATTCGGCGTCATCGGCAATGTGCGTTTCGGCTTTTTCGCCTTTGGCAGCGATAATCTCCGGAATCTTGTCGCGAATGAGTTTGTTGTACTCTTTCATCTGCCCTGACTATATATTCCTACGTTCTTGTTGGAAAGCCGGAGTTTTTCGCAGCGACTTACGCAGCCGTCCTGGCATGGTCGCCCGTAGGGCGCAGGCGGCGAGGAATAAAGCGCAGCGAGTCGCTGGACGAGCAAGCGGTCGCGAGAAAAAGCTCCGGCTTGAATGCTATGGCCCGACGTAGTCGTCTGGCTGAACCAGCACATCACGTGGTTTGGCCCCGTCTGGCGGTCCAATTACTCCTTCCGCTTCCAATAGGTCCAGCAAGCGGGCAGCTCGGGCGTAGCCGACTTTCAGGCGACGTTGCATTAGCGAAGCCGAGGCCTTGCCAGCTTGAATCACCAAATCGCGCGCTTCGTTGTAGAGCTCGTCGTCGTCAGATCCGCCCTCGCCCCCATGGTGGTGGCCGTCGGCTTTCACACCACCACGATAAGTAGTGATGGCTTCGTCATAGACAGCCGGCGCTTGGTTTTTAATAAACTCCGTGACGGCGCGGATTTCTTTATCTTGCAAGAAAACACCCTGAATCCGCCTTGGTTGGGGCTGGTCGGAACTGATGTAGAGCATGTCGCCCTTACCGAGCAGCTTTTCAGCGCCACCTTGGTCTAAAATTGTTCGGGAATCGGCCATGCTCGGGACGGCAAAGCCAATCCGCGCCGGAATATTAGCTTTAATCAAACCGGTAATCACATCCACCGACGGCCGCTGGGTGGCCACAATCAAATGCATTCCTACCGCTCGGGCCATCTGGGCAATCCGGACAATCGAGGCTTCCACTTCGTTGGCCGCCTGGCTCATTAGGTCGGCCAGCTCGTCAACAATCACCACGATGTAGGGTAGTTTTTGTTGTTCGGCCGGCAAGTCGCTGTTGAACGCTTCAATGTTTCGGCGGTTATGCGCGGAGAGTACTTGGTAGCGCCGTTCCATCTCCGCTACCGCCCAACGCAGGGCCGAGATGGTTTTGTCGGTTTCGGTCACAACGTTTATCAGTAAGTGAGCCATATTATTGTACTCAACGAACTCCACTCGCTTCGGGTCGATCAGCAGCAGCCGGAGATCTTCCGGCGAGTTTTTATAGAGCAGGTTGACGAGAATCGCGTTCATACAGACCGACTTACCGCTGCCGGTCGCCCCGGCGATCAGTAGGTGGGGCATTTGTTTTAAGTCCGCCACAATCACTTTGCCGGCAACGTCCCGACCCAGTCCCAACTCCAAATTAGAGTCGGTTTCTTTGTAGTCGGACGACTCCAATACTTCTCGCAAACTGACAGTGGCCGCTACTTTGTTTGGCACTTCAATACCCACTAAGGATTTGCCGGGGATTGGCGCTTCAATACGAATTGGGTGGGCGGCCAGAGCCAGAGCCACGTCGTTGGAGCGGGCGGTAATGGCGCTCAACTTCATCCCTTCAGCCGGCTTCAGGGTGTACTGGGTCAGAGTTGGGCCAACATTAACTTCCCGCATTGCCACTTCGATACCAAAGTCTTTAAGGGTCTTTTTGATTGTTTCAACGTTTTTACCGATATCGCCGGCTTCAGCCTTGGTCGAGGCGGAGTACTCCAGCAGGCTTAACTCCGGGAACTGCCACTGGCCGTTACCGACCACCAGGGCCGGGCCAACGTTGGAGGGCTGTTGTTTCATGGTGCGCACCGGGATGCGGGAATTTTCGTTAATTCTGACGCCGCCACTGTTGCGCTGGGCAAAGTTGAAGCGCTCCAACAGCTGCTTGATCGAGGTGTTAAAAGCCAGCATCACCGCCACCACCGTGATGGCAAGTAGGGCAATGTACCCACCGGCTGTACCAAGTACAGATTGAAAAACGCCGAACATTCCCCGGCCAACCGACCCACCGGTCGAATTAAAAATGGCCGGGATTAGCAGGAATAATAAAACCACGCCAATAGCGCTCGTTGCTCGCATGTAATCGGCTTTTAGAAGTAGTAGCTTCACGCCGGTGTAAATCAGCACAAACGGCGTGGCGTAGGCCAGCACGCCAAACAGGGTGGTAGATAAACGGAAAAACGTGTCGCCGAAACCACCAGCTAATCGGAACAGCCCCAAAGCAAAAAGCACGCCGAAAAGTAGCAGCACCACCGCCACAATTTCCCGAGCCGTATCCGGTTCAACGGCCCAAACTAAATTGTCCCAAAATGTTGGCAGACGCTTGCGCCGGCGCGATCCATAGCGCCGTCTTCGGCTAAACAGTCCCATAGCCATATCCTAGCAACTGGTTGACTTTTTGCCAGAGGAGTTCTGCTTAGATAGATTGAAAAACTAGCTAGCTCAACATATAATGTCGGGGTACTTCACCAGGAGTAGGCACCATGATAAAAAGGTTTTTTGCACGAATAGCCAGCCTGCTTAACGGCACGGTTAGGCCAAGCGACCCTGACAAACCAACGGAAATGCCAAAAGACGGCATGCTTCACTGCCCAGTATGTGGCGGGGTAACGTTTCGCAAAGGTCCAGGAGGCGGAGACGGAATGTGCGTTCTGTGCGTCGGCTGTGGCCAGGAATACAATTATCACCCCGTGACCGGCATCTATCGCTGGGTTTCACCAAGATCGGCATACGAGCTTCGTCAAATCTACGGCGACGACCTCCCCTGCCTTACCAGTGGCTAGATTGCCAGCCCCAGACACACTCGTGTTTGGGGCTTTATTTATACGTTAATCACAACGGTAATCACCATCGGACTACGCTGGGTTTTGTGGAAAAGGTAGTCGGTCATCTCGTCGCGCAGTTGCCGTTTGAAATTATCCCAATTCTTACTTTTGCGCGACAGGGCTTGGGCGTGGATTTTCCGGACTAACGCCCGGGCGCCGCCAATTAGTTCTTCGGACTCTTTCATGTAGACAAAGCCGCGGGAAATTATATCTGGCGATGACATCAAGCGGCCACTTTTGCCGTCGACTGTCATAACCACCATAAAGAGTCCATCTTTAGCCATCGTTTGGCGATCGCGCAGAACGATCTCACCAACATCGCCGACGCCGGAGCCGTCAATTAGCACTTGGCCAACCGGCACTCGTTCATCAGTAATTCTGCCAGTATTATCTGGTGTGAACTCGGCCACTCGGCCATTTTCCAGAATTAATCCATTTTTTTCTTCCATGCCACACTGAACAGCCAACTTAATGTGCTCAACGAACCGGCGGTAGTCGCCGTGAATCGGAATTAAGTATTTCGGCTTCAACAGGTTGAGCATAATTTTGATTTCATCAATATGGGCATGACCAGACGAGTGGATGTCGAGCTGCTTATTGGTGATTACTTCTGCCCCCTCGCGGTAAAGGTTGTTGATGGTGTTTTCAATCCCCTTTTCGTTGCCGGGTACTTGCGAGGAAGACAACACTACGGTGTCGCCTTTTTTGATTTTAATGTGGCGGTGCTCGCCCAGAGCCATTCGCACTAACGCCGAGAATTCTTCGCCTTGGCTACCGGTACACATCACGACGATTTTGTCGTCGGGCAGGCTGTTAATCGTTCGAATGTCCACTAGTACTCCTTGGGGCACCTTCAAATAACCAAGCTCCATAGCAATGTTAGCGTTGCGCTCCATCGAGCGGCCAGATAGCGCCAAATGGCGATTGGTTTTAGCGCAAGCGGTGACAACGTGCTGAATCCGGTCGATTCGCGAAGAAAAGCTGGAAACAATCACCCGGCTCTTAGCGTCAACGAAGATATCTTCAATGGCTTTACCAACTACTCGTTCGCTGATGGTGTGGCCTTCGGTCATCACATTGGTGGAGTCGGAAAGCAGACAGAGAATCCCCCGCTGGGCCAGCTCGGTCAGTTTGACAAAATCGGTTGGCTCGCCAAACGGCGTGTCCATATCAATTCGCCAGTCGGTAGCGTGAAAAACTAGTCCGGCAGGAGTGGTGATGGCAAAACCAAGGATATCGGGAATTGAGTGGGTCATTCGCACCGGCTCAATCGAAAAGGCGCCGATTTGGACTTTTTCGCCCGGTTTGATAATCCGGAATTCGGCGTTGGGGATGCCGTGCTCTTCAAATTTGGCTTTAATAAAGCCGGCCGTTAGCGGGGCGGTGTAGATTGGTACTGGGTACTTCGGCCAAACGTACGGGAAGGCGCCGATGTGGTCTTCATGGCCGTGGGAAACCAAGAAGGCCCGAATCCGGTCTTTGTTTTCGTCTAAATAGGTGGTGTCGGCAATCACGTAGTCAATTCCCGGCATCGAGGCGTCGGGGAATTGGATGCCGGCGTCAATAATAATGATGTCGTTGTCGTATTCGAAAACAATCATATTTTTTTCGCCGACTTCTTTGGAGCCACCGAGCGGGATAATTCTTAGTACCTTCGTTGGGGCGCGGCGAATTAGTTTAGCGCCTTCTTCCCGTTTGTTCTCACTTAAGGAAATGCGGCGGGGTGGTAGCGGTTTATTGCGGCGTGATCGCGAGCCGCCACGAGCGTCCGGTCGGCCCCTCGAGTCCCCTCGGGGTTGCCCTGAGTCTATCGAAGGGCGGCGGTTTGGCGATTGACTGTTGTTTGGTCGATCGCCCTGTCTGAAGGGACGGGATGGGCGATTTGGGCGGTTTTTTCGCTCTGGGCGGGGGCTGGCGTTCGGTTGAAGCACCGATCCGGCGTCAGAGATGTCGACGGCCTTTTTTTGCTCAGGCGTCAAAGAGCTGTCCGTATTGGACGTAGGTAATGTATTCAAAGTTACTTCCTTTCTAATGTGTGTAATCTCTCAAATTCCTTAGTGGGAGCACGGGAATATTGAGCTGAATATATATATTGTAGGCAAATTGGTTAAATTAGTCAACCGGCGGCGGTAATCTTGTCCATGTAGGCGGGGATCTTAGCGAAGTCCGCCAGCAAGGTTGCGCGCATTGAGCCGTTGTAGAGCGCGGCGGCCGGATGGTAGAGCGGCAGGTAATGTTGGCCTTTCTGCTCAACTAATTCCCCGTGAACTTCACTAATTGTGGCCGGCTTGCTACTTAAGGGTAGTTTATCGCCCTTCACGGGGAGGCTTAGTCCCGGCAGAACCGCATTCAACGCATGCCTCCCCAGAAAACAGATTAGTTTTGGTTTGATAATAGCAATCTGTTTTTGGAGAAATGGCAACTGGAAACTAATTTCCTCCGGCAATGGGTCGCGGTTACCTGGTGGCTGGTACTTAATAACGTTAGCGATAAAAACGTCTTGGCGCTCTAAACCAATGGAGTTGAGCATTTCTTCCAGAAATTTCCCGGCTGCCCCGACAAACGGCCGGCCAGTTTCGTTTTCTTTCGCCCCAGGCGCTTCGCCGATAAACATTATCTGGGCATCCGGACTGCCCTCACCAGGAACGGGGTTTTGGTTGGGAACGTACTTACAGCGCTCGCAAGCGGCAATGCGCTTAGCCACCAGCTCAAGCGCTTCTTCCTTAGTCATCAGCTTCGGTATAGCATAATCTAAAAACAAAGGCTCCGTGGTAACGGAGCCTTGGAAAAAGTTTTCAGAAGAGGCTGCACTCTCGATCGATTTGACACAGAGAGAAGTAAGCCTCGCGATACTCGCGCTTCCTAATGAGTCGAGAGAACTCAAGTTTGGCAGCCCGGTTACGGTAGTAGAAGTATCTAGCTACCAATACCAACGTGGCTATGTACGTAATGGCGATGAGAGTGAGCCAAACGCCTGACAGGAGACTTTGCACTTCCAGTCTTTCGGTAACAAGCGTAGCCACATACATGGCCGGTAGAGCCAAAAACATCGCAATAGCAAATACAGACATGACAGAAAAGTTGCGTGTCGTCACAGACAGGTTGTGCAGCTCAATTATTCGATCACTTTCTTCGCCTGGAGGCAAATCAGCAAGCCGGCCGAAAATAGCGAGCGCCTTAGCGTCGGATGGTCCCATAAATGTACACCTCGAAAAGGTGGTTTGATTATAGGGGAGTTAACCTACCCTAGCAAGGGAAATTCGGCCGCGTTCGGAGTCTACTTCTTTGACTTTAACAGTTAGGGTGTCGCCGACTTTGACGACGTCGGAGACATTTTGAACAAACTGGCCGTTGCCGAGCGCCGAAATATGAATCATTCCGTCACGATTCGGGGTTAGCTGAACAATTGCCCCAATTTCTTTGCCGGAGTTGCGGTCTTTAACGATTTGAATCACCGGGCCGGTAAATTCCTGGCCGAGCTCAATCGGTTTGCCGATCGCTTCCACGATGGTTTTAACCGAATCAGCCACTTTCGCGTCAGCCGTGGTAATCATCACCGTGCCGTCTTCTTCAATGTCAATCGACAGGATATCCGGACCGCCGTGGTCGTCGATAATTTTGTTAATCACTTTGCCGCCTGGGCCGATTAGTTCGCCGATTTTCTCTGGGTCAATTTTGCAGGTAATAATCTTCGGCGCGTACGGCGACAGTTCTTTTCTTGGCTCGGCGATAACTTTCAGCATCTCGGCCATAATCTGCTCGCGACCCTTTAGGGCGTCAACAAAAGTCTGGTGAATCATCTTGTCAGTTAGGCCGCCGTTTTTTACGTCCAGCTGAATAGCGGTGATACCGTTTTTAGTGCCGGCGATTTTGAAATCCATCTCCCCGGCAAAATCTTCCAAGCCCTGCAAGTCGGTCAGTACCTGAAAATTATCGTCGGATTCGGCAACTAATCCCATGGCAATACCAGCCACTGGGGACTTAATTGGCACGCCGGCGTCCATCAGGGCTAAAGTGGAGCCGCAAGTGGCGGCCATCGAGCTGGAGCCGTTCGAACCAAGAGTCTCGGAAACTAAGCGAATCGTGTAAGGAAAATCTGCTTTATCGGGAATCATGGCCGCGAGCGCTTTTTCGGCTAGGGCCCCGTGGCCGATTTCTCGGCGGTTCATGCCGCCCATCCGCTTCACTTCGCCGGTAGCGTAGGGCGGGAAGTTGTAGTGATGAATGTAGCGTTTTTTGCCGAACTGCTCGAGGGTGTCAATCCACTGCTCTTGGCTAGGACCAGCCAGCGTGGCGATAGTTAGCGCTTGGGTTTCGCCGCGATTAAACAGACCGGAGCCGTGAACGCGCGGCAAGAGCCCTACTTCCGCCGAAACGGAGCGAACTTCGTCCATTTTTCGTCCGTCGGGGCGCTGTTTCTTTTCCAGAATCAAGGCACGGATGGCTTTCAAAAAGTGGGCGTCAACCGCTTCCCGAACCTGGGTAGCGTCGTATTTACCGACTAATTCTTCGGTTAAAGCCGCCGTTAGTTCCTTGAGCTTATTGTGGCGCAGACCCAGATCGGTTTCGGTGACAATTGTTTGGAGTTTGTCCCAAGCTTTTTCTTTAACGGCAATCCAGTGTTCGGCTTCGGTAAACGTCTCTTTTGTTTTATCTTTGGCAATAAAGGCCTCTTGGGGGGTGATAGCCGCAGCAATCGCTGTTTGGGCAAAGGCCAGGGCTTCCTCCATCTCTTTTTCGGGCACTTCCAGCGAAGCGACCTCAATCATGGTGATTTTATTGGCAGTACCGGCGGCTAACAGGTCGAGATCGCTCTTCTCCATCTCCTCGTTGGTTGGATTGAGAATTAGCCCACCATCAATCCGGCCGACTTTAACCGCCGCCACTGGGCCATCAAATGGAGCTTCGGTCTGAACCAGAGCGGCTGAAGCACCGATCACCGCCATCGCCGAGGTGTCGTGAGTGTCGTCGTAGGCCAGGGTAGTAGCAATAATCTGCACCTCTCGGCGAAAACCTTTCGGGAACATTGGGCGAATGGAGCGGTCGATAATTCGGCCCCGTAGTACCGCTTCCTCTGAAGGCCGGCCTTCGCGCTTCATAAATTTCGAGCCGGAAATCTTACCGGCGGCGTACATTCGCTCTTCGTAATCAACGGTCATGGGGAAGAAATCGGTGCCTTCGCGCGGCTCCGGCGCCACCACCACGGTGACCAAGAGAACGGTTTCGCCTTGAGTAACGACAACGGAACCGCTCGCCTGTTTGGCGAGTTTGCCGGTTTCTAATTTTAGTTCAGTCTGGCCAAAAGGGATGGTAGCGGAGGCGGCAGACGACATGGATTACTTACGCAGTCCAAGCGATGCAATGAGCTTCTTGTAACCGTCCGGCTGCTTCTTCTCCATATAAGTTAGAAGACTGCGGCGGTGGCTAATCATCTTCAGCAAGCCCATGCGCGAGTCGTTGTCTTTTTTGTGGTCGCCCAAATGCTTGGAAAGCTGGGTGATTTTTTCCGTCAAAACCGCCACCTGCACTTCGGTAGAACCGGTGTCTTTAGCGTTGCGCTGAAACTTCTTAATCGCTTTTTCTTTGGTCGTTTGTTTTGCCATATTTAGAGTTAAATTCTACCAGGAATTTCACCTTGCTTCAACAGCCGGCAAGCCTTGCCGGATGAGCGACCTAATGGTCGCTATCGCCTTGGCCGGTTGTGGCTTTACGTTTGGTCACTTCTTTAACGATTGTTTGAATAATTATTTCTTGTTTTTCATCAAGTGCCCCCGGTACCGAGAAACCGGCCGCTGGTACATGACCGCCGCCGCCGAATAGTTGGGCGATAGTCGAAACATTAAAACCGGGCTTAACTGATCGGAGGCTGCCGTTAATCCGGCCTTCTTTCTCGCTCAATAAAAAGACAAAGTCCACATCAATGACATTTTTCAGCAGTTCATCGATCAGCTCCCCTTTCGATATCGTCTCTGAACCGGTAATTTCTTTAATTTCCCGCTCGCGAATAGTTGCCCAGGCAAAGCCCAGCTCGCGGTTTTCTTCAATATTGGAAAGAATTCGCCCCCACAGTTTCAACAGAGCCAGCGACTTGGTTTTCAGGACTTTCTCAATAATCTCTTGCTGGCGCGCCCCGGCGGCGATTAATTGGGCGGCCACGGTTAGGGCCTTCGGCGTGGTATTGGAGTTTTGGAAGCTGCCGGTATCAGTAATCAGGCCCGCCAACAAAGCCGTGGCGATATCTTCGTCGATCAATTGCTCATTGCGGCCAAGGGCTTCTATTAATGAAAGGAGAATCTCCGTGGTCGAGCAGGCGGTCATATCCACCCAGTTGACCTTAGCAAAGTAAGAGTTGGTACTGTGGTGGTCAATTGAAACAGTCGGGACTTCAAATAACAGATCTGGGTACTGCTCCAGCACCGGGCCAATACGCTCTTGGGTAGCGACGTCGAGCATAACAACTAAATCGTATTTTGGCCGCGACCGAGTGACAGTCACGTCTTCCGGCACTAGCGTCCCCTTCTCTGGTGAGATTACAATCATTACTTGATGTTTGTCGGCTAGTTTTTTGTGACCCAGGCGCAGCTCCTCGCCGGTGGAGCGGGTGTCAACGGTAATCACCAATTCGTTACTGCCATCGAGTTTTTCTTTAGCCGCGTCAAACCCAGGCAAAAACTTCAGATTATCAGCCACTTCGCCGCTAAAAATCACATCAACTTGTTTCTTCAATTTCAGCAGGGCCAAACGCAAGCCCAGTACCGAGCCGATGGCGTCGCCGTCGGGGTCGTGATGGGTCAGGATAAGAACAGAGTTGGCGCTGCGAATTAGTTCAACGATTTGGGATTTCGGCGTTGCTTCCATGGTTGTTTACTGGTGTCAGTATACCGAAAAAAATTTTCTCATCAAGTGAGCCGCAGCGGGTTTACAGGGGTAGGCAAATATTATATAATTCTTCCAACATGCCAATCGGCGGGTAAGCCGCCGTAGGCAGTAAAAACAAAAATATGCCTATCAGCAAATCAGCCAAAAAAGCCCTGCGCGTTTCTTTGAAAAAGACTTCGCAGAACCGCTACCGCAAAGCCCTAATTAAAGAGGCTCTGAAAAACGTTGACCAAAAATCCGTCAATAAAGCCGTCTCGATGATTGATAAGGGCGTCAAATGGGGCATTTACCACGGCAACAAAGCCGCTCGCCTGAAAAGCCAGCTCTCCAAAAAGTTCTCGACCAAACCAGACAGCGACAAGCCGTCGGTCAAGACAAAGACTGCCAAGCCCAAAAAAACGGCTGCTCCTAAGACAGCGGCGAAAAAAGCCCCCTCCAAAGCTAAGAAGAAGTAAGTTGGCCGAGCGCTAAAAAGCTCGTACACTGATATCGTGAACGAATCACGAATTCTTGGAATATCCTTGGCTGCTTTCGCGCTACTGCGCAACGCCCTGCTGATCATTCTTCTAGTGGCGCTGATTATTGTATTCTTTGGCGTCCCCCTGCCAGTTAGCGGCTCCAGTATGGTGCCGAATTTTCAATCTGGTGAATTAGTGGTGGTGGAGAAAATTAGCTACTTCGGCGGCAAGGGTGTTCAACGCGGCGACGTGGTGGCCGCCCGCTTCCCGGCCGACCCGAAAAAAACTCGGTTAATTAAACGGGTTATCGGCCTGCCTGGTGAGTTTATTGAATACCGCGATAGCCAGTTTCACGTTGACGGCGCGCTACTGGAAGAACAGTACCCAATTACCGCCGGAACACCGCCGTACCAAGAAATTACCTCACTTCAGCTGAAACAAGATGAATATTTTCTAGTTGGCGATAACCGCCCTGGTTCCAGCGACTCCCGCTTGTGGGGGCCGGTTCAGCGTCAAGACATCCAAGGCCGGGCCGCTTTCGTATTATTTCCAATTAGCCAAATCCGCTATGTCGACCGGCTGTCTAGCGCGCGGCAGGTTGAGTAGTAATTGCCAGGACGTGGGAGAGATAGCCAAACAAGGGGAAAACTTTGTTAGCAAATTGGTCAATTGTGCTGATATTAGCGGCGATATACCAGCTGGGCTGGAAGAACGGCAGCTCGTAGAACCGGCTGGTCCACTCGGTTTCCACTTCGAAGACAATGGCGTACGGCAGGTAGGCCAGGTACTGCTCTTGGCTGTGAGCGGCGTAGTTAACCCGCTCCTCGGAAGCCAAAAACTCGCCGAAGGCCAACCACTTCGCCAACTCTCGGTCGCCGTAAATTGTTCGAGCTGGGATACTGCGGGAGAACCAGAGTACGAGCAATGCCGATATCACCATGCCAACCCAGAAAAATAGAAACAGTTGGGCGCCGGTGACTAAGAATAAATTAGTAAAGAAGCCGCCGATACCCAACAAAAACAGCAGCAATCCGGCAATTTGGTAGCGCAAGTGGACTCTCAAGGGGTTGGTAGTGAAAAAGCCCAGCTCGCCGATTCGCCGATAAGCCAGTACGAACGCTTGGCTAATCCGTTTGCTAAATACTTCTTGAGCCAAAGAGAAGTTAATCTCTTCGGCGCTGGCCTGTTCGTTATTGACCCCGAAAATTTGATCGAGAAAAGCCTGCTCAAAGTCTTCTAACTTGTCGGTGCCGACTTGCCGACGGAAGCGAAAGTCGTCGTTAGACAGGTGGCGAATTACCAGGTGACCACGGTGGGCCAAGTCTAAGAGTGTGGCGGCAATATCGCGGTTGTTGAGCCGGCCGCGCAGCAAAATACCGATCATTGCCGGCGCCAGGCGGCTCGGCGGCTGCTCCACCTGCTTACCCAGGGCGCTGACCCGACGATTTCGCGCCAGGGCGGTAATTAACAATAGTAAGCCCGCCAGGCTTGGTAAGCCAATCGACACTCCCGCCCAAACGGCTGGTGGCAGGGCGGCTAACTTTTCACGCAGTTGGAAAACGGCGGTTTTGCTAATTAAATCTTTCGGTACTTCAAATTCAATTGCCAATTGGGAGTTCGTTCCAATCCCGGTGGCGGTGAATAGAATTGTTCGTGGGTCGTACAGCACGGCGCTCACCGAGTCGGCCCCACCGTTGTTAATCATTCGGTAGCCAACCGTATCTTCGGTGCCGTTAAACGGCAGCGCCACCACAAAGAACAGCTCTTCAATTAAGCTGTCGGGTTGGTTAATTACCTGAAGACGGTAGCGATAGGTGTTGTCGGTGGTAAAAGTTTCGGCATCAGCCTTGGATCGTCCTAGGTAAACTGTGCCGTCGTTGGCTAATTCGTAGTAAACGGTGCTGTCCGGGTTCCCAGTGAAGCCGAAGTTCTCCACGCCATTGTCGGCTCGTAGTACCCGCAGCTGGGTTGTTACCACCACAAACACAGCGATTAGTAAAAATAGCCCGAGCGAGCGCTGGTATAAGCCTAGTGACCTAACTAGCTGCCACATCTTCCCCTCGTACTACGCTCCCAAACTCTCCTCCCATAGTGCCTCCCATTTTACCCGGTTTTGCCGTCGAATGGGTAACTCGGCGATAAACAGCGCTGCGGCCGACTGTTCATCAAGCAGTCCGGTCTTCAGACCCAGGTCTACATCGGCTAATACTTCGGTAACGGCCCGGCGCTCCGGAGTGGCCGGACGCTTGCGCAACGCCGAAGCGATCATCCCAATCAACAGTTCAATGGGCGCACCGGCAGCGATATCTTGGCGGATAAAATTAGCGGCGGAGCGCCAGTTGCCGGTTTGAACGGCTCGATACAGAGCGAATTGCTCACTGGGCCGAGCCTTGTTACGGGCCTCTCCCTGGCCACCCAGCGCCAAGACGGTGATTGCCGTCTCCCCGGCCCATAAATCCGAGCCGTGGTCGCTGACCAACTGCCCAATCTCGCTATCAGTAAGTTGGTGATCTTGCAGTTTCGCTCGAGCAATTAGGTGGTTTTTCAGAGCGCTCCCGTAAAGAGGGGCAGAACTGATTCGTTTAGCGACTTGCAGTGCTGCTGCCAGGGCACTTTTGGCCGGCAGAGCTTTTTCGTCCCAGAGTACTGCCACGGTGCTGGCTGGGCTAGTGGTTAAAAATCCGGCTAAGCTTTCCTGTTCGGCGACAGTCAGCTGGCCGACTCGCCGGAGAATTACTAAGCGGGTTTGGGCAAATAGCGGCACGGCCTGGAGGTCGGCCCAGTTCAGCACGCCGTCAGCGGCATCAATATCTAGCAGCTCCACCCCGTCCGGGTTTTTAGCTAAATACTTTCTTTTAATCTGTTGAATCGCCTGGAGCGCCAAGAAGCTATCACTGCCTTCAATAAAAACTAGCATTACAGCGGCCTCATCTGCGCCCAGTTTGGCCCGACTTTGGTATCGACAATTAGGGGGACTTTTAGCTCGGCGATGCTACCCATCACTTCTTTAACCACCTTGGCCACTTTCGCCTCGGCGCCTTTTTCGACTTCAAACAATAGTTCGTCGTGAATCTGCAGTAGCATTTTCGCTTCTGTTGGCAGCTCCCCCTGAAGTTTGACCATCGAGAGCTTCATCAAATCCGCCACCGTCCCCTGGTTAGGCATGTTAACGGCCATCCGCTCGGCGGCACTGCGCAGCATCATGTTCGGCGAGTGGATGTCTGGTAGGTAGCGCTTGCGGCCGTAGAGGGTCTCCACCCAACCCTGTTCGCGGGCCTGTCGTTTCATTTTTTCAATAAACGCCGCCACTCCGGGGAAAGTTTCAAAGTATTTGTCGATAAATTGCCGCGCTACTTCGGTTTTAACGTTCAGATCGCGCGCTAGTGCATTGGCGCCGAGGCCGTAGATAATGCCGAAATTAATCGCTTTCGCTGCCCGGCGATCCACTCCTAGCCGTTCTGCTACCGCGGCGTGAAAATCGGCGGCGTTGTGGAACGCCTCGATCAGTTGGGGGTCTTCGCTCAAATGGGCCAACACCCGCAGCTCGGCCTGCGAGTAGTCGGTACCAAGCAGTACTTTGCCCTTATCGGCAATGAAAGCTTGGCGAACCTGGTTGCCCAACTCGGTGCGGATTGGGATGTTCTGGAGGTTGGGGTTGTTGGAAGAGAGCCGGCCGGTCGCCGCCCCAATCTGGCTATACGACGTGTGAACCCGGTCGTTACTATCCATCAACACCGGTAGCGTTTCGACGTAGGTATTCAACAGTTTGGCAATTTCCCGGTACTCCAGCACTAGCGCGATAATCGGATGTTTATCTTTCAGCTTGGCCAAGCTGTCAGCGTCGGTGGAGTAGCCGTTTTTGTTTTTCTTAATGCCAATAATTGGCAAATCGAGCTTCTCAAAAAGAATCTGTTGAAGTTGGCCGGGCGAAGCCACGTTGAAATCTTCTCCGGCCGCTTGGCGAACAGCGCTTTCGATTTTTTTCAGCTTTGCTTGCAGCTTCCCTTCCAGCTCTTTCAGATACGGCCGGTCGATTTTAATGCCGTGGGCTTCCATTTCTTCAAGTACGGGCAAGAGCGGCATTTCGATTTCGTAAAACACTTTTTTGACCGATTTTTCTTCAACGTCTTTTCGTAGATGCTCAAACAACCGCCAGGTAATTAGGGCATCTTCGCAGGAATAAGCGGCGAGTTTTTCCAGCAGCACTGTCGCCATCGACTGGTCTTTTTTCTTGCCAATCAATTGGGT
This sequence comes from uncultured Candidatus Saccharibacteria bacterium, assembly GCA_964599405.1. GTDB lineage: Bacteria > Patescibacteriota > UBA1384 > 2-12-FULL-50-11 > 2-12-FULL-50-11 > BOKZ01. Next base: position 252,059 of record CAZRED010000001.1, read on the forward strand.
GATAGAGATTTTTTTAAAGCCGAGCTCGGAGAAAGAAATGTCGTCGAGCCGGTGAGAATAAAGTTGGGAGTTGACCAGTTGGGAAGCAATCATTGTGTCAAACCAGACATTTTTTACCGGTAGCCCAGCCCGGCGTAAGACACCGAGGTCGTATTTGATGTTGTGGCCGATCTTTCGGATATCGGCGTTGCCAAGGACTTCGTTAATACCCGCCCGGATTTTTTCCAGCGGCAGGCCTCTTGGATAGGCCGGGGCCAGCGGCAGGTAGGCCGAGTCGTCTTTCCCCCAACCAAAGGCAATACCGATTAATTGACCTTCCAAATCAACCGTTTCGGTATCAATTACCAGCATCTCTTGGTTGAGCAATGTCTCTTTCAGCTCGTTCCAGCGTTTCTCGGTAGTAATCGCTTCGAACGGTAGCTGGGGCTTGAATTCTTCTGGCTCGCCGCTGTTGTCGGCGCCAAACAACGTTGCCTGGCCGCCGTTGGAACCGGCCGGTAGCTTAGTTAGGAGCGATTTGAAATCCAATTCATGGAACAGGCCAACCACTTTGGAAAAGTCGAAGTTCTTCACGTCGGCTTCTTTCAAATTCAAGTCAATTTTCAGATCTTTTTTGATTTCGGCTAACTCCTGCGACATCTCTACCTGCTTTTTATTGTCGCGGAGAATTGTCTGCGGCCGCTCTTTCAGCTCCTCGAGATGTTGGTAAATCCCTTCGAGGGTTTTATATTTCTCCAGCAACTCGACAGCGGTTTTCGGGCCAATGCCGGGTGCGCCAGGAATATTATCGGAAGAGTCGCCAGCCAGGGCTTTGTAATCGACAATTTGCTCCGGGTAAACGCCGATTTTGGCTTTGACGGCCTGGCGATCGTAGGTCAGCGTATCGGTGACGCCGCGGCGTAAGGAGTAAACCGAAACCATGTCGCCGACCAGCTGGAGGGCGTCGTTATCGCCAGTAACAATCACCGCTTCCAGGCCTTTATCGTTGGCGATACGAGCCAGCGAGCCAACCAAATCGTCGGCCTCAACCCCTTTTTGGGCAAAGAGCGGGATATTCAACACTTCGACGATTTCTTTAACCCGAGGAATTTGCAGGGTCAGGGCGTGGTCGGTTTCTTTGCGGTGGGCTTTGTACTCTTTATATATAACGTTGCGAAACGTGTCTTTGCCGACATCAAAACAGGCCACGACGTAGTCGGGCTTTTCGTCTTTAATCGCTTTCAGTAACGCGTTGGCAAAGCCGTAAACGGCATTAACTATCTCGCCTTTCGGCGTGGTTAGCGGCGGAATGGCATGAAACGACCGGTGAATTAAGGCGTTAGCATCCAGTAATAAAATCTTCGGTAAGCCCTTTGACATTTGCGTTGAGAATACCGGATTAACCGAGAGGTGGGAAGGGAAAAATGGGTAAAGAAAAAGCCCGAAGCAAAAATGCTTCGGGCCGTCATAAATGTGTTGCCGCAATCATGGGTACTCCAGCCAGGACCTGTTGTCCCATTCTCCCTCTTTACCTCTGACTAGCGACAGGCTATCAAACCTGTAGCTATTCATTAGGGCAAGGAGCGTTTCAATTGTGCTAAGAAACCCGTTACCATTTTTGCGGTGTCCCTCCATCCTCTCGTTGAATTTCTCACCAGTGTGTTCGAAGAACGAAAGAACGCTAGTGTCGAAGTCAAGAAAGGTGATTACCCTGAGTTCCCTGGCGTCGTCGTAGATGAATTGTGAGTTGGGCGATCCAACAACGATGACTGTCATCCCCACCTTCAGCTTTTTTGGTGAAAGAATTTGGCCGGGACGATACACCCGTTTCCTTGAAGTCAAGGAATAATCCTCGAAGTTCTCTTCCGACAGCTCTTCAACCGCCTCTTCAAAGAAGCGAAGACCTCGGTCTTGATCTTGTAATTTTGACATGTATCTGTGCACTCCTGCGTTTGAGCGCAATAACCATACCATATCTAACCTGAAAAGTCAAGGGCTAGGGTAGGTATTTTGGGTAAAGAAAAGGCCGCGCTTTCGCGCGGCCAGTGGCTGGGGCATTGAATTGTTACTCCGGACGAACGAACACCCAATTTGTACTTCCGCCGTACCGGTTAATCGCCTCGCCATTACTGGCGTGCAACCACGTTCTTTTATCGCGTCGAACAATCGCGTAAACGTGCGGATTATCACAGGAGTCCTTAATCGGATCCATTGCGACCAGAAGATCTTCCTCCGTAGGGAGGGCCTCACATTGGAGCAGAAGCTGGGGCCCAGCTTCAGACGGGCAACGCCCGAGGCCTAGCTTGGTGGCGGCATCAAACGTCTCAGCGACAGTGCAACCATCCGGGAACCCAAGCTCTTCGTTGGATCGAACAACCAAGTTCAGATCTGTCGGCTCGCCGACAGCACTGGTCTTGTACAGCATGTCGTGGGCCCAATCACTGATACTGTGACCTTTTCTTCCTAGTTGTTCGCGAAACGTCCCTGGATTGACGTCCCCAAGACGGATCATCATCTTGACTTGCAAGTTCTGAGTCATATTTTTAACACCCGCTGGTGAGTTACACACCAGAATTAGGCGCAATATACCATATCCAACTTAAAAAGCCAAGGGTTGTAGTAGGTATTTTCGCATTTAAAATTATCGCAAAAGCGGCGAACCTGACCCACAGCAGGTCCGAGAGCCAGCTTTTGCTCCTCGCCCCTGCGGGAAGCGTGGCGGGGGTGGAGGTGCAGGAGGAAGGGGGCGGCCTTCGCAACATGAGCCCCCTACCTCCTGCAAAAAGCAATTAAACTCGATATTTTTCCAGCAGTTTTTCCAAAACTTCCCTGTCCGAAAACGGCACTAATTGACTACCGACCGCCATCACTTTTTCCGCCCCCTTGCCGGTAACCAGCACCATATCCTGCGGCCGGGCTAGCTCTAGTGCCCGCTCGATAGCGACTTCGCGGTTCGGCACCCGCCACCACCACAAATCTTCGCCGCTTTCGCGGTACTTGAACGGCACTTCCGACTCTTTGTTGATTTTCATTCGCCCCCGTTTCGGCCGCCCTTTGGAGATGCCGTTAGCGACTTCGTTGATAATTTGCTCCGGATCTTCGTCGTAGGGGTCTTCGTTCGTCACAAAAACATAATCAGCGTAGGTGCCGGCCAGCGCGCCTAAAATTGGCCGTTTGGTTTTGTCGCGCCGCCCCGTGGCTCCCAAAACCGAGATTAGCTTGCCCCGAACTGTTGGCTTAACAGTTTCATAGACTTTTTGGAGGGCATCAGGGGTGTGGGCGTAGTCAACAATTACTGTAAACGGCTGGCCAACGTCCACCACTTCCATTCGCCCCGGCACGGCGGTGACGCGACGCAAGCCAACCACCACCGCTTCAATCGGCAAACCCAGCCCAATCCCGACCGTGGCGGCGGCCAAGGCGTTGTAAACATTGAACTCTCCCGGTAACGGCAGGTTAATACTGGCCTGGCGCTGGCCAATCACCAGCACGAAATCGGTCCCGCCCGGGCGGGCATAGAGTTTTTTGGCGGCAATTAGCGGCTGACCGTGCAGGCCGTAAGTTAGCACGTGATCGGCCGGGTACTTAAGAAAATCCTTGGCGTAGGGGTCGTCGTGGTTAACCACTGACAGCTCCGGATGGTGGGCAAAAAGCTGCTCTTTAGCCAGGCGATACTCGGTCATGGTCGTGTGATAGTCCAAGTGGTCGTGAGTGAGGTTGGTAAAGACGGCGGTGTGAAACTCCAGCCCCCAGAGCCGGTGCTGGTCGAGAGCAATGGAAGTAACTTCAATCACGGCGTCTTCACAGCCGGCTTCGACCATTTTTTTCAGCAATTTCTGTAGAGCAAATGGCGAGACGGTCGTCATTTTAATGTTGTTTTCAATCAGCTCACCGCCAATTTTGAAGGTGGTGGTGGAGCTCATACCAACTTTTCGGCCGCCGGCCTCCAAAATTGAAGCAATCATATGACAGGTGGTGGTTTTGCCGTTAGTACCGGTAACACCGATAATTCTTAGTTTTTTGGCTGGGAAACCGTAAACGACGTTCGCCAACATCGCCAGTACTAAGTGGTAACGGTTTATCATTTTGCGGCTAAAGACTTTGCGGCCGATGTTTTTTAGAAAGTTGGTCATCTGGCAATTTTTCGTCGCCTTTTTTCGGCGAATTGGTACAGTTTATACCAGAAGGGACTCCCGACCAAGTCCCAACTGCCAAGCAGCTGGACTGCTGAACCGCCAAACTGTGACTTAAATCGGCTTAGGCCAGCGTAGGGATGTTTGTCGCCTGCCTCTGGCGGGGCGATTGCCAGTAAGTCGTAGATTTTGCAGTGCCGGGCTTTGGCTCGCTTGATCGCCTCCCAGTGCATTAAATACGGCGCCATCAGGTTGCGGTCGCCGCCTGAGCCGCCATAGAGATAACTAGCCATGGCGCCGTAATAAAGAATAATACCGGCGGCTAACGCCTTTTTCCCCTGGTAGACAGCCACAATCTCGCCCTGGTTGTTTTCGGCTAGTAGGTTACAGAGCTCCTGAAAGTAGGCGGCGCTGCGACCAGAGAACTTAGAGCGGCGGGCAGTTTCAAAATACAGGTCGTAAAAATCGGTTAACAATTGGTTGGTCATACCCGTTTTTACCTCCAAATTATTGCGTTCGGCCACCCCAATGTTGTAGCGACCCTTTGGCTTCATCTGCTTCAAAATGTCCTCTTCGCTACCTTCCAGCGGCACCCACTGCCGGTACTCCGGCTGGACTTCTTCAAAAGATTTAACCAACCCCAGCTCGTGGAGAGTTTGGGCGGCGGCTGCCGACCAGGGAGTCAGGAACTCGAAGCGGGTAAAGATGTGTTTGGCAGCGACGCCATCGCGGACAGTTTTTTCGAGCGTCACGAGCGCTTCTTCGCTGTAAGGAATCTCTGGGAAGTAGAGCATGGACTTGCCGAACGGCAAGCGGCGCTCCAGCCCGAGCAGGTTATCGTAACGCGTCGCTCGCCAGCCGGTAGCGGCTTTAAATTTTCCCCAGGCGTCAGTCTGAAAATATGACGGGATCACGGTTGTAAGTATACCCTGCAACAAGTAGGTTATTCCAGGTAAAATGAAGGAGTGAAGATACTGGCGATTGAAACTAGTTGTGACGAATCGGCTGCGGCAATTGTGGCGGAAGACAATTTCCGGCCGGTAGTTTTGAGTGAAGCGCTCGCCTCGCAGATGGCCATCCACGCTGATTCCGGCGGGGTAATTCCCAACGTCGCAGCGCGCTTACACGTCGAGAATCTGCCGGCCGTTTTGAAAAAAGCCACCAACTCCCAGCGCTTGGATTACGACGCTGTCGCCGTTACCGCCGGGCCAGGGCTAATTGGATCGTTGTTAATCGGTGTAGCGGCGGCTAAAACCATTGCCATGACTAAAGGCCTGCCGTTTTTTGCGATTAACCATATGGCCGGCCATGTATATAGCGCTTGGCTAGGTGAAGCCCTGCCGGAGTTACCGGCCTTAATTGTGATTGTCTCTGGCGGCCACACCGAACTGGTTTTAATGGAACGGCACTACCGCTTCCAGTTGCTTGGCGCTACCCGCGACGATGCCGCCGGCGAAGCGTTCGACAAAGTCGCTCGAATGTTGGGCCTCCCCTACCCGGGCGGACCGGCCGTTTCTGAATTAGCCAGACACGGTAAGCGCGACGCGTTTGACTTCCCGATCGGCCTCAACGAACGCGACAACCTAGACTTTTCGTTTAGCGGCTTGAAGGGGGCGGTATTCCATACCCTGGAAAAGCAGAAGCAGCCGTTGTCGGAGCATCTCCGAGCCGACATTGCCGCTAGCTTTGAAGACACCGTTGCCCGGACGATCAGCCGTAAAACCGTCGCCGCCCTGCAATCCAACCCGGAAGTCCGCTCGGTTTGTTTGGTCGGCGGCGTCGCTGCCAACCACCATCTGCGGGTGGAGCTGGAAAAAGCCGTTAAAAATGCTCGGGGCGATGTTCAGTTCCACCTGGCACCGCTCGAATACTGCACCGACAACGCCGCCATGATTGGTGCGGCGGCCGTTTTCAAGCATTTGTTTGGAAAACCTGATAACTGGTATGATGTCGAGGCCAATCCCAACCTGGAGTTGACGCCATGACCAACGAAATCCCCACTAGATACGATCACACCAAAGAGCCGGATTTGTATAAATCTTGGGAAGACGCTGGTGAGTTCAAACCAACTGGCCAAGGCGAGCCGTTCTCCATCGTTATCCCGCCGCCTAACGTCACCGGCGATTTACACTTAGGTCACGGCCTAACTTACGCCGTTCACGACGCCATTGCCCGCCATCAGCGCCGGCTTGGGCACGACGTGCTAATGCTCCCCGGGGCCGACCACGCCGCCATTGCTGTTCAGCATTTAGTGGAGAAAAAACTTCAGAAGGAAGGTAAGCGCCGCACCGACTTGGGCCGCGAGAAATTCCTTGAAGAAGTTTGGACCTGGATTAACTACTACCTGCCGCGGATGCAGACTTCATTGCGCCGTTTCGGATTGTCGGCCGATTGGAACCGGTTCCGTTTTACGATGGACGACCAATCCCAAGCGGCCGTCAAAACCGCTTTTATCCGCCTGCACGAAAAGGGGCTGATTTACCAAGGCACCTATTTAATTAACTGGGATCCGAAACTCCAGACCGCCGTTTCCGACGACGAAGTTATCTACCAACCAGGCACCGGCAAGCTTTACTGGATCAAATACGGCCCGATCTCTGTTGCCACCACCCGGCCGGAAACCAAGCTGGGCGATACCGCCATTGCCGTTAATCCGATCGATAAGCGTTACGCCAAATACGTCGGTAAAGAAATTGAGTTCAAAAACGAGCAGGGGCAGCTACAAAAGTTGCCAGTGATTGCCGACGAATCCGTCGATCCGGAGTTTGGCACTGGCGCCCTGAAAGTTACCCCCGCCCACGATCCGCTCGACTGGGAGCTGGGCCAAAAGCATAAGTTAGCCAGCAAACCGGTGATTGATCAATTCGGTAAAATGACCGCTGACTGCGGGCCGTACGCCGGGCTGAAAGTAGCGGAAGCCCGGGAGAAAATTGTTGCCGATTTGGATAAATTAGGGCTGCTGGAAAAAGTGACCGAGCACGACATCCGCCAACCAATATCCGAACGCTCCGGAGCAATTATCGAGCCGCTACCGTCGAAACAGTGGTTTTTGAAAACAACCGCCCTGAAAGACGCGGCCATGGCGGCGGTAAAAAGTGGTCAGATTAAATTTCACCCGAAAAGCGTCGAGAAAGTCTACTTCAATTGGCTGGAGAACTTGCACGACTGGTGCATCTCCCGGCAGCTCTGGTGGGGACATGAGATCCCGGCTTTTTATTGCATAAAAAGCGCGGGGTCAGAAAATGAAAAGCCCATAATCGCCACGAAAAAGCCGGATAAATGCCCAGTTTGCGGAAAGTGTGAAATGATCCAAGATCCAGACGTACTGGACACCTGGTTTTCGGCAGGGATTTGGCCGTTCTCGACACTTGGCTGGCCTCTCGACTCCGCTCGAGGTAAACCCAGCGACGACGATTTCAAACGTTACTTCCCAACCAGTCTTCTGGAAACCGGTGCCGACATTCTGTTTTTCTGGGTCGCGCGGATGATTATGATGAGCCAAGCGCTAACGGAGCAAATTCCGTTTAAAGAAGTTTATTTCCATGGTCTAGTCCTGGACGAGCAGGGACAAAAGATGAGCAAGAGCAAAGGAAATGTCTTAGACCCGCTAACATTAATCGACAAATACGGCGCCGACGCCTTACGGATGAGCCTGATAGGTGGGAACAGCGCTGGTGTGTCACAACGATTCTCCGAGCAGAAAGTTCTCAAGTATCGCAATTTTGTGACGAAAATCTGGAATGCTAGCCGGTTTGTGGCCATGACAACCGGAAGTCCCAAGTCCCAAGTCCCAAGTCCCAAAATTGATGAAGTTGAAAAGAAGTTTTTAGCTAAGTTAGAAAAAATTGAGAGAGATAACCAGCGGTTGATGGCCAACTACAAATTGGGCTTGGCCCTAGAGGAACTGTATGAATTTTTCTGGCACGACTTTGCCGATGAAATGATTGAGTACCAAAAGAAAATTATTCAGGAATCCACCGACCCGGCTCGAGTCCGACAAAGTCAAAACTTTCTGACATCGGTGCTGAAACGGCAATTAACTCTGTTGGAAGACTTTTCCCCATTTGTCGTCCGGACGATTAATAAGGATATGCTCGGGTGATGATTGGGCGATTCTGGTTTTACTTGCCGGTATTAATTATCATCGCCGGACTGGGCAGTTATTTGAGCTGGATTCACACTCGCCAGGACAGCGAGTTGGCGGCCATCGAGCTAGCTAGCGACAAGCAGCGTCAAGCGAGTATGGCAGTCTATCTAGCCGCACAAACTGACGGCCGGAAAATGATTAGCTTGGCCAAGACCGTTGAAAAAACGGCTCCCGAACTGGTTGAGCCAATTGTTCTAAAGGCTTACGAATTACTACCGAACAGCCGTGATGCTGCCATACTAGCAAGCCACTACCGGCCGGAGCTGAAAGAAAAAGTCAAAGAACTCGATCCGTTGTATCAAGAATAAAAAAGGGGTTGGCTTACGCCAACCCCGAACTTTGTGAACATCGCCACTACAGACGAATCCTTTTTCCAGATTCAGGAAGCCTCTCACTGGGCAGTGACGGCTTGCCGCCCAAGGGATCAAACGGGTTGATATCCGCTGGTCCCAAGTAGATTGCCCAGGGTCGAGCCGCCTCCAAGACGAGATTTGGATTGCGAGAGGCAAATTTCGTTGTTTTGCCGGTCGACAGGTCCGTCTTAGCCTCCACAAGTAGTGGGCTGTTTTGGCAGGTTGCTCGTACTATTAGCAGTGCGCTCCCGACTGGAGCTATCACTGTAACCCCGTTCGCACTAGCACCATCGCTTGCACGAATGTCCAGCTTTTCGAGGTCGCTCACCCCGTAGAGGGAGAGAATCTCTCTCAAGCTCGGTGTCTGCTGCTGCCTCCGGCTGTAGCCGAAGCTCATTGTTAGCTGCAGAGCATTGATCTTTTCCGACCCCTTCCTTAGGGATGCCTCGTACCTTGCGTCCCATTGACCAGCAACCTTATTGTTGTCGATCATCTGGCTGTCGTGCTCGTACCATGTATAGCTACGAAAGCCTTTTTTGTAGTCGAGCTGCAAGTATGGCGTCCCAAGCAAATCCGAGAGTTGCTCATCGGGTCGATCGATAGAAGTAAGGGCTTTGTAAAGCCTCGGGCTGTTCTTGACCCAGGTAGGGTCTCCCGAAACAGGCTCGACGATGCTGGTGGCGACCATTGAGGCCGAGACCACCGGATCGCCAGCAACTGGCATTTCTTGTGGCCGCTGGCACCCGCAGAGCACCAGAATGGCAATGATAAGCGATACCGTTCTCATTATGTGCGCACCACCTCCGTGGTGAATTGCCAACAGCATAGCACTTCCCGCCCTCCATGTCATCAGAAAGGGCTCACATTTTTACCAAGGCTGGTATGCTATAAGCAGATGAGGGGAGGGTTTTTGAAAAGAGCAGGACGGGTTGTACTATTTTCGATGGCAACCCTTGTAACATTTTCGGGCGTATTCGGGCTGGCAAGCCCCGCCATGGCCATTGGTGAGCCAAAGTTTTCATACACAAGTAAGACCCTCAATCTCAGGCGAATCAGTGAAGCTAAAGTGACGGCATCTGCTCGGTTCCAGGTCTCAGAAGATGGCGCGCCAGACGAGTTGATAGGGTACGTAACTGTTAATGTAGCCTACTCATTCCTCTCAAAAGACGGGGTTTTTGAACGTTGGAAAGTAGCCGACGTAACTTTCACCAATCCGAAATTCGACGCTTACGGTAGCAAGCAGAATAAAAGCAAGGCAGAGGGGTCGCTGCTTGAACTCTATAATGATGACCAACAACTTGTTGCTAGGTTCGATTTCCGTACATCAGTACCTACCTTTCGTTACGTAGTTATCAACCAGGAGCCGGCCCAGGTTGGTGGCAACCCAGTCAACCACCCAGGTGTTTTTGTTGGGGTTGCCGATGGTAACGAATTCATACCTACTACCGGCCAGGGCTCGTTGAGCGAAAAGCACCCGGTGCAGGCCTTTGCCTATGCCAGCACTAGTTCGGGTAGCATCGCTTCCATCGGCTCAATTGCCGGGGAGACATACGTACCATACGCCAGCGTCTTCAACTACAGCCTAAAGACTGATGGTTCGGCAGGAAGCGCCGTGAGCAAGGAGCAAGCACAGGGATGGTTCTCTGGCCAAAACCTTGGGACACTCTCTATTGAACGCTTTGAGGAAGCCGGCAACCCACCGTACATAGACCTCCCTGGCAGTACTGCTCTGCAGCGGCCGGCGCTGCGTTTTGTTTTAGCCCATATCGGCGGCGAGGGGTCCGGCTGGGTGCTTTGGGGTAATGTTGATTGGCTAATATTCGAAGCCTACTTACTGGAGGGTGGTAATGCCACAGAAAAAGTCCCGAATATTTTCCTCGTAGCCAACGACGAGTTTCGCAAGGACTTCATTTATGACGCCGACATAACAGGAGTGAAAAAAGGAAAATACGACCCGATCCCGGCAAATTTCGACATTAATCGCAGCCAACACGAAAAGTTACTAACCTACATCTATAACCACGTACCAAAAGACCCGGCAAAAGAAAATTGTGGCGAGGAAGCAGTGTATAGTATCGGCCCGAATAGCACCGACGATTATCGTTACGTTAACTTAGTGCCGGGCTGGGCAGATAAGTTGGCCGGGGAGTTAAACGGTAACTGCATCACAGTCCCCGCAGCAGGTTGGGCGCAGTTTTGGGGAGTAACCGTCAATAGCGCCCCCTTCACCGCCACTGCCGACGGCGGCTGTAGTGCCACTTGGATTGTTACCGGTGGCAACATCTTGGTTGGCCCTCCCGCTATCCTCAATGAGCTAGGGATTAACCCAAACGAATTAAATATGATATCGCGTGCCGCCATTTGTATATACGACTGGGTCGTTAACCCAATCGTCGACTGGGCAACAAGTGTGATTCTGTACGCGGCCGGGATTGCCCGCAGCCCGTTTAACTTCCTCTACCATGCGTAGGTTGGCCTTACTGTTCCTGCTCGGCGGTAGCTTACTATTTTTCACGCCGCACTTAGACCAGGCTTCGAGCCAGTTGGGAGTTGGTTTTGTTACCTCGGCCCAAGCCCAGGACGGCGAAAAGTGCGACGACAGTTTCACGGGTACTGGGCGGAAGTGCACACTGGCCGAGCGGATTGTTGACCCCAGCGGGTTTGTCTACCCGTCTTGGGTAATTGTCAGGGGGATAATTAATATCCTCCTTATTCTGGGCCTGCTGGCAATCTCTTTCTCCAACATCACCCGAATCAATATCGACACCTACACCATCAAGAAGGCTCTGCCCAACCTATTGATTGGGATCGTCTTAGCAAACGCCAGCTTACTGATTATTCGTTATATAGCGGATATTTCCACGGTGGCAATTTACTTTTTTGTTGAGCGTTCCCCCGGCTTTGATATCGAGGGTCAAACCCTCCTGTTTCAAGATTTTATCCGCGTTGTGCTCGGAAATGTCGGAATAGGTTCATTGGTACAGATAATTAACTTAACTGGTGGCGCTGCAGCGTTTTCGGCGCCGTTAATCGTGTTGGTTTTGGGGTTAATCCTTCTTATCGGAATGTTATGGCTGGCGTTAGTGATGTTTATTCGACTGGCCGCTATTTACCTGCTTACCATCCTCGCCCCGTTGGCGTTTGTTGCCTACGGCATACCAGGTCAAGAAAAGTACTTTACCCAATGGTGGCAGCTTTTCACAAAATGGATGTTTATATTGCCGGCCATGACTGCCGTCTTTTGGCTGATACTTCAAATATCCAGGCAGGGTGGGGACTCTATATTAAAGATTGCGATAATGTATATGCTCTTCTTCTTCGCGCTGGCTATTCCGTCCAAGTTTGGCGGATCTGTTATCGATAAAGCTACCACCGCTTTTAAAAAGTACAGCGGCACCGATGCCGCCGTGAAAGCATCAAAAGAATACGCAGCCCAAAAAGGTCAACAGATCGGTTATCGCATGCCGGGCGTTGCTAGATTCCAGGGTTGGAGAGAGCAGCAAAAAGCCAATGCGGAGAAAGATATTGATCAGCTGAAGCGGCGCGGCAAGGCAAAAATTCTTGCCGGCAAGACTGGGCTTAACAAGCAGAAACTAGAAGTGTTAGAGAAAGAATTGGCTAGTCAGGAATTAGAAGTGGACGCTAATCAAAGGATCAAGGCTGGGGAGCTCAGAGACCGATTTGGATTTGGGACGACTTTGGACGTCCGGGAGATTAGGGCCGACTACGCCAAGCAGAAGGCGGAAGGCCACAGGGATGCTGAAGCGGCTAAGAAAAAACTAGAATACTTAGATGCCGGCGAAAACAAAGAAGAACTGCAAAGGGTGTTCGACAAGGTGAATGAATCTACCGTCCTTACGGGAGAAGTGGGGAAAAACGAGGGCATCGCTAAGGGTAACTTGGCTCGAGAAGAGCTGATTCTTTCTAAGCACGTTGACGACTATAAGAAGGCTAAAGAAATTTACGATCGGCTTGATAAGCAGCTGCAAAGTGGGCAGGCGCTAAGCCAAGACGACCTCGATCTTATGAATAAAAACGGCCAGGTAATGACCAAGGTTAAGGCAAACTACAACCTGATTATCGGTGGCAATATGGCCGGGCACGGGTTCTTCTCTGGCAAACACATAGAGCAGGCAGCAAATGCAGTCGGCATAGAAAAAACTATCATTTCGGCCAAAAAAGCTCAGTCTGCCAAAGCCGTGGACGCGGGGGTTAAGGCAACGATTGAAGAGGCGCTGAAAAATGAAACCCTTGAGGAGGCACTCGCTAGTTACGAAGAAATTAAAGACAAAGACAAGCTTGTTAAAGGCGATACGCTTGGAGTGGAGATGAAGGATCAGCACAAGTTTGTGTCCCACACACAGAAGCTTGTGGCTTGGGCTGGTAAACAGAATGACCACAGGAGGGATGGCGCACTTACTGAGTTGGGGGGTATGTTAATTGACGGCAAGGGAACAGTTAACCTTAATGGAGTTGATTACATAGACAAGGACGTGTTGGCTGACGCCATAGAAGCTGCAAAGCCCGAGGATAAGAAGAGAATATTTAGAGATATTGCAAAAAATAGCCAATTCTTAGTCGGGTCTGGCGGTTATCAAGCCGGCCACTACGAGGATAAATAATAATGGACACGGATATCTTACTTACCGACCAAGAAGAAGGTCTCCTGGATAGCCTGGTCGCGCAGCTCTATCAAAGTGGCGCGGACATCAATGGGGCAATTAACCAGATCGATGGATTGGGAGGTAAGAAAACTGACTTATTCTCCTCGGCTATTTATAGCGTCTCCTTTCATCAGCGGGAACGCGAAGACTATGTGATCGCCTCGATTTTCGGCAAAAAAATTACGAGCTCTAATAGCAGAAAAGTAATTATGCTAGCTCTGGCAAATAACCCCACCTCTCCAGATGAAGCTCTGCGGGCACTCAATATCCCCGAGCTACCGGCAACTGCTATCGGCACAGTACAAGACCAAGAAGTTCTTAACCAGCTCGCTATCTACAAAACCGTCGAAGAGAACCTCTACAAACTGCAAACCCAATTAATCACCCGATACAACGTGATGCCGGTGTTCCCGCTGTTGAAAAACATCCCGGCAGAAAAGTTACAAGAGATTTCAGCCGGAATCGAAAACTACATCAATTACTGCCTGGGGCTGGAAGAAAAAGTGCTATTTTCCGACCTGCCCTTACCGCCAGCCCTCGAGAAACTATTGATGGAGGTGTCGCCTAGCCTGCCAGCCTTCAAAGCCGAGTCAACACTGGAAAGAATTAACTACATGAAAGAACTTTTGGTTATCTGCAGCGTGCTAGTCGAAAATTCCGCTCGGCTTGGCCAATCACCAGACTGGGAGATAGCTGAAATCGCCGGTAAGGTGTTAGCCCTAACAAATACCCCAATCAGCTACCGTTAGTTCAATTGGCTGGCTAACCCGATTAAGTTACACTATTCACTATGGAGGGGTATGCAGTTGAAAACGGTACTTTGGGGATAGATGCAATTTAAAGTTCCCCAAAACATCGATATGGAGGATAAGATTATTGGGCCGCTGACGCTGACCCAGTTCTTTTACTTGCTCTTTGGCGGGGTGATTCTCTATATTCTCTTCAACAAACTAGTACTGTCTGGTTTGTCGTTACTGTTTTGGGTGTTGGCAATTCCTATCGGGACATTCAGTTTCGCGATGGCCTTTGTGAAAATCCAAGACCGGCCGTTCCCCTCGTTCTTTTTCGCCATGTTGAAATACGCCTCGACGCCTCGAGCTCGGGTCTGGCAGCACTACACTCGCCCCAACCAGGTCAAGCCGAAGGTTGTTGCACCGAAAGCGGCGACCCCGAAAAAATCCTTCGACACCGTCCGGGTGAGTGAATTAGCCCAGGTGATGGATCAAGATTTGCCGAGGGCTCAAGAGTGATGGCCAAGAAAGCCCAAAACAAACCGGTTGCTACCCAGAAGTTCCTGCAGATCGAGCGAATTCGCGACGGCATCGTTATCTTGAAAGACGGCCGGCTGCGCAAGATTGTCCGGTGTATGCCGTTAAACTTTGATTTGAAAAGTGAAAAAGAAAAAGAAGTGGCGATTTATCAGTACCAAAACTTTTTGAATTCGCTGAAGTTTCCCCTGCAAATCGTCATCCAATCGCGACGGGTGGACTTGTCGGCCTACGTGGAAAAAGTTGAGCAGGCTTCGGCCAACGAAATTAACGAACTACTCCAAAAACAGTCGAAAGACTACCTGGAATTCATCAAAATTCTAAGCGAACAGGTTAATATCATGGAGAAGTCTTTCTATATGATTGTCGGCCATACGGTGAAAGGAGCGGTAGAGCGCCAGACCTTCGTGGACAAAATCCTGGGGAAAAAGCGAATTGGTCTGACCGATGTGACCGACAAAGACTTTGCTGAATACAAAACAGTCTTGAGTGAACGGACCCGCACCGTCGCTGGCCGACTGAATTCGCTGGGCATCCAAACCCATGAACTAGACACCCGGGAAATTATTGAGCTGTTTTACAACTCCTATAACCCCGAGGAATCCTTCACTCAACACTTAGCCGACCCCGAACAAGTAACGGCTCCTGTGGTACAAAAAGGGCAGGATTTGCTGAAAAAAGCCGGGATTTCAGAGCTGTTACCGCCAGCGACTAACCCGCCAGCGGCAGCTGCGCCGGCTGGCGCTGGCGAGGTTAAGATTGACCAAGCGGCGGCGGCCGATATTGGCAACGAAGCCAAAACAATGCGCAAAACCACCGTTTCCCAAATTTTCAACCGGCTCGGCATTAAAGCCACCGACGCCGAAAACACCGAAGCGGTTCTGCGCCAGGGTATCGCCAGTGTGCTGGACGTGATTGCCCCGGGAGGCATGAATATCACCCCCAACTACGTGCAGCTAGGCAGCTACTATCTCCGCACTCTTTTTGTTTACACCTACCCGCGCTATCTCCAGGCCAACTGGCTCTCGCCGATTATCAATTATGACACCACGCTCGATTTAGGAATGTTTATCTACCCAATCGAAACCAATATTTTGGTCGGGCAGTTGCGCCGGAAAACTACCCAATTACAGTCCAGCTTACAGATTGAGTCCGAAAAAGGGCTGGTTCGAAACCCGGAGCTGGAGACAGCCGTTGGCGATATCGAAGAGCTACGTGACACTCTTCAAAAAGGGGAAACCCGCCTGTTCCAGATGGGGCTCTACTTCACCATATACGCTAGTACGATCGACGAGCTTAATAAACTTTCCAAACAGTTCGAGTCAATCCTTGGCGGGCAGTTAATCTACACCAAGCAAGCCCTCTTACAAATGGAGCAAGGCTTCAACGCCACTATGCCGCTGCTCGACGACCAGATGGATATCGTCCGCAATCTCGACACCGCTTCGCTCTCCACCACCTTCCCCTTCACCTCGGCCGAACTATCGCACCACGACGGTGTGCTCTACGGCATCAACTTGCACAATAGCTCACTGGTATTGTTTGACCGCTTCCGCATGGAGAACGCCAATCAGGTGGTTTTTGCCAAATCTGGCGCCGGTAAATCTTACGCCGTTAAGCTAGAAGTAATCCGTTCCTTGATGCTCGGCTCCGAAGTAATTGTGATTGACCCAGAAAACGAGTATCGCACCCTCGCTCAAGCCGTTGGCGGCACCTACGTTGACCTGTCGCTGAACTCCACCCAGAAAATTAACCCGTTTGATCTACCGAAATACCGCGAAGACTCTGGCGAAACCGGTGAACAGTTGCTGCGCAGCACTGTCGTGGCCGTTCACGGTCTGGTGAGCCTGATGGCTGGCAGTCTTAACCCCGAGGAAGACAACTTGCTCGACAAGGCCCTTTACGAAACCTACGCCCTGCGTGACATCACCACCGACCCAGCCAGCCACGCCAACACCCCGCCAACCATGAGCGATTTGGTAACAGTGCTCCAAAACATGAGCAGCACGGAGTCGCTGGTTAATCGCCTCGCCAAATACACCGACGGTAGTTTTGCCGGTTTGTTTAACTCCCAGACTAACATTGATATGAACAATAAAGTCACCGTTTTCTCGATCCGCGACATGGAAGACGAGCTCCGACCAATCGGCATGTACATGGCCTTGAACTACATCTGGGCACGGGTGAAAAGTGATTTGCGCAAACGAATGATGGTAATCGACGAGGGCTGGGTGCTGATGCGCTACGAGGACTCGGCCAAATTTGTGAACGCCATCGCCAAACGAGCCCGCAAATACTACTTGGGTCTGACAGTGATTAGTCAAGACGTTGAAGATTTCTTGGGCTCCAGTTACGGCCGATCGGTAGTTAGCAACTCTTCAACCCAACTATTACTTGGCCAGTCGACCACGGCTATCGATAAAATTGCCGAAGTTTTCAAACTGACCGATGGCGAGAAGTTTTTCTTAACCGAGGCGGAAGTCGGCCAGGGCTTGTTCTTTGCCGGTAATAACCGGGCAGCCATTCAAATTGTTTCGTCTTATACCGAAGATCAAATTATTACCACCGATCCGAAACAGCTGCTGGAGCTCTACGGCATTGGTGGGCAGTCCACTCCGCCCGAAGTGAATACGCCGCCAAATGGCTGAGCCGGCGTTGCAACTCCCCGACGACGATATTGAACCGGTCGAACCAAGCGACCCTGATGTTTTATACATGCCCGGCGCCGAACCGCCGCCGGAGTCTGTTGCTGACGATGGCCAAACCATTGATGCCCGCCCACAAATTAACGAACGTCTTGAGCAGCAGAAGCGCGCTAAAGCCCAAAGCGAAGTAGAAAAAGTAAAATCCGGCGAACAGAAACTGAAAAAAGCGACCAGCACACCGACAGCGGGCAAGTCCAAGTTCGGAGAGGCGGCCGCCGGTGCGGCACTGTCTGGCGGCGGAGACAAAGAAGACCGAAAAGAAAGAGCCAAAGAAGCCTTGAAAGAAGAGGCTAAACAACAAGCCAAGCAGTACGCGAAACAAATCGCTCGTCAGGCGGGTGCGACGATAAAGAAAGCGGCTGTTGAGGCTATCGCCGCCACCTCAGAGTTCTGGGTTCCTGCGCTGGTTATCATTCTAATTATCATTGCAATTGTCGCCATTATCTTTGTCCTCTTCTCCTTTGACGGTGACGGCGGCAAAGGCCCCGCCCAGTACCCGGAAACAGCCCTGCAGCGCCAGCACTCCAACTTTTTACTGGCAATTTCAGGCGATAAAATTGCGAGCGATGTGGCAGTCAAAGAAGTGATCGACAGCGAGCTCGAGCGCTACGATCGGATTAAGACCAACGCCGACCGTTTCAACCCCGACCTGTCAACTACCATTGCCGCCAAGAAAATTGAACTGGACGGCAAGCTGATGGGGCTGCTAATTGAAAAAAGTGTCGATCGGCGCAAAGTCTTGCGCGACCAATTCCAAGGGGAGATGCGGGCGTTTGAAGCCACGCTGCCGTTTGGCAGCTGGATTGCGGCGTTGGCCGAAGAGCGGGTAGGCCAGCCCAATCTGCAATTCTGTTCGATTACTGGCGCCACCGCTAAGGTAGCCTGCGCATCGTTTACGTCCACTATTATGTACCTGGCCGGCGTGCCCAATGCCATCGTTGGCAATACGACCGAAGTTTGGAACAACAGCGCTCTAAAAGTAGTGATCGATCGCAGCCCCGCCCCCACGGCAGGGCAGTACGACCCTGCCAAGCTTCAGCCCGGCGATATTATCTGGTGGGGCAATGGCAGCTGCAGCAGCGTCAAGTACTCTGGTAAGCTCTTTGACCACGTTGGTTTTTATGTTGGTAACGGCATGGCGATAGACACCAGCTCCAGCCGCGAAACGGTCGAAAAGCGCTCGGCGCCGCGTCGTGATAGCTGCCGGCTATTTAACGGGGCTAAAAGGTACGGAAGATGACAAATAAAAAAGTCTTTCAGCTATTGGCAGCAACGTTTCTGGGCCTGTTGATTGTTGCCCAACCGCTCTTTGTCGTTGGCCAGTGGCGGTTTGACCGAATCCAAGCTCAACAAGACGACGGCGTTGAGCCCGACAATACCAACGTTTCCCCGGAAGACCAGCTTGGCGACGCCTCCCCAATCGATTCGCTCGAAGAGCTCGATCCGGTACTGCTAACTAGCCCCGCCCTGACCATTGCCCCGCAAGACGCTAACAATATCCGTGAAGGCCGGGTGGACGTGCGGGTAACCGACTACTTAATTTACTTAATTACCCCCGTCGAGAAGGGTGGTGGTGGCTTTAAACACATTAAGACGCAACGAATTTTGAAGAACTACGACACCGACGGCGTCGGCCGTTTTGATCGGGAAACCCTAGCCGCTATCGATGAAGACGGCTCGGTAATCTCGGCCCACAACGACGGCCAGGCGGTGGACGTTTCAGAAGTTGGGGCGATTACCTGCAAAATGGTTGAGCGACGCTATTTGGGCGGCTCAACTACCAAGTGGCAACGCCCCAAACCAATCAAAGTGGCCTGGCAGAGCCGTGACGGCATCCGCCGCAACCCTACCCCGAAAGGACCAAGCCTCTTTGAGGTCGCTAACACCATGACCGCCCAAAGCATCCTGATGATGCTTAACGAGTCCGGCGAGATGGACGACTTTGCCGACTACGTCAAAGGGCTCTCGATGGGAGAAATCTTTCGCTACGTCGGCGCTAATATCCTGTTGAAAAATTACGGCGCTGGCGATATCCAAATCGACCCACTTTCGCACGATGTTCCGGAGATTCTCGGGGCGCTGTTGTTGCAACGCTCACTCCCCGACTTGCCAACCAACCTACCAATTGCCGACGGCGATCAAGACATTCGGATTGCGGTCGCTCGCGCCCAAATAGAAGAATTGCTCAACTTGCCGGCCGGCTCGCTACGCGGTTTCGGCTGGGACGCTATTCTAGCCAGTACCGGCAAGCGAACTTTAGAAAATGCTTTGGGGCTCCCAACGCTAACCTTTGACAAGAAATCACTCGAGGAGGCTTTGGGTAACGATGCTGTTCAAGCCGCCCTTAAAGAATTCGCTCGCAGCGATCAATCGTTTGGAGTAATGGACGGTACCGTTGGCCTAATCCAGGCCAAAGATAACCGTGGCTTTGTGTGGGCCGGCGTTAATTTGCTGGCCGATGCTCTACGTTTAAGCCCCGAGCAGCGCCAAGCATTAGTGGCTGCCGTTAAAGCCAACCAACAGCCGACAATTCAGCTAGAGACGGTCGGCGCCGACCAAGCTGTCCCCATCGATGTGCTGACCTCGATGTTTGTGGCTAGCGGCAACGAAACCCAGATACTAAAAGATTTTGGCCAGCGCTACCTTAGCCAAGTGCTCTCCAAGGCCGTGCCCAATCAGCTGTTGGGGCTGACTCGCGAGGTTTTGGGCGACTTAGCTAACTCTGACAGCAATGTTAAATACGGCGACCTGCGCCGCAGCATGGGGGTACGCAAAATTGCTTCGGACAGCTCGGTTTCCGTTGAAAATGCTGACAACTTGGACGGCGGCGCCGGCAACAGCCGCTACTACGGCGAAATCGCCGAAGCCCTTAATGCCCAGCTCGACCTGTCGGTACAGACAATCGGCGCTGGCGATATTACAGCGATGCTCCGCGGTGACAACTCAGGGTTACTGGCCAAGGTTGGCGGTAACCAGGCCGATAAAGCCCTCGGTTGGTATAACGGCACGGGCTACGCCATTATCAACGGCGACAAAACTTTTGAGCAGGGTCTGAACGAAATCTTCAGCAACTCGTTAACCCAGCTAGTTGGCCTGCCGGCGGGTGTGGAGGTCAGCTTAGAAGGCGATCTCTACCGTAACTACGGTAACGCTCTGGCCGAAAACCGGCTGGGCTTTGCCTTAACGGAAGGCGGCTCGGCTACCGACATCAACCCCCAGACGCTTTATCAAGGCTTTGGACTGCGGGAAAGCCGGGGCTTGGCCGAACTGCGAGCCGATAACGCTTACTGGCAACGCGCCGACGTTATCGACGCCCTGGAGTTTTCCGATATTCGGCTGGGTGTGGCCCTAGGCAGTAGTGCTGCTTACCTGCGTGGCCAGAGCGATAACAACGCCTTTTCGCGCCTAGCCGCCCAAGGCAACTTATCAACCATTACCCGCGACAAAATTCTTAACTACCTAGACCTCGAAGACAACTACAAGTTAAGCAACGACGAGCTAAATGTTATCGTCGACACCCTCGGCAACTGGGACAGCGCTGACGTTACCGCCCAGCAGCGGGTGCTTAGCTTGGGTCTAAAACTAATCGGCGTCACCCTCGACCAGCGAACAACGTTCGAAAAAGGAGCGATTCTCAATATTGCCCAGAGCCAAAATAGTGCCGAGCTAGTTGACCGACTGATTGAGCAAGGAGTCCGGCAGTTGGCCGGAGCTTTGGGAGTCAACGTCGCCAGCTTTGAAACGGCTGACTACAAGATACTTACCACCCTGCTAACCGATGCTTACAACGGCTCGCTGGCCGGCAGTACCGGTGCCTACGGCTATACCGCTGAAAACTTGCTAGTTAAATGGCTGACCGACGCTACCGGTATTCCGGTAGTCACCGACGTCCGGACTTTCATCGACGGTAACGTCCGAACTGGCCTCGAATCCTGGTCGGCCGCCCAGATGGTGAAGTTCGCCAATACCTACCTGCCCGGCGAAGTGCAGCTCACCTACGACGAGCTGCGTAATGCCATTAATTTAACCGACAGCGCGTTAATTAACGCCCGGGCTAGTGAGATTGCCGCCAGCAGCGGCGGGGTGGTGGCGGACTACGTCGACCAGGCTCGTCGGGAACTGATGCAGCAGTTCCGCGACAACGGCAAATACAAAATTTCCGACGCCTTTTTGCGCCAAGCCGAGATCCCGGTACCGGCTAACTTTTCGAAAGTGATGTTCTCCGGAACCAATCAAGAACGTTCTGAAATGCTAACTAGCTCGTTGTTTGCTTTCCTCGATAACGAACTGCGCAAAATTAACCCCAACTACACTTCGGGCACGCTCGAGCGTTTGTATAACGGCGAAATCGGTGTCGGACAGATGGACCAGCTGGTTATCAACATTGTCAGCGGCCAGGCCGGGTCGCTTGGCGGGTTATCTACCAGCTTCCTCGGCAGCTTCTACTCGTTTATCTCTTCCCCGGATAAAACCGCCTTCTTCACCGACGATCGCTATCAAGACATGTGGGGAACGATGGAGAACTGGTTTGGCAATAATCTTGGCATCTCGGGGCTACCGCCGGGCTTTGCTAAATCGGTGTACTACGCCTCACAGAACGATTGGAATTTCGACGCCTCAATTATCGAAAATGGCCAAGTATTAGTGCCCTCCATCAACCAAATTGGTAGTGATTTGCTGGCCAATCGCATAACCCAATGGGCTGACTCAACAATGGGCTTACCGGCCGGATCGGCCTATCAATTATATCGGGCCGTCAACGCCATTGGTGCTGCCTCGCGGGCTTTGGCCGCTGCCAGGGCGGTCGGCGACGCCAGCCAAATCACCCAAGCCCAAAGTGGTTTGAGCACGGCCCAAGCTACCCTGGCCACCATCGCAATAACTATCGCCTTAAACGCCTGCGCGGCCTGCCAGCAGTTCTTTGCTTCAGTAGACCAAGCCCTGGCCGCCCCGCCCGGCTTTACCAATGCGGCAGTTGCTGGCGCCATTGCGATGGCTTTTGGCCTGGGGCCAGCTGGCTTAATTGCTGCGGCGGCAATTTACTTATTTGGCGTCTACAAGGTTGATTACCTCTGCCCCATGCCGCCTCCCGATCGGTTTGCCTATCCGCAGTTCGACAATCCCCAAGACGCTCTAGCGCCGTCGGACAGTAGCTACTACGCCGACCCGGCAGTAGTAGTAAAAGATAGCCCAGCACCAGGCCAGAACAAATTCGATTGGGACGACGGCGTACCGTTTAAAGACGCCAATAACCCCGAGCTGTGGATGGCCTGGAGTCGCTACTTCACCGGCAAGCTGCTTGACGCCACTATGAGCTATGGCGCGAGCGTTGATGGCGCCGGCAAACCGCTGCAGGTAATTACCTACCGTCAGGCCAACGTCGAGTTCTTTGCACCGCGCGCCGCTGCCACATTTGGTCCGAGCGAGGCCGGCAACGATCGGCTGGGCCTAGGCTTCACCCAGGCTTCCACTAAAACCACCGACTGGGTGCATGCCGCCTTTGGAGGGTTTTTCTAATGCGCCAGAAACGTCCAGGAATCTCGGCGGTAATTGTGATTGTCGCGGCACTGGTGATTATTCTCGGAATAATCGTTTTCCCGATTATTATTGTTGGAACTTACTTAGGGGGAGGGCTGGATAAAGCAACGGGTGCGGTTGGGGCAACGCTAACCAGTAGCGAGTGTATCACCCCGCTCTATCCACCCGTGGCTGACGAGCAGAAATTCGCCGCCGCCATCGACACTTACGTCGCCAAACTAACCCCGAGCTCTCCATTTGTGGGCATGGGAAAGGTGTTCGTTGATGCTGGTAAAAGTTACGGCATTAATCCGGCCTGGGTGGTCAATATTGCCCGAAAAGAATCGTCGTTCGGCATTCACATACCACCAAACTCCAATAATGCTTTCGGCCGAACCGCCACATCAGAGCAGCCCGGCGTTGAGCTCAGCGGTCGCAAGTGGTATCGATACGACTCTTTTGAAGCTAGCATCCCCGTCCAAACCGAATATCTAAAAAGACGCTATATCGACCAAGGCCTAGTGACGATCGAGACCATTACTAACGTTTATGCTCCGCCGTCAGAAAACAGCACCGGCACGTATATCGAACAGATGAAGGAATGGATTGGTAGAGTGATGGCTCTGGCTGGTAACGGGGTTACTTGCCCAGGTTCGGCGGTCGTGGCAATTAAGGCAGCGCCGACAATTTTGTTGGCTGGTATATTGAAAGGGAGTATTAATGAAAAATAAGTTCCTCCTGTATGGTTTGATAGCTGTCGCCCTAGTTGTAGCCTTCTTCATCTATCGCTCGACCCTTTTCCGGCTGATTGATACTAACCCCAAGCGCAACACTACTGACATGGCAATTAGCGCCCCGGTTCAGTTTGTTTTCTCAAAAGAAGTGGCCGCAACCGACAGCTTAACCATTGAAATTAGCCCACCCCAAGACGGTACAATCGCGGTTGCCGGAAAAACAGTGACCGTTCAAACCGGCCTGAAATATTACACCGACTATACTATTACCCTGAAAAGCGTCTCCAGTGTTGGAGGCAAGAAAATTGACAGCGTTTCGGTTCGTTTTGTTACTGGCGGATTGGATCTGGCCGGAGTTGAGAAGCGCAACCAGCTCTTATCAACGCTCCCCTACACCGAAGAGCGTTTCTCGGTTGATTACACCGTCGGTAACCGAGTATTTACGGTGCAAGTTTTTAGCGAACCGGTTGAAGACGTAAAACGAGCCGCCTTAGAGTTTCTGGGTCAGCACGGCGTTACCGAAGCCACCGATAAGATTGAATTTTATATCGTACCTAGCGTCTCCGGCCAGGCTGGCCCGTAGCTATCGAGATATTTTTATCCTAATTGTGTAGCCGTGGCCCTTACCGGCCATATCGACCAGCTCGGCGTAGAGCCGGGGTCGGCGCAGTTTAAAGAAAGTGGCCTGGGCGTTGCTGGCGCAGTGGAGGGTGATAATTTGGCCGCGTACACTGACCCGCGGGGCGTCGCTGTGAATGGTTTTGAGCTTTTTTTGAAACTGCGCTGATAGATAAATGCGCTGCAAATAATCCCGTCCCCCGCCGCTAAGGATATTTTTGATCGGTTCGATCATTTCAACTTCTCCACCTGCCAGCCGTTGAAAATCGGGTCTTTAACAACGCTGGTGGCCAGGATTTGATAGCGATCGCCAAAAAGCGAAAACAGCCAGGCGCAGTTGTCGCTGTCTAGCTCGCTCACCAGGTCATCCAGTAGAATAATTGGCGGGTTGTCGCTGTGTTTCTCTAAATACTTCGCTTCGACCGCTTTCAGTAGGGCAATAATGCTGCGGGCTTGGCCACGGGAGGCGAAACGCCGAGCTAGCTGATCATTGCAGGTAATTTTTAACTCGTCACGGTGCGGTCCAAACAGGTTGTGGCCAGTCCTAATTTCTTGGCTTTGCAGCTGCTCCAGCGTCTCTTTGCTAATTTCCCACTCAACTGTGACGGCGATTTTTCCGGGAATGTCTTTTTGAAAAGTGTTGATTGCTGTTTGGGCAAATTCGGCAAACTCCACTCGTTTGGCGCGGATTTTGCCGGCGTAATCGCTTAGCAGCTGGTTCCAGGGCTGCAGCTCGGCGATATCGGCACGGTGGTGCTTCAAAAAGAACAGCAGCCGGGCTCGTTCCCGAAGCACCCGATGATACTCTAAGTAATCGCGGCGAAAACCCTTGTGGGCCTGCCAAAGAATCCCGTCAACGTACTGCCGGCGCAAGCTGGGTTCGTCGGTCACAATATCAACGTCTTTGGGGATAAACGACACAGTTGGCAGGACGCCTAGAAAATCCAGCAACGGGGTGGTTTTGCCGTTATGGTGCAGCCGCCGTTCGATTAGCGGGTTGTCTTCAAACTGGCTGCCGTAGAAGTATTCGTAGCTATGATCTGGCCCGCTGGCGCTAATCCGGCAGTACGGCGCGCCGAAACGGATTAAGTCTTCCTGCCGGCTGGTTCGAAAGCTTTTCCCCACCGACAGCACCCGGATCGCTTCTAAAATTGAGGTCTTGCCCGAGCCGTTCGCTCCCGTAAAGACGGTCTTTAGCCCAACCTTGGTGCTATATAGTTTTTGGTTGCGAAACTGCTCGAGTTCGATTTGCTCGACCATCCATCACTCGTTTCGCAGCGGCATAAGTAGGTAGAGGTAGTTCTCCTTGCCCGGAAAGCGAACCACAATCGGGCTGGTAGCGTCAGTTAACTCCAAGGAAAAATCGCCACTGACGGCGTTTAATACTTCAATTAGGTATTGGGCGTTGAGCGAGACGGCGAAGTCGTCGCCGGAGCTGTTTTTTACCGCTACCGTACTCCGGCTCTCACCAAGCTGCGGCGAAGTGGCAATAATCCCCAATTTGTCGCCCTTAATCTCTAGTTTGGTGCTGTACGACGAATCCCTAGAAAAGAGGCTAGCCACCTTCAAGCCGTGAAGCAGCGCGCTCCCGCTGCCGGTTAGCGCCATTTTGTGCTGCTGGGGAATTCGTGATTGATAGCTAGGGAATTTACCATCGATAATCCGGCTGATGATTATGGTTTTGTCGAAAGAAAACTGGACCTGCGACTGGCCCAAACTAATTTTTACCGTACCTTCTTCAATAATTCGTTGCAGCTCCAATAGGGTTTTTTTCGGGATAATATACTGGCCAGGGCCAGATTTAACCTTATTAGAGTAAAGAGCTAGACGGTAACCGTCGGTACCAACCACTTCAAGTTTTTCGCCAGAGAAATTGAACAGTAGGCCAGTTAAGATTGGCCGGGTGTCGTCGTTGGCGGCGGCAAATAGGCAGGTGGTAATTGCTTCATTGACAATTGACGCGTCCACCTCAATCTCATCGTCGGCCTTCACCTGTTGGGTGGTCGGGTACTCCTGGGCGGACAGGCCCTTTAGCTTTACTTGGTGGTTTGAGGATTTCACTAGAATATCCAAGTCATCCACAGAAATAGTAATTACCTCGTCGGTATTGTTCTGTAAAAAGTCGGCACAGAGCCGTAGTGGTACAGTAATCGCCCCCTCTTCCTCTACTTCCCCATCAATTATTACTTCAATTGTCTGCTCTAAATCTGTCGAGCGAATTATTAACTCTTTATTTTTCGCTCCAATATAAACGTTTTGGAGAATTGGTAGGGTTGAACGAGTAGAGATTACCCGACTTGTGGCGTTAAAAGCTTTTATTAGGTCTTGGCGTTTGGTAATTACTTTCATCTGTTTAAATAATAAATATCAGTTATAAGGGATGTGTGTTTGTGGAACCGTACCATAAACGCCTGTGAAAAAAACTGGTAAATCTGTGGATAAGTTGTTAATTGAGTTGGGATAACTTTTTCAACCCGTTGTTTCCTGGTAGCACTAAGTAAGTTAACTGGTTTTTCAGTAATTTTCCACATGTTTATCCACATAGTTGGCCACATTACTGAAACCGCTCCTGGATTGCTCGGATATCTTTTTCCACGGCCGAGTCGGCTTTTTTCAAGCCGGTAATCTTATTAACGCCGTGCATAATAGTGGTGTGGTCTTTCCCGCCCAGGAATTCGCCGATCTGGGGGTAGGACTGATTGAGTTGCTCGCGCAGGATATACATCACAATTTGTCGGGGATAAACCAGCTCCTTAATTCGTTTTTTCCCTAAGATGTCCGCCGGCTCGATTGAAAAGTAATCCGCTACCACCGTAATTACTTTGCGGCCAGAGATGTTGGGCGTGGCGGCCTTGATAATATCTTTGAGAGTGCGAGCAGTGAACTCTTTAGTGATTGGCGTGTCCTCGAGCATCGCCGCGGTCGCCAGCTTAATTAGCGAACCCTCCAGCTCGCGAACATTGTCGGTGATGGTGCTGGCGATGTACTCCAGCACATCGGCGGGGATGTCGATGTTTTTTTCTTTGGCTTTAGCCTGCAAAATAGCCGTTCGGTTTTCGAAGTTCGGCGCTTGAATGTCGGCAATTAAGCCCCAGCCCAAGCGGGAGATCAGCCGATCTTCCAATTCGGTCATTTCTTTAGGAATTCGGTCGCTGGTCAACACAATTTGCCGGTTAGCTTGATGGAGAATGTTGAAGGTGTGGAAGAACTCCTCCTGGGTGCCCTCTTTATTGGCCAGAAATTGGATGTCGTCAATTAGCAGCACATCAGCCTTGCGATATTTGTTTTTAAATTCGTTGATCCGCTTTTCCTGAATAGCCGTCACAAAATCAGTGGTGAAGGCTTCGCAGGAGGTATAAACGATGCTCTTTTTTGGCCAGCGTTTCCGGACTTCGTTACCGATCGCCTGCATTAGATGGGTTTTCCCCAGGCCAACGCCGCCGTAGATAAACAGCGGGTTATAGGCCTCGCCCGGCTTTTCGGCCACCGCTTGGCTGGCGGCAAAGGCCAGGCGGCTATTGTTGCCGACGATAAAATTCTCGAAGTTGTAGGTTTTGTTAAACGGTGGTGGCCCACTCTTGCTTGGTGTCTCTTCGGTGGCTGTTCCATCTGGGGCAGCCTCCTCTGGGCCAGTTTCTTGGAGAAGCGGCAGATCGTCGAGCGGTTTAGTCGCTTCCTTTTCCAGCACCACAAACTGGAGCGACTCCATCTTTGGGTAGTGCTCCAGCAGGGCCTGCTTAATTTCCTTAAGGCAGTTTTTTTCGATCCAGGCCGTTGTGTAGGGGTTGGGAACGCCGATTTTTACCAGACCAGCCTGCTCGCCGAGGAGTTTGGTGGGCTGGAGCCAAGTGACAAAATTTGGCCGACTGACGGATTTTTCAAGGTTGGTAAGTATTTCCGACCAGACTAATGACATCGTCGCTAAGGTACCGGAGTTTTCCACAGGGGTCAACAAACTGCCCGGAACGGTTGAAGGGCTGTGGAAAAACGGGTAAAATTGTTGAACATAACATGAAACGGACATACCAAGGCAACAAACGTAAGCGCGCTAAGGTTCACGGTTTTCGCTCTCGCTCGAAGACAGTTTTGGCGAGCCGCCGAGCCAAAGGCCGCGCCAAGCTGGCGCTTTAATGCTTAAAAGCGTTAATCGCTTAAAAAAAGAAACGGATTTTCAGTCTGTTCAGCGTAGCGGAACTCGGTTCAAAACTGCCCATCTCGCTGGCAGTTTTTTGGTCAATAATCTCCCGGAACCACGAGTTGGCGTAGTGATCTCTAAAAAAATCAGCAAACTGGCCGTTCGGCGTAACCGAATACGCCGGATTATCTTGGCCCAGTTGGCCGAGTTGCTCCGGGCCGAAAAGCCAAAACACGGCGTTGACTTAGTTCTACGAGTTACCAACTTACCAGCCGAAGATGTCTCGCTAGCCATGCGCCAAGAAGTTAAAGAATGTTTCGCCAAATTGTTGTTGGTCTAATCTCGGCGTATCAGAAAACCCTCTCGCCCGATCACGGTTGGCTGCGCGCTCGCTATCCGGCTGGGCTGTGCCGCTACCAACCAACCTGTTCCGAATACACCAAAGAAGCGGTTACTCGCTACGGCGTTATAAAGGGGTTATACTTGGGCTCGAAGCGCGTCGGCCGCTGCCATCCCTGGTCTGCTGGCGGATACGATCCGGTTAAATAAATATGGTTAAAGAATTTTTCAAGACTATCCTCTACGAGCCGCTGTTTAACCTGCTGGTGTTTTTTGCTTGGCTGGTGCCGGGCCACTCAATTGGTTGGGCGATTATCTTACTGACGCTATTGGTCAAATTAATTCTTTGGGTGCCGTCAGCCAAGGCGATCCGCTCCCCTCTCCAGATGCGCCAGTACCAGGACGAAATCAAAGAACTCCAAGATCGCCACAAAGGTGACCGAGCCGCTCAAAGCCAAGCGTTGATGGCGTTCTACAAAGAGAAGGGGATTAATCCCCTCTCCGGCTGTCTGCCGTTACTGATCCAGCTGCCAGTAATCTTTATTCTTTACCGAGTATTTATTGTTGGCTTGGGTGATTTTCGCCCAGACCTGCTTTACTCGTTCACGCCGCACTTGGACGCGATTAATACTAACTTTTTCGGCATCAACCTGTCTAACCCAGACCGATTTGTTTTACCGATTATTGCCGCCGGTCTGCAGTTTTTACAGAGCCGCCATATGATGCTGCTTAACCCGCCGTCGAAAAACAGCAACGATCCGGCCGCGGCGATGCAGAAACAGATGATTTATATTTTTCCGGTCATGACTTACTTCATTGCCTTGTCGTTGCCGGCTGGTTTGGCGCTCTATTGGGCCGCCAATGCGCTGTTCTCGGTCGGCCAACAAGAAGTGCTGCGACGTAACTTCAAGCCGACCAAGCCCAACGTGACGGTGAAAGTCCGGACGAAAAACCGGTAAGAACCGTTCATTTCTGGGTTAGATTAAGGTACAATTCCAAAGCACTTTAGATATGGAGGGTTGGCAGAATGGTAATGCACTAGTCTTGAAAACTAGCGGGCGCAAGCCCTTGTAGGTTCGAGCCCTACACCCTCCGCAAGAGCGCAAGCTCTTAAAACTAATTGCGCTCGTAGCTCAGCGGATAGAGCGTTCGGTTGCGGTCCGAAAGGTCACAGGTTCGATTCCTGTCGAGCGCGCAGATTGATTTTGAAGTAGTAAACAGGTAATCTCACTTTACCGGATTCGTCTGGCGAACATTCCACACAGGAGGTCTGACTATGGCTTCGGCTAACAGACTAAATATGATACTCGGACAAGATTACAACGATCAACCACTCACACCGCGCGAGCAAGTAAGTCTACTGCTCGCTGTCATTTCCCGAGCCAGGGGACAACTGTCTCACATAACTCCCTGGAACTTCATTGAGTATGCCCAAGAGAAATGGGGGGACTCTTTCGATGGTAAGTACATTGGGCGACTCTCCCAGGCTGTACAATACGACGGGGACGACTTCACAGCAGAGACAAAGCTACTCCCGTTGCTAGACCACCTTATGGCTAGCGAGAAAAAGGTACCCGGTGCCTATGCGGCCACCAGCTACTTTCGTCGAGGGCTTGTTCTCTCTAGGGACGGCAAGTTGGGGATTGCGGTCGCGGAATCGACCTGCTCTCTGCCGTATGACGCGGCCCAGCGCGGGCTTGACCCAGATCCGGCGTGCGAGTACGTGGAACAAGTCCCGACCAGGGTTACACTGGCTCTTGTCAACGACATAGCCCTTGGTACCTGGCTCCAAGAGGACCCGGGGCTGCTCTACCAAGCCCTCCGTGCCTTAGAAGATGCGGCCAAACGCTACTGTGACACCGCGAGGGCAAGGATGAGCGGTATGACATGGCTGATGTACGAAGTTGCGGCCGTCCGTACCCGCCTTCCCAAATACTAACATTCGCGCCCCACGGCTTGTCCGTGGGGCGCACTCTTTTTAACCGTGGCAAATCGTTACCGCCCAAACACTTTTAACGCCCCGTTTTTTGGCTAATTTTGCCAATACTCCTAACGTAGCGCCGGTAGTAATGACGTCGTCCACAATCACCAATAGCTCCGGCAGATCCCGCGTTG
The DNA here is from genome assembly GCA_964599405.1 of uncultured Candidatus Saccharibacteria bacterium. Lineage (GTDB taxonomy): Bacteria > Patescibacteriota > UBA1384 > 2-12-FULL-50-11 > 2-12-FULL-50-11 > BOKZ01. The sequence continues at coordinate 282,766 of CAZRED010000001.1, forward strand.
TTAGTTGATAGGCACCCCGGACATTTTTCAGCCGTTTCTTTTTCGTTAGCTTGGTTTGGCTGGTAGTGTCACGGGTTTTTTCAAACAAGGAGCGTAGCTCCAAGTCGTCGCCGGCCAAGCGTCTCGCAAAAACGGCCGCTGGGTTGTAGCCGCGCTCTTTTTCTTTAGCCTTGGTGCTCGGTGTAAAGGTGACTATTTCAGCCTCGTCGGGCAGTAAGCGGAGGATTTTTTGCCGAAACGCAGCAGCCATAAACTCCAGCGCATCCCGAGCGCCGTGATACTTCGCCGTCTTTATCAATCGCCGAATCTCCGGCTGGCTATAGGGAAAAATCGAAATAATTCCGTCGAGAGCGGTTTTTTGCGAGCAGTCGGTGCAGATACCCGTTTCGGCCATCTGAGCGCAAATAAAACAGTTGGCCAAGCGGATTTTTTGGTAACTTTTCAGGCAGTCGTCACAGAGCCAGCCAGACTCCCGGCCGCAGACGGCGCAGTCAATTGGGAAAAGTAAATTAATAACAGTGCCGACAAGTGTTGTTTTAGTCATCGCTACCTTGACACGCTAACCATATCACGGGACAATTGGCCTGAACATGGCAAAGAAAAACGAAGAAACACAGGAGGAGTGGCTCGAGGAGGAAGAAGAGGGCCAGCTGGCCGTTGACGCTTACCAAGACGACGAGAACGTCGTGATTAAAGCGCCGATTGCTGGTGTAAACATTGAAGACTTGGAAATATCGATTACCGACGAGGTGGTGACGGTTAAAGGCCAGCGCCGCAACGAGCAGGAAATTGACCGCTCAAATTACTTTGTTCAAGAGTGCTACTGGGGCGGCTTTATGCGTTCCTACATCCTGCCGGTCTCGGTTGACGCTGCCAAAGCCGAAGCGTTTCTGCGCAACGGTATTCTAACAATTAAGATTCCGAAACAGGAAAAAACCAAAACTCGCGTGCTCAAAGTCCAGGTTGGTTAACCCTTGCCTTGGGCGGTATTTTAAGCGACGCTTAATCAGATGAAGCGAGGGGTATTAATATTAGCCGGTCTTAGTGTGCTCTTGGTTGTGACCTTTGTGATTATCTCCCTAGTCACCCGCAGCGACACGCCCACCGAAGACAAGTCGCTGACTGTTTACTTACCGTTTGACGAAGTCTCGGTTTACGAAAAAATCTCTGCCGAATTTATCACCAACAATCCTGGAGTTAGCCTGACATTTAAGTTTATCGACGCCAAAGACGCTAAAGAGTACGAAGCCCAAGTCGTCAACGAAATCGCCGACGGCGCCGGTCCTGATATCTGGTTGGTGCGGAGCGATTGGATTGCCAAGCACGCGGACAAGTCGTTGGCACTTGAACCAACCAGCGGGCAGCCTGATCCAATTGCTTCGGCCAAAACCGTTATTGAGCCAGCTCTCGTCGATTTAAATGTTTATAACAACAAGCTCTACGGCGTGCCGTTGTTCGGCGATTCCTTGGCGATTATTTACAACCTAAGTATGTATAACGATGTGGCCAATAAGGCCAGTGGCGAACCAAAAACGGCGCTAGAAAAGTTCCCGGCCACCTGGGATATCGTCAAAAGCCAGACGGCAGCAGTTACCCAAAAGCGCGGCAATGTGATCACTCGTTCCGGCTTGGCTATCGGAACGGTGGAAACCGGCTATGCGCCGGTGGATGTGTTGGCAGCCATGCTCGTTCAAAACGGTGCCGGTATTTTGACGGAAGGAAACGATGCCGTGGCTTTCAATCTGGCCCAGTTCAAAAGCGGCCAGTCGATTTTCCCGGCTACTGACGCCCTAACCCTTTTCACTTCCTTCGCCCGGCCCGCTGAAGCGAACTACTCTTGGAATAATGATTTGGGCGACGCCGTCGCTGCCTTCAAGGCCCAAAAAGCCGGGGCAATAATTGGCTACTACTCGCTGTTTCAACAGCTTACCGAAGAGGTTAGTGGCTTTGATATCGCTGTCGCCGCCCTACCGCAGCTAACCGACAAAAGCGACCGGACTGATTACGGCGTTACCTGGAGCCACATCGTCAACAGTCAATCGGCCAGCCCAACACTAGCCTGGCAGTATTCGACCTACCTTGGCAGCCAAGGAACCCAAGATCAATACGCCCGAGAAACCGGCAAGATCGCCGCTGGCCCGGTAACCGACAGCGAAGTAGTTGAGCAGGCCATTATCGGCCAGCAAAGCGCCGGCAAAGTTTTCCGAGCCCAACTCGGCAGCGTTAAGGGGCTGTCCAAACCGGAGTGGCAGGCGGTTGATGAGATTCTGCAAGACACGATTAAAAATATCGTCAACGCTGGCCAATCCATTCAAGCCGCTGTCGATAGCGCCGCCGCCCGGTTTAAAGATTTAATTCCTACCGATGTTTAACTGGTTGGTGGAGCGGGCCTATGCTTACACAATTAACGTACCGATTGCCAAAAATTGTGGTTCCAATGGAATAAAGGGTGTGGTTGACGGGGTAAAAGGCACCGTCGGCGATAGTGACTGTATTAAATACGGCAGTTTTAACGGCTATTTCCTGGATTTAATTAACTACGCTGTTAATATTGCCGGGGCCTTGGCGATTTTAGTGATAGTTTTTGGCGCCTTTAAGTACGTGACCAGCGGCGGCGACGACGCCAAAGCCAAGGAAGGCAAAGATATTATCGTCGGGGCGCTGATTGGCTTTGCGCTGCTATTATTAATAAAAGTAATTATTCCGTTACTAGGATTGGAGACACCATGATTGACGTAACAAAGGACCAATTCCCCGGCTCAAAACTTAGTATTGATCAACTTTTTAGCACCGGGGTAAACATATTTTTAATGGTTATCGCTGCCGCTGCCTTTTTCAGCATCATCTACAGTGGATTTCTGTATATTTCGGCCGGTGGCGATGCGGCTAAAGTTGAAAAAGCCCGCAAAAATATTTTATGGGCGGTAATTGCTCTGATTTTGGCTAGCCTGTCGTACGTTTTTGTTCGGATGGCGGCTGGTCTTACTAACTAACAAAATGAAAAAATTACTTTTTATTTTTTCTGCCGCAACGTTCCTAATCTGGCCAACAACTGTCAGCGCCCAAGAACTTTCCAGCGGCGGAGGGGCATCGTCACTTTTGCCGGGCGGCGGTCTGATTCCGGAGTGTTTGCGCAAAGCCGAGAGCGTTCGCACTACCGGCTCGGAGTGTGTGTTGCAGTCAATCACCCACTTCACCAACCTCTTGCTATTGTTGGTAGCGGTTGGAGCCTTTCTCTACCTCCTTTACGGCGCCTTCCTGTACGCCTCGGCCTTTGGCGACGAAGCTAAAATTGGTCTAGCCAAAAAAACAATTACCTACGCCATTGTCGGTGTAATTCTGGCTGGAGCATCGGCAATTTTGGTGGCATTGGTAAAAAGTGTTCTGCAGGCTTAAGCGCTTGACAATAAAGCGCAGGAGCCTCTTAATAGAAGTAGAAGATAACAACAGGAGGACAGATGAAATTATTTGAACTAGTCTCAACTGCGCATGCTCAATTTGGTGGCGGCGGTGGCGATGGTGGCACACGAAATACATTTGGATTCAGTGACTTCAATTTTCTCAACCCATTCAAGCCAGGCGCAGGCCAGTCAGAAGTAGCGCTTAACAGTGTGTTTGGCCAAATCGTCGGGATTATATTGTCTATCGCTGCCGTTGTCGCCTTTTTCTATCTGATTTTCGCTGGCTTTCAGTACATTACTGCTGGTGGTGACGCTGCCAAGGCTCAAACCGCTCGCCAAGGGATTATTAATGCCCTTATTGGTATTGTCGTTATCTTAGTCTCCTACCTAGTATTGCGCTACGTTGGAACGTTCCTCGACTAAGGACCAAAACAAGATTTAAAAAGAAAAAGGCCTTCGGGCCTTTTTCAGTTAGCCCACTATCGAACGTATCTCTTCTTCGGTGGTGATGCCTTGGCTGACTTTTTCTAACCCATCTTGCAGTAAGGTAATATTCCCCAATTCCGTGAAGTGCTGCTCGAACTCACCCAAGGTGGCCTCACGCTTAATTAGCTCGACGGTTTGAGCATCTGGCACGTAATGCTCGGAGATTAAAATTCGGCCGCGAAAACCAGTTTGGTTACAGCTGTCGCACTTGGCGCCGTGGCAAACTTCGCAGAGCTTACGCACCAAGCGTTGGGCCACCACCAAGGTAATGGCGTCGGCCAACAGATATTTTGGCACGCCCATTTGAATCAGCCGGGCAAAAGCGGCCGACGAGCTGTTGGTGTGAAGGGTAGAAAGAACCAAATGGCCGGTCAGCGCGGCATTCACCGCAATCTCCGCTGTTTCTTTATCGCGAATTTCCCCAACCATAATAATATCTGGGTCTTGGCGCAGGGCTGCCTTTAGGGCGTCAGCAAAATCAAAGGAGGCAATGCTAGCGCCGCGGGCTTGGGCTTGTTTATCCTGCTCGTTAGAATACTGCCCAACGCTTTCAATCGTCGGTTGCACCTGTACCTGCTCAATCCCGTCGAGCCGGTACTCCACCGGGTCTTCCAGGGTGATAATTTTTCTGTCCGGCTTGTTCAACAGTTGGAGCACCGCATATAGGCTGGTGGTTTTGCCGCTCCCAGTCGGGCCAGTGAATAGCACTAAGCCTTCCGGCCGGCGAACGCTGTTGGTAATTGCTTGAAGCGTGTCGGGGTTGAAGTTCAATTGATCGAGCTGTAAAAACTTATGCGCAGAGAGCAGCCGTAGCTCAATTGTTTGGCCAAACGACGTTGGCATAGCGTTCACCCGGATATCAAATGGTTGGCCGTTTAACGGCAGCGTCATCCGGCCATCTTGGGCGACGTGCTTAATATCCAGTTTAATTTTGGCGGCGGTTTTAATCCGGGACGATAGCAGCTTGTAGGTTTTTTCCGGTAGCTCCACAGCTGGGATTAATCGTCCATCGATGCGGAAACGGACATGGACGGAAGTGGCCATCGGCTCAAAGTGAACGTCGCTAGCATCCAAGCTTAGAGCACCGGAAATAATCGTTTCTAATAGCTCGGTGGTAGAAACCCGGCTGACAGCGTCTTTCAATTCCTGCAGGCTGCCGATTACTTCTTGTTGGCTAACGTTTTGCTGCTGGGTCAGCTCCAGTTCTTTCTTCGGTTTGGCAATTAGTGTGTCATAACGCTCCAAAGCGTAGCGAATTGATGTAGGCGAACAGATGAACGGCTGAAAGGTTACTCCCAGCTTTTTACCCAACTCGGCCATCACTTCGGCCAAACCAACCTTGAAGGGGTCGGGGCTGGCTACCCTAACAGTTTTCTCGGTTCGAAGAAAGGCGGCTATTTCGTACGTTTTAGCCATTTCTTCAGGTATCAGCCCTAAAACATCGCCAACAAAGGGGTAGCTGACTAGGTTAATATAAGGTAGCCCCTTCTGGGCAGCAAAAGCGCCCACCTGTTGCTCCTCCTGTTGCCGGTCGAAGTTCCTGACAACTGATTGCATATCTTGGGACATACCCTCATTGTAGCGGATTGATAAGATACGGGTTTATAACCCTTCATTTCCTGGTTGGTTTTAGGTAAAATATGGAAGCACGGAGAGGTGCCAGAGTGGCCGAATGGAGCTCACTGCTAATGAGTTGTCTGCCGTAAGGCGGACCGTGGGTTCGACTCCCACCCTCTCCGCAAAAACACCGCCAAAGCACGTGATAGCGAGCAACCAGCTGGATTGCGAGCTTCAATACCCTGGTACAATTTTATGCCTCCAGGGTATTGACTTTTCTCGAGAAACTGCTATACTGGCCGCACACTTTCAGAGGCCCTGAAAGGGAGCAACTGAAAAACTAGGGATCAAATGAAGAAAACAGTTATCTCGCTTCTAATCACTTTGCTTGGTATCTCGTTCGCGAGCGCCCAGTACGTCCAGCGTCCGGAGGAAGTTCTCCCGACCCGACCAATTATCACTACGGCCCCGCCGGTTTTCAATTTGGACACCGGCGAGAACGGCTGGCGTATCAGCGGTGGGCCGTACACCGACGATCTGCTCTACGCCTTCGTCGTCAAGATCGTCATCGAGGAATTGGGCTGGCACGCGGGCAAGGACCTGCTGAAGATTCTGCAGGAAGCCTATGCTCGCGACCAGCTCAAGCAGATTGTCTACGTCAAGCAAGACAACCCGCGCTTGCGCGAGGCAACAATTGACATCGCCGGTTGGCACATCAAGATTGCAACCGGTGGCGCCAGCAACAGCCGTCGCGGCACCCTCCGGGTGGGCAACATCGAGCTGGGCGGCGAAACAGGCTCGGCTGAAGCCTGGATCAGCTTGGTCTTCACCGACCTAGTTAGCCAGCGCGAAGTTGCTGTGATCGTCGGCAACTCGAAGCGTTCTTCAACGAACCTCGAGCGTCTTGCTGTGAATGTTCGCAGCAACCGTAGCTTTCTCGGTATCCCCCTAAGCGACCGGATCAGCTGGGACGTTTATGACCGCGACCCCGTGTACCGCCTCGGCATGCTCACCACGCTCGGCGCTCTCGAAGGTCTTCGGCCGGGATTGCGTAAGCTGAAGGAACAGCTGCAGCTCGGCTAGCCTCTCTCAATTCCACCTGCCCCGCGCATATTGTGCGGGGCTTTTTCTATACCCAAAACTGTTGACAGGAGGGGCAATCGAGCGTTTAATTATATGTATCCGTGAGGATACAACCTCTAACGAGGTGAACCTTAGATTTAAAAACAAAAAAGATCTGCTTTCGAGCAGGTCTTTTTTGTTGCCCAAATCCTTCATCTTTATGTTTAAAACAGGTAAAATTGTAGACATTGGAGAGGTCGCATCTTCCCTTCGGGTCGAATGTGACCGAACCGAGTGAAACGAGGAGAGGTCGCATAGCCCGGCTGATTGCGCCGGTTTCGAAAACCGGTATACCGCAAGGTATCGTGGGTTCAAATCCCACCCTCTCCGCCAAGCTCTTCTGCTACACTAGCTTCATGGTGAATAAATCTTCCGGCAAACACCTATTGATTGAATCGGCCGAACTACCGAACCGTCCGAAGAACAGTCTGTGGTATCTTGGCGTCGGCATACTGCTACTGGGATTTCTGATTGTCACTTTTTACTCCCGCGATTACTTATTGATGGCCGTTGTCGTTGCGGCAGGAGTGGCTGTCTTTCGCCTAGCCAACCAACATTCGGAAACCAAAAAAGTCGCTTTCAGTGACGCCGGCGTGGACTGGGGTGGCAAATCCCTACCTTACCACCACTTCAAAGCCTTTTGGCTGGGCTTCCACGATGGACAATATAATCTTTACCTCGACCAAACCAACTGGCGTCCAAACCTAAGTTTAATGATTGCCGAAAAAGACATCGAGCCACTAGCCGAAATTCTCGGTGCTCACCTACCGTTTCATGCCCACAAGAACGTTCCTCTGCCCGACCGCTTCAGCCGGTTGCTGGGGCTGTAGTTAGGCCTGCTTTGGTAGCTGTCGGCGTCGCCAGATAACGAACCCAGTTGCCAGTCCACCCAGAACGAATAGGCCGATACCGCCCCAGGTAAACGTTGCTCGTTTTTTGGCGGCCAGTACCTGGGCTTCCTTGTGGGCCGTTGTCTCATCGGCCGCGCCAATCACTAGAACCCGGCCGCCATCAGCAATTTGAATTTCGAAAGCAGTTACCGGGCTTACCGCCGAAACAATCGCTTCTTTGTGGGCTTGGGCGGTTACTTTATAAAAACCGGCTTTGACGTAGTCCGAAATAATCATTTCCCAGTTTCCTTCCCCATCAACAACGGGAATCGGGTACTTTTCTACTGGTAAAACAATCTCTGGATCAAAGACCAGCAAGACGTTATAACCGGCTGGTCCAGTGCCACGGAGTACTATCCCAGACAAGGCTCCAGCAACGATGTCGTTCTGGTAGCTATCGGTCGTGGTAATGGTGCTGATGACCGGCACGGTTAATGTCTCATCGACAGCCGGTTTAACGTTGATTTTGAAATGAGTTGGTTCACTCCAGCCATCACCATTGACGGCTCGAATATGGAAGTAATGAGTACCGACTACCAAATTCTCGTAGGTCGCAGTTTTTTCTTGGGTTGTCACCGTTTTTTCGGGTGCAGTTTCGGCCACTTGGTCGAGAATGGCGGCGTAGCCAGTAGCACCGTTGGCTGGCGGTTCCCAGGCCAACTGAAGGGTTGTGGCCTCATATAGCTCATTGGGATCGGGGTGGGTGGGCGAGCTGACTGTTACTTGGCCGGGCGGTGTGGGAGCACGACCAATCGTGAAACTAGTGGAGCCGCCGGAGCTGCCGACGTAGCCGCCACTGCGAGCCAACTGGACGCTACTAACGGTAACGCTACCTTTACCTTCTTTCGTGCCTTTTAAGGTGATTGTCGCCACTGTCAAACTTTTAGTTGGATTAACGATCCCTACAAACTGGCCGCCGTTGCTCGGACTCTTCCCGGGTAGCCAAGTGGCCCCGCCGGCCGAAAACGAAACCACGCTGACCGGGCCGGAAATACTAATCACCCCTTGGAGTGAATCAAACTCGGCGCCGGAGGCAGTGACTCTCACAGTGAAGTTCTGTCCAACCACGTAAGTCCCGCCACCACTGGCGGAAATACCAGCCGCCAAGGCGTGGCTAACTAAACCGAACTGGCTCAAAAAGCCGAAGCCAATTGCGGCCAGTACTAGAAAAAACTTTTTCATCTTTCCTAAGTGTAACGGTTCAAGATTATTTTTCATCAGATGTTATTCCTCCCAAGAGTTAGCGAATATCGATATATCAAGCAGGTTAATCACGCTGTCGACGCCGGGGTTAAGGTTGGTCCAGTCGTCGTCTTTAACGTTCTGGCCGTAGGCGGTGCCCACCAACGACAAGTCCAGCAAGCTAACGCTGGCATCGCCGTTAATGTCGCCGTTCTTGCGCTTCTCAATCGTAATAACTTTGGTGCCAATCAGGCTGTTGTCGCTGGCTCGGCGATATTCAAAGTTATAGGCGTTGATGCCGATCGCCGGGGTGAATTGGTACTCCCAACTGGTTGGTCCGGTGTCGGCGACTGTTTGACCGTTGTGAATAACCCGAACGTCGCCCTCTTTGATGCTTTTAATTAAGTAGGTGCCGCTGGCATACATTCGAGCACTGGCCGAAGAAGTGTCGTTGGTCGAGACCGAGCCGCCACCGCCACCGCTCCAACCAAACCACTCAATCCCCAGGCGCCAAAAGTTGTAGTTGCCGTAAAAGGTGTGCGGCGTGTAGCGAAACAGTGAAGCAGTAGCGCGGTTAGAGAAGTAAACGGAGCGAACGCCGTCCCAGTCAGCGATCGAGGTCACCCGACCAACGTAGTACGGCGTTACCCAATTTTCGCTGGCCATTGTGTTGTAACGCAGCTGCCAGGCACCCCAACCAACCTGGTTAGAAAAACCGTAGTAGGTACTATCGCAGGAGCCGCCGTCCGGGCAGCCGTAGCCCATCGCTTTTTTCAAGCCATTTTCGTTGTAGGTGGAAGTAGTGATTAGGCTCTGTTCTTTTTGGAGGGTAATCAAAATCGCCCGGGGGCTGATAGTGCCAGTCGAACTGTTAACGCAGAAACCGTGAGCGCAACCAACGGCCGCGTCGTACAGGCCCTTAGCGGCGTCGTAAATAATTTGGGCAGCGCTCCGGCCGTTGGCGCCGGTACCGAGCTGGCTGGCTGGGGCGCTGGCCAAGTAGCTGCCCTTACCAACCAGAAATGCTTGGATATCAGCCGCCGACATAGCGTTAACGTCCAGAAACTCCGCATCAGAAACCAGGCTGTTATAGTTTTGGTTAGCCAAGTAACCCTCGAGAGTAGTGTCAATTGCCCGAGCACTCATTGGTGCCAGGCTAGCGCTAATCAAGACTGTCACCAGCAGGGGACGAAAAACTTTTCGCACCCCTTTAACAATCCATAACTGGCTGATGTTTCCTGGAAAGCCTACACTCATCCAGCTCTTATCCTAGCAACCAAGCTTGAAAAGGCAATGACGAAAACCTGTCGAGTCGCCCCTCGCTTAATCGATTCTATTTAGGGCGTTCTTTCCTGTCCAGTCTGTCGGCACGGCAATCCCCAGCAAGGAAAGGGTAGTGGCGGCGGTATCCATAGTAGCAACCGGCTCTACTAGTCGCCAATTACCCATCACCGATCCGCCCGCCGCCATCCAGGGGATCGTGGTGTCTTCTAGATCGTCGCTACCGTGGGTATTACCAATCCCGCCGTGATCGGCGGTAATAATGACGACAGTTTTGTCCCAGTACCCGAAGCTTTTCAAGAACGAAACAAGCAAGCCTGTGACGCGGTCAACTTCGATTAGGGCGTTAATGTATTCTGGCGATGCTGGCTCACTTACCGCATCGTGCCCCCAACCATGGGCATGCCCAGACCCGTCGGGTTCTTTGAGATGAAGAAACACCAGCCACGGTTCAACCCCCCCAATAATTTTTACCGCCTCATTAGTAGCAGCTTCGAGGCTTCCCTTTGAGTAAACGTAGACGTCGACTGTTCCCGGTTTGTTGAGATGCTCAAACTTCTCTTTAGTAACTACCATCGCAGTTTTTACGCCCGTCTTTTTGGCTAATTCAAATATTGTTTCTACTTGTACATATCCTTTCGCTGGCTGATAGTCGTTCCAAGTAATTTTATGTTGCTCGATCGGACGCCCAGTCAGCATCGAGGTATGCGCCGGCAAGGTGACGCTGGGAACAACAGTTTTGGCGCTGAGAGTAAGTAACCCTTCTTTTTGTAGTAAAGCAAAAGTTGGCAACTGCCCCTTGCCAAGCAAGCTTTTAATAACTGACGGTTTAGCGCCGTCCCAGCTAATAATTACCACCCTGCTTATCTGATCATTCTCGGGGCTATCGTTAATAGTGGCGGTTGGGCTACCTAGGTCAGAAACTGGAGCTGCGACCAATAGATAAATCCCAAGACCAACTGCCACGGTTGCTAAGCCGACAATTATGGATAATAGCCAACGATTAACTTTGTACGTATGCATATTACCATCCTGCCTAAATCCGAACGCAAGCACAATTTTTACTATCCTAGTTTGCCGAAGGGATATATAAATTGTGTCTCTCGGTTTATTTTGATATAAACAATCAACACTCATGCAAACTATTTCGTTTTCCCATCTAGTGAGTTCGCAATGAAAATGCTTATTACCGGCGGAGCCGGTTTCATTGGTGCTAATTTTATTCACTACACGCTGAAAAATCGTCCGGAGTATGAGATTACCGTTTTGGATCTACTGACCTACGCTGGCGACGAGACGACGCTCAAACCAATCAAGAACAAAATCACCTTCGTCAAAGGCGATATCTGCGACAAGGAATTGGTGAATAAGTTAGTTGCCGAAACTGACGTCGTTGTTCACTTTGCCGCTGAAAGCCATAACGACAATTCACTCCGCAATCCCTGGCCGTTTATTCAAACCAACATTGTCGGAACCGCCACGATTCTGGAAGCGGTCCGCCAACACGAAAAACGTTTGCACCACATCTCGACCGACGAAGTCTACGGCGATCTTGAACTGAACGATCCAGCCAAGTTTACTGAGGCCACCCCCTATAACCCTTCGAGCCCCTACTCCAGTTCGAAGGCCGCGTCCGATCTACTAGTGAAGGCTTGGGTCCGAAGCTTTGGTGTCAAAGCGACACTTAGTAACTGCTGCAACAACTACGGACCGTACCAACATATCGAGAAGTTTATCCCCCGCCAGATTACCAACATTCTTAGTGACATCCGACCGAAGCTCTACGGCACTGGCGAGCAAGTTCGTGACTGGATCCACGTCGACGATCATAATGCGGCGGTTCACACCATTCTTGATAAGGGTAAAGTTGGTGAGCTGTATCTGATTGGGGCGAACGGCGAGGAGAATAACAAGACGATGATCGAAACGATCCTTGAGCTGATGGGCAAGGCTAAAGATGACTACGAGCACGTTAACGACCGGCCAGGTCACGATCAGCGCTACGCAATTGATAACGGCAAGATTGTTCGCGAGCTGGGCTGGGGGCCAAAATACACTAATCTGCGTGAAGGGTTGAAGGCGACGATCGAGTGGTACACTGAAAATCAAGATTGGTGGCAAGCGAAAAAAGTTGCCGTTGAAGCGGCCTACGCCAAGCAAGGGCAATGAGAACATGAAAGAACTTGCGGTACGAACAACAAAGATCCCGGGGCTGCTCGAAGTTGACTTATCAGTGTTCGGCGACAGCCGAGGCTGGTTTAAGGAAAATTGGCAGAGGGAAAAGATGATCACCCTTGGCTTACCGGACTTCAACCCAGTTCAGAATAATATTACTTATAACGAAGCAGTTGGTGTGACACGTGGAATTCATGCGGAACCATGGGATAAGATGATTTCACTCGCGGCTGGCAAAGCGTTTGCGGCAATTGTTGACTTAAGGGCTGGTGATACCTTTGGAGTTATCGAGACATTTGAACTGACGCCGGAAAAAGCTCTTTTTGCTCCGAGAGGTCTCGGTAACTCCTACCAAACACTCGAGCCGGGCGTAATCTACACTTACTTAGTCAATGCTCATTGGAGTCCAGAGGCAAAATACAGTGCAGTTAACCTGACCGACCCAGAGCTGGCTATCACGTGGCCAATCCCGCTCGAACAGGCTGAAATCTCCGACAAAGATCGTGCCAATCCGACGCTGATTGAATTCAAGAAGAGTTTGGAGGTGTAGATGGACCAGCAGCGAGTATTAGTATTTGGTTCAAACGGTCAACTTGGTTCAGCCCTGCGCCACGAGCTACCGGACGCAACGTTCGTTGACCTAGCAGAATTCGATGTTACTGATCCGAAGCGCTATGGACAGGAAGATTGGGGCAAGTTCGAGACCCTGATCAATGCAGCCGCTTTCACTGCTGTTGATGCGGCCGAGACGGCTGAGGGGCGTGTTGCTGCCTGGCTCGTTAACGCCAGTGCGGTTGGCTTGATGGCTGACACGGCCAACAAGCACAATCTAACCCTTGTCCATATTTCGAGCGACTACGTTTTTGATGGGACGAAGACCGAGCATTACGAGGATGAGTCGTTCAGCCCACTGGGAGTTTACGGCCAAAGTAAGGCCGCTGGTGACATCGCTGCTGCTCGCGCGACTAAACACTACATCGTGCGGACATCGTGGGTTGTTGGTGAAGGACATAATTTTGTCCGAACAATGCGAAGTCTGGCCGAGAAAGACGTTTCCCCGAAGGTTGTTGGCGACCAGTTTGGCCGCCTTACCATTACCGAAGACTTGTCACGAGCAGTTATTGTGCTACTAGAGAAAAACGCTCCATTCGGAACGTATAACTTTTCCAATGATGGCGACATTGTTACTTGGGCAGAAATCGCCAAGTCGGTCTACAGAGAGGTTGGGAAGGATCCGGATAGTGTTACGGCAACAACGACGGCAGAATACTACAAGGATAAGCCCGAAGTACCACCAAGACCAGTCCACAGCGCACTAGTTTTGGAGAAGATAAGAAAAGTCGGTGTCGAGCCACGTGATTGGCGCGTCGCCCTAGGAGAGTATTTAAGGAAAGAAAAATGAAAGGCATCATCTTAGCCGGTGGCAGCGGTACGCGTCTCTACCCCATTACAAAGGGTATCTCAAAGCAGTTAATCCCTATATACGATAAACCGATGGTCTACTATCCGCTCTCGACACTGATGATGGCGGGGATCCGCGATATTTTAGTTATCAACACACCGCACGAAAGCGCGATGTTCCAAGCTCTTCTTGGCGACGGTAAAGATCTTGGCGTCAAGATTAGCTATGAAGTTCAGCCCTCTCCTGACGGGTTGGCCCAAGCGTTTATTATTGGCGAAAGGTTTATCGGCAAAGACAAGGTGGCTCTAGTCTTGGGAGACAATATCTTTCACGGCCATGGCTTTGACCGCCGCCTGAAGGATTGCATCGATCCTGACGGTGGAGCAGTTTTTGCTTACCAGGTGTCTGACCCGGAGCGCTATGGGGTAGTTGAGTTCGATAAAAATATGAATGCCGTTTCGATTGAGGAAAAGCCGTCCAAACCAAAGTCTAATTACGCTGTGGTTGGGCTATATTTTTACGACAATGATGTCGTTGAAATCGCCAAAAACATCAAGCCCAGCGCACGCGGGGAGTTGGAAATCACGGCCGTTAACGAAGAGTACCTAAAGCGCGGCAAGCTGAAGGTGGAAGTAATGGATCAGGGCTCCGCCTGGCTAGATACTGGCACGTTTGAGTCAATGAACGACGCAGCGGAGTACGTACGGGTGATCGAAAAACGGACCGGCTACAAGGTTGGCTGTATCGAAGAGGCTGCCTGGCGCGAAGGTTTTATTACTAACAAGCAACTTGGAAAACTGGCCGAACCGCTCCGGAAGAGTGGTTATGGTGATTATCTGCTCGGCATTATGGCCGAAAATAGTAACTAACCTAATAAATTATCAGCACTCTTTATTCAGATTGCTAATCCCCAGTATTGTAACGCGTTTGCTCGAGTATTATTCTCGCGTGACAGTAACGCCTACGCTGGTGTACACCGGCGTCCCTTCTGTTACAATGTCACTGTCTAAAAGTGACCCACGGACAAACGTGGTCGCCCTTTTACAATTTGAACAGAGGAATTATGTCGAACACGACTTTCATGAGCAAGGCTCCACTACGTCTATCAATGGGCGGTGGTGGTACTGACGTCGAATCATACTACGGCCAACGAGAATACGGTAGCTGGACATCAGCCGCCATTAGTCTCTACGTCCGTGTCACAGTGAGCGTCAACAGCCTTGGTGGAGTCATTGTTAAGTACTCTGACAAGGTTGAGAAACGCACTCACATCGATGAAATCGAGGGCAACGCCCTTCTTCGGGAAACGCTACGGTTCATGCGTATGGATCGGTGGCAGCACCCCCTATACCACGACCCCGGCATCGAAATTAACACATTTAGTGACGCTCCTGGTAAGAGCGGTCTGGGTGTGTCTGGAGCGATGACGGTGAGCTTACTTCAAATACTGTACTTGATGCGGGATGGAGGAATACCATTGCCACAGCAAATTGCTGAAGAGGCGTACCACATCGAACACGACCTTGCTGGTTCAACCAGCACAGGTTGGCAGGATCAAATGATTGCCGCTCACGCTGGAGTAACTGCGTTTGAAGTTCGTGCCGGTCAGAAACCAACTTATGAGCACCTCGCTCTTGAGCGGCACGTTATCGCTGAGCTGGAGAGTAACTTGATCCTTTTTGGAACAAGACTTGAACGCGCAGAGACTGCCGAGGAAGCACTACGGCAGGTCCATAAGCCAGTGGGGGCAACAACTCGGCGGGCTAGCGCACAGCGCCGTAAGACGCTGGGCTACCTTGATCAGATCCGAGAGATCGGAGAACGTCAGAAGCAAGCGCTCCTTGCCGGTGAAGTTCGCGAGTTTGGCCGCCTGCTGCACAAGCACTGGGAGGTCAAAACTAGTTATGCCGGCAGCCCTGACCCCGCCATCGCTAAGGCCTACGAAGAGGCGATGGACGCTGGAGCCCTCGGCGGTAAAGTCGTCGGTGCCAGTTCGAAAGGCGCATTCATGATGTTCTATTGCCCCTATCCCAAAGAGAAGGGTGATTTACGTCGGATCATGTCTGGACTTGGTATGGTCGAAATCCCTTGGGCCTTTGAGTTCGAGGGATCGTCAGTCGTTTATGTCGACTAAGGAATCACATGTACAAAAACTACACCACGAACTTCCTTCGGGAAATGGCCAGTATTGCTACGCAACTCGCCGACGACTCGCACGCTGTTGAGCAGATCAACCGAATGTGTGAAATCGTCGCCGAGTGCAAGGCTAACGAGGGTCACGTTTTCTTCGCCGGCGTTGGAGGTGGAGCTGGGACTGGCTCTCACGCCACGAACGACTTCAATAAAATTGCCGGCGTCTCGACCTATTGTCTCAGCGACAACCCGTCGCTGTTGACGGCGCTATGGAACGACGAAGGAGCTGACTCAATATTCGTCCAGCAGATGAGAATGCACCATTTCGGTTCAACCGATGTGCTGTTTGTTTTCTCTGTTAACGGTGGCAAGCCGAATATCAGCTCCTCTTTAGTGACGGCGACCGATTACGCTCACGAAGTGGGCGGCAAGGTTGTCGCCGTTCTCGGACGAGCCGATGGACACGTCGGCCAGAAGGCCGATGCGGCGTGTGTCGTCCCAATTCTCCACAAGAGTCGCGTGACGCCGCACTCCGAATCCTGGCAACTCGCGATTAACCACTTGATGGTGAACGCGCTTGCGACGAACGGTAGCTTCGAGGAAGCCAGCGATGGCTAAAACGAAGCGAGCGGTTTTGCTCGACCGTGATGGGGTGATCAATCGCCTCATCACGGAAAGAGGGTCGCGCGAAACTCCAACAACACCGGAGGAGCTCGAGCTCCTCCCTGGTGCTCCCGAAGCCCTAGCCCGCCTTAAACAAGCGGGCTACGTCTTAGTTATTGTCACCAACCAACCAAACGTTGCGAAGGGAAAATCGACCTACGAGCAACATGCGGCGATCGAAGAGAGACTCCGCTCTCTGGTTGGTGTTGAGACTCTCGAAGCAATATACACCTGCCTTCACCATCCCGACCCAACGCAAGTCGTTCGTCGGGAGCTGTTAGCTAAGTGTGATTGCCGAAAGCCGAAGCCAGGGCTAATTCTACAGGCCCAGCGCGAACTTGGTCTGAACTTGGGAGAATCCTGGCTGATCGGCGACTCCGAAACTGATATCATCGCAGGTCAAGCGGCTGGTATCCCTACTGATAGGTTGATTTTTATCGGCCAAGTCAGTACGCTCACCCATGTTGTTGCGCCAAGCTTGCTTGAGGCGACGCTGTACATCGAAACGAAGGAAACACAATGAAACTCTTTGTCGACTCTGGCTATAAGGCCCAACTTCTTGAAGAACTCGCCAAGGATGACATCCACGGCGCTACGACCAATCCGACGCTGATGAAACAGAGCGGCGTCACCGACTATCAAAGGTTTGCAACAGAGCTCCTCAGCGAGGAGCCAAACAAGCCGATCTCCTTTGAGGTCTTTGCCGAAGATTTTCCGGAGATGGAACGTCAGGCTCGACTGATTGCCGACTGGGGTGATAACGTCTACGTCAAAATCCCGGCCATGGACATCCGAGGAAACTCGTCCGACGACTTGGTGATGCGCCTGTCACACGATGGCGTCAAGCTCAACGTGACGGCGGTCTTCACTCTGGAGCAAGCCCGAACAATGGTTGATGCACTCGCCGGTGGCGCACCGTCAATCTTATCGGTTTTTGCTGGTCGGATCGCCGACACGGGTCGCGATCCAATCCCACACATGGTGAAAGTGAAAAACATCTGTCAGACCGGCAATGACAGACCTAACGGAAGCTCAATTGAGCTACTGTGGGCAAGTCAGCGCGAAGTACTGAATATCACCCACGCCGAACAGGCGAAGTGTGACATCATCACAGCCACCCCGGAATTCTTGGCTAAGTATCGCAAGAGCAAAGAC
The DNA here is from genome assembly GCA_964599405.1 of uncultured Candidatus Saccharibacteria bacterium. Classification (GTDB taxonomy): domain Bacteria; phylum Patescibacteriota; class UBA1384; order 2-12-FULL-50-11; family 2-12-FULL-50-11; genus BOKZ01. The sequence goes on from CAZRED010000001.1 coordinate 300,213, forward strand.
CGGGATCTCTGGGACTTCAGTCTCGACACTGTTAAGATGTTCGACGCTGATGCAAAGACCGCGGGCTTCCAGCTCTAGAACGGAAACTCTACACGATCCACACGGGTCGCCCATTTACCTAACAAGGTGAAAGGGCGACCCGTTTTACGTTTTATAAAAAAAGACTAGCTTTATTTAATTAAAACTCACTCGCAGTAGCAATGGGGTGCGCAACCTAGTATTCTTACTTGGAAATGTCAAAAGCAGCCATATTACTTATTCTTGTTTCAGTTGTTGTCAACTCAAGCGCAAGCTTATTATTGAAAAAGGGCGCTTCAGCGCTGACTAGTGGGAGTCTACGTGACGTGGCGGCTAGTCAGGGATTTTTTAAAGCAGCCGCGCCGGCACTGAACGTATATACCGTGGCCGGCATGACCCTGCTAGTCATTAGTTTTGTGATGTTTTTAGTTATTCTCTCGAAGGTGAGCGTTTCGATTGCTCAACCAATGCTATCACTCTCTTATATCTTTATCGCAGTCGGAGCATTCTTCTTCTACGGGGAGCCTCTTTCGGCCATGAAGATTGTCGGTATCGCGGTAATTATCATTGGCGTAACGGTTCTGTCTCAGGCCAGCGCATAGGCGACTTACATAATAACTGCTGCCTTGAAGAATCTGAGCACGAATCGTAAAATGCTACCAGAACGATTATTGAAGGAGGCAAGATGGCGAAAAAGATCCTAGTGACTGGCGGTGCCGGGTTTATAGGCTCACATACAGTTGATGAATTACTCACCCGGGGGTACGAGGTACGAATCTTAGACAGCCTCCAGCCGAGGGTCCACCCGAAGGGAGTTCCCTCGTATATCCCCCGTGAGGTTGAGCTCTGTGTCGGTGACGTCGCAAATCGCGCCGACGTTGAAAAGTCATTGGAAGGTGTGGAGGGTGTTTTTCACCTCGCCGCTTACCAGGACTACTTGCAGGATTTCTCAACATTCATCCATACCAATACCGAGAGCACTGCCTTGCTTTTTGAGTTGATCAACGAAAAGAAGTTGCCAGTTCGTAAGATTGTTTTTGCGTCATCACAATCTGTGGCTGGTGAGGGGAAGTACTTTTGTTCGGAGCACGGTATTATTTTTCCTGACCAGCGCCCAATCGAGCAGCTACAGCAGGGTCAATGGGAGCTAAAGTGTCCTCATTGCGGTCGAGAAATGGAGCCACAACTGATCGATGAGGCTGTCGCAATGCCCCACACCGCTTACGGTGTGTCAAAGTTTGCTATCGAGCACCTCGCTCGGGCGCTTGGGAAGAAGTTTAATATTCCCACGGCATGCATGCGGTACACCTATGTTCAGGGCACCCGAAATTCCTTTTACAATGCTTACTCGGGTATCGCCCGAATCTCTGCGCTTCGCCTTCTTCACGGCAAGCCGCCGTTGGTTTTTGAGGATGGGCTCCAGCAGCGCGATTTCATTAATGTTGGCGACGTGGCGCGGGCCAACGTTGTAGCGTACGAAAACAATCAAGCCAATCACCAAGTACTCAATGTCGGGGGCGGCGTCAAATATACGGTGCTCGATTTTGCGAAAATGATTATTAAAGTCTTTGGTAAAGAGGGCGAGCTTGAGCCACTACTGAACGGAGAGTTTCGCGTTGGCGACACTCGACATACGGTCAGCGACAACAGCAAGATGGAAGCGCTTGGCTGGCAACAAACCAAGCAACTCGAGGAGACGCTAACCGAGTACCGTGACTACATGAGTAATTTTGGAGATGAAATTAAGGCGTACTTCGAGCAAGCCGAGGCGGAAATGCGGCAGAAGGGCATTATTCAAGCTGTCAAAACTGACCTGGCGTAAGTATGAACGGTTTTATTCTTGCCGCAGGCTTGGGGACTCGCTTTCAGCCGTTAACCTTAACGATACCGAAGCCGCTCATCCCGATTCTGGGTAAGCCGGCAATTGAGTATTCGCTTGATACGATGAAGCGAATCGGTATTGAGGAAGTGGTGATTAATACCTATCACCTTGCCGGTAAGATTGAGGATTACCTTGGGGACGGCAGACGTTGGGGCCTTCGCATCAAGTACTCATACGAAGAAGAGCTGCTTGGAACGGCGGGGGGCTTCGTGAAGGCTTCCCCCCTGTTCACTAACCCCGGCACAACCCTCATCCTATCCTCCGATGTTGTCACAAACGCCAAAATCGAAGCAGTTATCGCCTTCCACCGAGAACACATGGCGGAGTTCACCGTTGGGGTGCTTGAGCGCGACGACGTGACTGGTAGCGGCATTTTGAAGTTCAACGACGACGGTCGTGTCGTACGCTTTATGGAAAAGCCGACCGCCCCTGACGAAGTCTTTAGTCACTGGGTCAACGGATCGATCTATGTTGTTGAGCCATCGGTTCTGGACTTTCTTCCCCCCATCGGAGCTTTCTCTGATTTCGGGAAAGACCTTTTCCCAACGATGATCGAGCGGGACGCAGGCCTGTTTGCCTGCCCGCTCTCCCCCCCCTGGAATTACCTCGTCGGCATTGATAGTCCGGAGCTTCTCAAACAGGTGGAAACTGATATCCTGAATTCGAAGGTATTTAATGAAAGATAATCGCAGTCTCTCGATTATTATTCCTGTTTACAACGAAGAAAAAACTCTCCGTACGGTTCTCGACGCCATTCTTAATGTCGATTACGGCGATCGATTGATCGAAATTATAATCGTCAACGATGGCTCTAAAGATACGACAAAAAGTATTCTCGATTCATTTACTGCTGATCCGCGGGTTAAGGTCTTTCACAAAGAGAATGGTGGTAAGGGGTCAGCCGTCATCGAGGGATTGAAGCATGTAACGGGGGAGATTGTGATAATCCAGGACGCCGATCTCGAATACGACCCGAACGATATTCCTAGGCTCGTGACTCAGGTGGGCAAAAATGGAGCCCGCGTCATTTATGGCTCACGCTTCATGGGCTCGATTGAGCACATGCCGATCACTAACCGCATTGCTAACTGGATTTTAACAGTGATGAACAATGTTCTGTACGGCAAGCGGCTGACTGACGCGTGCACCTGTTACAAGGTACTTGACTCTAAGTTGGCTCAGGACTTGCAACTCGCCGATGCTGGCTTTGATATTTGCAACGAGATTACCGCTAAAGTTTTCAAAAATGGCGAGAAGATCGTTGAGCTGCCAATTAAGTACAACTCCGCACGTTCGAGTAAGGAGGGGAAAAAGGCAAAGTGGTGGAACCTTCTAAAAAGTATGTGGGCCGTTGTATACTATCGTTTTGCTCCACTTGGGGCCGCTAAAATATCGGGGAAGAAATAAATGGCGGTAACCAAAATCGGTGTGATTGGCCTGTGGCATCTTGGGTCAGTTTACGCCGCTTGTCTTGCCGAACTTGGCCACCAAGTAACTGGTTTTGAGGACGACACAACTGCACTCGCAAACTTCAAAGAAGGCCACGCTCCGCTTTTTGAACCAGGACTCGACGATTTACTCAAGAAAAACATTGAAGCTCAGAGGTTGCAGTTTACGGATGATTTTGGGCAACTAGCCGACAAAGATTTTATCTTTGTGGCCTTTGATACACCCGTAGATGAGCACGACCAATCAGACCTCAGCGGTATTATCGCCACAATAAAAAAAATTGCTGAAATCAAAAAGTCGTCGGTAACAATTGTCGTGAGCAGCCAGGTTCCGGTTGGGACTTGCGATCAGTTCGTAACCATGGTTAAGGACATTAACCCCAGCTTAGAATTTGACTTAGTTTACATGCCAGAGAATCTTCGTCTCGGCGATGCACTTAACGTTTTTCTCAAGGCGGACCGTTTTGTGGTCGGCTCTAATAACCCTGGTGTGTACGGTAAAATGGAGGCCTTGCTATCGGGAACAAACGCTCCCCTGGTTAAGGTCGGTCTGAAATCCGCCGAAACTGCCAAGCACGCACTAAACTCTTTTCTGGCGACATCAGTAAGTTTTATCAACGAGCTTGCTGATTTTTGCGAGTTGGTAGGAGCTGACGTAACGCAAGTGGGCGAAGCTCTGAAATCTGATATTCGTATCGGTAGAAAAGCCTTTCTGAGCGCCGGCCTGGGCTTTGCGGGTGGGACGCTGGCGCGTGATTTAATAACCCTGACCGACATCGGGCACAAATCTGGCCTTGACCTACCAGTTATTGAGGGGGTACTCAAGACCAACGCCAATAGAGTCGAGAGAGCGGTGGATAAGGTAATTAAGCTGGTCAAACCGATCGGTCCCGATACTACCGTGGGCGTATTAGGTTTAACATACAAACCCGGGACCAGCACGCTACGTCGGTCAGTTTCCCTTGAAATCATTCGCCGGTTACGAGAACTGAATATCAAGGTGAAAGCTTACGATCCAAAGGCCGATTTGAGCGAAATATCAAAACTGGATTTTACTGTTGCGAACAGTTTCAAGGAATTAGCCGAAGGAGCAAATGCCTTACTGCTGGTGACTGGCTGGCCTGAATTTAAGGACCTCGATTACGGCTCAGTCCTTGATTTTATGGATAAACCTGTCATAATCGATCTTATCAACTTTGCCAGCACCGAAAGTAGGGAGAGAGCCACTGCGCTCGGCTTCCACTACTACGGAACTGGCATTGGAGAATTGCACCATGAAACTAAAGAATAAAGTAGTCGTTATCACTGGCGGAAGCGGGGATATCGGTAAGGTAGTTGCGAAAACATTCCTTCAGGAAGGCGCAACCGTTCTTATCGCTGCCCGTGATGAAGACGATCTTGAGAGGGCCAAGAGTGAGCTTTCTGAAGTCAGTCAAGAAATTAGCACGTGTAAGTGTGATATTTCTAATTCTTCGGACGTGAAAAATCTAGTCAAGGCTGCGATCGAACGCTACGGTCGCATCGACGTCTTGATTAACGCCGCCGGCACCTACGGTCCAATTGGACCGTCGGATAAGGTTGACCTCAAAGCATGGAAACAGACCTTTGACGTTAACCTGTTTGGGACTTTCGACATGATTCAACAAGTAGTCCCCCATATGACGTCTCTAGGCAAGGGAAAGATTGTCAACTTCTCGGGCGGCGGCGACGGACCACTGCGAAACATCGCCGGCTATAACGTGTCTAAATCGGCAGTTGTCCGTTTAGGCGAAACGCTGGCGGCGGAATTCCAGGAGAGAGGTGTTAACGTCGATATCAACGCGATTGCACCCGGCGCTGTCATTACCAAGCTCTTTAAGAAAGGGCTAGCGGCTGGCAAAGAAGCCCTAGGAGAAACAACCTATGCCAGTAAAACGAAACAAATGGAAGAGGGCGGAGTTTCGCCTCAATTGGCAGCCGACCTCTGTGTTTTCTTGGCATCGGACGCTTCAGACGGCCTGACGGGCAAGTTTCTCAGCGCGGTCTGGGATAAGTGGCGAGAGTACACGCCGGCCAAGATTGAGGAGCTGATGAAAGGTGACGCCCTAACCGTCCGGAGGAAGAAGGATGAGTAAGGGCGCTCTAAAGGATCTGAAGTCCAGACACGTTGGAAATGTCGCTCCTCCTTTTTATGGAGACAATATCCAAAAGCAGCTCGTATTGAGTTGCTTTTTGTTACATATCAATGAGTAGGGTTGTTATTGTTGGCTGCGGGTTAATTGGGCGCAAAAGAGCTGAGGCAATCAGAGAGTTGGGGATAGATACAATTACTGGCTTTTGCGACGTTGACTCAAAGAGGGCTAAGGGTTTGACTGTCGAGTTTGGCGGTAAGGTATTCACTGATTACGAGGCGATGTTTGCTAGCCAGGAAGCTGATATCGCTGTTATTGCAACAAATCATAAAATGTTGCCTGCAATGTCGCTGGCTGCCCTGGAGGCAGGTATGCATGTGCTGGCCGAGAAGCCGCTCGGCCGTAATGCGAAAGAAGTCGAACCAGTTGTGGAGCTGGCAGATCAGAAAAAACTTATCTATAAGTGTGGCTTTAACCATCGATATTTTCCGGGGCTGCTTCAGGCCAAGGCGATGGTGGGTGAGGGTAAAATTGGCGAGCTCATGTATGTCAGAGCCCGCTACGGTCATGGCGGACGCCCAGGGTACGATAAGGAGTGGCGCGCGGTGCCAGAGATCGCTGGCGGCGGCGAGTTGCTTGATCAGGGTATTCATCTTGTAGATTTGGCACGTTGGTTCTTGGGCGACTTTGAAACTGCGATGGGCGTTACACAAACAGCGTATTGGGATATGCCGCTTGAAGATAACGGTTTCGCGATTCTACGGACAGCGAAAAAGCAAACAGCTTTTCTGCATGCTAGTTGGACGCAGTGGAAGAACATTTTTTCTTTCGAAGTTTTCGGGAAAGACGGGTACATCTCGATTGACGGACTGGTAAAAAGTTACGGGCCCCAAAAGTTGACTTGGGCGCGAAGACGGCCAGAGTCTGGGCCACCAATTATAGAAACTTATGATTTCCCTGATGAAGACCATACTTGGACTTTAGAGTGGGAAGATCTTAAGCGAGCCATCGACAATCAATCTCAACCGCTTGGCACTGGTCACGATGGTTGGGAGGCTTTAAAACTAATTGATAAGATCTACGCAGCGGAACGTGCCTAATTATGAAGGTGAGCGGTTGGACTTATTTGATGCTCGGAAGGTTTGTCCAGAAAATTCCTAGCAATAAGGTTCTAAAGAAAATTTGGCCACTTCTGGCGATACTCGTCATCATGTTTGTTGCTTTTTATCCGATAATCGTCCAAAACCGCTCGTTGCTAGGCTCGCCGTTCGCCGCCGGTGTGATGGGCGACCAACCGCCGTACGGAGTGACCTACGACGAACCCATTGCTAACCAGCACCAGCTCGACCCAGGAGCCTCGGCCTGGCAAGACGAGCCTTGGACAGAGAAAGGGTCTCAGCTCTATAAGGATGGCGATCTTCCACTTTGGAATAGTTCGCAAGCACTCGGTAAGCCGCTGGCGGCGGCGATGCAGTCAGCGATTTTCTTCCCGCTCAAAGCCCTAGTTTTCTTACAGCCCACGCCGCTGGTGTGGAACATCTACCTATTACTTAGAATTGCGATCGCGATTGGGCTTTGTTTCGCCTTCCTCAGACTAATCGGCTTGCGGAAAATAAGTAGTCTGGCTGGCGCGACAATTTTCGGTCTAAGCGGGCATTACATTTTTTTTGTTGCCGAAGCGCATTTAAACGTCGATATCGTCCTACCGCTTCTGTTTATCGGCTTTGAGCTAATCGTTAGACGCAGGCCTGGTGGTTGGCCGTGGTTAGCTGTGGCAGTTTTCCTGATGGCCGTCGGCGGTCATCCGGAAACGGCCTTAGTTGGTGGCACATTCGGCTTCCTATACTTTATTTATCGTTTAGTAATTGACCGAGATAACGTTTTAAAAAAAATCGGTTCTGTCTTACTCGGGCTAGGCGTTGGCGTGGGGCTAAGCATGTTCTTACTCCTGCCGTTTTGGGAGTTTGTTGGATACGCTTATACTATTCACGGTCCTGACGACCACGTCGCTCTCGGTCATGACCTTAAGAGTATGGTCATTAACTTGTTTTATCCGTTCTTCTACGGCTGGCCCTACCAGCCATGGAGTGACCAATACGGCGCCTGGTCGGGCACGAGAAACTACACCGGTGTCACGGCGCTCTTTCTGGTGGTTGTATCGTTTTTCGACGCTTTCCGTCACCGCCGCTACATACCAATATTTATTGCTTTGTTTCTGATTGCCATCACCAAGCAATTCGGCCTTTTGGATTACGAGTGGCTAACCCATATACCGTTTTACTCGGCAATCGGTTACCCCAAGTACCTTGGGCCGGTCGTTGCCTTAACGGGGGCCGTTTTAGCAGCATTCGGCGTTAACGCCCTACTAGAAAGATCAAAGGGATGGAAGCCGTGGTTGCTTGTTGTGCCTGCGGCGGCGCTTTTCTACACGGTTTACCACTTGTGGCCGTTTTTAAAGCTAGCGCCGGCGAATTTTGAGAGCATAGTGATTGCTCAACTGCTGGTGCCGGCCGCAATTGGCACTGGAGCTCTCCTGGCTGTTTTGATCTGGCGCTTTCGCCCGAAGTTCTTGACAGCCGTAGGTGTAGTATTAGCAGTCGGCGCAATTGTTGAGATGGTTACCCTCGTTCCCAACTACTGGCCAATGCGAGTTGATCCTTACAGCAAACCGCCGTACGTATCCTTCTTGCAGGAAAAAGGAGTTGAGCGAATCTTTGCAACTGACTACTTACTCTACCCGAACACCTCCAGTGTTTTCGGTCTCTACGATATTCGCGATTTGGACGCCGTCTTTGTGACCCATTATTTCCGCTACATACAAGAGTTCATCAACCCGAGCGTGGTTGATCGCTACACTGGTATGGCCGAAAACTCTGAGAAAGAAAATCTACCAACGATGTTCCGGGACAATCAGTTCTTCAACCTACTAAACGTTAGGTATATTGCGACAAGACATCAAGCCATTACTGACACTAGTAGCAGTCTTGCTCACCAGTTGGTTGACGGCGTTGTTAGCGCCAACGTTGGCCTTAGAACCCTAAAGTCTAATAACGAAACTAGGCCGGTGGTCTTTGAGCACCCAGACACCACTCTCCAGGCGACAGTGACACCTCGTTCGGCTAGAACAAAACTCCTGTTCTCGGTCGCCGTCGATCAGTCGACTTGGGAGAAGGAGGGTGACGGCGTTAAATTTCAGGTCAGCTTAGCTGGTAGCACTACTCCGCTTTATGATTTTTGGTTGGATGCTCGCACCAACCCTGACCACAGGCGCTGGATTGACGGCGAGATTGACTTAGGCCGCTACGCTAGTCGTCCGATTACTCTTGAGTTCAAAACCTTAGCCGGCGCCAATAACATGAACGACCTAGCTGGTTGGTCGCGTCTACGGCTCTCCGACGAATCAGTGAAAGAGGATAGCCAGTATAAGCACGTCTACGGCGACGAAGTAAACATTTATGAGAATACGCAGGCCTTTCCCCGAGCGTTTTTAGTCGGTGATGTGACCGCTCGGGTTGACGAGGACGAAGTAGTAGCGGCGATGAAGATGGAAGGATTTGACCCGCGCGTTTCGGCCGTTATAGATAGTGCTGACGAGCTCGGGCTGACAAATAAAGAGCCGATTAGTTTTGATCGAGTCACCCTAATTAGCTATAAAGATCAGCAAGTTATGCTGGACGTGAATGCACCGGCAAAAAGCTTTTTAGTTTTATCTGACACCTACTATCCGGGCTGGAAGGCCTATGTCGACGGCAAGGAAACTAAGGTTTATCAGGCCAATCTCGCTTTGAGGGGGATCACTGTTGAAGCAGGGAACCACCGGGTCGAATTTAGATACCAGCCCGACTCGTTCCGAACCGGTCTTTATCTTAGTCTAGCTAGCTTACTGGCCGGTTTAGTTATTCTGCTCCGAAAGAATATCAATAGATTTATCAACCGTTACCGTACACGACGAAGTAGTACTGCCGACTCTGTTCGTACACTATAAAAAATGTTAAGTCTAAATAATGCCTACAAAAACTAACACCTCAAAAAAAACCGAGATTTACGAAGAATATCGCGTTAAGGAATGCAGAATCTGTGGTAGTGCCGGTCTGACAGAATACCTGTCGCTCGGTACGATGCCGATTCCTAACGGATTTCTGGTCAAAGAAGAGCTAAACGGCCCAGAGCCACACTACCCTCTCGGAGTTTATATCTGCAACAACTGCACCCTCTCGCAGTTAACCCACGTGATCCCAGCGGATATCATGTTCCGAAACTACCTCTACATACCGTCAACTTCGAAAACGATGGTTCAGCACTTTGAAGCAATGGCCGCTGACGCTGTGAAACGTTTCAACGTGAAGCCTGGCGACCTAGTCGTTGATATCGGCTCAAACGACGGTACCCTGCTGAAGTTCTTTAAGGCGCACGAAGCTCAGGTTCTAGGCATCGACCCCGCCTCTAACCTTGCCATGGTTGCCCGCTTGAACGGCATCAATACGCTGGACGATTTTTTCGGTAGCAAAATCGCGAAGGAAGTAGCTAGTAGCCAGGGCAAGGCTAAGGTTATTACCGCAACTAACGTCGTTGCTCACGTTCACGATATTCACGACTTCTTTAAAGGCATCAGCGAGCTACTCAACAAAGACGGTGTCTTTGTTGGCGAGTTTCCGTACGGTAAGGACATGCACGATAAAAACGAGTTTGACACCATCTACCACGAGCACTTGTCTTACTTCTCCATCCACTCAATCCAGGCACTTTTCGAACGTCACCAGTTGAAGCTGGTTGATATTGTGAAACAGCGGGTTCACGGCGGGTCGGTCCGGGTCATTGTTGCGCACCAAAACTCTGATCTTAAACCGACGTCAGCGATTAAAGAGTTTTTGGATGCCGAGGTAGAAGCCGGTATGAAGACACCGGAGTACTACGCTGGCTTTGCCAAAAGGGTAGAAAAAATTAAGGAAGATCTAACCTCCCTGCTGAAGAAGCTCAGAAAAGATGGCAAGCGCATCATTGGTTACGGTGCAGCCGCTAAGGGCAACGTTACGCTCAACTACTGCCAAATCGGCACCGACTTAATCGAGTACATCGTAGACTCGGTGCCTTATAAGCAGGGACGTTTTACGCCCGGAACTCACGTTCCAATCTTTCCGGAACTAAAGCTCGAGAAGGATAATCCAGACTACGTCCTTCTACTGGCCTGGAACTTTGCTGACGAAATTATGCAAAAACAAGAAGCGTACCGTCAAAAGGGCGGCCAGTTCATTATCGCTATCCCCAACGTTCGGGTTGAGTGAAGTTTCTCAGCTGATGTTCTCATTGCTTCGCCGACGAGGGCCAATAACGGACTGGCAAGCGGTAGTCTCTAAACAATACTCTGACTGGTTGGCGGTTAACGGGCCAGGTCGTTTCGATGCTTCGTCCAAGAAAAGTATCGGTCGCTTTACGCTAGTCCCCGCCGATCCCACACAGGCTACCCAGCTTAAGGAGCTTATTGGGCGTGAGCCCGACTTCGAAGTCGCTGAGGCGAAACAGGCCAAAGGAGATTACTTGGTTTTTCTGCAACCTAACGTCGAACTCTGGTCCGATGCCCTATTGCGCCTCAGATACTGCCTAGGTAGTCGACCCGATGCCTTACTCGCGTATTTTGATACGGAGATACTCGATCGCTCCCGAGCTAGAAAGGTGCCGTATTTCAAACCAGACTACTCACCGGATCTTTTACTTTGCACACCCTATTGGCTAAGCCCGTTAGTAGTTAAACGTTCGCTCTATAGTGAGCTTGAGACCTTAAGTGACGCTCACCCAGCGTTCTTGTGGGATATGGTGCTCAAGGCGGTTGAGAAAACGAACGCCGTTGCCCACTTCCCGACAATTATCGCGACGTTGAGTGTGCCCCGGCTCGGTCCCGGAGGTATCCACGGAGTGGGAGTGCTCAGGGCGAGACAGGAACGCCCCGTCATCGCGCAAGCGCTTAAGCGGCGGGGCCTAAACGCTCGGGTCGAGCCAAGTGTCGTTAGCGGCGCTTATCGTGTTATCTATGCGCCAACAGACAAGCTGGTTTCGATCATTATTTCGACCAAAGACCGTGCGGAGCTGTTGGCACGATGCGTAAACGGGATACTGACCAACAACGACTATCAGAACTGGGAGCTGATTATCGTCAATAACAATAGCGAGAAACCGGAAACTTTCTCGTACTTCGATGAGTTGCGAAAGAATCCTAAGATTCGAATTCTCGACTACCCTAAGCCGTTTAACATTGCGGCCATCTTTAACATGGCCGCAAAGGAAGCTAACGGGGAGTACCTATGTTTTATGGGTAACGACACTGAGCCGATAAGCCGCGACTGGCTAAGCCGAATGACTGGCTATATGCAGCGTCCCGAAGTTGGTGTGGTCGGAGCCAAGCTTCTTTACCCGACCGGTACGGTTCAGCACGCCGGAGTGGTACTTGGCTACGGCTCAGCGGCGGATAACAGCGACCGAGTGGGCGGACACCCTTACAGCCAGTTCCCCGTTCACCCTGGGTATTTCGGCGTCATTGAACTACAGCGTAACTGCTCGGCAGTGACTGGTGCTGTTACGCTAACTCGGCGGGGTGCTTACTTGAAAGTCGGCGGTTACGACGCCAAACGTCTACGGATGCTTTTTAACGACGTCGATTTTTGTCTGAAAATGCGTAAGGCGGGCTATTTTGTCACGTACGCTCCCGAAGCTGTCCTCTATCATCACGAACGTGCTAGTCTCGGTGAAGTTAACGTTAACTTCCATATCGACCCTAACGAGATTCGTTATATGAGGGATACCTGGCATCATTGGGAGGATAACGACCCTTTTTACAATCCGAACTTAACCCTAGACAAACAGGACTACTCGTTACGCTTGCCGCCGCGTCAGCTAAATCTTTAGACTAAAGTCTTCACGCTCTAAGCTTAAGTGTGGGCTGTAGTATGGGTCATTCAAGAGAAGCTCGCCCCAGCGTGACCGTATTAAATCCGCTTCTCTATGGAACTTCTTTGTATCACGTTTCCCGCTCTCGGGTCTGCCAACTGAAACTGACTCGTGGTGGTATAGTCGAGCGTACGGAGTGTAGAGGTTAAGGTATCCTTTCTTGCCGAGCCTGAGGCAGAGATCGACGTCGTTAAAGGCAACAACAAACTCTTCGTCGAAGCCGCTAACCGACTCGAATTTTTTCTTACTTATCATCAAACAGCCGGCGGTGATGGCGCTGTACTCTCTAATCAGATCCTTTTGTGAGAAGTAACCGGGGTTATCGTCAGGGACATACTTATGAGAGTGGCCGGCGATGCCACCAATCCCCAAAATGATGCCGGCGTGTTGAATGGTGTTATTGGGGTAAAGGAGCTTGGCCCCAACGGCAGCGACGTCGTCAAGCTGAGCTAGCTCGAGCATCGCTGAGAGCCACTCGCCGTTAATGACCTCGGTATCGTTATTGAGGAAGAGTAGAAACTCCCCGTTGGCGTGTTTGGCGCCGAAGTTGTTGATCGCCGAAAAATTAAACGGCTGATCGTACGGCAGGACGGTGACCTTTGGATGCTGCGCAATCTTCTTGAGGTAAGACTGAGCGGCGCTTTCGTCGCTTTGGTTATCGAGAACAAGGACCTCGAATGCTTTGTGTTTCGTCTTGCCGAGAATGCTCTCGATACAGCTTCTTAGAAGCTTAACCTGATTTCTAGTAGGAATGATGATCGAAACGAGCGTTTGAGAGCTGGTCTGATAGCGGACCCGAAACGTACCAGCGCGTAGGCCGACTTCGGCGCTCCCCCCCAGCCCCCTTCGCTTCAAAGCGTCGTTGATCGCATCAAGTGATGCCTTGTGGGCATACGGCTTCTCGTGCTGGGACTGCGCAGTTGAACCCTCCATTTTTCGCCAGTGGTAGAGAATATTGGGAATGTGAATCGGGGTTGTCTTTTCAGCAGCCCGCAACGCTAAGTCGTAATCTTGACTACCGTCGTAACCGCTCCGAAGCCAACCGAGCTGCTCGCCGAATTTCTTTTCGTAGACCGAAAGATGGCAGGTGTACATTTGCGACATAAGAAAGTGTTGAGCGAAATCTGGTTTGAAATATGGGTCAGTTCGTGATCCGGCGGAGTCAATTTTGTCCTCATCTGAATAGAGCCATTTGGCGTTTGGGTGATTATTTAGGGTCTTAACGACGTGAAACAGCGCATCAGTAGTTAATTCGTCGTCGTGATCAAGAAAGGCAATATACTCGCCGCTCGTGAGCTTGATCGCGTCGTTCGTCGCCCCGGCAATGCCCTGATTCTTCCTGTTTAGCTTTATGACTACGCGACCATCGCTACTTAAGCTTTTAAGATAGCTGTGCAGTTCGGGGCTCGGGGAGCCGTCGTCGACGATGACGAGCTCCCAGTCTTTGTAGACTTGCTGGATGACCGATGCGACAGTTTCTCTAAGTACATGGACGGGAGTTTTATAGGTCGGAACGACGATACTAATCATCGGTCTGAGTCGAAACTCTGTCATTTCCCGAAGATACCGCTCGTGCTCCTGACTGGTTAGCGCATGCTGTGCAATCCACTCGCCGTATTGTTTGTTGACATCTGGGAGACTAACGGGATAATGCGCCGTTTTTGCCAAGCGAAGTGCGAAGCGACTTCTTAGCCCTGACGGTCCGTCGCGGCGAAGTATCCCGAGCGCGCGCCTTGTTAGGTGGATTGGCTTAACGGCGTTTCGGAGCGCTTGAACGGCTATCGTCGAAATCCGCCAACGTTTAGATCCGTATATAAGGTTGAGCAAATGGCGCTGCTCGGCGACGCTATGCTCGAGCTCGACAATCCTTTGTTTTAACGCCATTTTTTTTAGACGTTCGTTAATGAGCTCGCGTTTCGTAACGCTCGTTACTTGGTCATCTGACAGGGTTTGGTTGAGGACGTCAATGTGCCGGTCTTTATCGGCGATGATCGTAATGTGGTGGCGCTGGACTTCCCTTAGTAGCTCAAAGACAGTTTGCTGAAAACGCTCGATCAGAGCCGGATCGATGCTACTAAACGGTTTGCGCTTGAGCGGTCGGGCTTCGCGTTCGCCAAGCACAGCGGTGTAGATTGTTCGGTAGCCGTTCTCGTCGCAGTCGTAAGGGAAGATCTTGGTGTTGTATAAGTAGCTAAGCGACCGGAACATCTTTTCGACTGCTGGGGTATAAGCAGTGGCGACCAGCAAGTCGACAAGTACCATTTCGGACCAGAGTGACACGCGTTGGTTCCAGCTCTTGAAGAACCTGAGTTTATGACGGTTGAATACCGCTTCAACCTTCTCTGCCTCTGGCAGGCCGTAGCCGACGTGTTCCTTGAGCCAGGGATGCTCCTCTCCAGTTAACTCCTGGTAGTATCGATTGGCTTTTTTCTCAATTTGGGCAACGTCGGAAGTATAAAGCGGACCAGAAAGAATGATGGCCTCGCGGGCAACGCGGACCTGCTCTTCTAGATACTTATTACGATCTGCTGGGGGAATGTGCTCCAGGACATCGGTCGAAACAATCACGTCAAAAGAGTGCTTCTTGAACGGAAGTTTGCGACCGTCGCCCTTGACGTAGTTTTCTTCGTCAGAATCGTCGACGTCGAGAATGGTTATCTTGTCGTTTGGAAGAAACAGTTTTAGGAAGTTGCCCCTACCGCCCACTTCCAAAATTGAAAACTTCTCACTGCTTTGCCTGAGCGCGTTAATGTGGTCTGCTACCGACTGATAGCGGGTAAAAACGCTGAATGATAAGTTTTTGACTTCTTTATTGCTCATGGCTGATTTAGGCATTAATCGAAAAGTCCTCGGCAGCAAGTGTTAAATTGGGGCTGTAGTACGGATCACCAGCCTTGAGTGTATCTGACCATTTTTTACTGAAGTAATCAATCTCACTAAGGAACCTCTTTTGCTTCTCGTCAGTGTCTTCGTAGCCGCGAGTTTTGCTTTCATAGTGGAAAAGCTCGGCCTCAGGAGTCCAGACGATCAAGTGCCCGGCCTGACGGACTTTTAGACAGAGATCGATATCGTTAAATGCGATCGGCAGATTAACCTCAAAACCACCAACGGACTCAAAGACTGATTTTTTTATCATTAGACAGCCGGCGGTGACGGCACTAAGATTCTGCACAACTTTCAGCCGACCGAAGTAACCGGCATCGTCGCGGGGAAAGTTTTTGTGGGAGTGGCCGGCGATACCACCGACGCCGACGATAACACCCGCATGCTGGATGGAACCGTCTTCGTACAAGAGCTTGGCCCCGACCGCTCCAACCTCAGGAAACTGTAAGTGCATAAGCATTTGTTCAATCCAATCGGGGGTAATGACCGCCACGTCGTTGTTGAGAAAGAGCAGAATCTCGCCCTGGGCTTCCACCGCCCCGTCGTTATTGATCTGGGAGTAGTTGAAGTCTTTATCCCACGTAATGATCCTTACCCTGGGGCTTCGGATCCGCTCGTAAAACCGGAACGTTTCCGGGTTGTTACTGCCGTTCTCCATAACGATAATCTCATAGTTTGGGTAGGTTGTTTTTTCGCCGATCGAGTTGATGCACTTTTTTAGGTCAAAAGCGTGGTCTTTATTTGGGATGATAATCGATACCAGCGGTTTGTTTAACAGCTCGTATTGACTGCGAACCGCCCCAAAAAATGGTCCAGCACTTGTGGCTCCTTCTCGCCCGATGCGATTTAGATGCTCCTGGACGACCTCAACGGCTCGCTCGGCCGCTTGCGGCTTGGCGGAAGTATTGGTCGAGGTTGATCCTGAGTGTTCGCGCCAATGGTAAAGGATTTTTGGGATATGAACGATTCTCTTAGCTTTTTCGCTGGCGCGAAGGGCTAAGTCGTAGTCCTGAGCGCTGTCGAATCTTGAGCGAAGCGGGCCGACGACTGATAAAAGCGT
Organism: uncultured Candidatus Saccharibacteria bacterium; assembly: GCA_964599405.1. Classification (GTDB taxonomy): domain Bacteria; phylum Patescibacteriota; class UBA1384; order 2-12-FULL-50-11; family 2-12-FULL-50-11; genus BOKZ01. The sequence goes on from CAZRED010000001.1 coordinate 316,554, forward strand.
TTTCTTAATAACCAGTAAGTGGGTGATGTAGTTGTAGCTGCGGAGCAAATCGGGGCTCCAATCAGGCTTAAAATGCGGCGTGTGTCGTTGGCCGCCGTCTTTGGTGAGCTTGTCTTCGTCTGAGTAGATTAAGTCGGCTAACGGCTCGTTCTCAACAGCGCGAGCCACTTCTTGTAAGGCAAACGGGGCGAGCGTGTCGTCGTGGTCGATAAATCCGATGTAGTCGCCGTCGCAGTGCTCTAAAGCCTCGTTAGTATTGCCGCTAATCCCCAGATTTTCAGGCAATCTGACGAGTTTGATCCGTGAGTCTTTGGCGCAAACTTTGCTTAAATAATCTGCGCTGGCTGGCGGAAAGTTACCCGACAACGAGAGGCAGAGCTGCCAGTTTATGTAAGTTTGTTGTCGGACAGAATCAACCAACTGTTTGAGAAACAGTAACGGTGTTTCATAGCAAGGGGCGACCAGACTGATGAGCGGGGGTTGCGATAGGTGGCCAACTGGTGCCAGCCCTTTCTCGTTTTGCTTTATCCAGCGCGAGTAAGAAATGACGCTATAAATTCGCCGTAGCTTGGGTGCGCCAGCGCTGCCGGTTACTCGCCCAACGGCTTTTATTAAGAGCCTTATAAGCCCGTAACGACGAACGTAAAGCGCACCAGCGTTGCCGATGTGGATTAGAGTCTTCAACGGGCGGAGTAAGCGTCTGAGAGCGCGGACGATCATTGGTTGGGATTATGAGCTGGTCTTGGACCGATGGATCTTCACCGTCATCGGCGTCTCGGCGGAGAGGATTGAGTGAGGATTCTTGCTCCCGGAGACTATAAAACTGCTGGCGGCCGGGAAGTGGACGTAAAAAATTGTGATTGCCTCATTGGCGATACCCGGCTCAATAATGTACTCGCCATCATTCAACGTGCGTGGCATAAAGAAGTCCAACTCTATCTCCTCCCCCGCCTTAACCTGCCCGAGCGAATTGATCTCGTCGATCAGCGTGTTTGTTGCAAAAACGGCCTTGGGAACGTTCTTGTCCCAAACGGTTAGCCCGGCAATCGGCCCTTGGACGTTTCGCTTGAAACGAACCTTATACCGCACCACGATCTGATCTCCAAAGGGGAACTTGCGCTTTTGGCGACCGTCTTGGTCGAGAATCTCGACGGAGGTAATCTTGGCGTAATCGGTTTCACGTAAGTCTTTTGGCTTGTCCGATGCCTCAACCACTCCCTCCTCGTCGAGGGCGATCGTCGGAGCGATCTCTCCGAGAACGATCTGCGAGTACTGCGATAACACGTCGCGCATTTTGCCCGAAACCAGCATCCGCCCCTCTTCAATTAGTATGCCGCGGTCGCAGAACTTCTCGAGGGCACCCCGGTCGTGAGAAACAAAAACAACTGTCCTACCTTCGCGTTTGAGGCGGTAAAAGTGATCAAAACACTTCGTCTGAAATGCGGCGTCGCCGACTGCCAGCACTTCGTCAATGAGTAATATATCGCTCTTGGAACGGATGGCGATCGAGAAAGCGAGGCGAACCTGCATGCCGGAAGAGTAGTTCTTGAGTTTTTGATCCATAAACTTCTCCAGCTCGGCGAATGTGACGATATCATCGTACATCCCCTCCATTTCGGTGCGGCTAAAGCCGAGGAGCGCCCCATTCATGAAAACGTTTTCGCGACCGGTTAGCTCGTGATTAAAGCCGACACCCAACTCAATGAACGGGGTAAGCGAGCCGTTGACTTGAACTAAGCCACTGTCAGGGGTGTAAATACCCGCGATTAATTTCAGCAGAGTGCTCTTGCCGCTACCATTCCGGCCAACAATCCCAAAGAACTCACCTTTTTTGATCTCGAACGAAATATCGTCCAAAACCTTCTGTTCTTCATAGCCACGATTCCGATTGAAAAAATTAACGAAGAGCTGCTTAGCGCCAGAGTATCGCTCGTGGGGTAGCTTAAAGGTCTTGTGAATATTTCGAACAGTGATTGCTACTGGATTTTCCATCTATATATTTTCGGCAAAGTATTTAGAGTTTTTTCGGAAATATAGGCTGGCTACCACTATTAGTATCAATACTAAGAGCAGCGGAATGATAGCAATGTAGAAATTGTCAATTAGATTCCAGGTTGTCACTGTTTGGTGGGTGATTAAATTATATCTAGCATCTTGAATTATCTGGGCGACGGGGTTGAGCAGTAGCACTTTGGTGGCGGTTTCGCTGTGGGTTAGCACTACACTAAGCGGGTAAATAATGGGGGTAGCATAAAACGCCCCCTGTAAAAGCACTTCCCAAATTTGGCCAACGTCTCGGTACTTAACCATCATTGCCGACAGAAGAAATACTAGCGCCAAAGAAAAGATATAAAGTTCCAGGATATTTAGTGGTAGAAGCAGCGCGCTAGCCTGAATGTCGACCCCGTTTACTAGAACGAAGACAAAAACAACCATTAAGTTTATTAATAAATTTATTAGAGCGGAAACTGTGCTTGAAATGACAATAATATATTTTGGAAAGTTTATTTTACGAATCATATCGCCCCTACCAACGATGGCGTTCATACCCTGAATTGTGGCTTCAGCAAAGAATCCCCAAAGGACTATGCCAAGCAGTAAGTAAACCGGGAAATGCTCTACATCCGAGCCAAAGCGCAAGAAGCGGACGAATACTAGGTACAGAATCAGAAAAAGCATTAGTGGCTTAAGAAGAGACCATAAGTATCCCAACACTGAGCCTTGGTACCTAAGCTTAAAATCGGTAATCACCAATTCTTTTAAGAGAATACGGTTTTTACGACTGAAAATATTATTGAGTTTCATATCAAGCGTATATCTTATATCATACAAGCTATGCCAGCCAAGATAAACAGGGTGGCCGTCGTCGTTCTCAATTGGAACGGTGCGGCGATTATTGGTGCATGCCTAGATTCGTTGATTGGGCAAGATTATCCAAATTTTCAGATTGTCGTTGTTGATAACGGCTCAAGTGACGAATCAAAAAAATTTCTAGAACTGTATGAAAAGCGGTTGAAAGATAAGATTTATGTTATTTATAACCTAAAAAACAGCGGATTTTCCGGAGGCGTAAATACTGGTATTAAATACGCCTTGAGAAGTGGTTTTGATGGGGTGGCACTCCTTAATAACGATGCAGTTGCCGAAACTTCCTGGCTTTCTGGCTTGGTGAAGGCCAGTCGTCAAGATCCAGAGGTTGGTATTACAACTGGACTCTTGCTTCACGAGAGCGGTCAAACAATTGATAGTACCGGCGACTGGTATTCGATATGGGGGTTAGCTTTTCCTAGATCCAGAGGTGAGAAATTGAGCAAGTCGCCGGACTCGGGATTCGTTTTCGGAGCCACTGGCGGAGCCAGCCTATATCGTGTCGAGATGCTCTGGGAAATCGGGCAGTTCGATGAGGAGTTTTTTGCTTACTACGAAGATGTTGACATTAGTTTTCGGGCTCAATTGACTGGGTGGAAAGTTTTCTACACAAAAGAGGCTATTGCTTACCATAAGCAAGGCGCAACCAGCGGGCGGATACCGGGCTTTACTAAGTACCAAATGTTTAAAAACTTGCCGTTACTATTTATTAAGAACGTGCCCCGATCACTGACATTCAAAATTGGCCCGCGCTTTGTGCTGATCTACTTTCTGATGTTTATAAATGCCGTACTGCGGGGGGACTTCGTCCCAGCAGTTAAGGGTTTTGTTATGTCGCTCTACTATCTTCCAAGCGCTGTAGCTAAGAGAGCGTTGATTCAGAGGGCTAAGAAAGTTACGGACGAATATATAGACTCGTTATTATGGAAAGACTTGCCCCCCACCCAGGCTGGTATTGTCCGCAAGCTATTTGGTCGGAAAAATGGCACCGCTAACTAGAGGCGTTAGTAATGCTCTCGTCGGAGTGTTTTGTCTGGCGTTGCTTATCTTGCCACTTCAGCCACTTTGGTTAAGGGTCTTAGAGGGTGGCGGATTGTCGCCGTTTGGAATATTTATTGCTACTAATTGGGTAGGCGCAATAATCGTCGTAATTACCATTTTTTCCTTACTGAGGTTCCTGATCTACCGAATCGATAAAATTATCGTGGCCGACTACTTACTATTCGGTTTGTTAGTAGTTGCTCTTCTGTCATTTTTTTGGAAGGAGGGGTCGGCCAGTGACTACGTCATTGGGCTACGTTACAGCGCAATTGCTCTGGTGGGATACTTTATTGGCAGAGTAAATAACCTGTGGCAGGAGAAGCTGGATAAAGCTTTATTAGTCGCATTTTGGGGGATATCGGCGGTGGCGTTACTCCAACTTTTTATCTGGGTGATCGGAGCCAGTAACATCCACTCTGTTCTACGGCTTGACCCGACCTTCTACGCTGGGGGCTGGCCGCGTCTTTTCGGTGCCATGGCGGGTCCAAATCAATTAGCTACTTTTCTGACTATATCTGGACTCTGGCTATTCTGGCGAAAGAAAATTAGCCCAAAAGTGATGGCACTCTGCTTGGCGCTAGTTGTGCTGACATTCTCGCGCAGCGCTATTTTGGGGCTACTGGCTGGGTTAGCTATCCCACATATCACCATGCAATTACAGCGGTCAAAGCGACTACATTACGGCTTGATCACGGTGGGAGCGGCCTTGCTGATCGGCGGACTAGTCACTTTTATTGAGCCGATAAATAACAGTTTCTTTACTGACCGAAACACTAGCGAAAGATTGGAGACTCTTAACCAGACCTTAGGCCAATTCCAGCAATCAACGTGGAGCCAAACTATTCTGGGACACGGTGCTGGCAGCTCCGGGCCAGCGGCGTTTGTTATCGGTCGTGGGACTATTCCTGAAAACTGGTTTTTACAAATTGGGTATGAATACGGGTTAGTCGGCCTTTGTCTTCTACTAAGCTCATGGCTAGTGATGATAAAATATGCCTACTCCAAAAAACAGCCCTGGTTAGCGGCAATCATTGTAGCGATGGCGATCAACTCGTTGTTTCTCCACCCACTTAGCGATAATTTCCCCGTGGCTATTTGGTTCTACCTACTGTTAGGCGTTGGGGTTTCTGATAACTTACAAGGATGAGTAGACGAGTTGCTATTGATGCTAGATTTTGGCGTGGTGAAACGGGCGGCTTGGGCCGCTATAGTCGCAATTTACTATCCGAGCTGCTCGAAATTGATCAAGAGAACCAATATACGGCGATTATCACGCCGGCCGACGAACCGGAGTTTAAGCTTAACGCCCCAAATTTGCGCAAACTGGTTGTTGATATCCCCCATTACTCGATCGCCGAGCAACGTTTGCTAACGGGGATTCTTAATAGAGAAAAATTTGATTTGGTGCACTTCGCCCAGTTCAATCACCCGGTTCTGTATCGCCGGCCGTTTGTGGTAACGATTCACGATATTATTATGCATTTGTTTCCCGGTACCGTTCAGCAAAAATCTTGGCTACACCGGTTGGGCTACCGAACAGTTTTTAACGACTGCCAAAGAGCCCAGCGGATTATTGTGCCAAGTGAATCCACCAAAAATGACTTAGTAGAAAAATTAGGCTTTCCACGAGAGAAAATTAACGTGACGGTTGAAGGCAGTGAGGCGGCTTTCCGGCCGCACTCGGCCGACGAAATCTGGGCCGTTAAGCAAAAATACCATCTCCCAGAGCGGTTTTTGTTGTTTGTCAGCCGCTGGGAAGCCTACAAAGGGCTGCCCGTGTTACTCCAATCGTTTGAGAGCTTAGCCAAGGTTTACCCGGATTTAGGCCTAGTAATTTGTGGCAAACCTGACAAGCAGAATCCGGAAGTGGCCGCCCAAGTTGAGAGCGCCAAAGGCCGTAGCTTGAAAGTAATAACCCCGGGTTTTATTCCCGATGAAGATTTGGCGCCGCTTTACAGCGCCGCGACAGTTTTTGTTCACCCTAGTTGGTACGAGGGTTTTGGCATTATGATTTTGGAGGCATTCGCTTCCGGTGTGCCGGTAGTCACCAGTAATGTTTCCAGCTTGCCGGAAGTGGTGGGTGACGCCGGGCTACTGACTGATCCGCGTAATCCTAAAGACATTGCCGCGGCGATTAAAAAAATCCTCGACGACCCGCAGCTGGCCGAATCGCTCAAACAAAAAGGGCTGGAGCGGGTGAAGCAATATTCCTGGCGCAAAATGGCCGAAGAAACGCTGGCAATTTATCAACAAGTATTAGCTGGGCAAAAAAAGAGCCCCGAACCACACTAAGTGGTCGGGGCGTAAATGTTGTCAGGCCTTTTTGCGCTTGCGGCGCTTGAGGGGTCTGGGGTTTTCCCGAAAGGATGCAGTTACCCGCAACGGCCAAGACCAGGGCTTACTCCAGAGCGGATCGCGCTCCGTTGTCCACAGTAGCCACCGAAACAGCCACCGTGGATACGGTGCCGGCTCGCCGCTCTTCTTGCAACGAACTTTCACGTTCGGTAGCAACTTGCGGAGCGGGATTGCGGCAATCTTGGCGTGGTCAGGATGGGTCACCAAGATCAGCTTGGTGACAACTTCTGGTTGTAAACCCAGCGCTCGATTTGCACCGTCATCTAGCCTAAGCTGCCTTGCGAGCTCAACCATGTCGTGCACCGTGCACTTGAACGAATCAAGCAACGCATCGGTTGTCGGGTTGGCCAGTTCCTTGTTTCTTAAGTTGAAGTGGTGGTAGTGGACCTGCGCTTCCGTCTCAAAGACGTTGTTGCGCCGACCACCGACGATCGCCAGATGGTAGGGCGGATGATCAGCCAACAGTTGGGCCGCCTTTCCCAGGCGAAGCTCACCGGCTCTTGTAGGGGCGAGCCGACCGAGCGGAAGACGAATGTTGCCCGCAGTTGGGACAACGACATAAGTTATTCCCAATCATTTTCTCCTAAATGTCCGTTAAGGGACGAATTGGGCAAATAATAGCAGGTTTAACCTGGAAAGTCAATAGTTTAAGACGTGTTCTTGGCGATATTTATCGCAATTTTTCTGGGGTTTTCTTTGCTTCCCAAGCTCTCTTTCATCACCCTAGTGGTGGCCGTGGTAATTTTCTCTTCAACTAGCTCAAACATTCCCCCCGGCTTCATTCGCTGTAGCTCGGCGTACGACGATATTATTCCGCCGCCGTTAGCGACAAAATCAGGCACGATAGCGATCCCCTTTTCATGTAACTCGTGCTCAATCTCGTCCGTCATCGGAATGTTGCCGCCCTGTACCATCAGTTGGCACTTTATTTGGTGCTTATTGCTGTCGTTAATGACATTGGTTACAGAGGCAGGGATTAAAATGTCAACTGGCACTTTCCAAAATTCTTCGCTGGGCAACTTTTCGCCCGGCAGGTCGTCCAGCTTTTTTTTACGTTTGATAACGTTCTCAATCTCTTCAAGGGAAACCCCGCCCTTATTGTGCAAGGCGAATCGCGAACCAGCCAACAGGACAATTTTATAGCCGGCTTCGATTAAGTGCTTGGCGGCAAATGTACCGACGTTGCCAAAGCCATGTATGCCAACCGTTGTTTCGCTCGGGTTTAACCCAATCATTTTGGCGGTGGTGATGGTGGAGACTGCTACACCAAAGCCGGTACTGCCAAGTTCGTGGGGGAGTCCGCAATTCTTGGTGCCTGCTTCGCAGTAATCGGCAGGCTTGCCGGTTGAAGCCCCCCAGTTCTTCAGCTCATCGGCAATCCACATCATCTCCCTTTCGCCGGAACTAACGTCGGGGCCGGGGATGTACTTGCTGGGTACGATATCGCTGATTTTTCTAGCAAAGGATCTAACGAATTTTTCTTTCAGCTCATCGTCGCCCCCCGGCCAAACAATACCGCCCTTGGCGCCACCGAAGGGAAGCTCGAACAGGGAATTCTTCCAAGTCATAACGTGGGCTAGTCTTGCTACTTCTTCCAATGTGACGCCAGGAGTCATCCTTATGCCGCCCTTACCCGGACCGCGTTCGGTGCTTTCAACCACAACAAAGCCGGTCATACCCAGTTGCTTGTCTTCGACTATCAGCGATATCTCTGGCTCAGGGTTGTTCATGAGTTGTGAGGAAAATTTACCACATACCGATCTGTTCTGAAAAGCACTCTTGCCTGCAACAGGTTCAATCGGTTACAATGCGTTTAACAATACCGACGAAACAAAAAAGGAGACCTGAATGACAACCGAGCAAATCGTTCTCTACGCCGCCACCGCCGCTGGAATTATCGCCGTTCTTTACGGTTTTTATTTAACCCGTTGGATTAACAAACAACCGGCCGGGGATTCCAAAATGAAAGAAATTGCTCTGGCCATTCAACAGGGAGCTTCCGCTTACTTAAACCGCCAGTATCGCACTATTAGCGTTGTTGCCCTGATTGTTTTCATCGCCCTGGGACTGTTTCTGAACTGGACGCTGGCGCTGGGCTTTTTGGTCGGTGCCATTCTCTCGGCCATCTCTGGCTACATCGGGATGAACATTTCCGTGCGAGCTAACGTTCGCACCGCCGAGGCCGCTAAATCTGGCTTGAAAAAAGCCATGGACGTTTCTTTCAAGGGCGGCGCTGTTACCGGCTTGATGGTTGTTGGTTTAGGCTTGCTCGGTACCACTCTTTTCTACTGGGCAACCAAAGATATTCCAGCACTCGTTGGACTGGCTTTCGGCGGCTCATTAATCTCCATTTTTGCTCGACTGGGCGGTGGAATTTTCACCAAAGCTGCGGACGTGGGCGCTGATTTGGTCGGTAAATTAGAGGCTGGCATTCCGGAAGATGACCCGCGTAACCCGGCGGTGATTGCCGACAACGTCGGCGACAACGTCGGCGACTGTGCCGGTATGGCCGCCGATCTGTTTGAAACCTATGTTGTTACCGCCGTTTCGGCGATGCTCTTGGGCTCGATTCTTTTTCCGGCTACTAATTCGGTGATTCTTTACCCACTACTACTGGGCGCTATTGCCATTGTCGCCTCACTAGCAGGTGTACTGTCTGTACGCGTAGGCAATAAAGAAAACCCCAGTATCATGGGGGCGATGTATCGCGGCTTGGCCGTCGCCGCCATCGTGGCTGCCCTGGGTTTTTACCCGGCAAGCCAGTGGCTGCTTGACACCGTCACCGGTCTAAACTTCACCAACCTTTTCTTCACCGGGCTAATCGGTTTGGCTGTTACTGCCGCGATGATGGTGATTACTGAGTACTACACCTCGACTAAATTTAACCCCGTCAAGAAGATCGCTCAGGCATCAGTAACCGGCCACGGTACCAACATCATCGCCGGCCTGGCTCTGTCGATGCGTTCAACGATGTGGCCGGTACTGGTGATTGCCGCTGGGGCGCTTGGCGCCTATGAGCTGGCCGGTCTGTACGGCGTGGCGGTTGCCGCCTTTTCGATGCTTTCGCTAACAGGGGTAATTGTGGCTATCGACGCCTTCGGCCCGATCACCGACAACGCTGGTGGTATTGCCGAAATGTCCGGCCTGCCAGCCGAAGTCCGGACAATTACTGACGAGCTCGACGCCGTCGGCAAC
>CAZRED010000002.1:0-154039 GCA_964599405.1 uncultured Candidatus Saccharibacteria bacterium
TACTGACGAGCTCGACGCCGTCGGCAACACCACCAAAGCGGTGACCAAGGGCTACGCTATCGCCTCGGCCGGTCTAGCCGCATTAGTGCTTTTCGCTTCCTACACCGAAGAAATCGCCGCCAAGGGCGTTGAAGTTGTTTACAGCTTGTCCGACCCCTACGTTATCGCTGGCCTGTTCATCGGCGGTCTGCTGCCGTATCTTTTCGCCGCCATGTCGATGGAAGCGGTTGGCCGCGCCGCCGGCACAGTGGTGGAAGAAGTCCGTCGCCAATTCCGTGAGCGTCGCGGTATTTTGGAGGGCAAAGTTAAGCCCGACTACTCCCGAGCCGTCTCCATAGTCACCGGTGCCGCTCTGAAAGAAATGATTGTTCCGGCTCTTCTGCCAATTATCGTACCGATTTTGGTCGGTTGGCTCCTTGGCCCAGCCGCGCTTGGCGGTTTGCTGATCGGCACCATCGTTACCGGCTTGTTTGTCGCTCTTTCCATGACCAACGGCGGTGCCGCTTGGGATAACGCCAAAAAATATATTGAAGAAGGCCATCACGGGGGCAAGGGTTCAGAAGCCCACAAAGCGGCTATTACCGGTGACACTGTCGGTGATCCCTACAAAGATACTGCTGGCCCGGCAATCAATCCCATGATCAAGATTGTGAATATCGTCGCAATCCTCATCATCGCCCTGGTAATTGCCTAACAAACCAACGGGGCAAATCACATGACCCCCCATCAACCGCTCCATTGGGTCATCGACCGCTTTGAAAACGGCTACGCCGTATTAATCTCCGACAAGAAAGAGTGGTTGGTGCCACGCAACCAAATGCCGTCGCAAGCCAAGGAAGGCGATGTCTTGGCCGCCGAGTTTTACTTACAAAAAGACGAGCGGAAGCGTCGGGAAAACCTCGCTAAAGCGCTGCTTGAAGAGATACTCGGCAAAGGGTAGATTGAACGCAGATGGAAATCTCCGAGTTAAAAGCGCGGCTAACCAAGCTGCTGAAAGCTTTTGCCGCACAGCCGCCGGCTCTTCAGGCCGGTGTCTGGATATTTGGCAGCGTTGCCGCGCTGGCGATTGCTTACTTGATTTTTAGTTTGTCGTACTTGGGGAAAGTTTACCCCCATGTCAGCGTCGGTGGGGTGTCTTTCGGCGGATTAACGGTTGAGCAAGTGCAGGCCAAGTTGGACGAGAATATTAGTACTAATTCGGCGCCGGTAACTTTGCGCTACCAAGAGGAAACCCAAAACTTGTCGCAAGACGAGATCGGTTGGAGCTACGACAGTGCTGCCACTGCCAGGCGGATCTTTAACTTCGGTCGCAACCCCAGCTCCAAAGCCGCCAGTTTTTGGCAGCAGATTGCCTCAATTTTCTCTCGCCAAGAAGTAGTGCCGGCAATTTCGTACGACAGCCAAGCTTTGGAAGCGGCCGTCGCCGGCTTTGCCGATGCCGTTGATCAACCGGCTGTTGACGCCAGCGCTGTTTACGACGGCGATAAATTGGTAGTCACCAAAGAAGCGGTCGGGGAAGTGATTGACCGCCAAGAGGTCGCAGACAAAGTTGTCGCTGCTTGGGGTGAATTTACTGGCAGCGAAGTGGTAGTGCAGAGTTACTTTGATGCGCCAATGATCCTGTTAGGCGATGAAGCAGCATTGCTGGCCCAAGCCCAACATTTAACCACCCGCCAGCTCCAGCTAGCCTGGCCCGGTACTAACAAACAACTCTCCAGCCGGGAGGTTAAGAAACTAATTGGCTTTTCCGCCCCTGAAAAATCAACAGACCGCCAGCAAACACTGGCCGCTGCCTTCACCGTCGATCAAGCGAAAGTTTTCTTGGAAGAGCTAGCCGAAACCGTTGATCAGCCGGCGGTCGAGCCGCGACTGTTCATTAACAACGGTGCTCTGGCGATTGCCGCCCCGGCTAAAGATGGCCGAGTCATTGACCTAACTGTCTCCGCCGAAGCAATTGTCGCGGCGCTCGGTAACGGTGAGGAAAATCCACTGGCCACCCTGACGATTAAAGATCAGAAACCGCTGATAACTGAAGGTAATCTTAGTGAGTTAGGAATCAAGGAACGAATCGGTTTTGGTGAAACTAGCTTTGCCGGTTCCCCGGCTAACCGCATTCACAACATTAATAACGGTGTATCGATTTTGTCGAGCGCCCTGGTAGCGCCCGGCCAAGAATTCTCCACTGTCGCCAAGCTTGGGGCGGTGGACAACAGCACCGGATTCCTGCCGGAATTGGTGATTAAAGACAATCGAACCACGCCGGAGTTCGGCGGCGGGCTCTGTCAGGTTTCCACCACCCTTTTTCGCTCGGTTCTTAACGCCGGACTAAAAGTTACCGATCGGCGCAACCACTCTTACCGCGTCTCCTACTACGAACCACCGGTTGGTTTGGACGCCACCATCTATCTGCCCAAACCGGACTTTAAGTTTTTGAACGACACCCCCGGCCACATTCTGGTTCAGGGGAAAGTGGTCGGTAACAAAGTGATTTTCGAACTGTGGGGCACCGGCGACGGCCGAATTGCCGAAGTTTCTACCCCGCAGATTTTAAGCACCACCCCGGCCGGCGAGCCAATTTATGCCGATACCGACACCCTGCCAAAGGGCGAAGTGAAGCAGATTGAAAAAGCTCACGATGGCGCCGTGGCGATTGCCTACTATACTGTCAAGCGCAACGGCGAGACGATTAACCAGCAAACATTCCGGTCGGTCTACAAACCTTGGCCAGCCCGCTTTTTGGTTGGTACGGCCGAACCGGTTCCGCCACCGCCAGCTCCGTAATTGCGATCAAAATTAGGTACTCAACCCTTGACTTTTCAGGGTAAATGTGCTACAGTTTGCAGTACGCACATCGAAATCTAGGAGGAAGTCTTGCAGAAGATACGAAAGAAAAAAGTTCTGAACTTCAAGAATCTTGTCTCTCATTTCGGCAACCGCTTAGCGCTTGCCGATCGCCGTGAGCTGTACGAGGCCTTGAAGAAGCGGAAACTGCTTCGCAAGGTCTTCGGAAGTAACCAACAGGCCGTGCTCCGGGTTTACCTCTTTCACGAGGCCAAACCGGGAGTGTCTTGGGCTGAATACAGACCGATCGAGTCGTCTGACAACGACGAAGTTGAAGAGGCTCGGGTGAACTTCTTCTTCGACATGCTTATGAAGCGCCGCCCAGTGCCGGAGCATCTCTACCCCAGAGTTCGCGACCAGTTGATGCGGCAGCTCTACGCCGGCTTTCAGGAGCTGAACCTACGGGTGAAGCTAATGAGGCGCAAAAACGGCAAAAGCGATCTCTCTTTGGCATTCGTGCCGATGACGTTGCTGATGCTGGAGCGACTAGCCGACACCTTTCCGGGAGCGTCAACGCTGGAAGATCTACGTGACGTCACCAAGGTGGAGCTTAGGAAGAAGGCCCAGCTTAAGAATCCGGGGCTGGATCTGCTCCTTGGTCTGATCGGAGAAAAGGTCCCAAAGCGGCCGGAGCTCGTGCTCACAGCACCGCCGGAGATCCTAAAACGAAAGAAACGCCAGCCGTCTCAACCCAAACGTGTTCCAGCTGGCAGCCACCCGACCTTTCCCGCTTTCTAACCTCCTCCAACCCACTGATACGTCGCCCCCTCCCGGGGCGGCTTTCTTTTTACCCTCAGAAATCGTACGCTCGGCACATGGATCAGAAGATTTTCAAGGCCTACGACGTTCGTGGGGTTTACCCTGGCGAAATCGATGAGGCGGCAGTTAAGGCAATCGCCAATGCTTATGTACAGTATCTAAAATCTCAAAATTCAAATCTCAAAACTGTTGCCGTTGGTCGCGATGTCCGCTTGTCTTCCCCTTCTCTCGCCCAAGCCGTTATCGAAGGCCTGACCGAATCCGGCGTTGACGTGATCGACGTTGGGCAGGGTCCTACCGAACTGATTTATTTCGCCGTGGGTGCTCATAAGCTCGACGGCGGTATCCAAGTATCCGCCAGCCATAACCCAGCCGAATTCAACGGACTAAAAATGGTTAGGGGCGGTGTGGAGGCGATTAGCTCGGATAATGGTTTGAACGAAATCAAAGAACTGGCGATTGCCGGAGAGTTTTCCGTGGCCGAAACACCGGGAAGCGTTACTAAGCAGGATTTAACGAACGAATACTTGAAATTTTTGCGCGAGAATTTTATTAAAGCTGAACTGCCCAAAATCAAGATCGTTGCTAACAACAACTTTGGCGTCAGCGGCGTGTTGGCCAAGCAGTTACTGGCCGAAATCGCGCCGCAGGTGGAAATTATCGGCCTTAACGACACGCCCGATGGTTCTTTTCCCAAAGGCCGGCCCGACCCACTGGTTCCTGAAAACCGAGCTGAAACCAGTGGATTAATCCTAAAGGAACGGGCCGATCTTGGGGTAGCCTGGGACGCCGACGGCGATCGATTTTATTTGGCTGATGAAAACGGGGTATTTGTGGAAGGCTGCCATCTCACCGCGCTACTGGCCGAGCATTTACTAAAACCACACCCAGGCGAAAAAATCATCTATGATCCCCGCAATGTCTGGGCAACGGAAGAAACCGTCGCGGCTGCCGGCGGCCAAGCGCTGCTGAATAAAGCCGGCCACACGTTTATCAAAAACCGCATGAAGCAGGAAAGTGCTCTGTTTGCCGGGGAGATGTCCGGCCACTTTTACTTCCGGGACTTTTTCTTTGCCGACAACGGTTTAATTCCGTTCCTGCTAGTTCTTTCGATGTTGGCCAACGGTAAAAAAGTCTCCGATCTAGTAGCGCCGCTGCGCGAAAAATATCACGTCTCTGGCGAGATTAACTTCGAGGTGGCTGATGTGTCGGCCAAAATGGCTGAAGCCCAGGCCAAATACGCCGAGGGCCAGCTCGATACCACCGACGGGATCTCTATTTCTTTTGCTCCGCCGGCTGACGACTGGCGTTTCAACTTACGTCCCAGCAATACCGAGCCACTATTGCGCTTGAATGTCGAAGGCCGTTCGGCCGAAATTGTTAAAGAAAAGACCGTCGAACTCCAAGCCCTACTTACTAATTAAAAAGGCGCTCGTGCAAATCCCTGCGCTAGGCAGGGATTTGGGTCGGCAGGGTTTTGATTTTTCCGCTTTGTCTTGCGTGAATGTGGCAAACGGGGTACTTGGTCTTACCGCCAACAACGACGAACCGGCCTTCCCCGAAGGGGTTGCCTGAAGGACGAACTTTCATTCCAAACCGTAATTCACAGTAAGGGCAGAAGTCGACAACTTCGAGGTCGTCTGTGATGATCGGGGGTGGAGAACTCATGTCGCCAACGGGGCTAACCGGAATTGACTTGAAGATTTGTCCATCGACGTGATACACCATAAAGTACAGTTCCTCCTAAATGGGCTCAAAAAGCATAACAGGTTATCTTCGAAAAATCCAGCCGCCCTAACCAATCAGGCCTAAACTTTTTTTGACGCTGGCTAATTTGGCTGCAGCTTCTTTGCGAGCAGTGGTGTTCCCTTGCGCTAGTATTTTCTTCAAGCCCTCGTCGTCGCTTCGCAAGGATTTATAGGACTTTTGAATTGGCGCTAAGAATTTCAAGGTGTCGTCAATTAGCTGTTCTTTCAGCTCGCTGTACTGGAGCTTGCCGGAGTCATGGAGTTTTTCGAAATGCAGATACGTCTCATGAGGCGAAACGGTTTTTAAAATGGCAAATAAGTTATCCAACGCCACACTTTTCTTGCCGGAGTTCGGGTCGGAATCCGTTACAGCTCGTTTAATCGCTCTGGTGATTGTTCCCTCGTCATCCAGCAGACCAATTGCGCTACCAGGAACGGACTTCGACATTTTTTTGGTTGGGTCGTTCAGAGCCATAATCCGCGGCGCGTGCGATAGTAACGGCTTCGGTTCTTTGAATAGTTCGCTACCGGCGTGCTTGTTTAAGCTCCGAATAATCTCTCGAGCCAACTCCAAATGCTGGACTTGGTCATCGCCTACTGGCACCACCTCTGCGTCGTAAATTGCCACATCTGCCGCCATTAGTACTGGATAAGTAAATAATCCGGCGAGCTGGCCGTACTGACTGGATTTTTCTTTAAACTGGGTCATCCGATTCAGTTGCCCCATCGTCGTAAAGTTGCTCATGATTGTTGCCAACTCGGCATGTTCCGGCACGGCCGACTGGACAAACAGTGTGGCTTTTTTCGGGTCCACTCCGCAGGCAATCAACATTGCTGCCACTTGCAGCGTGTCTTCGGTTAGCTCATCCGGCTTGGGTTGGGCGGTTAAGGCATGATAATCGGCCACGAAGAAAAACGAGTTGTACTCGTTCTGCTGCTCAACGTATTGAACAATTGCCCCAATGTAGTTGCCGATATGCAACCCACCGGTTGGTTTAATGCCGGAAACTAATCTTGTCATCACTAGCCGATTGTACCTTACTCAATGGGCAATAAAAAAAGAGGCTTTCGCGCGTTGCGCGAAAGCCTCTGGTCGTGGTCAACCTCGCCGTTTTCCGGCGGGTTGGCTGGGTTGTCGTTTCCCCTTGCCTTTCTTCCGACGCTGTTTTTTGGTCGGTTTTTCAGCTGGTTCGGCCGTCGAGTCGTAAAGAGCTCCATCGCCGATGTCGTTGACGATGAACACTCTGGTCTTACCAGCGTTGACTGGTTGCTCAACCAGTCCGCAATGGTACTGGTCGAACTTCCGTTCAAATCCGTTGCCCAACGACCGGACAACTATAGAAGTGAGTTTTCCCCCTTCGCAGTTCTCCTTTAGCAGGTGGCACCGCTTCGACAGACTTTCGTCGGTCACCACCACTTCGGTGAGAGTGCGAGATTTCACATTTACGAGGTTCAACATTGCTGAAACATTCTAACACTTTCTCGAGAAAAGTCAATACATTTACTAAGTATTTTGGTTATAGAAAAACGGCCCAAAGCAGTGTGCTTCGGGCCGTTCAGGATTACGTGTTCGAGAGGCTAATCATCAAGTCCCTCCACTCAACTATCTCCCCTTT
This sequence comes from uncultured Candidatus Saccharibacteria bacterium, assembly GCA_964599405.1. GTDB lineage: Bacteria > Patescibacteriota > UBA1384 > 2-12-FULL-50-11 > 2-12-FULL-50-11 > BOKZ01. The sequence goes on from CAZRED010000002.1 coordinate 6,965, forward strand.
GCTGATGGTCCCCGACTCTAACAGGACTTGGAGTTGCTTAAGATCACCAATCAACTTACCGAGCTCTTCCTCCAGCTCTTTAAGCGAATGTAGGCGTTGCTTGGCTCGATGGATCTCTAAGAATATTCGAAGCGACTGAACGTTGTCTTCTTCGAACCTTCCATGGATGCTCATAAGCCAAGTTAGGATCAGGTTTAGGTTGGAGAAATCATTGTTGCGGCCTATTCGATGATTATCGAGTTCGATCGCTACCCGACTAGCGATGTCGCTAACGCTGCGCAGTCCAGCTTCTGTTTTTATGAAAGTGCTCATTTTTCCTCACCTGAAACCAGGCCAGATATTGCCAGTAGATTAGCAGGTTTTTCTCGTTTCGACACTACATAAGCCGCAAAAGCGGCGAGCCTGACCCACAACAGGTCCGTGAGCCAGCTTTTGCACAACACCCCGTAGGGAGCGTGCGGGGGTGGGAGTGTGAGGGTAGGGGGACGCTTCGCAACTAGTCCCCCTGCCCTCACGAAAAAAGAGAGTTGACGTTATCTGGTGTAATCTCTACAATCTCAATGTATACAAACCTATTAATTCGGAGGCATTTGTTAATGAAGGTCAAACCACTCGCAGACAGAATTGTCGTCAAACTCGTTGCCAACGAGAGCAAATCCAAGGGCGGCATTATCATCCCGGAAACCGCCAGCAAAGAGAAACCCCAGGAAGGTGAAGTTGTCGCCGTCGGCCCAGGCCGGCTCGATACTACTACCGGTAAGCGCATCGCCATTGAACTAAAAAAGGGCGATAAAGTGCTCTTTGAGAGTTGGGGCGGCAAAGACTATAAGTCCGACGATATTGATTACAAAATCCTCCGAGAAGACGAAATCCTCGGTATCATTGAAAAGTAAGGAGACCAATGGCTAAAGACATTAAATTTTCCCAAGAAGCCCGCGACAAAATCCGTGCCGGTGTTAACCAACTTGCGGACACCGTCAAAGTCACGCTCGGCCCGAAAGGTCGCAACGTTCTGCTCGATAAGGGCTACGGCGGTCCGACCATCACCAACGATGGCGTGACCATTGCCAAAGAAATTGAGCTGGAAGACAAGTTTGAAAATATGGGAGCGCAGTTAGTTAAAGAAGTCGCTTCTAAAACCAACGATAACGTCGGCGACGGTACCACCACTGCTACTCTGCTGGCTCAAGCGATGATCAACGAAGGCCTCAAGAACGTTGCCGCCGGCTCGAACGCTATGTCGATCCGCCACGGTATCGAAAAAGCCACTGTCGCCGTTGTCGACCATCTCAAAAAGACCGCCAAGAAAATCTCCACCAAAGCCGAGATCGCCCAAGTGGCATCTATCTCTGCTAACGACCCAGAAATCGGCGAGTTAATCGGTGAAGTTTTCGACAAAGTCGGCAACACCGGCGTTATTACCGTCGAGCAGTCTCAAGGCCTCGGTGTTGAGTACGAATTAACCGAAGGTATGCAGTTCGACCAGGGCTATCTCTCCAGCTACATGGTTACTGACACCGCTCGGATGGAAGCGACCATTGAGAACCCCTACATTTTGATTACCGACAAAAAAATCTCCTCGATTCAAGAAATCTTGCCGCTGTTGGAGCAACTAGCCCAGTCCGGCAAAAAAGAGCTGGTGATTATCGCTGAAGACGTGGACGGCGAAGCGCTGGCGACACTAGTCGTCAACAAACTGCGCGGCATTATGAATATCTTAGCCATTAAAGCCCCGGGCTTTGGCGATCGCCGCAAAGAAATGCTCCAAGATATCGCCACGCTCACCGGCGGTGAAGTAATTAGCGAAGAAAAAGGCCTCAAGCTCGATGCGGTTACCATTGAAATGCTTGGCCAAGCCCGCCGAGTGGTGACCGACAAAGACAATACGACTATCGTTGACGGCAAGGGCAGTGCCAAAGCGATTCATGCCCGCGTTGAACAGATTAAAATTCAAATTGCCAAGACTGATTCCGATTACGACCAAGACAAACTAAAAGAACGGCTCGGCAAGCTCTCCGGCGGTGTGGCCGTGATTAAAGTTGGTGCCGCTTCCGAAGTGGAACAGAAAGAAAAACAACACCGGGTTGAGGATGCTAAAGAAGCCACCCGCGCCGCGATCGAAGAAGGCGTTGTGGCCGGCGGCGGTACCGCTCTGATCCAAGCCCTGAAAGTGATTGAAGCACTAAAGCTTGAAGGCGACGAAAAAGTCGGCGCCGATATCGTCCATAACGCTCTGCACGCTCCGGCCTGGCAGATTGCCCACAACGCCGGCACCGAAGGCGCCGTCGTGGTGGCCCAGATCAAAAAGGAAAAAACCGGCTTTGGCTACGATGCCATATCCGGCCAGTACGTCGATATGCTCAAAACCGGCATTATCGACCCGCTCAAAGTCACCCGCTCGGCCCTCCAAAACGCCAGCTCTGTGGCCGCGATGATTTTGTCGACAGAAGCAGCAGTAACTGATTTGCCAAAGAAAGATTCCGCTCCCCCAATGCCTGATATGTCAGGAATGGGTGGGATGGGGATGTAACAAGAAAAGGGCAGTAAGGCTCTTTTCTTAGGGACTTGTAAATTTGTTGGAGTGTGCTATGCTAGCATTCACATGGCAAAGAAACCAAGACCACTAACACCAAACGAAGCAAGGGTACTACGTTTTTTTAATCAGCCTGGCCATCCGACGTATCGGGAAGTAGCCCAAGGTGTAGGACTATCAGATGTCACTTCCGCTGTTTACGTCGTTAACTCCCTGATCGACAAGGGGTTTCTTGAAAAGTCAGGTGACAACATATCGCGATCGATCGTTATAACTGACGTGGGCTGGGCATATCTTAACTCGAACCTTGTTAGCGACCTTCGAAAAATGCTCGAGGAACGAAACGGACAAGTTTTATCGGAGAGCAACTCATTCCACGTTAATGGGGCAGAGACGCCTCAAAAGCTGGAAACAAATTATTGGCAAGATAGACCAGCAAATGGCACGGGTTTTAATGATACCGCGAGCCTTGGTTTGGAAAAGTTTATCAATACAGTCACGAGCGGTTACTTTAATCCTGGGAAGTCTCTGGCCAACCGACTCTTGACGCAAACGAAAGAAAATAAGGCGACGAGCTGGGCTCTGATATTCTCACTGATTATTTTTCCGGTCTCCAAGTACTTCTTAGGTGACCAATGGTTAGCTGGGGTACTGATTTTATCGTTACTCACACTGTTTGCGGCAACGGGTAATGGGGTGAGCAAATGAGCTTAGGAATAAACACTACAACCCCCGAAGGTATTGTTCTGGCGGCTGACAGCAGGCAGTCGTACAGAAATAGCAAAGGTATGAGTAGAATTGGCTCGGATTCAGCATCGAAGGTCTTTAAGCTTGGTGATAGATGTGGGCTTATTGTCGCAGGGTTGGCATTCCTGCCAGAGAACGGAGTCAGGAAGAATATAAGTAGATTTATAGAAGAGTTTAGACAGCTAAGTAATATTAACGATCTTACTGTCGAACAGGTTGCGGGGGAACTAAAAAGTTTCTTTGAGGTAAAGTACTCTTATAAAGATCAGCTGAAGGCTTTACCAGGACAGATTGAGGCTGATCTCAAGCGACAGGGCTGTAAAATATTAAGTGTTCAGGAGGAAGGAAACCATATTGTCTTTGTGTTCAATGACAAAGATGGTGTCAGAAAAACCGGATTTGCTGGCGTAGACCAACTCCAGTTCATTCTGGCTGGCTACGATAAAGCTGGTAATCACCAAGTATGCATGATCTATGTGCCGGGTGAGGTCGACATCAAAAGAGATGGTTTGAAAAAAGGGAAAGAATATGGAGCGAGTTGGATAGGCCAAACTGACGTTGTCGGGAGGATAGTGTTGGGTTTTGACGTAAGAATGAGTAACTTACCGATAATCCAAAAAGCCATAGAAGATACTAGCTCCAGTGAAGTTCAGGGCCAGCTACAGGCCTTAGAGTATGTTATTCAGTGGGGAACAATGACTCTGCAAGACGGAATTGATTTCAGCACCCTGGCCATAGAAACAACGACAGCTATACAAAGATTTTCAGACGGTATAAAGGCCGATCCAGGCGACATGCCAGGCGTTGGTGGACCAGTAGATATAGCTGTTATCACTCCGCAAAAGGGTTTTGTTTGGATCTCGAAGAAGAATCTTAAGTATGGGGATCAAGAGGTGAGTCTTGAGGATTTACCAGACCTTACTAACCAGAAAGAATCTGACCGCTTGCCTTCTAAAGCTAAAAAGACCAAACGAAAATAAGGGTTATTACCGCAAATGAAATCCCTGAAATTCCGGGCATATTTGGTGCCGAAAGTTTTAAGCGGCGAGAAATATTCAACCTGGCGATTGTTTGACGACAAAGATGTCAAAGAGGGCGATGTTGTTGATCTGCTGGAGTTTGTGACCAACCGCCATTTTGGCGTGGCTAAAATTACTAAGGTAGTTGAAAAGCCGATGGGCGAGCTGACCACCGAGGACAAAGCCGGCCACGAAGAGTTTGAATCAGACGAGCAGATGTACGAGGTTTACACCACCTACTACAAGCAACCAGTCGGCCCCGAAACCCCCGTCAAAGTGATAAGGTTTGAGCTGCAGAAATAGTTTTGCCAATAAACTTTACTTTTTCGTCTGCTCCCAGATTTCGTAAAACTGTTTTTTCGAAAACTCGGCTAGCTCTTTCGATTTCACCACAATCAGGTTAGTGGCATTGCCCTGAATAGTTTGGTAGCAAACCTCATCTCGCCAAATCCACTGCTCCACCTTGGTAGCGAACGGCTTAGAAGTATAACGATACTCTGAAATTGACCAGCCGACTTCTTTAATAAATTCGTCAGTCTTTTTGTTTTCGGGGAGTAGGCACAGTAGGTGGATGCGTCGTTTTATCTGTTGCTCCATATAGTTCTTGTAAAATTCTTTATCAAGCTTATACCAGTTGCCGATATTACCGCTGTCGTAAAGTAAGAACTCGTCGCCCACTTCGGCCTTTTCTAAAAAGTGACGATACCATTCGCGCATCGATAGCGGGGTGTCGTAGATTGTTACTAGCGGTACTTCAGACGGAACGCTTTGCAGATTGGTCAGGGTAGGCACAACTGCATCTAAGCGAGCCTTCAAATCCTCAACTAACGCAAATAGCTGGCTTGGTGGCAGAGCCTGGTAAAGCGTCCGCTTGGCGTACTTCACTTCTTTAACTAGCCCGCGGTCTAATAGCTCGGGAAGCAGTACATAGATTGCCTGTCGGCTGGTGTTCAGCGCCCGAGCCATTTGGGCAACATTAGATGGTCCCGATTTCAAGAATTCAAGATATAACTTTGACTGACTTCGGCTGATCCCCAGCCTGTTCAGAGTTTCATAAACTAATCTGGTATCATCCATGTGTACATAATACTATGACATATTTAGAGTTTTTAGCCAGTAATAGGTAAAACGTGTCAATACACTAGTTGGCATGTGCTTTCTTTCAAGTAAAATTGCGCCTGTCCTTTAGCTGGAGTCCAGCTACTGGAGGCACACAAAAATGAAGACCAATTACGGACAGATCGTCGAAAGGTACGAGACCTACAAGAAAGACTTCGGTAATGCAGAATATCAGTTGGGTCATCGTCAGCTTTTAGAAGCGATGGGACCGGCTGCTGGACTGCGGATTCTCGATTTCGGTTGCGGCCCTGCCAACTTCAGCCAAGAGCTGAGTGGGCAGAACGCACAGATTATCGGCCTTGACGCTGATCCTGCCGTAATTGAGAGGGCTCGTTCCATCGACCCCAAGGGTGAATACCGCATTTACCGTGGGTTGCTTGCCGAAGAGCTGGCTGGACGGGAAACGGACGCGATCATCGCGACATTCTCGTTCTGCCTCATTCCGGACCGCGAGCTCCGCTACATCCTTCGGGATATGCGACAGCTCTTGCGGCCAGGCGGCAGAGTATTCATCGTCGAGCCGAATCAAGGGAGGGCACATGGCATTCAGTACGCTAATCTGCACTACCACCGTAAGGAGGGGGTACAGAGCGGTGATCTGGTCGAGGTAACCCTCGGCTCAGGCGAAAATGCCATTCTGCTGACTGACGATATCTACCGAACCCATGAGGACTATCGTCAACTCCTTGAGGAGGCGGGTTTTACCATCGAGAGGTGGGAGGAGCCAAAGCCGGGTGACGATTGGGGCGATGAGTGGGATATGGAGCGGCAAACGCCGCCCTTTCTGTTCATCACCGCCACCCGGTGAGCCGAGCAATCGGCAATCGTTCAGATGAAGGTGTCAAAAGGCACCTTCTTCTCATACGGTTATGAAATACCGAGATTATTTAGACCAATTAATTAAGTGTGCGCAAGCATACGGCATTGTTATAGGATTTGACGGCATACCACGACCAGAACGCCCGACTCCAGTTCGTGGCGCTTTTCGAGTAAATGAGATCCGCTTGCCAAAAGATAACGTGGAGGAAGCTCTTTTTGTTCTCATTCATGGGATGGGTCATATCGCCCAGTGGACACTAAACCCTAGCGAGCAAGACGTTTCTTACTACTATCAGAATAAGGTCGATCATTGGAACGACGACAACCTTAAGGGGTTACTAAAGCACGAAATGGCGGCGTTACCGCTTTCGCTAGGATTTATAGAACAATGCGGAGCGTCGGCTATTTGCGATTGGTACCGCCGGTATTTCTTCGCTGATCAGAAATATATTGCCAGTATTTTTAAGCACAATCGTTATGAGTCAAACATATTTTGGAAAATGCTTGGACGAGTAAGACACTTTTTGCCCAAAAAAATTGATCGAATAAAATCGTATCCCTTTCCAGAAGTTCTAACCGACCGAGGCAGGGAAGGATTTATTCACGTCATCTAATTACTTTGCCAAAGAAAAACGACTCCGCCCGGATTGGGCAGAGCCGCGTAGAATTGACTAGTCTGGCCAGGGGACGATAAAGCCCTCGGGCATTTCTGGGCGTTGCTCATAGACATATCGGCCAGGGCTTCGATCCGGTTCTGTGACCGCACGGCGATACTCAGCTTCGCGGCCGCAGACGATGACCGTCGAATCGGAGCCGTTGCCTTTTTGCCAAGGATCGAGAAACTCGCCGTTGATTAGGAATGACTGAAGTGTCCGCATCGGCCCGCACTTGCCGTAGGTCTTGAGTTGACGATTGAGCCAGACATCGACATAGACTCCGTCGTCGTCGGTCCAAAGAAACGCAATTATGAAGTCGGTGTCTTTGGGCACGAACGGTTGTCCCGTCCTTTCGTGGTTCGACCACCATCCCCTCTCGAACTCCTCGATCTTCTCTCGTGCGCTTTTCTCATTGATCCCATTAGGGAAGTGTCGTGACATGTCTGCATCGGTGTAGCAGATGAAAGGTTTGCCACCGACTTCGGTGACGAATGGTGGGTAGAATGCCATTATTGTAAGGAGCCTCCAGACTCTGAGGCGTATTCTACCCTCTCGAGAAAAAATAATCAATCAGGTAAAAGAAAAACGGCTCCGCCCCGGGATGGGGAGGAGCCGTATGTTGCCCTATTATGAGGGGCTAGAACTCGAAGTAGAGCGTGTTCGGAGCTTTCCCCAGCGCAATGAGCGGCTGGGGCAGGACATAACGGCGATTGCCGTTTTCGTCCTTGAAAGTGGACATCAGATACAGCTTGGCACCGGCCTTGGCTTTGATCTCGGTGACGTCGTGGTAGACGTCAATCATCTCGCCTGGGCGAACGGCCGCGCCGCCGGACTTCAGAACCTTGACCGCTTTGGGCAAAGTGTTGATGTCCACGGACTCTTTGGGTAGCGCCATCACTGGCTCTAGCTCCAGCGTCTCCGGCCAAGGGACCGTGCCGCTGTTGCGGATCCGGTGGCCTAAGTAATGGCGACCGTTTTCCGTTTTCTCCAAGTCCTGGACGTAGATCATCTTGAAGCCCTCAATGACCGGACTGTTCCATTGCCGGTAGAACTTTTCGAAACTTCCGGCAGAGGTAATCCAGTAGGAGTAGATGGTGTGCAACCGTTTGGTGGTAGGGTTGCCCTCGTAATACCCTTCGATGAAGCGGGTCGCTTCAAAGAAGAGAATGCCGTTAGTCCCAAACTCGGCTTCCAGCATTTTCGTGTCGCCCTTGGCAAGCTGTTTGAACAGCTCGTCCCGTTTGGCCGGGTCGAGACCATGGAGCTTGGCCATGTAATCGGAGGCGGCTTGGGGGAGAGCGCCGAAGTCTTTCGGCAAAAATGCTGCCCTAACCCGGTCAGGGTTGGGCTTGCCGGTCTGGTTTGCCACAGAGATTTCCGTAGCGCAAGCCAAGCCAAACAACAAAGCACCAAGTGCTGTGCCTGCCCGAAGGGCTCGGCATATGTTCAGGTTCACGGGCGAACTATAGCATATTTAACCTGAAAAGTCAAGAAGTTGGGTAAAGAAAAAAGACTCCAAACCATTGACTTTCTCGGTTAAAGGTGGTATCATCTACGGACACTCGGACACGTCCGAGACGCACGGAGAAATGATGTTTCAACCAACACCTGAATGGACAGAAAAGGATCGTCTAACCATCGTTTCGGCGATTGGCGCGACAATGATGAACTACGTTCAGGGGAGAGAGAGTATCCCAGGCCACGAGTATTACTCGATGGGCGACCGAATTCGTCATCTCGGAGCCGCTGGCCCAGAATTCTTGGAAGCGAACCGAACCTTTATCCTAGAGGGGCTGGAACCGATGCTAGAGACAGTTACAGCAAAATGATCTATGGCCCGGATGAGCTTTCATGCTCTCCGGGCCTTTTGTTTTAGTAGTAAAGAAAAACGGCTCCACCCGGGTGGGGAGGAGCCGTGTGGGCGGGCTTAGGCTCTACCTACATGAGGGGTGAGATTAGCTTTGAATCGATGAGCTTATCTCCGACCACGCAGTTGAGAACAATCGGCACGATTGCCGGGTGTATCCGACCGTCCTGAAGTACGTGATCGTTAGTGAGGGTAGTTTCAACTTCTTTGGTTAGTTGGAAGTTGGAGTCGCGAGACTTCATAACCATCCCTTCGAACGCGCTAAAGTTCTCGGTTAAATACATCTCAAGCAGTCCGTATGTTGTTGCCGCTAGGACAAGTGGCACGCGTTTTCCATCGGCCAGTTCTACCGTCTCGATTTCCATAGTGCGTCTCCTTGAGGCTTAGCCTCGAAAAGTCTGAAATCAGTATAGCTGAAATCTGGGAATAGTCAGTAGAGAAAAACGGCTCCGTTCACTTATGAACGAAGCCGTAGTTATCAGTGGCCGTCAGCCCGAGCCAGGTCGAGCAAGCAAGCTAAGCCGTAGAGCAGGCAGAGCTGTTGGTGCGGCGTGTCAACGTTGTGACAGCCCATCTCCCAAGGCATCTTGCCAGCCTCGTCCCAGTGATCGGGGTAGACGGCGAAGTCGCAGGCGTTTCCCGGGCAAGCAATGAACGGCCGGCCGTCTTTCCCTATTAGGGCGCCGATTTGATCGAAGCCACCGGCACCTCTGGCCGAATAGCCAAACGTCTTTGCCATCTTCTTGCCGATTTCCGGGAAGCTCTGACCACTGTGGCGTAACAGCCAGGCATTGAAGGCCGGCAAAAGATAGCAGCTTAAGCCGCACTGTCCCATCCCAACTCCTTGGGCAAGTCGGGGGAAGGCTATTAACTGTGAGATGCGCTCATCGCCCAAATCTTCGGAGGAAGACCTGGAACGTGCTTCCAGCAGGGTGAAAAAGCGGCTCAAGCAAAAAGAAACTTGGTAGCCGATCTCGTGCGTGTAGGCTTTTTTGTCTGCGAAAACCTCTAACGGGCACCGGACCGCTGTCCAGTTGCGCTTCAGATCGACCGCCGGGTTAATAATTCCCGCCACCCCCCAGTCTTGGGGGTTGGATGGCTCAATGACCAAATCGGAACGGTCTTTGGCAAACGAGACGGTGGGCGGCGGTTTACCCAGTACTTCTTCGACTCGCTCGAACGCTGGGGCGTAGACGTTGATGATCAACGCGTCAGTAGTTGGAGCAGAGAGTTGATACAGGGCGGGAACCGGTGTCTCCACGAAAATCTTCATCTTGTCCTCTAAGTAAAGTTCTAACTGCGGTGATTATACCTGGCCAAAGCTAAACAATAAAGGGTCAGCGATTGACTTTTCAGGGTAGATGTGATACGTTATTGCGGATTTGCACATTGGCACGATGCTAATGGACAGGGAAAAATGAATAAACGGAATTATGTACCGCTCATCTTACTCGCCCTTGTGGCGATTTTCTTCCCCCAAGGTTGCGTCAAAACCGAACCGGTTTCAGCCGCTGCGGCTGTACCGACGGAAACACAACCGGTCGCTGATCAGCCTTCTGAAGTTCCGATGCCCCCCGAAGTCACGATTCCTCCGCCAGTGGTGGAGGTGTCGGTGGATTCGCCCTCGGCATTCATTGCGGAGGTTATCAACCTTCAGAAACTTGCTGGCTGGAACAACGTGTATGCAACCCGAGCAGAGGAAAGTGGAAGTCCTGGCGCCACTGCACTGCGTTGCGCCGCCAAAGACGCCAAGAAAGCGCTAAACCAGCGTTATAATTCGCTCTCTGATGCGGAGAAACAGCGCTACTGGAAATACGTCCAGTCGTTTCCTCCCCGTTAGCCATCCACAGCCCAGCCCCAGCCTAAAAACTGGAGCTGGGCTTTTTGTTTGTCCTGATTTTGTTAATCTAGTGGTGGAGAAAGTATGGGTTACGTGATTGTATTTATCGCCGGCATGGCCACCATGGTCTACCTACTCGCACCGTCAATTGAGGCGTTCACCAACTGGACCAATCAGCGTCTCCAAGAGGAGCACGATAGTCACACCAAGATTCTCGACGCCTACGTCGAAGCCACAGCCCGTCGGTAACGACGGGCACTTTGTTTGCCAAAAATTTAATATCGGTTATGTTGCAGAAGTGTTTGGACATTCTATTCACGCGGAGGTTGCTAAAGGTATAAGACAACTTTAACAGACTGACTAACACGAAAACAAGGTTAACGCGAGCCGGACAAAAGGACGAGCTGGCCTTCGGTTAGCAAGAAAGCGAAGCGCGGAGTTCTCGACCGCAAAGGTGGGCGTCATGAACCCCCAAAGACCGATTACGCACCCTGTTGAACGCAAGCGCACGTGATGAAACACGATGCGTGTAAGGCAGGTGGTTGGATTGGGAGAGAAAACTACCAAACACTTATGGCGTCGGAATCTTCTCCGGCGCCTTTTTCTTAATGTTGCGGTGTCAAAATATTTTGCTAAATTTATTAAGTTGGCGCTGGGACGTAGCTCAATGGTAGAGCGTAGGATTTTTCTTGCCGAGGTACGCGGGTTCGAATCCCGTCGTCCCAGCCAAAGACTTGCATCTCGAATATCACCCTCGATGGGCCGCCTGCTTGCAGGCGGCCCGATTTCTTACCGGACAGCTGCGCCGTTTTCAACGTCTTTTTCAGGAGAAATGGCCACCGGCAGGTCGTCTTGGACAGCACTTAAGATCATCCCCTGGCTCTCCACGCCTCGAATCGTTTTTGGCTCTAAATTAACTAGCACCGGCACCTGTTTACCGACCAAAACTGATGGGTCGGGATAGCTCTTAGCCCAGCCGCCAACAATGGTCCGTTTTTTGTCACCCATATCCACTTCAAATTTTAGTAATCGATCGGTTTCCGGCACTGGCTCCACCGCCAAAATCGTGCCAATTTTAATCTCTAACTTGGCAAAGTCGTCGAATGAAACGGCCATCTAGCTTTTGACGGCCTCAATAGCCACTTTCCCGGCAAACTGTGGTGTAGCCACCTCGTCTTTGAAGACGACTCGCTCCGGCGTAATTGCCACCAAAAACTGCTGGGGAATAATTCGTTCTTGGAAAAAGTGCCGGAGATGATAGCGGGTAATCGCCCCAGTATTAGTTTCGATAAACAAATCGTGAACTCGCCCCAACCGTTCGCCTGATTCGGTTTGCGCCGAAACACCCACCACCGGGCCGTAAGTCTTATATAACGCGTCGAATTCGTTGAGTTTTAGCAGTAGCTTGGCCTCGTTCTCAATCACCAACTCGCTGCGGGAGAGATCGATAACGTCGCTAAACGATACGCCGGTAAACTTTTTCAGCACGCCGCTTTTGGCTACCTGGAAACCAATCAAAGTGGCGGTTTTGCCGTTGAAGATGCAAAAATCCACTTTACCCAGCGTTTTGTTGGCGGTAGAGCGAACCGTTAGCCCAACTAGTTCGGAGAGTTCGATAACCATGAGTTAAGATTAGCAAAATATCCCGCTCTGCTCTACGATTTGTTCATGAGCAAGCTACTGGCTAATTTTGGTATAACCGAGGCGCTGATGTCAGTAACGATTCTGACGCTGGTGGCCTTGCTACTGGTGGTGTCGGTGGGCGAAAGCGACAAAAAAGAGCGCGATGTTCAACGCAAAACCGACGTCAAAGCTTTTTTCGCCGCTGCCGAACAGTTCAAAGCCGATTACGGTGTTTTTCCGGCCTACTCAACCCGACTGGGCATTAAAGTGGCCGAACCGGACAAGAGCTTAAACTACGACGTGGCCACCACCCTGACCACTTGTGAGCAAGGCAACTTCAAACCCGACAGCTTTGCCGTGAAAAAGGATTTAGTCACGTCAACCACCGATTACAACGACGCATATCTAAAACCCGGTTTTAACGCCGTCAGTAACTTTTTGAATTGCTTAGGTTACGCCCACCAAACGGCCAGCGACCCGATTACTGCGGGCACCGTTTACGACTATCAGTACCGGGTTAGCCACGACGGCTCCCAAGCGCTAGCCGCGGCGACACTGGAGCGGCTGAACGATCAGGAGCTAACCCTGCTAATAGGGGGCGATTTATTAGCGCAGTACTACGTTATCGATGGTCGGGATGTCCAGGCGCTTAGCGATAGCTCCGACGCTGGGACGACTGCGGCAGGCAGCTACCGAGCGTTTGCTGGGCGCAAGGCGCTGAACGGTCACTACCTTTATCAGTGTCTAATGTCGGCTGACAGTAAAGTATTAACACCGAGCGAACGGCAAAGTATTGATTATCAGCCCCTGGCTGCTAGCGGGACAACGTTCGTTCCTAACCCGAAGTGTTTAGACAGCCTGGACGGGCTGTTGGTGGTGGAAGCTAACTAGGCCCGGGCGTCGTAGGAGGCTGTTTCAGTGTTGACCCGGACGGTATCGCCGACGTTAATGAACAGTGGTACTTGGATTTCCAGTCCGGTTTCCAGTTTGGCTGGTTTTAAGGTGGAGCTTTGAGTGTTACCTTTGAAGCCCGGCTCTGTGTAGGCAACTTTCAACTCAACTTTCTTGGGTAAATTAATGCCGATGGCCTGGTTTTGCCAAATGATCAAATCAGCAGTTGAGCCTTCCAGCAGCAGCTGGGTTTGCTTGACGGGCAGTTTCACCGCCAAGGTTTCGTAGTCGTCGTTGGTCATGAAGTAAGCCTGTTCAGCTTCGGCGTAGAGATACTGACTGGCACGGTAGCGCACTTCGGCTTCGTCGAGCCGTTCGTCGCCGGCGAAAGTGTAGTCAATGGTGGCGCCGGTGAGAAAGTTGCGCAATTTTGTGACCAGTTTGGCCCCGCCCCGGCCAACTTTCAGGTGATTGGCCTCGATTACTTCGTACGGCTCACCACGGAAAATAATCTTTTGGCCACTCCTAATTTGGTTGAGCGACAACATTAGCTGGGGCGGCCGTAATTAGTGTTTGGAGTAGGAAAGCAGACCGAGGAAGCGAGCCCGTTTAATGGCCTTGCCAAGTGCTCGTTGGTATTTGGTGGAGGTGTTGGTTTCTTTGGCGCTCTTCAGCTTGCCCCACTGGGTGATGTAACGGCTCAACAGAGCGGTATCACGGTAGTCAATTTCTTTAATTTGGTTTTTCGTAAAATAACAATCTACTTTTCTTTTCATATTTTTAAATTATTGATGCTTGTTTTTCTTCGAAATAACAGTCTACTTTTCGTTTCATGGTTTAAAAGGGGATGTCATCCAGGTTAATTTCGTCGGATTTTTCGTCCTTTTTATCTTTGGACTTTTCCGGCTTTTTCTCGTCTTTTTCTTCTTTAATACTATCTTCGGATATAGCAGCTGGTGAGCTGCTTAGCTCGGCGGATGTTCCGCCAGCTATGGCGGCGGCGGTGTCAAAGCCCGTGCTGTCGCGCGGCGAGAGCGGAATAAAACTTTCAGCGGTAATTTCGGTGCGTTGGCGTTTGGTGCCGTCGTTACCCTCCCAACTGGAAGTGGACAAGCGCCCCTCGACGTAAACTTTTTTGCCCTTGGAAAGCATTTGGCTAGCTAATTCACCGAGGCGACCCCAAACCGAGACTTCGTGGTACTGGGTGTCTTCTTTGAAGTTACCTTCTTTATCTTTCCAGCGGCGGTTGGTGGCTACCGCAAAATTAACAACGCTCTGACCGCTTGGTAAAGAGCGGACTTCTGGGTCGCGAGTGAGGTTGCCGATAATTTGGGCGCGATTCAAGCTAAACATTAGGCAGCTTCCACCTTCACTTTTGGTTCGCTTTCGGTCTCGCTGCGGAACCGATCACGGCGAGGTCGAGCACTAGTCATTTCCCGGTTAATATCGCCGCGCCAAGTGGTAATTAAATGACGCTCTATTTCTTCCTCTACCGCTAGTTCTTTATCCAAGCCTGGGATATCGCCCGGCTCGGCGGTGAAAAAGATAGAAACTAGCGTTAGTTCGTTGTGCTTGTTGATTGGAAAAGCCAGAGTTTTTGAGCCTAAGCTTTCGGCTTTGGCGATTTTGCCTGTGTTGCCAACAATTCCTTCGAGAGTTTTGAGGAAGCTGTCTTTTTGGACTAGAGCAGACAGCAAATAAAGCTGTCCGTCAGTTGGTGGGGCAACAACAGGGGTTGTTTCGGTTTTTGGTGCCTCGTCGGCAGCCTCAATCTTCTTTGTCATTCACTGCGTATTGTACACTGGGGACCCTGGTTTGTTCAAGGGGTGGGTGAAGGTTTTTGGGGGTTACCTAAGAAGCGGCGGTGGATTTCTTTGAGGTTCTTGTTGGTGACGTGCGTATAAACTTGGGTGGTGGTAATTGACGAGTGGCCAAGCAATTCTTGGACAGAGCGTAGGTCGGCGCCGTTACGTAAGAGCTCGGTGGCAAAGCTGTGGC
This sequence comes from uncultured Candidatus Saccharibacteria bacterium, assembly GCA_964599405.1. Taxonomy (GTDB): domain Bacteria; phylum Patescibacteriota; class UBA1384; order 2-12-FULL-50-11; family 2-12-FULL-50-11; genus BOKZ01. The sequence goes on from CAZRED010000002.1 coordinate 22,077, forward strand.
GCAATTTGTGGGGAGTGAGCGGCTTGACGATCCCGGCTAGTGACCCGTAATGCTTGAGTAGCCGCTGGATGGAGCGGGCGGTGAGAGCGGTGGCTTTTTCGTCTTTGTTGATGTCGTGTTGGTGGCGGATAAACAGAATGGAGTTGCCGTCGCGCCGCGTTGATAAGTAGTTTTTCAGAGCGAGTTTGGCGGAGTCGCTTAAGAAAACCGGCCGGACTTTTTGGCCCTTGCCGCGAATACTAAATTCGCCGCTTTTGAGGTTAACGTGGGAGCGTTTCAACGACACTAACTCGCTGACTCGCAAGCCGGTGGAGTAAAGCACTTCCAAAATTGCTCGGTCACGTAGCGCGTCCAAAGTTTCGCCAACCGGTGCCTGGCGCAACCGTTCCACTTCCTCGGTCTCCAAAAAGTGGACTTGGCGGGCCGGCGTTTTGGCTAAAGTTATTCGCTCTGGCGCCAGCACGGCCAAGTCGCGACCGAGCAGGTATTTACAAAGGGAGCGCAAGGCAATCAGGTAGTAATTGACAGTTTTGGCGCCGCGATTCCCCGATTCCTGTAGAAACAATTGAAACTCCTCGACGTCTTCGCTGGTGAGTTTTTCGATGTTGTCAATCTGGCAATCTTTGGCCCACCCGCCGAAGGCGGTTAGATACATTTGGTAATTGCGCAAGGTATTGGGGGAGTAACCACGGCTCACCCGACAGTGGCGCAAGAAATCCTTAATTGCCCGTTGGGTTAACATTTGAGTATACTTTAGCACGACATGGCAACACTGCTTGGCTTAGACCAAACAATTACCGAATTTTTCTATAATCCGGCTACTTCCGAACGGCTCCAACAAGTGACATTCGTGGCCGCCAGCGTTTTTATCTACGTCGTTCCGCTGGTGCTACTGGTGATGTTTTTCCGGAGCCACCGTGACCGGATTGTCTCTCTAAAAGTCTTCGTCGCGGCAATTTTGGCCTGGCAGGTGTTTAGCAATTTTCTCGGGCAATTTCTCTACGACGGCTACGGATTTCGCCAGCGTCCCTTTGCCGACCAAAGGCTTGAGGAGTTGTTATTTGAGCGGCCGGAAAAAGCTTTTCCTTCGGACCATTCGGCGGTAATTGCCGCAGTGGTTATTGGCTTTTTCGTCTACAAATATCCGAAACTGGGCTGGGTTTTTCTGGTGCTCGGACTAATTAGCAGCCTTAGCCGGGTGGTGATTGGTTTCCACTGGTTCGGCGATATTGTTGGCGGCTGGCTGATCGGTGCCCTGGCGGTTGGGTTGGTTTGGGTGCTCGACCGGCCACTAACCAAAATTTTCGAGTGGTTTATCCAAAAATTAAGTAGGACGTATGGCAGACAGTAAACACAATGCCTTAGCGGAGCTAATTTCTACCGTCACTAACCCGGCAATTGTTTTTGTCGTTAGTTTGGCCTTTATCACTTACCACTACGCTGATACCAGCAACGAGTTTCTGACTTGGACAGCGATTGGAACGCTGCTGCTAGTGGTGGCACCAGGCGCCGCATATGCTCTTTCAACCTGGCGTCAAGAAAAGCGAGTAGATTTTGACATTACTAAGCGGGAAGACCGGGTCGTTCCACTAATGTTGGCTAGTCTGGGAGCGTTGTTTGGCAGTTACTTAATTTCGTCACGGTTGGAGAACGAAAACTTACTGCTGGTTAGTAATATCTTAGTGGCGATGTTGGTATCGTTAACTATTATCACTTTCCAGTGGAAAATTAGTTTACACTGCGCCACTTTTGCCGCGTTGGCGACACTACTACTACTCTTTGGCAGCCCCTACTTTGCGCTGCTTTACGGTGCTCTTTTGGTTATTGGTTGGGCTCGACTTTACTTGAAACACCACACGGTTGCCCAAGTAATCGGCGGCTCACTAATTGGGGCGGGCGTAACCGCCGTCATTACCTTGCTTTTTCGCAGCTAAATCTCTAAATCCTGGATTGGTTTGTCGATCGGCGGTGGCGGCGTGGAGCCGGGCAGCGGTTGAACGGCTGGAGCGGGCGTTGGCTGGTTTTGAGACATTGGAGCCGTAGACGGCATTGGCGGCTTAGCTGGTTGTGGGGACGTAGCTTCGCCCGGCTCTAAAACGGTTTTTGGCGGCTCGCTAAAAGGAATTTGGGTGTTATTGGCTGGTGGTGGCGGCAAATTAACTGGTGGAGCTGGTGGTGGTGGTGGCACAACTGGCGGGACAGGCGGTTTGTTAATGGTTACTGGGACGCTTTGACTAATCGGTGGCAGCCCACCGGCTGATGGCGGCGCTTGGTAAGTGGCTGGTGGCGGTGGGGTTGGTCTAGGAGCGGGCGGCGGTGGTGGAGGTGGTGGAACTGGTCTTGGCGGAGCCGGCGGCGGCGTAGCAACTGGCGCCGGTGGTTTTGGAGCGGCGGTTGGCGGCCCCTCGACTACGCTCGGGGTTGCCCTGACCTCGTTGAAGGGCGGTAGCGGCCAAGGACTTGGGCTACCGGTCCAGCTAGAGTTAATATTACTTGCGGACTCTCGCTTCGGCTCGAGTCCGGTTGGGGCAGAAGAAGGTGGGGTAATAACTGGCGGCTCGATTTTTGGTGTAGCTGGCGGAGTCGACACGTTTAGCTTAGGCGGAGCTACCTTGGGAGCTGGCGCAACAGTCAAGTCTTTACCCCCCATTAATTTGTTCAAAAATTCAATATTAACTAAAGCAATCGCTGGTTTACCGCCCTTGGTCAACACGTACATTCCGTCGGTTTGCTGCTCAATGTCGGCAACAATCCGGCTAAAGTTGTCTCTGGCGTCAGTCAGCGGCACAATTCTGTCAATAGGGACATTCAGCATGTCACTTCAATCTCCTTTGTCGATTAATCGGAACATTAAGCATAGATTCAGCGTAAGGTCGTTGGCAGGTGATGTCAAATACCGTAGAATGACCCCATGTCCAAACTCGACATCCAAAAAACCACCCTCTCGAACGGCCTCACAATTATTAAGGTGCATCTACCGTCGTTTCATACCGTCACTAATTTCTTAGTCATCCGTAGCGGCTCGCGCTACGAAGCACCACGGGTTAACGGCATCGCTCACTTTTTGGAACACATGGTTTTCAAGGGAACAAAAAGCTTTAAAGATACCCGGGTGATTGCCGAAGCCATCGAAGGAATCGGCGGCTACTTTAACGCCTGGACCAGCAACGACCACACCGCCTACTGGAATATCGTGCCGCAATCCGAATGGCGACGAGGGATTGAAGTGGCGGGCGAACTGGCTTTTATGCCGATGCTGCCGGAAAAAGACCTGGAACGGGAGCGCGGGGTAATTATTGAAGAAATACGCCGGATGAACGACGACCCAGCCCATTTGGTGGACGACCTGCTCGGTGGAGTTTTATTTCCCGATCACCCGCTGGGCTACTCGGTAATTGGAACTGAAGAAATTATTCGCTCGGTTAGCATTGACGATTTTCGCACTTATCATCAGGAGCACTACGCACCCTCACAAGCAGCCTTTGTGGTAGTGGGCAATCTGGCGGACAAAGACATTGACGGGGAGATTACGAAATTACTTGGCCATCTGCCTGCCAAAGCCGTTAGCAAACCCAAACTAGTTACAACTGATAGTAAAAGCGGCTTGAAGCTGCTCAATAAAAAAACTGACCAAACCCACTTTATGCTGGCGGTTAGCGACCGAACACTGGCGTTAACTAAAAAAGAACGATTTGTGGCGGAAGTGTTGAACACGGTTTTAGGTCGGGGCATGAGTTCGCGATTATTTTTGAATATTCGTGAACAAAAAGGTTTAGCCTACTCAATTCACTCAAGTTTTAACGCCTTTGAAGACACGGGGGTTTTAACGGTTGACGGCGGCGTTAATACTGAAAAAGTTCACCAAACTCTGGATGCGCTGGATGTTGAATTCGCGAAACTAATGAACGACCAAGTTTCCGCCGGCGAACTTGCCAAGGCTAAAGCCTTAATTACCGGTTCCTACGATCTTTCCAGCGACCGACCAGTCGATATTGCTACGTGGTACGGCACGAGCATTTTGTTAGGCATGGTTGAAACCTATGAAGAAGCGAAAGAGTTAATTGATAAAGTTTCGGCCGAAGATGTTCAAAAGCTGGCGCAAAAAATCCTCCAGAAAGATCGCCAAGTCCTAGCGATTATCGGCCCATACAGCTCCGACAAACAATTTCGGGACTTTCTTAACCTGAAGTAATTGGCTAAAATTATTATATGAACGTAGAACGAACCCTGGTCTTAATTAAGCCTGACGGCGTGGAGCGGGGCATTGCCGGCCAAATTATTGGTCGCTTTGAACAGGCCGGTCTGAAAATTGTTGGCCTGAAATTGGCGATGGTTGATAAGGATTTTGCCAAAGAACACTACACCGAAGACATTGCCAAGCGTCGCGGCGAACATATTCGGGAACAGATGGTCTTAATGCTCTCCAGCGGGCCAGTGATTGCCGTGGTCTTAGAAGGGGTGGAAGCCGTCCCGTTGGTTCGTAAAATGGTTGGCGCCACCGAACCGAAAGCTGCCGAGCCCGGCACCATCCGCGGGGATTTTGCCCATGTTAGCTACGGCTATGCTGACGCTAAAGGAACCGGTATTCGTAACGTTGTCCACGCTTCTTCATCACCTGAAGATGCCCAAAGCGAAATTTCTCTTTGGTTTGCCGCCACCGAACTTTTTGCCTACGCCTCCGTTCACGATAAACACATCCTAGGGTAAGCCGATGGCGCTCTACTACTTTAGCGCCGCTGCCAGTTTCGTTGTTTGTTATTTGCTGGTTTGGCTGTTTAAAGTTTATGCCGCCAAGCGGCAGATATTTATGACCAGTATTCGTGAGCGCGACATTCACCATCAGCCCACCCCCAGAGTTGGTGGAGCGGCAATTGTGGCTAGCTTTCTATTAGTGACCTTGACGCTTTACGCTATCAACCCCAGTTGGCTGCACTTTGTTGGGGATAGTGTCTGGGGAATTGATCGGAACTTTTTTGGGCTAATTCTGGCGGTTGTCTTACTTAGCGCTGTTAACCTGGCCGACGACTACAAAGCTATCCCCTGGCCGTGGCGGCTACTGACCCAAATTGCCGCGGCCGCCCTGATCGTCGCATTTGGCGTGAAAATTCAATGGCTCAATAATCCCTTCGGCGATCAGCTGATGCTCGGTAATTCCTTGGAATGGTTGTTGGTGATGGTGTGGCTAGTGGGGTTGGCCAACGTTGTTAACTGGCTCGACAGCACCGACGGTTTAGCCGGCGGAGTGTCAGCGATTGCGCTGGCGGTGCTGTTCTTCCTGTCGGTCAGTCCGGATGTTGCCCAGTCGGAAAATGCCTTAGTTGGGGCGGTGGCCTTTGGCGCCGTGGTGGGTTTTTTGCCGCACAATTTCATGAAACAAAAAGTCTTTTTGGGCGACACCGGTACGATGTTTTTGGGGTTTTTAATTGGGGTACTGGCAATTATTTCTGGTGGGAAAGTGGCGACGGCCTTTTTAGTTTTGGCTATTCCCTTTTTGGACGCCATCGTGGTATTTTTTACCCGGATATTTAGCCATCAGTCGCCGTTTTTGCCGGATAAGCGGCACCTGCCGCACCGCTTGTTAGCGCTCGGGCTGAAAGTTTGGCAGGTTAATTTAATTTACTACGGCTTTAGTTTGCTGTTTGGATTAATCGCTCTTAATACCCAAACCGTTGGCAAGTTTAATGCGGCGATTCTGGCTCTGGCCGTCATGGGCGCACTGGTCTTGCTATACTCGGGAGGAATGAGCATCAAGAAACTCAACAAATAAATGGCTAACCCAACCGACGATTACAGCTTTCGGGGCAAACGCAGTAACGAAACAGTCTTGCTGGTAGTGCGCTGTCATCCCTGGTTACTGATGCCGATTGTCTGGTCGTGGCTGGTGTTGTTGGCGCTGGTGGGGGCGAGCCTCTACTTCTTTGGTGCCTCGACGATTACCAGCTACGTGACGTTTACTGTTCTGCTGATCGGTGGGGTCTACACGTTTTACGTTTGGTTTATTTGGAACAACGGCGTCTATATCGTCACCAACCAACGGGTGATTAGAATTGAGCAGCTGGGTCTGTTCAGTCGACAGATTTCCGAAACGGAAGTGGAACGAATCCAAGAAATATCCACCGACATTAAAGGCCCGATTCGAACGATGCTCAATTTTGGCGACGTCAAAATTCAAACCGCCTCACGTGAAGGGCGGATGATTCTAGAAGACGTGGTTGGCCCGTACGATATTCAGCAACAAATTGTTCGGGTTCAGCGGGAAAACGTGGAAGCGCCACACCTCAACCAACCACGCCGGAGCCAGTTGGGCTAGGCGTGCTCGAGCAGTTTTTCCACTTGTTGGGCTAAATCGTCAGAGCGTTCTACCGACAGGGCGGCTTTCATTACTTTTGAGTCGCCGTTTTGAAGAATTCGCAGTTCTACCGGTGTGCTGCCGGGATGCGCGGTCAGAAGATTTTTGAGCTCGGCAATGGTGGTTTTGGTTGTGCGGTAGGGTAGCTCGATGGTGAAGCTTAGTTCGCTCGGAGTTGTTGGCCGCGCCGTTTGTCCGTTATTTTTCCGTGGCCAAGAGTTATGGTTGTTACCGGTTGGTAGGTCGGGGAGCATGGACGGCGTTACTGTTTCTAGTGGCCAAACGCGATCAGCCAGAATTTTTAACGAACCGTCTTTGTCGTTAATTTTCCCTTCCACCAACAACATGGCGTCGCTCTGCCAGAGTTTTTGATTTTCAGCAAAACTGTTGGGGAAAATTACTAATTCAGTCTGCCCGGTCAGGTCTTCAAATTGGGCGAAGGCCATCATTTGGTTGGATTTGGTGGTAATTTTCTTCACTTCCACAATCGCCCCAGCTAACCGAACCGCTTTACCAGCGTCGTTCAGGTTGAGGTTGGCAATTGGCGTTGCCACTTTTGCTGCCAAATCACTGTATTCTTTGAGCGGGTGGTCGGATAGATACAGGCCAAGCAGCTCTTTCTCCCAGTTGAGTTCCAGCTTTTTATCGGCCGCTACCTTGGGCAGCTCTAATTTGGCAATAGTGGCTTCGTTGTCGCTTTCTGCAAACATTTTCATTTGGTTGACGGCAGCGGCTTTAGTAGTTTCGGCGGTCCACTTGGTGATTAGCTCCAGTCCGGCAAACATGTGGGAGCGTTGCTCAAACCGATCTAGGGCGCCGGCCTTAATTACGTTTTCCAAGACTTTTTTGTTCAAAATCGGAGCGCAACGCCGTAAAAAATCTTCCAGGTTTTGATAGTCGCCACCAGATTTTCGTTCTTTGACGATGGCTTTCGCTACCCCGGCACCAACGTTTTTAATTGCTCCCAGTCCAAAGCGGACTGCTTTTTCATCTTTGACCACGGCAAAGTCGCTAAACGATTGATTAACATCCGGCGGCAGCACCTTGTAACCCATGTGTTCGGTTTCGGCAATTTCAATCGATAGGCGATCGAGATTGTCCAAATCACTTGTCATCAGTGCCGCCATGAAACAGTCAGGGAAGTTCGCTTTCAAATAAGCAGTTTGATAAGCAATCATGGCGTAACAAACGGCATGGCTCTTGTTAAAACAGTAGGCGGCGAAATCTTCCAACTGATCCCAAATCTCTTGGGCTTTCTGCTCTTTAACACCGTTTTTAACTGCGCCGGTGATGAACTTTTCCTTCATTTCTTTCATCAGTTTAGGAATTTTTTTGCCGATGGCTTTGCGCAGCGTGTCGGCCTCGCTACCGGTGAAGCCACACATGTCCTTGGACATCCGCATTACTTGCTCTTGGTAAACCGGAATACCGTAGGTTTCTAGCAAGGAATTTTTAGCCAGGGGGTGGAGATATTCAATAGCTTCCTTGCCGTTCTTGCGGTCAATAAAGCTTTGAATCCACTGCATTGGCCCTGGGCGGTACAAGGCCACCATGGCGACAATGTCATCAAATTTATCGGGGCGCAGCTCTTTGATGTAACGCTTCATACCCGCCGACTCTAACTGGAAAACACCAGTGGTTTCAGCTCGCTCCAGCAGCTTAAAAGTTTTTTTATCGTCTAACGGCAGGTTGTAAATATCAATTACGTCGCCGTAGACCGCTTCGACAATTTCGGCACACTGGCGGATGGTGGTTAAGTTAGATAGCCCCAAAAAGTCCATCTTCAATAGACCAATTTTTTCAATCGGGTCCATTGAGTACTGGGTAACTTGGTGAATGTCGCCACCTTGAGCTGCTTGGACTGGGGCGTACTCATTGAGCGGTTTTTTGGAGATAACGATGGCGCAGGCATGCTGTGAGGCGTGGCGAATTGTTCCTTCCAATTTCATCGCCGAGTCGAGCAGTAACCGGGCCTCCGGATCGCGCTCATATACTTCCTTTAGCTCCGGGGCTTCTTTGACAGATTTGGATAGCGGAATATGGCGGCCCTGAATTGGTGGCGGAATCACTTTGGCAATTTCATCAACGCGATTGTAAGTCATGCCCAGCACCCGGCCAACATCACGAACGGCGGCGCGGGCCATGATGGTCCCAAAGGTGATAATGCCGGCCACGTGGTCGTCGCCGTACTTAGTCCGGACGTAATCAATCACTTCACCACGTCGAACGTCTTCAAAGTCCATATCAATATCCGGCATGGAGATTCGCGACGGATCTAAAAATCGCTCGAATAGCAGGCCGTATTTTAATGGGTCAACATTGGTGATGCCGGTAGCGTAGGCGATAATCGAGCCGGCGGCCGAGCCACGGCCCGGGCCAACGACGATCCCTTTGGAGCGGGCAAAGCGCAAAAAGTCGGCGACAATTAAGAAATAGCCTGGAAAACCCATCCGAAAGACCGTTTCCAGTTCAAAATCCAAGCGAGCGCGAATTTCCGGCGTAATCGTGTGGTAGCGTTCAATCAGCCCCGTTTCGCACCACTTTTTCAGCAGCGATTCTTCGGTTTCGTCGGCCGGTAAGGGGAATTTTGGCAAGTGGTTTTCGCCGAGCGGGATATCTAAATCAACTAGCCCAGCTACTTTAACAGTGTTTTCCAGGGCTTCCGGCACGTCCGGAAAGGCTTCGGCCATTTCTTCCGGCGTTTTTAAGGAAAAATCACCAGTGTAAAGCATGCGATTAGTGTCGCTTACTAATCGGCCAGTTTGAATGCAGACCAACTGGTCGTGACTAACGTGATCGTCGGAGTTAACGTAGTGGGCGTCGTTAGTGGCAATCAGCGGCATCTTCAGCTTGGCCGCCAAGTCACGTAAATGCTGATTAACAACTTGCTGCTCGGCAATAGCTGGATGATGTTGTAGCTCCAGGTAGTAACTGTCTTTGCCAAAAATCTCTTGGTAGGTTTTGACAGTTTCTTCCAGCTCGTCAAAGCGACCATCGAGAATCATTCGGGAAGTCTCACTAGCCAAGCAAGCGGTAGTGCCAACTAACCCCTTGGAATGGCGGCTTAAAAAGTCGCGGTCCACCCGTGGTTTGTAGTAGTAGCCTTCCAAATGGGCGGCGGAAGTAATTTTAATTAAATTTTTGTAACCCTCGAGGTTTTTGGCTAGCAGCACCATGTGGTAGGGTTTGGTGTCTACTCCGGCCGCTTTGTCGGCCATGCTCCGAGGGGCAATGTAGGCTTCTTGGCCAATAATCGGTTTAATGCCGGCCTTTTTGCATTCGTTGAAAAACTCAATGGCACCGTAGAGCACGCCGTGATCAGTTAAAGCCAATGCGGGCATATCGTTCTCTTTAGCTTTGGCGATTAATTCCGGAATTTTCCCGAGGCCATCAAGCAGCGAGTAGTGCGAGTGGACGTGAAGATGGACGAATTGGGGTTTAGCCATGCCTAACTGTTGTAACAAAGCGTTTTCAGGGATGCAAAATCTAGCAGTTTCCACTTGACTTACCAGGGTAAGAGCAGTATAGTTTTGCTTACGATGGCATCAACAAAAGCCAAAGGCTCAACAAAAAACGGCAGAGACTCGCAGTCGAAGCGACTGGGCGTCAAGGTTTTTGGTGGAGAGAACGTTAAAAAAGGCGGGATTATTATTCGCCAACGGGGAAGCAAGTTTTACATTGGGAAGAACGTTATGCTCGGGGGAGACGACACCATTTTTGCGACTAGCGACGGTGTGGTATCCTTTGAACGTAAACACGTGAAGAATTTCGCCGGCAAACGAGCAGCGAAGGTCTTTGTCAGTGTTAGCTGACTCACGTAAGTAACGTTTCGTACCTAGACATTATAAGAGGTTAGCGGAGGCCTCTGACGACCGGGTGGAGTAATTCACCCAAACATGGATGTGGTTATGAGTCATACTGGGAAAAATAATAAACTCGGTAATCCGAGATCATCGTCGAGGAAAATGGACTGGGTTGTCGGGCACTTAGACGAAGTTGCAGAGAACCTACCATGGGAAGACCCGCAGGACTTGGCGCTAGTCAACGGCCAGGCGTTACAGGGAAGTGTCACCATAGCCGGTGATCCGTTCTTTGGCGCTAACGTCGAAGATCTGCTAGCGGGAAGGCTGACTAGGGATCGTGTTGGGGAATGTCCCAACGGGATTGTCCTTCCGGGGTGTCTGGACATTGTTCCGGAGTTTCCCGAAGACTAGTCACCGTCATTCAATTTGGCCGCTCGGTAAAACGAGCGGCCACAACTCTGTTAGTGAAGGTAAAACCAATTGAAATTTAACGTTGAAACAGTACGAGCGAACGATCCTCGCTATCAGGAAGTAATTGAACGATATCCTGATGCAAACGGGTCGGAGTACTTAACGATAGTTAAGTTCCGACCGCCGGGCAAACACCGGTTTTCCGATTCAGCCATTAAGAAGGTCAACAGCCTGCTGGACGACTTCATTGTTGGACATTGCTGCGGACTTTTCGAAGAGGTTCGGTCGGCCGACCAATTCTTCCACGACAACATTCTTAGCGGAGGCGGTGCAATCCACTTGATGTTTGGACATGTTTTTCTGACGGTTCTACGGAACCGAAAGCACAACATTCTGATCCATCAAAGACGTGGGTTGCTGCGACGCAAAGATGAGGTAAAGGACATTAGTGAGTGGGTTTACAGGCCTGATCCAAAAAACCGCTACCTTATAGCGGTTGTCTATACCGGCCGCTATCATCCGGAAGCGTTCAAACACGCTCTGGTAAGGATGCACAAACGAATGATGGAAGTGTTGGCTTACGGCACTCCCATCGAAGGGGAATCTCCTGAACCAATGGAGACAACAATCACATAACCACAAACACGGATGTTTGTGGTTTTTTGTTACCCTCGATACCTTGTCAGCCACAGGGAAATTCAGTACAATATAGCTCGTATCATGAATCTCCACGGCATCATCAAAAATCTTGAACAGAAACACTTGCGCGACAACGTCGCCGATGTTCGCGTGGGCGAAACTGTCCGAGTGCACTACAAAATCCGCGAAGGTAACAAAGAGCGTATTCAGATGTTTGAAGGGCTGGTGGTTGCCACCAAAGCCGGCCTATCATTACAGGGCAGTTTTACCGTTCGCAAAGTTGCCTCCGGAGTTGGCGTGGAGCGAACTTTCCCCCTGCATTCACCGTGGATTGTGAAAATTGAACGCATTAAAACCGGTAAAGTTCGCCAGGCTCGGCTGAATTTTGTCCGCAAGCATGCCATGTCCAGCCGCTTTAAATTAAAAGATAAAGGCGTGGCTGGCACGGTTTGGGAAGAAGTGGCCAAAGAAAAATCAGAAATTGCCAAAGGCGATGAAGGTCAAGAAGAATCTGTTGAAACAGTTGCCGCCCTTCCAGATAGTCAGGGCGACCCCGAGCAAAGTCGAGGGGCCGAACAAGCTGCCGAAGAATCAGCCGAAACACCGGTTGAAGAAGCTAAAGTTGAAGAAACTGCCGACGCAGGCGACAATGGCGCCGATGACCCATCAACGGAAGATCTTGGGGAGCCAGGCGGAGACGCTGGCAGCGCAGCACCTGCAGAAGCTGGGGCTGAAGATTCTGAAGCGAAACCTCAAGACTAAAATCGGCGAGATCGACATTTTGGCTGAAGATCACGGGACGCTTGTTGTCGTGGAAGTGAAGGCTAAATCCAACACCAGCTACGGCGACGCAATTGAAATGATTACCCGCGCCAAACAGCGCAAACTCTTACTACTTGCCCGAGAGCTACAGATGAAATATCAACACGATTCTGTCAGAGTGGACGTAGTCGCTATCGACGAATTTTTGGAGACGCCAAAAGTAACTTATTACAAAGGAGCGCTGTAATTACATGAGCGATACTGTTCGCGTTCGGATTGCCCCATCACCCACTGGAAAATTTCATTTAGGCACCGCCCGGACCGCCTTATTTAACTACCTGTTTGCGAAAAAGCAGGAGGGAAAATTTATCGTCCGCATTGAAGACACCGACCAAGCCCGCTCGCAAGTGCAGTTCACGACCGATATTTTAGATGGCCTAAATTGGCTGGGTTTGCAGTGGGATGAAGGCCCAGACCTAAACGGCAAGACCGTCGGAAAGTTTGGTCCGTATCTACAGAGCCAGCGCTTAGGGCTGTATCAGCAGTACGTTGACCAGCTGCTCGAGCAGGGGAAGGCCTACAAGTGTTTCTGCACGCCAGTCGAGCTCGAGGCCGAGCGCAACGCCCAACAAAAGGCTAACCAGCCGCCGAAATACTCGGGAAAGTGTCGTAAACTGGCTAAAGAACAAATCGCCAAAAACGAAGCGGCCAACCTTCCTTTCGCCGTCCGTTTCGTTGTTGAGCCGCAAACTGTCACCGTTACCGATTTAATTCGCGGAACCGTGGAATTTGATGCTGCGTTGATTGGAGATTTTCCAATTGTCCGAGCCGACGGGATGCCGCTGTTTATTTTTACCAATGTCATTGACGATAACACGATGGAGATTAGCCATGTTTTACGCGGCGAAGATCACTTAGCCAACACCGCTAAACAGCTGCTACTCTGCAAAGGAATTGGATTTTTAACGCCAGAGTTTGGCCACTTGCCGCTGATTTTTAACGCCGACAGGACGAAAATGAGCAAACGCAAAAACCCCGTCTCGATTACCGACGACTATCGAGCCAAAGGCTATTTGCCGGAAGCGCTGGTGAACTTTTTGGCGCTGTTGGGCTGGGCCAGCGGCACTGATCGGGAAATCTACACATTAAGTGAGCTGGTCAAGGAATTTGAATTAGAACGGGTCGGCAAATCGGCGGCGATTTTTGATCCGGAAAAATTGCTCTGGATGAACGGCTACTACATTCGCTCGTTGCAGTTGGGCGATTTGGCAACACGTTGTAAAGAGTTTATTAAAGACAAAGAAATTTTGAAAAAAATCGAAGCCGACCCAGAATTCTACTTGCAAGTTATCAGCCAAGTTCAAGACCGACTGAAACTGCTCGGGGAAGTCGAAGAGCTGATTGAGTTTTTCTACAAGGAGCCGGTGTATGATGCCAGCCTGCTAATTGCTCGAAAGTCTGACGCAGAACAAACCGAAAAAGCCCTAGAATTGGCGCTAACCGAGATTAAAAAGCTCAAGAAAATGACACTGGATGAAACGGAAGCGACGCTTCGTGGTGTTGCCAAAGTCAACGGCCTAACCGCCGGCGAATTACTCTGGGCGGTACGGGTGGCTTTGACTGGCAAAGAAGCCTCACCAGGAGTTTTTGAATTGCTAGAAGTTTTTGGCAAAGACGAAGCGGTCAAACGGATTGAAGTGGCTTTGAAAAAGCTGAAGAAGTAATACTAGAAGACATCGGGAGAAAGGTTCTTTCGCGACCGCCCGCTCGGCTCCAACGTGCTTCGGGGCTTAACTCTCGGCAATTTTTCGACTGCGTCGAACCGTGCAAAATTGCCTGCGAATGTCGCTGCAAAAACTTTCCCCCTCGTCTCAAGGAGTTGATCGCACCGTTTTTCGACTATTTATTGGTGATTTTGAGTACGAGAGCGCGAAAAACACGGGTCCGAAATCCCGAAGGGATTCGAGCACGTGATTTTGAACCTGTTTTTTGGTAAAATTCGGAAGTATTCCCGAGTCGTCTAGTGGTAGGACGCTAGATTCTGGCTCTAGTAACCGGGGTTCGAATCCCTGCTCGGGAGCTATAAAAAAGAAGCGCAGGGGTGAACCTGCGCTTCGGGTAAAATGGAGTCGACGTTACTTTACGTCGAGATCCATCTCTTGGACGGTGTCTTCGCCACCAATTTTGAGGTGAGCGCTGACCGAGTGAACGGTCATCGGTGGCAGATTGGCTGTTAGCACGTGCCGTGCCTTCAGCTTGTCGCCATCAAACGATTCAACCACGATGTTGATATCGATTGGCGACGGTGGGGGCGCCAATGCGCTGGTCTTTCGACCACCGCCGAACAGTTTCTGCCACCATTTGGGCTCGGGTTCGTCGCTCATGGGCTCGAGCGGCTGCTTCGTTGCCGCGGGGGCGGCTGAAGTAATCGGTGCGTTCGAATTCGCCGGTGCGGCGGGTTCGTCGTGGGTTACCGGGGGCTCAAGGCGCTCGAAGCGCTGGTCGTCGCGTTCGCGATCTTCCTGCCGAAATCCGAGGATCATCAGCAGAAGACCGATCATAGCGACAAGCCCCATAAAGCCCATGTGTCGAGCGCGGCCGTCGACGCGAGCGTCGGCATCGGCCGCTTCCTTACGAAGCGCCGGCTGCTCAAACTCGAGTCGTGTGTTGCCGCCAACACCCTTTTCTCCCCTGCCCACCCAGATCTGGCCGAAGATGGCGGGCGCCTTCCTTTGAGCGGAAGTCGCGTCGGTCTTGTAGGGATGGGTGATCCCCCAGACCCTCTGATACCAGCCGGGATAGTTTTCCGGCGGGGTGATGACGGCAAGGCCGCCAAGGACGAAGAGGGTCAACCCGACCCACCAAACCAAAGGTTTTTTGTTCATGTAAACGTACTCTTGATGTCTTTCACCGGGTGACATCCCGCCCGTTTGTGCCACAACCTAAGTTGCTCACAGTTGCTTTGATTGTTCGGTACAACCACAACCACCAATACCGCGTATTAGCGGAACGAATATACCATATAATGAGTAAATTGTCAATTGATTTAGTGTGTTTTTTGTAAAAAAAGACGGGTAGAGTTGCCCCTATCCGTCGAGATTGGTTTTTGGCGCCAAAACCACGATGTGTGTTGGCACTTTTTTCCAGGAAAAAACAGACGACCCACCGTCCAAGTAGATGTGGGTTTCGAGTTGCTGCTCGGCAATGACACGACGGCAGGTGGCCCACGTTGCACTTTTCAGTGTTATCACGACAAGATCTTGACCGCGAATTCCGATTATTCGGCGCAACGTTTTTTCGTTTGGCTTGGTTGGCTTTGAGTCACCGGCGATGGCGTTGTTATAGCCACCAGCTTCCTGGTAACGCACCAGCTTTGCGTAGGCTTCACCGTTTTTACCGGTGAAAATAACTGCCTTGCCATTGCCCATAGCAAAGATTGGCCGACTAAGGTCGAAGCGGTAAGGTACCAACTCGACGCCCTTACTGACAACCAGATCGACACCTCTAATTGGGTTCGACGCCGGGTCGAAGTAGCCGCCGTTAAGAACGAAGACGACATCTTCATTAGGCGTGAACTCACCTACCTTATGCCAAGCCTGCAGCTTGTTTCTACCGCCGGTTTGGTAGGTAGAAGCGAAACGGTGTGATGGGATGTGGAACGTTGGATACTTGGCGAAAACGGCCGGTCGCGGTACAGCCGCGACGGCCAGAATGGCGATTGCGGTTGTTATCATCTTTTTACCCCTCCAAGGAAAGGTGCACGCTCGGCACCGAGCGTTGGCCATATACTACACGCCGAATTGATTGAGTCAAAATTAGTTCTTAACTGAAACAGTCACCGAAATTCGCTATGCTGAAAAGTAATGGTTCATCACTTTCACGCCCTGCCCAAGGGGCGCGTCATCGAAAACTTTCAAACCAACGAGCTACACGGTCTAACCGACGCTGCCGCTAAACTTCGGCTGCGCCGCCATGGCTACAATCAGCTAACTGCCAAAAGTGGCCCAGGCTCACTAGAGATATGGTTGCGTCAGTTAAAAAGCCCTCTCACCTACATCCTATTGCTGGCTGATGTCTTTGCCTTAGTGCAACGCGAATGGGCCGATGCGGCAGTGATCAGTGTGGTTGTGGTGGTAAACACAATTATTGGGTTCGTTCAGGAGCGCAAAGCGGAAAACGTCATGGCGAAACTGCGCCAAATTCTCGCCCCTACCGCCAAGGTTATTCGCGAAGGAGTTGAGCAAAAAATTCCTGCCCGCTTGGTAGTGCCGGGCGATATTATCGTGGTTGAAGCTGGCGATCGGGTCCCAGCCGACGCCCGGATTTTGCAGTGCCGCAATCTACGAGTTAACCAAGCGACGCTGACCGGTGAATCAATACCGGCCCATAAACGTGAGGCGACGGTAGCGCCCGACACCGCCCTGATTGACCAGGTTAATATGCTTTTTTCAACCACCTTAGTGGTCAGCGGCCAAGCGACGGCGCTGGTGACTGGCGCCGGCATGGGTAGCGAGATTGGCAAAATTACTCGAGAAGTGGCTGAGGTTAAAGAAAAACCGGAGAATTTAGAGCGACAGATTAACCGAGTGGCTCGAACGGTCTTGGCCGTAACAGTTGTGTTCCTGCTGCTACTTTTCGTCGTCGGTGTAGCCTACCAATTACCCTTCTTAGAGCTGTTGAAAGTAGTACTATCTTTGTTAGTGTCGATCGTACCCGAAGGCTTGCCGGTGGCCATTACCGTTACGCTGTCGGTGGGGTTGCTGCGAATTTGGCGCAAACGAGCGATTATCCGCAGGCTCTCGGCCGCCGAAACTTTAGGCAGTGCCACAATTGTTTGCGTTGATAAAACCGGCACGATTACCGAAGGCAAGCTGATGGTAGAGAAAATTTTTGCCGGCCACGTTGAATACAACGTTACCGGGGAAGGCTACCGGCTAAGCGGCGACTTTATCCGAGATCGCGAAAAGGTGGCGATAAAGAAAGAAAAAACGGCCAGCTTGCTGCTAGAGCTAGCTTCGCTGGTCACTAGCTCGACCGTTAGCCGGGGAGACTTAAAGAGCGACCACGCCCGCGAGCTAACCGACCCGACCGAAACGGCCCTGGCGGTGGTGGCGGCCAAGGCTGGCTGGTTTTCCTTTGAGCAAGAACGGGAGTCTCCGGAACTGGTGGAACTACCGTTCGACCAAGAATTGCGTATTAGCGCCTCTGTTCGTCAGCTGGCTTCCCGCCAGCGCTGCATCGTCAAAGGCTCGCCGGAACATATCTTAGCTCGCTCAACCAAACTACTTAGCTCCGGCAAGGAGCTAAGACTGAGTAGTCAGTCGAAAAGCGATTTAGAGCAGCGCTCCGATTCCTACGCCAGCCAAGGTTATCGGGTGGTGGCGCTAGCCTACGTTGATGTCGCTCCCGGCCAGGTCCACAGCTTGGAAGGGATGAAAAACTTGACTTTTGTGGGATTTTTCGCCATGACCGATCCAATTCGTTCTGACGTTGCCGAAGTTTTGAAGATTGCCCACCAGGCAGGGGTACGAGTAATGATGATTACCGGCGATCACCTGAAAACCGCCGAGGCAATTGCCCGGCGAGCCGGCATTGCCCAATACGGCCGGGTAGTTCACGCCGATGAGTTGGGTCGGCAGAAATTGGAGACAGTATCGGTAATTGCTCGTTCCAGCCCGGCGCAGAAGCTGGAAATTGTCGAGCGCCTCCAGCGCCAGGGGGAGATTGTGGCGATGACCGGCGACGGCGTTAACGATGCCCCAGCCCTGAAAAAAGCCGATATCGGCATCGCCATGGGTCGGGCTGGCACCGACGTGGCCATTGAAGCTTCCGATATGGTGCTGCTGCAAGACAACTTCTCCTCAATTATCGAGGCAATTAAGCAGGGGCGGTTGATTTGGGAAAATCTGCGGAAAGTAATATTCTTTCTAATCTCCACCAGCTTTGCGGAGATCGCCATTATCTTAATTGCCGTGGTGATGAAACTGCCCTTGCCGTTGCTGGCCGTGCAAATTCTTTGGATGAACCTAGTGACCGACGGGGTTAATTCAATGGCTCTAACCGTTGAACCATCAGAGAAAGAGCTGATGAAGCAAAAACCCCGCGACCCGAAGGAGCCGATTTTGACAAAAGGTATGCTTGGTCGAATGGCGCTGCTGACAGCGGTGATGATTGTTGGGACAATTGGTCTGTACTATTACTTTTTACCACAAGGCGTTGGCTACGCCCGAACAGCGGCGCTGACGACGATGGTTTTCTTTCAGCTGTTCAACCTGTTCAATAGTCGTTCCGAATATCAGTCAGTTTTTGAGATGCCGCTGCTGAAAAATAAATTATTGGTTGGTACGGCCTTGCTGTCAGTGCTACTGCAATTGGCCGCCGTCTACCTGCCGGCGCTAACCCAACTACTTAAAACCGAGCCAATCAGCGGGGCAGCTTTCGTGATAACCATTGCCGTTGCCAGCTCGATTGTCTTAGTGGATGAGCTGCGCAAATACGCTCGTCATGCGGCGTTGCGTTGGGCTCAGAGCATTGAGGGGAGGGCGGTTTGATGGCGGATCGCAGCGTGCTGATAGTTGAGGACAACGAGGAGTTGCGCCGGCTCTATAAAGAAATTTTTCGTCACAATAACTTTGAAGTTTTCGAAGCCGCGGACGGTGAAACGGCAGTAACAGAAGCGCTGACTAATCGGCCAAGCATTATTTTGCTCGACTTAATGCTGCCCCGCCAAGGCGGGCTAGGCGCGCTGCGGGTGCTGAAATCTAACCCCAGTTCGGCCAACATTCCGGTGATTATTTTGACGGCGATGCCCAATCAAGAGTATCGCGACATGTCTAAGGGGATGGTGGAGGGGTACTTTCTCAAAACCGAGATTACGCCACAAAAGTTAGTGTCATACGTGGTAGAAAAGCTCCAGGGCTAATATCAGTGATCCCAAGGGGAGTTGAACCCCTGTTTCCAGGATGAGAACCTGGTGTCCTAACCGCTAGACGATGGGACCAGCTCGGTTATTTTACTAAAAACTTGTTAGTAAGTCGACGGGAAGGCACGTTATCCTGCTACGAAAGTAAGCAGTAGCTTGATTAGCGTTCGTTTACCGAACACTATGAAGCTATGAGGGCCTACCATCACTTCATCGTCGCTGACGACGAGACCGAAGGAGTGCGTTTGCTATTTTGGCAGCGGCTACCCTGGTTGTTGATTGGCTTGGTCGGTGGTATTGCGATGACTTGGATGATGGCTCGCTACGAAGCGGTGATTTCTGGCGAAATTCGCTTGGCTTTTTTCCTGCCAATTATCGTCTATTTAAGTGATGCCGTTGGCACCCAAACCGAGGTAATTGTGGTGCGTGGGTTGGCTCGTCATCACCCCCACCTAGCGGCCTACTTACTAAAAGAGTCATTGCTGGGCCTAATTTTGGGGAGTATTTTCGGTGGATTGCTCGGAATGTTCGCTTTTTACTGGTATCAAGACTTCGCCCTGGCTTTGACGGTTGGGTTGGCGCTGTTTATTGACATCGCCCTAGCGACCGTACTGGCTTTGATAGTGCCGTTAGTTATCTACAAAGGTAATCGCGACCCGGCACTAGGAGCCGGTCCGCTGACGACCATTATTCAAGACTTCACCAGTATTCTGGTTTACTTCACCGTCGCTAGCGCAATTCTCTTGTTTTAGCAGAACTCGCAGACGTTCTCGCGTTTGCCGGCCTTGGCGCAATCGCCACAGCAGTAGGTCTTGCCAGTCTCTTTATCCCTAAACATATTGCCCTCTTTGACGTTTTTCGGGCAATTCTCGCAAGGGACTGACTCGATTTTTTCTTCCATAGCCCCAAACTAGCACAGCCAACCGCTTGGTCAAGCTTTTTCAGGTATATTGTTGATATGGCGGAGGGGGGAACATACGCGTTGTCAGCAACGGCTGCGCTCAAAAAGTTGGGTAGCTCTACGGGGGGGTTGACTGACGAGGAAGTTAGCCGGCGTCGACAAAAATACGGGCAGAACACTTTAACACCACCGCGGCCGCCATCGGCCTGGCGGATATATTTTTCCCAGTTCAAAAACACCTTAATTATTGTTTTATTAGTGGCAGTGCTGCTAACGGTAGCGGTTTGGTTTTACAATCATGAGCGCTCCGACTTGATCGAAGCCGGGCTTATTTTAGCGATTGTCATAATGATTACCATCTTTGGTTTTGTCCAAGAATTTAAGGCCGAAAGAGCTTTGGCCAAAATCAAGTCGCTCCTTAGTCTTCACGCTACGGTTATTCGCAACAGCCAAAAACTAGTCATTCCGGCGGCGGAACTGGTACCGGGCGACATCGTGGTGCTGGAAGAGGGTAGTCGGGTTCCAGCCGATCTGCGCTTAATTGAAGTAATTGAGCTAGACGCCAACGAGGCGATTCTGACTGGGGAGTCGGCGGCAGTGCGCAAATCGGTTGGTGAGCTGACCGGCCAGCCACTGCTGGCCGAGCGTAAATTCATGGCTTTTTCGGGCACAACAGTGGTCGGTGGCCGAGCGATAGCGTTGGTGGTAGCGACTGGTAACAGTACCGAAATTGGCAAAATTGCCCATTTAGTTACCCAAACCCACGAGGAGCTAACGCCGATTCAGCAGCGCCTCGACCAGATTGGCCGAACCATTGGCCTGGCGGTCACCGTTATTGCCGTTGTGTTGTTCTTCTATGCTTTCTTTTTCGCGCCGGAGCACGCTAATTCATTGACTGAACGGCTGTTAACAGCGGCTGTCACGGCCGTGGCTTTGGCAGTGGCAGCAGTGCCCGAGGGGTTGCCGGCGGTGGTGACAATCGCGATGGCTTTTGGTACTCAAAAAATGCTCAAGAAAAACGTCCTGGTACGCAAACTTAATTCGGTGGAAACCCTCGGATCGGTCGATGTGATCTGCTCGGATAAAACCGGCACCCTGACCACCGGCGAGATGACAGTGACTAAGCTGTGGACGCCAAACGGCGAATACGAGGTAAGCGGTGCTGGTTACCAAGCGGCTGGTGAGATTCTCTTCGGGGGGAAACTAGCTACTAGCCGAGATGGTGATTTGGCGATGCTTTTACAAATTGGGGCAGTTTGCAACAACGCCACGCTTTCGCCCAAGCCAGCTGGTGACCCAACCGAGATTGCGCTGCTGGTGGCGACGCAGAAAAGTAGCGAGCTGGCTGATTTTCAACGAACTGGTGAAATTCCGTTTAACTCCGCCCGTAAAATGATGTCGGTCCAGGCGGGAGGTCGTGTCTGGGCCAAGGGGGCAACGGAGGTAATTTTGGAGCGCTGCAGTCAAATCCAGAAAGCCGGCAAGATAGTGATGTTAACCAATATTGATCGCCAAAAAATCCTCGCTCAAAACAGTGCCATGGCCGGAGCGGCGCTGCGGGTGTTGGCCTTTGCCTACAAACCAAGTCGGACTAAAAAATACGCTGAAAACGAATTAGTTTTTGTTGGCCTCCAAGGCATGAGCGACCCGCCGCGGCCAGAAATTGCTGAAACCATTCAGACCTGTCGGGAAAGCGGTATTAAAGTGGTGATGATCACCGGTGACAACCCAGAAACTGCCCGAGCGATTGCCCATCAAATCGGCTTAGGTGAGCGGGTGCTGTCCGGTGAGCAGCTCGACAAGCTAAGCGACAAAGAGTTTGACCGCTTAGTCGAAGTAACGTCAATCTACGCTCGGGTTAACCCAAATTTTAAACTGCGGATTATCGAGAGTTTGAAGCGCCAAGGTCATATTGTGGCGATGACCGGCGACGGGGTGAACGACGCGCCGGCCTTGAAGAAAGCCGATATCGGTATTGCGATGGGAATCACCGGCACCGACGTGGCCAAGGAAGCCTCCGACATGGTTTTGTTGGACGATAATTTCAGCACCATTGTCGCCGCGATCGAAGAAGGGCGCGGCATTTTTCATAACATCCGAAAATTTGTGACATATCTGATCTCCAGCAACTTAGCCGAGGTGGTGATTGTCTTTGTGGGGGCAATTATTTTTCGCGACATTTTGTTAACAGCGGTGATGTTGTTGTGGATTAACGTCGTTACCGACGGCTTGCCAGCGGTGGCTTTGGGGCTGGATCCGGCCGAAGCGGGAATAATGAAACGTCGCCCTCGAGATTTTCAGGAAGAAATTGTCACCCGACAAGATTGGTTACAGATGTTTATATTCTCGCTATTTTTCAGCCTAGCAGTGCTCGTTATTTACTGGCTTAACCGTGGCGAGGGCGTTGGAGTAGCCCGGACTGCCGCCTTTACGGCGCTGGTAGTGTTGGAGCTGGCGCGAATATACATGATCCGCTTCCGCTACCGACTGCCGTTCTTCTCGAATCCTTATCTGATATTTTCGGTCCTGGGGTCGCTCGCTCTTCAGCTGGCGATTTTGACACTGCCGATTCTGCGGGAGATTTTTGAACTGGAAGCGCTTTCCAGAGAACAGTGGCTGCCAATCATTGTTGTGGCGGCCGGATTTTTAACTATTCCAATAATTCTTGCCCGTCCCCGCCGTTCGGTGACGAACGGTAGCGGGATGGTGTAGGATATTAGATATGGGTGGGGTATGCAGCTGTTAGATTTTTTCTTGCCATCGGCATTAGCGAAAGGGGAGCAAGTTGGCTCAATTTTCGAAAGCGTCAAAAGGCTCGATCAACTTGTTGTTGAAAGCTCGCTCCAAGCCGTCTATGTGGCGGCGATTGCGCTAGCGATCTTGCTGTTTATTGCCATTATTTTACGTAACCCCAGCGAGTCGTCCAAACGGGTACTTTTCTGGTCAATCGCCAGTATTATCGTTATTACCACCGGCTTACTAATTGGCATGACCGCCTATTTAAATCAAGCTTCCGTCACCAAGGGGCCGGTTCATTGGCACGCCGACTTTGAAATCTGGGCCTGTGGCACCAAGCAGGATTTGAAAGATCCGGAAGGAATCGCCAATAAAATCGGCACCCCGACACTGCACGAACACGGCGATCTGCGCATCCACGTCGAGGGAGTGGTGGTGGACTACCCAGATGTCAATTTGGGAGCGTTCTTTCGGGTCATCGGCGGCGAACTAACCGATAAAAGCTTAACGATTCCCACCAACAGCGGCACGGTTAACTATATCTCGGGACAAAAATGTCCAGGCTCTGGCCAAGCCGCCGAGTTGCAAGTTTTCGCCATTACCGCCGACTTGCAGAATCGCACCTACAGCCAACGCCAAATTGCCAACCCCGATCAGTACCAGTTCACCCAAGACTCACGGGTACCGCCGGGAGACTGTCTGATTATTGAGTTTGCGCAACCGTCTAGCCGAACCAACCAACTCTGCCAAAGCTACGACGTGGCCAAAGTTACCGGTGAATTAACGGCTGAAGTGCCGTATCTGGAGGACGATGGGCATTGACCTGCCAACACTCGGTATCGTTTTAACGGCGGCCGCCGTTGATTCGGTGAACCCCTGCGCCATTGGCGTACTAATCCTGATGGTTTCGGTTGTATTGGGCAATCAAGGCTCAATTAAGCGGTTATTACTGCTCGGCGGTTTATACATCTTTGCCGTCTTTGCCACCTATCTTATTGCTGGCCTCGGCCTAGTCTACTTTTTAGGCGCCATCCCGTTGTGGGTTACCGAATACTTGTCGATTACCGTTGGTGCCCTGGTGATTTTCGCCGGAATCCTGGAGATTAAAGATTTCTTTTGGTACGGCCGAGGCTTCTCGCTCCATATTCCGGCCGTCTTCGCCAATAAGATTAAGCAAATGTCCTCGAAAATCACCGTGCCGAGCGTTATCTTGCTCGGTGCGTTTGTCTCGGCGGTGGAGCTACCCTGTACCGGCGCGCCGTATTTAGCCATCATTTCTATCTTGTCCGTCAACTTTAACGCCTCGGCGTTTTTGATGCTGGTGCTTTACAACATCGTCTTTGTAGCGCCGCTGATTATTATTCTGCTGCTGGTGGCGGCCGGAGTAAAAGTTAGCGCTGTTAAGCAGTGGAAGCAAGATAACAAGCACTACATGCGTTTAGCTGCCGGGGCTTTGCTGCTGGTATTGGGTTGGCTGTTAATATTAATTGCTAATGGCACAATTAACTTTGGCTAAACGATGAAGCATATTGTTAAACGGGCCGGGCACAACGAAACCTACGACCAGAAAAAAGTTTACGCCTCCGTTTATGCTGCTTGTTTGGCAGTCCGCGCCCAAGCCAGCGACGCCGAGCTAATCGCCGAGGAGGTAGTGAAAGATATTGAGAAATGGATTTCCGACAAACACCAGATTAATTCCCACCAAATTGCCCGCGAAGTAACCAGGTCGCTGCGCCTTTACAACTCCGACGCCGCTTACCTTTACGAACATCACCGGGATATTTCATGAGCACACCGAAGATCACTATCTACACCACCCACACCTGCCCGTTTTGTAAAATGGAGAAGGCTTTTTTAACGGAAAAGGGTGCCGCCTATACCGAGATCTTTGTGGACGATGACGAAGGCAAAAAAGGCGAGATGATTAATATCTCTGGCCAAATGGGTACGCCGGTAACGCGTTTGGCCTACGACGACGGTGAACAGCGCCAGCTGGTTGGCTTCAATCAAGCCGCCCTGGCTAAGCTTGTGGCCGGCGAAAAAGTTGGTGAGCCGTTAGTCCAACCAGCTTAGCTGGCTACTTCTACCCGATTACGCCCGCCCTCTTTAGCTCGGTAGAGAGCTTTGTCGGCAGCATCAATTAACGTGTTGGTATCCATTTTCTCCGTCAGTGAGGCAACGCCGAAACTGGCGGTCACCAAAATATCTTTATCTTGGTAGTGAACTGGCTTCTCCTCGATGCTTCGACGGAGGTTTTCCGCCACCGTGGCCGCGTCGGTTTCGTTGGCCCCAAGTAAACCGATTACTATCTCCTCGCCGCCGTAACGGCCGACGATATCGCTGCCCCGAACACCTTGACGCAACCTGTTAGCGACTTCTTTCAAAACATGGTCGCCGCCGCCGTGTCCGTGGGTGTCGTTGATGACCTTGAACTTGTCGATGTCAATAAAAATCAGCGCGAAGTTTTTTAGAATCAAGCCCTTGCGCTGCTCGGGGTTTTCCAATTGATAGCTAGTCTCGTTAACAAACGGCTCAATCCGTTCAAACAGGCCGCGGCGGTTGAGAATCCGGGTCAGTTCGTCGGTAATTAACTCTTCTTGCAGTTGGCGAACCTTCGTTTGGAGTTGCTGAATTTTTTCAAGATGGTCCATAGGCTAAGTATATACCACTGGTTCGGTGCGGGGTAATTAATACCTGGCATAATGTAGTTATGCCGTTAGTTATTTTTTGGTTGACACCAGTGGCTTTAGTTCTGGTTTTGGCGTTACTACTTATTCGCGTCCAACCGAAACATCGGCCGAAGCTGATCTTAGTTGAACCGCTACTACTGTTAATTAATCAGTGGCACGTTAGCCGGATTGTCGGTAATGAATCGGCCGTCCGCCGGCAGCTAGCGCTGTGGCAGGAGGGATTAGAGCTCAACCAAAGCGTTATTGAACAGCTGGCCCGTCAGATTATCAAAGCCCCTGGCGCCAAAGCTAATCCAGCAACAATTTTGGAGCAGCGCCGGCTGCCGTTTTGGGCCGAGCAACGTCTGGTGGAAACACTTGGTAAAAAAAACGCCGTTCTCTGCGGGCCGGTCGGCGAGTTGTTGGAGTACTGTAATGTCGATGAGAACGGCGAATTAACTGGTTCGAAGCGGCAAGAATGGCAAGATTTAGCAGCGACAGCCGCTCGTAACGGTTTCATGGCCTTAGCGTTTGCAGAAACTAGTGGCAATGCCGAGTTGGCCGACAAATCCTACCAATTCATTGGTCTGGCCGTGCTGGAACCAGTTTACAACCAAGAAATGTCGCAAAAGCTCCGCTCATTAGCTGCGCAAGGCCAGCTGCGCTTTCTTTCCTTTTTGCCCATTGCCCTGCTGGAAAATATCCGGGAAAAAATCTTGCCTGCTAATGCCCCGCCCAATACTGTTTCAGGCGAGGAGTTGCAAGAAATGCCGCCGGCCGAGCAAGAAGCGGCCATTGAGCGCTCGGTTATCTACGGCGGAATTCCCACCCGCCACCGCTACTACATTGCTCGGCAATTACAGCGCCACCACGAGCTAATTGTTGCCTCACGTTTGCCGCAAGACAGCGACATCCCGGCCGATTTACTACTGTAAAACTGGACTCGCGGCCAACGCCCCCTTCAGGTAGAATTGGGCTATGCAGAAGGAATTCTTGCAACCTCTTAGTGGCTTCCGCGACTACGCTAAACCGACGAAAGATCGGGTGCTTCGAGCTGTCCGTGAAACATTCAGGCGTTACGGCTACCAACCACTAGAGACGCCGTCGATTGAACGGCAAGAAATTCTTCTCGGTAAGCTCGGCGAAGATAGCCAAAAACAACTTTATTTGTTTGAAGATAACGGTGGCCGGAAAGTCGGGCTGCGCTACGATTTAACGGTGTCGTTAGCTCGCTACGTGGCCGGCAATTTGGGGGCATTGGCGCTGCCGTTTAAACGTTTTGAAATTGGCGACGTTTGGCGAGCCGAGCGAGCCCAAAAAGGGCGACAACGCCAATTTACCCAAGCTGATGCGGATATTATTGGGCTGGATTCACTAGCAGCGGAAGAAGAACTGCTGCGAGTAATCGGCGACGTCGACAAAACGTTGAAATTGGGCTTGACCGTGCTGGTCAACGACCGCCGTTTAGCCCAAGCGCTACTCGAGAAAATTAACGTCCCGGCCGACAAACAGGCAGTATTTTTGCAGATAATTGATAAAGCCAAAAAAGTTGAAGCTGGCGAGCTGGATAAAGAGTTGGGTCGGCTCGGGTTGAGCGATACTCAACTTAAACAAACACGGATGTACTTTTTGGCTGACAGTGAAGCGGATTTAGAGAAGCTGGACGTGTCGGAGACATTAAAACAACCACTAGAGCAGCTCGTAAAATTAGCCGAAGGCCTCGGCCTGAGAGCCCGGGTGGATTTGGGGATGGTTCGGGGGCTGGAGTACTATACCGGCACGATAATTGAAGCAGTTGCTGATGATTTCCCGTCCAGCTTGGTCGGTGGCGGCCGTTACGACAATCTGGTGGAGCAGTTTAACGGCCAAAAAGTACCGGCAGTCGGCATTTCTTTCGGTATTGATCGGATTGTTGACCTGCTCGATAGTCGCGCCCCTAGCGCCGAACCGGTGTTGTTTATTGTCAATCTGCCGGAAACCAAAAACGAACTAGAGCAGTGGGCCAGCGAGCTACGAGCGAGCGGAACCAACGTCGAAATTTATCTGGATGCCAATGTGGAGATGGGCAAACAAATTAAGTACGCCTTCAAACGAGGGTTCCAAGAAGTCTATCTGCCGTTTGAGCCGGAGTGGCAGCGCGGCGAAGTCGTGGTCAAAGATTTGGAGACTGGCGATCAAAAAGCGGTAGCGCGCGCATCTTTGCAGTAATGGCCGACAAAACCGACTTTCAGCAGAAATTTGCCAGTCAATTTGCCTTGGAAGAAGCGGTACTAGCCTACTGGCAGAAAAACCAAACTTTCGAAAAAACTCTCGAGCAAACCAAAAACGGCGAAGTTTTCTCCTTTTACGACGGTCCGCCGTTTATCACCGGTATTCCGCACTACGCGACCCTTTTGCCGAGCATCGCCAAGGACGTGATCCCCCGTTATCAAACAATGAAAGGCCGCTACGTCCGGCGCATCTGGGGTTGGGATACTCACGGCTTGCCAGCCGAAAATCAGGTAGAAAAACAGCTCGGGCTGAAGACTAAAAAAGACATTGAAAAGCTCGGTGTCGATAAATTTATTGCCGCCTGCCGGCAGTACGTGGCTCAAACTTCTGATCAATGGCGTTGGTACATCGACCACATTGGCCGCTGGGCCGAGCTGGATAAGGCCTATCGGACCGACCAGTTGAGCTATATGGAATCGGTGATATGGGCGTTCAAACAGCTCTATAACAAAGATTTAATCTACCGCGGTCGCCGGGTGTCGCTGTACTGCACCCGCTGCGCCACGCCACTCTCGAAATTTGAAGTAACGATGGACGAAGGCAGTTATCGCGATGTCGTTGACCCAGGCGTGACGATGGCCTTTCGCTTGAAAAACGATGATGTCTACCTGTTAGCCTGGACCACCACCCCCTGGACGCTCCCGGCCAATATGGCCTTGGCGATCGATCCGAAAGCCGAATACGTCAAAGTCACAGATGGTAAAAAAAGTTATATTTTGGCGCATCAGGCGCTCGAGCGATTTCAGGACGGCAATCTCCAGGTACTCGAGCATATTCCTGGCAAGAAACTGGTTGGCGAGAGCTACGAGCCGCTCTTTAACTTTGTTCAAGAACCAACCGAGCCGGATTTCAAAATATACGGCGCGGATTTTGTCTCAATGGATGAGGGCACCGGTATTGTTCATATCGCTCCGGGCTTTGGCGAAGACGACACGAAATTGGGTGAAGCTAACGGTCTAACCACCCTCTTAACATTGGACGACGAGGGCC
Organism: uncultured Candidatus Saccharibacteria bacterium; assembly: GCA_964599405.1. Taxonomy (GTDB): domain Bacteria; phylum Patescibacteriota; class UBA1384; order 2-12-FULL-50-11; family 2-12-FULL-50-11; genus BOKZ01. The sequence goes on from CAZRED010000002.1 coordinate 50,530, forward strand.
ATTTTCTACCGGTTATTAAAGATTGGGCCGGAATGTTTTATCGCCAGGCCAACGAGCCAATTACGGCTAATTTGAAAGAGCGCGGGCATCTTTTCCGCGAGGAAAAAGTTACCCATTCCTATCCGCACTGCTACCGCTGCGACACGCCGCTGATCTACAAGTCGCAGGTGTCGTGGTATCTGAAAATTGATCAACTACGAGCGGATTTACTGAAGAAAAACAAAGAAATTAACTGGGTCCCCAAACATTTTGGCACGGGCCGGTTTAAACATAATGTAGAAACGGCTCCGGACTGGTCGCTAAGTCGTACCCGCTACTGGGGGACGCCGATTCCGGTTTGGGAAACGGCGGATGGGGAGTTGTTTGTGCCGGAATCGGTGGCGGAGATCGAGAAACTTTCCGGCCAAAAAATCACCGACTTACATCGCCCGGCGATTGACGCAGTGGAGCTGAAACTGCCCAGCGGCAAGAAAGCCAAGCGAGTCAAAGAAGTGCTGGATGTTTGGTTTGAGAGTGGCTCCATGCCGTACGCTCAGGATCACTATCCGTTCGAACACGAACCAGAATTCACCAAACATCACCCGACCGACTTTATCATTGAATACACCGGCCAACTCCGCGGTTGGTTCTACTATCTCCATGTTTTGAGCAATGCCCTGTTTGGCAAAAATAGTTTTAGAAACGTGGCGGTAACTGGTGTGCTGATGGGTAACGATGGCCGGAAGATGAGTAAATCCTACGGCAATTATCCGGATCCGCGCCTAACGATTGAAAAATACGGTGGTGAAAGCCTCCGGCTCTACTTTTTAACCAGTAAAATCATGTCCGGCGAAGATACGACGATTGCCGAGGAAGAAATTCGCGAGCAATCCCGGTTGCTGAACGTGCTGCAGAATTCGTTTCAGTACTACATCACCTATAACCAATTCCGCCAGTCTGCGGCCAAACCAAAGCCACAGCTGTTAGATAAATGGCTGTTAGTGCGGGCTAAGGAACTGGAGTTGGCCGTTGATGCGGGTTTGTCGGCGTTCGATTTTCAAGCTGCCGGAAAAGCCGTTCGGCCGTTCGTGGAGGATCTTTCCACTTGGTATATTCGGGCCAATCGCGATCGCTTTGTCGCCGGCGATGCGGCAGCGCTCGACACATTGGGCGAGGCACTGCGGCGTTTCGCTGTGGCGGTGGCGCCAATCTTGCCGTTTAGCGCCGAAACAATATATACAGCGCTTGCAGCGCTAGGTAATGCCAAGGAGTCGGTTCATCTGGAGAATTTTCCGGTGACCAGCGAGCTATCCGGCGGTGAGCAAAAACTAGTTGATGATGTTGTCGAAATTCGGGAGATTTGTTCGGCCGGCAATATGTTGCGCTCGCAAGTAGGAATTTCGCTTCGTCAGCCACTGGGCAAGCTCTACATCGAGGGGAAGACCGTCGTTCAGGCCAGTAAAGACTACCAGCGCATTGTTACGGATGAGCTGAACGTCAAGGAAGTGGTTTTCGGCGCGCCGAAAAAGAAACTGGAAGAAACAAGCGTTGGCGAAGTAATGATTTATCTCGATACCGAGCTGACGGAAGAACTGAAGCAAGAAGGCCGTCTGCGCGAGCTGCTGCGCAAGCTCCAAGATGCCCGCAAAAAAGCCGGGCTCAACGTTGGTGAAAAAGTAGTATTGCGCTACTACACCGAAGACCCAGAAATGTCAGAATTGTTCATGAAAAACACCAATGCCATCGTCGAGGCGGCCACGTTTTCCAAACTAGAATCTGTCGCTTCACCCAACGGCCTGGAAGAACTTTCCAGCGAGTCTATTAAATATTCTTTTAAAAAATAAAATGCCCCGCCGTTTCCGGCGGGGCATATGACTAACGGAACTTCCGTATGATCAGATTTTTTCGCTGCCCGACACCGTTACCGGTGTTAAGACCGCGCGGAGCGCGAGTATGCGGCGGCGATGGCCAGAGATTCTGATAATACTCTGTCAGCATCGTCACCGTCGTAGCTTGGTTATTAGCTCGCTCGTAGACGAGCGTGTGCTCAAGCGAACGAGCGCGCATCTCAATGGGCACTTCCCAGATTTTTAGCCCGGAATACTGATTCCGGTCAGGAACATCGCCTATCGATAGGTACGCCTCCCATCCGGCCGGCAGCACTACATCCCACTCCCGAAACTCGGGCGGGAAGAAGACTCCCGGTGGGGAATTGGGGTCGTACCAAACAACGCCAAGCCACTCACCATTCTTATTGAACGAGTCGAACGTCAACGTTTTTAACGTTACCGTTTGCGAGGAGTAGTTGCGTATTTGGACGTCCCAAAGCCAGCCGTCCGGCCCGGCTTCCACCGGATTTGGCAAGAGCAAAACCTCAACAGCATTAGCTCCTGGCTGACCGTTGATAAAGCTGATCAAGCGACCGATGTCGCCAGACTTCTTCACCAACTCAGTGTGCCCAGCTGACCAATCAACGTGCCGAACGACAACACCCGACGTGTTCTCTTCCAGTTGTTGACCAACTGCCGTGGCGTTGGAGAACGGAACCACCAAGTCTAGTCCACCACCGATAAGGTAGTAATTGACGTGGCCACGCTGGCCCTGGGTGTCTTTCAGCTCGTTAACGAACGCTCCGGTTGAGCGTAAGTCGTTGAGTGACGCCGTATTGAACGACAGCAGACCTCGGTACTGCGGTTCATCACCGGGCGCGTTAAGATAGAGCCCGACAAAGAACGCAATCAGGCTACCTAAGTCGGCCAGCGGTGTTCCGAGGTGCGGCGAACAAACAAAGTAGCAGTTATCTACCGCGTAAGTTTCGCCAAGTACCTCCAGTGCGTAGCGCGTTACTAGACCACCCCACGAGTGAGCGTAAACGTCAACTACCTTGCCGCTATTGCGGTAGGGTTGAAGTTCATCGCGCAGGCGGGTGGCAGCTGCGACGCCGTCCAAGCGCCAATCATAGCTGAACGAATAGACGTTGGTGTAGCGCCCGGTTTGCATCAGTTTGCTTGCCAGAGCCGCAAAGTCGTCGTAGGAATCGGCAAAGCCATGAACAATCAAGGCGCTCCGCCCGGTGGCAAAAGCTCCCGAGCCGGCCACTTTCACCAATTCCGTTTCCTGATCGGGCGGCGGGGCAGAGGGGAAGAAAGCAATAGCAATCAGTCCCATCAGCGTTCCCGGCCCCCGACCCCGACTAAGCGACTCCTTGGGAACGGTGACGTTGATAGTTTGGCCAACTACTTCGCTATCCAGAACCTCCCAGCCAGTTTCAGTTTTAGCGACAGCGATGCTATCGCCCGCCTGAGCTGGCTTCGGAAAGCGAACCGTCAAATCCAAGGTTGGTTCTGACGATGGTTCAAGCACGATGCCAGAGCTTGATTCTACGCCATGCTGATTGGGCACGGCGTATTGATTGGCGTTCCATTGTTCGACCACCAGTTCGGTGGCAACCGGGAATGTCCCGGCATCAACAACGATGGTGGCGTCTTCTACCTGCTGCTGAACAGCTTGGTTAGCTGGGATTTGGATAGTCACGACGGAGTTGGGGGAGATTTGGCTTCCGCCGCCTCCACCACCACATCCGTTCAAAACGACGAGAATTGTAAATACGAGAGCGAATCTCCTCATGGTTTTCTCCAGTTCCGTGTGTTAAGGAACGTACTAACCAGATTTTACCAATTAATAAGATATAAAAAAACGGACCACATTGCTGTGGTCCGTTGAATTCGGACTTTGTCGGTTTAACCGCCGATAATCGGGTAGGGCTTGAACCAGTCCTTGAGTAGTTTCTTCAAGGTGTTGCCGACAGCCTTTACTTGGAACTCGCTGCCCTTCTCGATACCAGTCAAGAAGGAGCTCCCCGAGGCCTTGCCCTGGAGGGTGACGGCATTTATTATCGGTTCTTGCTTGACGGCGTCAACCAGCCAGAGCTTGATCGTCACTGCGCCCTGTCTTTTCGGGAAAAGACCGCCAGATGTTCCCTGGCTGCTGGCGACGATGATCGGGAAGATCACCAATGTTGCGCCGACTCGCTTACCAATCTTGATGAGGTTGGCGCGATTTTGCTGTTCGTCGTCGCTGAAATTTATCTTCAGATCGGCGATCGCTTTGGCGACGGTGTCAGGAGCTACAACGGTAAAACCGTGGCTGGAGAATTCCGTCGCCAGCCAGTCGTGACCGGCTTTGATCTGCCGCTCCTGAAGTTCCACCCACTTATCGCCGCTCTGATTGATGATTGGCACGATTGCGACCTTAGTGCCTTTTGGGTAAGTCTGGGCTGAAGCGGCCGTGATGGCCACCAGCGCAAATGCGAATAAGATAATCAACTTGTTCATGAACATTTTCTCCATAAAGAGACGGGAATATTATAGAATAAATTTATTAGCGTATCAAGGGATGCGGGGGCGTTTTTTGAAAACGCCTCATAATATTCTTGAGATTCCGACCAGAATCAGTTACAATAACCCGGCCAAATTGGCACAGGAGTATTTTGAAGTTTCGCTATTTAACACTTGTCACAACTCTCGTCACTTTGCTTCTCACCATACTAGTCATCGGTTGCGGTGGCGGCGGTGGTGGGAACTCGATTTTCCGTGGTTCGTGGTTGGGCGCTTGGAGCGACTACTACGAGGAAGATACCGGGTTCTACTCGGTCAACGTCAGCGGTAGCGGCAGTTTCAATGGAACTGCCACAAACGATCTGTGCGGTAGCTCTGGCTCCGCCACCGGTTCGTTCGGCAACAGCTCGACGAAGTTGAATATGAAGTTCAACGAGAACAACGTTTGCTACAAGTACAGCGTTAAGGCCTCGGGCGACCCGATGACCCCATACGCAAACGGGTATTCGACAGTCGTCGATGCCAAGTACTACGACCGATTCGGGACCTATATCGGCACCGTTGTCTGGGCGGTCTATATGGAGCGCAACTTTGCGATGGGACCGGACGCCCCAGCCCGGATTACGGTCAAGCAGTTGACCCCCAGGCTTTCCGGCGGCCAGCCCGTCGACATGAGTGCCATCAAGAAGGGCGACGGCAAACTGCCGAGCCCACCCATCCCCGATTCACCTTAACGGTTGATCGGCCACAGGGCAGTTCCAATTGGAGCTGTCCTGTTATTTTTTACACCAGGGCGAACGAACCGTTATCCCTTCTGGCAAGTTTAATTTTCCGCCCAAGTAGCTATTATCCAATTATGGCTGATGAATCGTTCGGGGTGATACCTTTTAGAAAAACCGAAACCGGGCTAGAGTTCCTGCTCGTTAAACATGCTCAAGGGCATTGGGGATTTCCGAAGGGTCATCCTATCGGTAACGAATCTCATATTGAGACAGCGTTGCGGGAGCTGAAAGAAGAAACGGGGGTTACTGACTGTAATATAATTGGCGATAAAACCTGGAAACAAAAATACACAATCGAAAAATCTGGTAATTCTACGGAGAAAATCGTTGAGTATTTTCTTGGCGAAGTACTTAGCGCTAATAAAAATGTAGACAGTAAAGAAATATTAGAATGTCGCTGGTGCAATTTCGAAGACGCTATAGAACTACTGTCACATCCCGAAAGTAAAGGCATGCTGGAGTCAGTATTTTCTTTCATAAACCCCAAACGATAATGGACATACCGAAAAAGATAAGTGACTTAGGCCTACAGCGAGGCCACTATATTGTAATTGGCAGCGGAGTAATGGGCGCTCTAAACTTGCGACCAATTAACGACATTGATTTGGTCGTTAACCCAAATAAATATGCAGAACTCAAGAACAGAGATTGTGTTGAAAAAGTTCATGACGATGAAACCAGGGAGCTGCTCTTCGGTGTCTACGGAATTAAAACCAGCTGGGACTCACCTAATAGCGGCGATAATTTACAGGAGCTGCTTAGCGATTCAATTGAAATTGAAGGTGTTGCGTATATTAGCCCCCAACGCTTACTACGTTGGAAGAAGCGGATGAAACGTGCTAAAGACAAGAAAGATATACTGTTTCTAGAAAAATTCCTAAATACTCAACAAGACAGATTCACAGAAAAACCAACTTTGTACATAATGTGCGGCTTACCATTTGCTGGTAAATCGAGGTTAGCAAAAGAGCTAAGCGAAAATCGTGGCTGGAAGGTAGTAGCAGTCGACGAAATTAAAACCAAACGTGGGCTACGTGATGTTTGGCAAGATATGAAACCAGAAGATTGGACAGATATTTTTGCAGAGGCAGAGCGTCAAACGGAGAGGGAGTTATTAGGCGGTCGAAGTGTGATCTATGACTCAACTAACCACACCAAACATAGCCGGGATAAATTGCGTGAGCTTGCAAAACGTTGCCATTGTTCAGCTAAGTTGATTCTGGTTGATGTGTCTCCTGATGTTGCCGAGTTTAGGTGGAAAGCCAATAAGGAGTCTGGCGAACGGATGGATTTGCCGGAGTGGGCTTTCCGAACGGCTCTTGGCGACTGGGAACCACCGGTAGGGGATGAGCAGGATTAGACACAAGACCGAAAGAGTGCGAACTCAAGTAGGTCTTAGCTTTTAGCGGGCTATCCTAGCGCTCGGGCAAATCCAACCGATAAAACATGTAACGTTTTTACAAAACTAGCTGAAACCAATTGATTTGTTACTAATATTTCTATAAAATTTCTCTGACTTAGCTCGTTTACATTTTGGCTGACAGGTAACTTTGGGCGGTAAGTGTTATAAGCAAGAACTGCTTTTAACAAACCGACTTTAGATTCAACAGATTCAGCTGAAAAGGAATCCGCAAGATGAAAAAATTTAACTCTACTTCCCGTGAAATGCAGGACAATTTTTTCGCTTGCCGAGGTTGGAGGCGAAAAAAATGTCCACACTGTTTCGGAGAATACTACACGAAACGCGACCTACCACACTGCGGCTCTTACCTGTGTGCTGGCAGCTATTCGTTCCTTTCTTTCCCTTCGCCAAAGGCACAGCTCGATATGGCGGCATGTGTTCGCAGGCTACAGACGTCCTTCATTGGCCACGGCTACCAACTTCACCGACCGATCGCAGTTGTCCGTAATAACGAGCGAACCCTTTTCGCAAGTACGGCTGGCCAGATTTATGACGATCTGATCTACGGACAGATATCAGAGAGCAGCTCGAAGTGGCACTTAGTAGTTCAACCGGTGATCCGGTTGCAGGAGATCGATCTCATTAGCTCCATCGACGGGATCTCCAGCTCGTTCATACATAGTGCAACTGAGTGTTGGAACACTACACAGGGTAACCACCTTGAGACGTTTGATCGCTGGTTGGATTTCTTTTCCGCCCTCGGTCTACATGCGGGCGGTTTCTGTCTTAAGATCGAGCGTGACACCAATAATTGGGCAGGACGCACTATCACGTCAGAGATGCTTCGGGTGCATTACGGTGGGCTTGAGGTTGGTGTTGCAAATTTCTTTTTCGACATTTCTCAGCCAAACGGTTCCCTGGCGACTCTGAGCGATGTTGGCGTAGGCCTAGAACGATTAATATGGGCCGTAAACAAATCGCCTATGTATTTGGATAGTATTGGACCTCCCCCGTGTGTTAGAATGCACACGAGGGTAGTGCTCCACGCAATCCGTACGGCGACGCTTATGGCGGGTTCGGGTGTTGTGCCAGGTCATAGAAACCATGGGTCAAAGCTTCGCGCTATGATCAGGTTAGTGACAGAGGAGGCACATCATCTCAATCTTTACGAACTCGTAAGCCATTACTACCGACAGTGGTCCACATTTGCGGATTATCTTTCGGTACCTCAGGAGCAGGTTTACTTGATAATTTGGGGAGAAATTAATCGAGAACTCAGTCTTGGGGCTGACAGGAATCAGTGAGAAAAACCATATGAAAACAAAAACCAAACGTATCTTTCTCGGCGGGGGTGGGGATGCAGAGGACTCGAAGCTTATTGATGAACAATTCGTCAAGAGCATTGATCCATCAAAACCTACCATATACGTCCCTAACGCTATGCCCTCAGAGGGCTATCAGTCCTGCCTGGACTGGTTCCGACCAACAATGAAGGCGCTCGGTATAGCTACAATCGAAATGTGGGAGGATCTTCTCCCCCACCGCCCAATCAACGACATATCTGGGATTTACATCGGAGGAGGCGATACGGTGAAGTTGCTAGATGAAATTCGTACCGCTGGCTTTGATCAGTACCTCTCCCAAGTAGCGCAAAGTGGCATCCCGTTGTACGGTGGTAGCGCTGGTGCGATTGTCTTTGGCGAGGACATTAGAACCGCACCAGAAGCGAGCCACCTAACACCAGGTGATGCAAAGGGACTTAGGATCCTAGTAGGTCACTCAATCATGTGTCACTACGAACAGCAAGATGAGACGCAAGTCCGGACACTCCAAAAAACAATTGGGATGCCAATCATTGCTATTCCCGAAAAAGCCGGTGCATGCATCGAGGGAAAAACACTGACGAATTACGGCTCAGTTCCGCTGTATATCTTCCGGGACAACGAGGAAACAGGGCTAGACACAGGAGAATCCCTTGAACTCGAATAACAAAATTGGGGGTGTATCACTTAGCGTGCGTACACCCCCTTCTTTTTAAGGACAATGTCTTACTCCTTTGGACCAAGCGCAATTAAAAAAGGAAACCTGACTGTATATTCCCGTAGCCCGGTCTGGGACAGTGAGTTCGAGACAATTGAAAGAAAAGGAATCGGGCATCCAGATACTATAGCCGATATTTTAGCTAGTAAAGTAAGTCAGGAGTATTCGAGGTATACCATTACACATTGTGACAAGCTCGTTCTTCATCACCAGGTAGATAAACTCATGATTATTGGTGGAAAAACTAAAGTCTATTTTGGCGGAGGGGAGTTCACTGAGCCAATTCGTATTATTGTTGCCGGTAGAGCAACATATAACTACAAGAACCTGGCTATCCCCGTTGAAAATATTGTGCTTAATACAATTAAGGCATATTTTCTGAAACATTTCCCGATGGTAAATCCAGAAGAAGATTTAGTTATTGAGAATAGACTCACTACGTACCCTGGACCAGGAACAATCACAACATCGGCGGGTGCTATTGCTAGGATGTTTAATCCTAGAACCGCGAAAGAAGTAAGAGGGTACGAAAAATATGTAGCAAATGACACTTCTTACTGCATCTCTTATTATCCTTATTCTTCGCTCGAGACGGCCGTCCTTGGACTGGAGTCTTATTTACAGTCACTACAAATTAAGAAAAAGTTTCGGTGGATTGGCTCGGACGTCAAGATAATGGCAGTAAGGAATGGCAACAATGTGGAAGTAACTATGTGCATTCCACAAATATCCGGACAAGTAGAGTCGCTTAATAACTACTGGGAAAACTTAGAAATAATCAGCCCGCTGGTTAACGAGTTTCTTAATAAGAAGTGCCCAAAGTATGATTTTAATATCTCTATTAATACAAAGGACGATTACGAGAGGTTCAACGTCTACCTAACTTACACCGGGGCATCGTTATCGGGAGATATTGGTGTGGTTGGGCGTGGCAACAGAACTAACGGACTCATTACTTCCAACCGGCCGATGAGTGCAGAAGGTACAAATGGTAAAAACCCAAGATACTATTCAGGATTTATATATGGCGTACTAACAAAACAAATATCGAAGGCACTATTCGATAAGTTGGGGAAACCTGCCGTAGTTGAGATAGTCTCTCAAAACGGGGGGAATTTATTAGAACCTTGGGAGGCAAGAATCGTTTGCGAAGCAGATCCAAAGAAAATCCAGAAGGTATATGAGTCTTGTTTGAGTAAAATACCCCGTATTACAACAGACTTTATTCGGGGCAAGATTGTGAATTACTAATACAGGTATGAAGTACCAACCCCTTTTGCGCCACATCGAGATAAAGAGATCCGCTAGAGACGAAGACCTGGCGATAGTAGTTTTTAAACCCTCATGTCCCCGTGAGGCGATAGCCCGGTTTAGGAGTTATTGCTCAGAGAACCATATCAGTATTTTGCAAAAGAAAGAGACCCTACTCTCTCGAGATGCTGTTGTCGCTCTTTACCCTAAAATCTTTTCGTTTTCCAATGAGGATCTGAAATTTGGACTCGCTTGGAAGAAACAAACGATTGATTACCTAACTTCTGCGCCGAGCAGATGTTTCTTAGTAGGGGGAGAAGATGTTTATAGTAAGTTGTCAAAATATAAATACCGCCTTCGTGACCGGTATGGAAAAATTACCCATCCTAAGGCAGTTTTATCTACTGAAGATTTTTTTGAAAAAGTTATAAAAAACATCGTTCATGTTATTGATGAGCACGAGCTCCAAAACGGTCTCTGGGTATTATTTGATAACTAGCGGCTATTCTTAATAAATTCTTTGATGACTTGAATGTCCCGGAGCTGTTTTTCTCCATGTAGATAGCTCTTATACCGGACCATCTTGTCTGGCTTCATCAATTTCAATCTCTTCCCAGCCCAGTTAACAGGATATGTGTCATTCAAACTGTACCTGAAGATTTTCCACTCAGAACTTGCATCGTCAAAAATTTTTTGTGAGTCCCCATTGGTTAGTTCTATTATTTGACCTTTATAATTCAAAGCCATCATCAGAACTACCCACTCGCTGTCTATATACAATTCTGGCCCAAATTGCACAAATTTCCCAACTTTTTTGAGCAAGCGAGGAAAATCTTTCTCTTGTATATCAATATCAATGTCGTTAATTGGTCTGTCGGCACCGTAGAAGCGTGCGGCCACTCCGCCCAAGACTTGGTATGGGATATTCTCTTCTTCTAGAATAGAGATGATCCACTTCAGCGCCACGTTAACTCGTGGAGTTAGGCTGATGGGGCTTAATTCAAGCATCTTTTTATGCCATAATCATTACAATGTTTAAAGGGTTGGAGCAAATCAATACTAGCAGTAACGCTAATCAAAACTTTGCGTTAGTCCTCCAGCTAACGGAGAAGATAGATAACAATGCAGACGCTTCATCGGTTATCAATGAGCTGATAAAAATATACTGGGATTTAGACGGAGTCCCTCGCTACCATATAATAGTAAGTTTTATCGAGCATAACCGTACAGACGTATTAGGATTCCTTAAAAAGGTTTTATCTGAAGACACAAGCGAACTGATCCGTCATGAGGCCGCTTTTGGTATCGGACAGATGGGAGACTCTACGCAACAGTTCGCACTAGCCGATTCTCTTAAGAACGATACTTCAGCTATTGTACGTCATGAAGCCGCTATTGCGTTAGCAACTGTTGGAAGCCGGCAATCTATAGGAGTCCTGCAAGAAGTAATAAGTGACGCTAGCGAAGAAGAAGTAGTGACTGAGTCGGCCGAGTATAGCCTCCGTCTGATTATAGAAAGTAGTAAATAAAAATAAGGCAACCACATAATGTGGTTGCCTCTTTTGGGTTGTCTGTTACCTCCCAGCGATAAAGTCCTCGACTTTCTGCCTGGCTATCCCCAGTGACACTAGGTGCAGTGGGTGTTTGAAGAAGTAGGCGCTCCAATCCTGGTAGCCAGAGAGGTTTCTGTCTAACGATAGCTTCATAGCGCGAACTGCATCAACCATCACTCCAGCGTTGTTTGGGGAGTCTTCGACTGACATCTTCATCTCAATCTCAAAGGGGAAGTCACCAAACTGCCTTCCCTTGATATTGATGTAAGCAATCTTATTATCGCCGAGGAATCGTATATAGTCAGCCGGGACTACCTTTATGTCCTCGGTGCCAGCTTCGAAGATGATTGGATCGGTCTTTGACACCTTCTTCGAAGTAAGACGCAGATGATCTGTGAGGTTGTCAAAATCCATATTCCCACCTATGTCCAGTTGGTAGGAATTCTCTACGATTTGTCCACGCTCGCGGACTAGAGATACGAGTGTTCGGTGAAGGATAGTGGCACCAACCTGGCTTTGGATGTCATCCCCGGCGCACGGAATACCGGCTTGCCTAAACTTCTCCGCCCAGACTGGGTCGGATGCAATAAATTCAGGCACGCCGTTTATAAACGCAACTCCTGCGTCAAGACAGGCTTGGGCGTAAAACCGCGTCGCTTCCTGTGACCCTACCGGCAAGAAAGAAATACAAATTTCCGTATCGCTCTCTCTAAGTTTCCTGACAACAGATTCCGGCTCTTCTCGGAGGGGGAAGTACTCACGCATATGCGGTGCAATTCCATCTCCAATAAAACCCGCCTCAACTGCTACGCCATATGTAGGCACGCAAGCGAACTTATGGGAGTTCGTGGGCAACACCCAAATAGCTTCGGAAATGTCTTTGCCAATTTTATTAGCGTTTACGTCGAAAGCGGCAACTACCTGTATATCTGCAATGAGATATCCGCCAAAGTCATTGTGCATGAGGCCCGGTATGGGAGGTGATGTTTGGCCAACGTCCTTATAGTACTCGAGGCCCTGGATGAAGGAACTGGCGCAATTTCCCACGCCAACGATTGCGATTTGAATCTTTTTGTTTTTTCTAGTCATTGTCTTTTCCTGTAAAGGTCCAGGGAGCGGTTCTCCCTTATGGTTTGGAATTCTACAGTTTTGTTAATTGATAATCAATACAATAACTGGTGATTCTAAAAATTATTTATCAAGTAGTTGATTAAGAGCTATCTGGTCGTGCAAGTCTTGCTTACGATCCTAAATATGGGCATAATATCTTGACTCTTCTCGAGAAGTGTGGTATAATTTTAGCTCGAGTGAATGCACATGAACAGAATCAACTTTAGACTCGCAAGAGGGGAAGAAGAGCTGTATGAAATATTAGCTCTGCGGTATAGAATCTTTGCGCTCGAAAAGGGGTGGATCGCAACGAACCCAAGTGGCATTGACTTTGACCAGTGGGATTTCGCAAGCAGCCACCTTTGTGCCGTGGATGAATCTGGCAAGGTACTTGGTACCATGAGATTGATTCACAATTCGCCCTTCGGATTCCCTGGTGAAGCCGCTTGTCCGTGCTTAATTGGTTCGTCGAAAGATCGGACTTATGAAGTATCGAGACTTGCTGTCGAGGAACAGGAAAGAGGAAGACGCTCGCTAATCCTTATTGGTCTCTGCAGGTTAGTGCCTAGACTGGCAAAACTGCACAAGATTGATGATTGGATTGTGGTAGTGGACAAGCCGGTTGCAAGAATTCTGAAAGGCCTAGGTTTCAACTTTGACTTCACTGGAGAGGTTGTTGACCATTTGGGATCACCGTGCGTTCCGTTGAGATGCACCATGACCGAGGCAAGAAGAGTTCTATACCAGCCAAACTTATCGGAGCTTTTGGCAACTCACATCGAGGAAGCCTATGAGACTATCGAATGACCCATGACGGCCGCATTACTGCGGCCGTTTTTGTTTAGATTTTTATCTCTAGGTGGTACTTTGGAAATATGGAAATATTTAATTATTCAGATTTTACACAGAGAAACATTGGAATAATATCCGTTTCTGATCAAGAAAAAGTGCGAACCTCTACGATCGCAATTGCAGGATGTGGGGCAGATGGTGGAGCACCCGCTATATCACTAGCAAGACTCGGCGTTAGTAATTTTAGGCTAGCAGATCCAGATGTTTTTGATTACAGCAATATTAATAGGCAGGAAGGTGCATTTACTGACACCATTAATACGAAGAAAGCAAGGGAGATTGAATTAATAATAAAAAAAATAAATCCAGAGGCTAATGTCACAATCTACACAGAGGGTATTAATGAAGACAATGTGAATGAGTTTATTGAAGGGTCAGATATCGTCTTGGACGAGATAGACTATAGAAAGCCAAAGTATGCGCTTCTATTACACATAGTGGCGAGGAAACTGAATATCCCAGTAATTACTACTGTATCAGTTGGGTGGAACGCTTTTCTTTTCTATTTTGATCCATCTGGACTCACGTTTGAGGAGTACGTAAAAAAGGAGCCTCTTTCTGTTGAAGATAATTTTGAAGTAAACCCTTCTGCTTACGCACCAGAGTTACCCTCATATATTTCTGAAGAACTTTTAAAGGATATACTTTCAGAAAAAGTGGAGATACCAGTTGTAGATCCCGCTGTTAGATTGGCGTCTGCACTAGCAAGCTCCTTTTGTATTTTTTGGTTGACTGGCGCAAAGAAGATAATGGCTGTTCCCCATTATTACTCGGCGGGTGATTTATTACTGAAGCAGGAAAGCTTTAATAATTTGCGTAGGTCTTAATGGACGGACTGATTCTGTATTTGATTCTGGCATTCTTTGTCGTGATGAATTTGGTTTTGGGTTTGGTAGTTTTAAGAGCTGACTCAAAATCGGCTACCAATCGCCTTTTCGCCGGCTTCATCCTTTCGGTACTTGCTTGGCTCGTCACCAATGCAGTCGCTGATGCATCGGCGACTGCGACACTAGTTACCAGTTGGACTAAAATAACCATGGCCTCAGCGGCAAGCATTCCCTGGCTGCTACTACTTTTCACTTTAGTTTTTCCAACGAACGAGAAGTTAAGTAGAAAAACCATAATTCTACTGACCGTTCCTTATATGTTGGTGGCGCTTTTGTCCCTATTTACGGGACAAATTATTCAATCAGCAATATCAGTGGATAATGTAACACAGGTTACTTTTGGAAACTTAATCATTCTTTACGCAGCGTTCCTGTTGTTTTACGCGTGTTCATCCGTTTGGATACTAATACGAAAATTTAAACGTGCTGTGGGTATAGCACGGGCACAGATCGCATACTTTCTATTAGGCTTATCGCTTTTTATCATTTCTGCGTTAACAACTAATCTTATTCTCCCGGTAGTATTTCAAATCTTTTATTTAACCCCCTTTGGTTCGCTAACTACGGGGTTCTTACTGGGGTTCACTGCTTACGCAATTGTTAGACATGGGCTCTTTAACATAAAAGTAATCTTAGCGCAGATTGCCGTCGTGTCCTTGGTGTTGGTAAACGGAATCCAGTTATTCGAATCAGATAGTGTTGGTAACTTAGTTTTAAGGTCCGCAGTGTTTATTTTAGTCGCTGGGTTTGGGTACCTCTTTGTTAGGTCTGTGATTAATGAGGTCAAAAGAAGAGAAGAGGTCGAGAAGCTTGCTCAAGAAAAAATAGAAGCACTAGGAGAATTGGAGCTTCGAAATAAAAACTTAGCGACACTGCAACAGATATCCGACATTGTTCTGAATGAAAACGATACAAAACAAATGGTTCAGAAGATTTTAGACGAAATTCCCAAGCAACTTGAATCATGCGTCAGTGGTCTGCTCTCGATTGTTAAAGACGGCAAACTAACGGCATACGCGATTAGCAGGAACAACCTATCACAAAAAGTCGTGGCAATGATCGGTGGGAGCTTGGATAAGTATAGTTTCCCAATCAAGAAAGAATATAACCGGATTCACGAGGCGCTGGTGGATAAAAAGTCGATCGACTCGGATAATCTGACCGACTTTATCTCCCCGCCGATTCCTAAGGCTGTGGCTGCTTCCATTCAAACGTTAATCGGCGCCAAACATATTGAAGTGTTCCCGCTCTATGCTGGTGGTGAGCCACTAGGGGTAATGTTGTTTGTCTTTAATAAACCCGGCGCCGAAGTACATGAGAAAAACTACGCCATTGCCAAAGCAATTTCCGATGACTTGAGTTTGGCGGTACAACGAGCTCAAGCTTTTGAGCAGTTACAGGCGGCCAACGAGTATTTAGCCCAGCTGGACAAGATGAAAGATGAGTTCATCTCTATGGCCTCGCACGAGCTGAATACGCCGCTGGCGGCCATCGAGGGCTACCTGTCGATGATTCTGGACGAGAACATGGGCAAGATCGATAAACAAAGTCGCACCTACCTAAACCGGGCTTACGCCAGTTCCAAGCGCCTAGCAGAGTTGATTCTAGACTTGTTGAACGTCTCCCGAATTGAGCAAGGCCGGCTGAAGATGAAGTATGAAGAAATCTCCGTCGCCGAAATGGTGGAAAGCGTTATTCACGAGCTGCAAATTAAAGCCGACGGCAAAAAAATCTATCTAAAAACCGCCTTCGCCAAGGATTTGCCGAAAGTTTGGTGCGACCCCGACCGAATCCGGGAAGTGATCGTTAACCTGACCGGTAATGCCATTAAGTTTACGGACAAAGGCGGCATTACTATCAAGGCTAGCCAGCCAGACGCCAAAAATATCCGTGTCCAGGTAGTCGATACCGGCCGGGGTATTGCCAAAGAAGACCAGCCCAAGCTCTTCCAGAAGTTCTCTCAAGTCAAGCGGGAAGTGGACGAGCACCAAGGCAGCGGTCTGGGACTCTACATCAGCAAGAACTTTGTGGAGCTGCATAACGGCAAGATCTGGGTGGATAGCGAAACCGGCAAGGGCGCGGCCTTCAGTTTTGAGCTGCCACTGATTAAAGAGCCGCCGAAAGAAGTGAAAGGGGCAGTACTGGAAGGACCGTTGAGCGCGCCACGGATTGAGCGAGGCAACCCAATGGAAGTGCCGACCGGCATTAAAGAGTCGGCGAAGAAAACTTAACTTGAAAATAAGGGGAGATTTGCTAGGTTTATTACGATGACCGAAACATTCAAAAGCATCTTATTAGTGGACGACGACCTGACACTGCGGGAGATGTACATGGAGCGTCTGAAGGCCGAAGGCTTCACTGTGGAGATGGCTAAAGACGGCGAGGAAGCTCTAGCCAAAGCCGCCGATTTGCAGCCAAATATTATCTTACTTGATATTATGATGCCGAAAATTAACGGACTGGATGTGCTGAAAAAACTCAAACAAGACAGTGCTACTTCCAGCATTCCGGTCATTGTCTTAACGGCGTTAATCCAAGACCGCGAAAAAATGGAGAGCATCACCCGCGGTGCCGATGACTATATTGTTAAATCAGAAACCATGCCGGGCGATGTGATTCAAAAAATTAAAGCTGTTCTCGACCACCCAAAAGCTCACGATCAGACCGAAGGAACTAAGGAGTAGGCTGAAAACCGCGCGGCAATTGGAGGGGACGGCGCTGCGGGAAAACGGCCGAGAAATTGATTATATCCGGGTTGAAGGCGGCAATCCCTTGGTTGGCGAAATTGTGCTAAAAGGCGCCAAAAATACCGTGCCCAAATCGATGGTGGCAGCAATGCTGACCGACGAATTTTGCCAATTGGAAAACGCGCCAGAGATTGAAGACGTGGAGATTATCACTAAAATTATCGAGCTGTTGGGTGGCACGGTGACCAACGACACAGTAAGCGATGTGATTACCATTGAAACACCCGATATCAAAACACCAAAAGCTAAGGAAATGGTTCGCTACACCGGCAAAAGCCGGATTCCGATCCTTTTTGCCGGTCCGCTGCTGGCTCGCTTGGGCGAGGCGATAATCCCGATGCCTGGTGGCTGTGACATTGGGAGCCGGCCGGTGGATTTTCACATCCAAGCTTTGGAAAAGCTCGGTGCTACCGCTGTTGCCAAAGGCGATTACTACTTATTGAAGGCCGATGGGCTGGTGGGAACAAAAATTGCTCTGAACTATCCGAGCGTCGGCGCCACCGAGCAGGTGTTGCTGGCCAGTGTTTTAGCTAAAGGCGTGACCGAGCTGACCAACGCCGCGGTGGAGCCAGAGATTATTGATTTAATTTCGGTGCTGCAGAAAATGGGCGCAATTATTTCGGTGGATACCGATAGAGTGATTACGGTTGTCGGCGTGGAAAAATTGCACGGCTATCGCCACGTGGCAATGCCGGATCGGATTGAGGCCGGCTCCTGGGCTTGTGCGGCTGCTGCTACCAACGGCCGAATTTTTGTCCGGGGCGCCCGGCAGCTGGAAATGATGACTTTTCTAAACAAGTTTCGCCAAGTCGGTGGCGAGTTTGATATTAGCGACGAAGGTATTACGTTCTTTCGGGCCCGGCCACTCCAGTCAATCTCTTTGGAAACCGGCGTTCATCCCGGCTTTATGACTGACTGGCAGCAGCCGTTTGTGATTCTACTAACTCAAGCTCACGGCGCTTCAATTGTTCACGAAACCGTCTACGAAAACCGCTTTGGTTATGTTGAGGCGTTGAACAAAATGGGGGCAAAGATTCAGCTTTACAACAAGTGTCTCGGTGGTAATGACTGCCGCTACACTGGTACCAACTACCTGCATAGCGCCGTCGTTACCGGCCCAACGCCGCTGCACGGCACCGAGATTGAAGTACCGGATTTGCGTGGTGGCTTTTCTTACGTGATTGCGGCTCTAGTGGCCAGCGGCGAGTCAAAAATTACCAACATGGCGATTATTGGCCGCGGCTACGAACATATCGTCGACAAGCTCAAAGGCCTAGGCGCCAAAATCTTAGAAGTCGGCGAGAACTAGCCGCGTTATAGTATCGGCTCTTCTTTCCACGACAGGATGGCGAACGACCCAGTCGTTGGAAACTGCGGCGGCGGATTTAAGGCTAGGTGATCGTCGTAGGTTTGGACAGTGGTCTGGTAACCGCTGGTCACCGTTCCCGCAGCGTTGACCCAACTCCACGTCCACCAGGAGTTACTGCCGATACCGCCGTAAATGGAGATTTTCGTTTTGACGTTGCCGATGTAGCGTGGTCGGTAAACGCCGCCCTTTTGGCTAAGCAGATAGGCGTCAATATTGAGATCGGCTTCGGAGTTGGAGTTAACAATCAGATCGCTCTGACTAATTAGCCCCAAAGCCACCGAGCCATCTTTAATGGTGTAGTTGATGTCGTTTTGGAGAAAAATGTTGGTATTAGTGTTGGCGGTGTCTGGTAGGCGGCCAGAAGCCAGAGTGATGCGCGAGCTAACCGTCCCCCAAACCCAAGCGTTATCGGCCACGAAAATAATGCCATTATTTGGCAAGGCTCTTGGGGTACTTTCCCAAACCACGCTCTGCATCAAAGAGCTATGGCGGTTATGGCTAACGCAGTTGCCGCCCAAACTACCGTTATCCAGACTGGCAGTAACTTTACCGACGGTCATGGTGTTGTTGGCGTTGAATTGGATGGCGTAACCGCTGTGGGTTTTTTGACCTTGAGCGTTGAGCAGGGTTGGTAGGAGAACGCCGTTGGTATTGGCAGCCAGCTGCAAGTCGTTCAAATCGGTGGTTAACTGGTTGAAACCAACCTGCAGAACGGGAAACTGCCAGTAGGTTTGGGGGCCGCCGATGCCCCAAATACCATTTTTCACTTGGCCGTTGCCGCCGAAACATGCGGTGGGCGTGTAAGTGGTAGCGCCGGAGGAGACAACGCCGTTGGCCGTGCCGTCGTAGTGGATGCCTTTATTGGAGTGGACCAAGCCATTAGTGCTTTCGGTGTCGCCAAACCAAACTTCCGAGTTGGTAACGAACGAATATTGGGCAAACGATGGAATACCGAGCGTTGCGACCACCGTCCGTTGCTCACCGGTGGTGGAAGTACCCTGGGAGCGGACAGTGACGGTGGTGCCGCCTAGGCCGGGCGGGGTAATGGTGATGTCGTAAGTGCCAAGGGTGTCGCCGTTAGCATTCTTATATGTGTGGGTATAGGGGCCATACGGGCCGGGGCCAGTACAGGCCTGGCCGTCGCAGTAGTCTTGGTTATTATGCGACAGGTGCCAAAGATAGTAGTTTATTCCAGCTTCGGCGATGCTAAGCGATTGGTTGGACTGGCTCTGATGTTTGGTGACCAGGTAGTTATTGATCACCAAGCTCATGATCGCTGTCACAGTAATCAACATAATCGTGGCAAAGCCGAGTAGCATCGGTAGGAAATAGCCTGGTTTAGCGGCTTGTATCTTAAGATGTTTCATAGGTTTGTCTTTAGATTACGAAGATTTATCTTCGTTGTCACCACAATTGGGTTGGTCAGGATATTGCTGGTATCGAGAGCGGAGAGGTTGGGTTCGATCACTCGAACAGCGGAGATTGAGACGGGGAAGGCCAGTAAGGCGCTGTTTTCGTCGTAGTATTTGAACAGCGGTAGGTTGACGGAATTAGTCGACTTACCGATCAGTGTGTGAATTTTAGCGTCGGACGGGTTGTAGCTATAATTGGGTGCCGTCCCAGAAGGTGGGGTAACAGAATATTTAATGGCTGCTCCCTGAATGTAGAAGTTAATTTCACTGGGATCGCTGTCGGCGACGTTGGGATAGCCATACATTTTGACATTCGTTTGGGTGGCTTCCAGGATTTCGGTGGAGCTGCGCAGTACCCGTATCAGCCGATCGATAGCCAGGTTCAGTTCGGTTTGGACAATCGACAGTGTCTGAACTTCTCGGTTGTTCCGGTAGGACTGACTGATAAAGCCAACCACCAGGCCGCCAAGTAATGAGACGATAAACATCGTTACTAACAGTTCAACAAGAGTGAAGGCCGGTTTTCTCATGGAATAATAAAGCCGCCAATTTGGGTAATAATTTTTCCGATCGAATTGATGACGATATCCCAACCACCGCTAACCGCTCCGGTTAAATTGAGAGTTACGGTAATAGTTTTGCCGTTGGCGTCGACGTTGGTTTGGGTGGGGATGATATCGGCTTGACCAACTTTGACTAGCTTGACGGTGCTGGAGCCATCAAAGTCTTC
Source organism: uncultured Candidatus Saccharibacteria bacterium (assembly GCA_964599405.1). Lineage (GTDB taxonomy): Bacteria > Patescibacteriota > UBA1384 > 2-12-FULL-50-11 > 2-12-FULL-50-11 > BOKZ01. The sequence continues at coordinate 70,981 of CAZRED010000002.1, forward strand.
GCCGTCCAGAGCGACGTCTAGAATAGTTCCGGTGACGCCAGAGGCCGGTGCCACCGAATTAAGCTGCGGCCAGCTAACGTCGGTGGTGACCACAAAGGTAACGGCCAGCGAGGTGTTAGGGTCGACGGAAACATCTTGGTAGGGGCTGGTATTGACTAGGTAGTAACCGGATGGGGTACTTAAAGAGTACGAGTCCCACTCGATATCGCTGAAAGTGGCAACGCCGCTGCCGTCAGTGGTTTGGTTGTAGATATTCTTCGGGGTGTCGGGGTTGGTGGCGGTAATTTTGTTGGAGGTAGCCGTAATTGAAACGTTGGTTACCGGTGTCCCGCTTTCGCTAACGACCGTTACCACCATATCGGCCAATCTGTCGATGGCCAGGGTCTGAATTGTTACTTGTTGAATATTAACGTCGACATCCGGTTGAAATTGGTTAGGGTTCTGCGAGGTTCGGCTGGTGGTGAAGTCGGTAGAGTAGCCGTTTTTGGTAGCGACAATGTGGTAGCCGTTCTGGTTGTCTGGCGGCAGATTAGCCACAAATAAATAGCCTTGGGCGTTGGTTAGCCCCTGGATTGTAACGGAGTTATCGTTGTTAGTAATATCGACCGTGGCGTCGGCTACCGGCAGACCCTCGGCATCGATAATTTTTACTAAAATAATACCGGTATTAGTCGGTGTTTCGGCGGCTTTGGCGGCGGCGTTGCTGGAGAGCTTAACCAACACGGTCGGCGTTCCTACCTTAAGCGCTTCCACGTTGATGCGCTTGTAGTCAACCGGTACGACGTCCTGGGCGTTGGAGACGGTGCCATCGGTACACTCATATACCCCCGGGCCGGCCGGGATGGCGCAGCCGTCAAAGGCGTCGTCCACAAAAATAATCGCCGTGTTCAGTGTCAGCGATACCCCGCCACGGGTAACGGTTTGGCTGTCTGGTATAGTGCCGTGCGGCAAGATGGTGCCGTTTTGGGTGGACAGCGAGTCGTAAGGGAGGTTGCGTAGGTACTCCATCTGCTCGTTGGCTAGGGCTCCGGCCAGAGTGCGGACCTTACCGGAGTCGGTGGCTCGCAGCATCACCACAAATGCGCCAATCACCGCTCCGAAGACGACAACGATAACCATCGAATCGATAATTAGTTCTACCAGGGTAAAAGCCGGTTTTTTCCGGCCAAGCTTACCGGGCAAACGGATCATTACGCCCGAAGCTGCCTTCCTTACTGATGTCGGGAGTGGCGGTGTAGCTGTCGAAACTGGCAAACAGCGTTGCCGCCTTGGTTAGCAGATCGGCAGAAAAATTACTGTCGGCGACTTGGGCGGGGAGCCAGAACGTTTGGCCACTGATACTGGCGCTTAATCCATCATTAGTGCTAGTGATCGAAACTCCGGTGACCGCATTCCAGCGGATAAATGTGGCCAACTTGCGGATTAAGACCCGAGTAGTATTGAAGTCAAATTGCCCAGCTATGGTGAATTGGGTTTGTGAGCTGGCGGCGGTGGCGATAGGCTGGGAGTTAGCGGTGGTTCCGGCGGAGACGTTATCGTCGCCGGTGCTGGCGGGAGCCGGTTGAGCAACGACGGCTGTGCCACTAAACGGTAGGGTGATGGTTGGGCTAATCCCTAGCGATTGAGCCAGGCCCTCTAATTGCAGCATGAGAATATCCGAACCCGGTTCGGTGGGTAGGGCGTTACTAGCTAAGTCGAAGTATTTATTTAGATCGGCTTCTTTGGCCGAAAAAGCGGCTAGCGAATCAACGCTGGCTTGGGCGGCCGCTACCTGGTCTGATAAGATCTGTTGCTGATTTTTAATCTCCCGGTATTTGTTGATAGCTGGCGGATAAAAGAACCAAATTCCGGTCACGGCCACTGCCAAAAATAGGAGGGTGGCGATGAGGAAAGTTCTGTTGGTTAGTAGGGTCATGATTATTTAGCTTTCAAGGTGAGGCTAATCGAAAACGAGTAGCTTTTACTGCCGGCGGTCTCACCCTCGGTAACGCTAGCTATTGAGGCGGCGGCGAAAGTGGGGGCGGTAGCCAACTTATCCTGGAAGAGAACGATTGAACGACGGGTGGGCGTAGTTCCGGAAACTGTAATAACTGCCCCCTTGCTGGCGTCGCTGGTAATCGAAACGGTTGTTAAGACGGTGTCTTGCGGCGTGGAAGCGGCGATATCGCCAAGTACCGTATCCCAGTTGGTGCCGCTGCGATACTTGCCGGACTGTTCGATTCGTCCGTCGATAAAGCTGGCTTTTTCAGCTAGCCCGCTGTATTTCTGCTCCTGCACCGTTAGGGCGTCCAGTTGAGCCTGCTGATCGTCTAAATTAATCTGGGCAACGTAGCTGAAGGTGGTAATTGCCACGGCGCCAAGGGTAATGGCGATAATCGTGGCGGCATAGCCAGTTAGCACCAGATAGATCCGAGAATTCTGGTTCTGCCGTCCTTTTATTTCCTTGGGAGCTAAGTTAATTATGACTAAGCCTCCCGCATCGCTAGGCCGATGGCGTCGGCAAAGGTGTGGGTTAGTTCCGGCGGAACCGGGAAGCGATGGGTATCAACATTTTTAAACGGCTCGGCTAGGGCAACAGGTAGGCCGGTCTCGGACTTAAATAGCTCGGCGATGCCAGGGATGCCGGCGCCGGTGCCGGAGATAATAATTCCTTCAATTTTCACGCCCGGGCAGATGCGGTTTTCAAAAAACTTAATGACGTGAACTAGTTCATCAAAAACCGGTGCAATCTTCGCTTTCAATTCGGGCACCGGACCGGTAATCTTTTCGGCGATCATATGCGTTCCCCAAGGGACAGTCGAAGTGACTGTCAAGTCGTGCCCCTCCGCTACTGACACGCCAGTCCCCCCAACGCCCATGTCTATAATTATTCTAGCTTTTTTATCGTTAGTTCCCACTACCGAGCGGACAATTGCCCCTGGCTTAATATCAATCCCACCGAGCTCTAGCTTACAGAGCTGGCAAAGTTCAACGATTGAATCAACTAAAGTTTTTTTAGTAGCGGCAGCGAAAATTGTTTGATTGGTGGGCTTGGAGCTGGCCGGGGATTTGCTCGGTTTTGCTCCGGGTTTTTCTTCTGCAACGGACTTGTCTGGCGGTAGGAGGTCGTTTTTGCCAACGGGGTTGCAGCTACTCTGGCTAACTTCGAAGTCTATATGGTATTCGTCTGGGTTAATCGACAGCCGTTCGGCCAGCTCGAAGGGTAGGGCTTTTTCCAGCTCCTGCTTAGTTAAAATTGGCATCGCTAAGGTGGCAGAAAAAATCACTGATTCTGGCAGCGCAAACATCGCCACGTGGCCGCTAATTGGGTGAGGTTTGGCGGCCCGCAAGGACTCGCTGACTACTTTGGCGATCTCCTGGACGTTTTCCAAGGTGTTAACCTTCCAGGAGCTGGGCGGGATATTGGCTAGGTGCATTCCCTGCAACCAATACCGCGAACCCTTCTTCTCCAGGCCAACCACTTTGACCGTTTCGAAGCCGATATCAACACCAACTACTATCTTACCGATTTTCCCTCCTCATCTGTTTATTCTGAAGATTTGGTCGTTACCCGTCAAATCTAGAAAGCATCGACAAGGTTGTAGATTGGCCCCAGTACCGAAGCAACGACAAAACCAATACCAATACCCATTACCACCAACATAATCGGCTCCAGCAGAGTAGTTAGGTTCTTTGATAAGCTGTCGACTTCCCGGTCGTAAAACGAGGCGATCTCCAGCAGCACCGATTCCATATTGCCGGACTCCTCCCCAAGACTAACCAGTTGAGCAACCATCGGTGGAAAAAGGTCTTCGTGCTCGATAGCGCTAGAGAAAGTTTTGCCAGACTCAACCGATTTTTCAATCCGGGCAAAGGCCCGATCATAGTGAACATTACTGATAGTTTTCCGGATAATTTGAATCGACACCAAAATTGGCAAACTGGCTTTAATTAACATTGCCATCGTCCGGGAAAAACGAGCCATGTATACTTTTTTCGTTAACCCGCCGAAAATCGGAATCTTAATCTTGGCCTTATCGTAGAACTCTTGTCCTCTGGGGGTGCGAGCCCACAGCCGGAGCAGAAAGACCGAGCCAACCAAGGAAGGGATAATCAGCCACCAGAAATTTCGGGCGATATTGCTGGTGCCAATCAGTATCCTGGTTAAAATTGGCAGTTCGGTGCCGGATTCGGTGAAAATTGTTTGTAGCGATGGGATAACAAACAGAACGATTAAGACCACCACTCCAATCAGCAACGTGAAAATAACCGCCGGGTAGATCATGGCGCCTTTTACCTTGCCGACCAGGTCGGCTTCTCGCTCTTGTTGGTCGGCCAGTGTCAGCAGAACTTCCGAGAGCTGTCCGGTTTGCTCACCGGCTCGAATTACCGCGATATAGATTTGCGGGAAAACGTCCGGGTAGCGCTCCATCGCTTTCGAAAGAATCTGCCCGCCGCGAACTTTGTCGATCATGTCCTTCAAGACGTCGTGGAAGTATTCGTTCTCGGTCTGTTTGCTTAACGATTCCAGGGCCTTAATAATCGAGAGGCCGGCTTTATTCATAACCGCCAGTTGGCGGGAGAAGATAATTTTTTCTTTCAATCCAACTTTTTTATGGAAAATTCCACTGCCACGGCGTTTCTTCTCACTAGTTTCAGTAATTGACAAAACAAAGTAGTTTTGGCCGCGCAAAAGCCGGTTGGCTTCAGTAATACTCTCCGATTGGATAATGCCCTTGCTGGCTTTTGTTTCTCCCGGTTTTCTTACTTCGTAGGTAAATAGCCCCATCTTAGTCGCGGGCGACGCGCCAGACCTCTTCAATGGTAGTAACGCCGGCCATCGCTTTCAGGATACCGTCCTGCTTCATCGTAATCAGCCCCTCTTTGAAGGCTTGGGCGACAATTTCGCTGGTGCTAGCGTGCTTCAGGGCCAGCTGGCGGATTGGCTCGGTAATTGATAACACTTCAAAGATACCAATACGCCCGGAGTAGCCACTGTTGTTACAGGCTTCGCAGCCTTGGCCAACGTAAAATTTATTGATTTTTAGCGCTGCCGATTTCTCCGGCTCCGGCATTAAGTCCATTTCTTTTTTCACCGCTTCCACATCCTCCGGTTTAATTGGTGCTTCTTTACGGCATTTCTCACAGATTTTTCGACACAACCGTTGGCCGACTACTGCATTGAGCGAAGAGGTAATTAAAAACGGTTCAATTCCCATATCGAGCAGTCGGGGGATAGCGCCGGCCGAGTCATTGGTGTGGAGCGTGGAAAGCACAATATGGCCAGTTAAGGCGGCATTAATGGCAATATCGGCCGTTTCGCGATCGCGAATTTCTCCCACCATCACCACGTCGGGGTCTTGGCGCAAAATTGAGCGCAAACCGGTAGCAAAGGTGAAGTCAATCTTCGAATTCACCTGGCTTTGGTTGACTTCCGGCATTCGGTATTCGACGGGATCTTCCATAGTAACGATGTTAATGCCGGGGTCATTAATAGTGCTAATTGCCGAGTAGAGGGTAGTGGATTTACCGGAGCCAGTCGGACCGGTCACCAGAATCATGCCGTGGGATTTCTTGATGTTATCGCTCAGTATCTTCAAATTCCGGCCAGTGATACCCTGTTCTTCGAAGCTCATTACGCCCTTGCTGTGCATTAGAACGCGAGCAACCACTTTCTCGCCGTTGACAGTGGGCAAGGTGGAAATACGGAAATCGACTTTCTCGCCGTCCATCAGAATTTGAATCCGGCCATCTTGGGGCAGGCGGGTTTCGTCAATTTTCAAGTTAGAAAGAATTTTAATTCGGGAAATTACGCCACTTTTGACTTGTTTGGGCAGCGTCAATACTTTGCGTAGCACACCATCCACCCTGAAACGCACCTGAACTTCTTCTTCCAACGGCTCAATATGAATATCAGAAGCTTTTTCCCGAACCGAGCGTTTCAAGAGTGATGCGACAATTTTGGCAGCTGGAGAGGTTTCGGTAATTTCTTCGTCATCAGCAGCATCTTTTTTGGCTTCTTCGTCTTCGTCAACTGTCTCCAGTTCTTCGCTGGATTTCACCAGCTCTTTTAGGTCGGCTTGGAGCGAGGTGTATTGGTCGAGAATCCGGTTAACGTCGTCGAGGGTAGTGATAAATGGCCGAATAATTTTTCCAGAAGTTTTACGGATAGTGTTGAAAGCCTCTTCGTTTTCTGGGTCGGTCATGGCTACTGACAGTGTGTTGCCTTCTAAAGCAAACGGCACAGCCAAATACTTCCGGGCAATTTTATCAGGAATCAAAGCCAGGATATTTTTGGGGATCTGCTTACCGGAGAGCTCAATAAATTGAACATCGCTGCCGCGGGTTTGGAGCGGACTAATCCGGAATGTCTCGTCGATTGGTTGGAGGGGCGCTTCGGTGGCCGGAGTAGCGGTCAAGGAATCCTTAATCGCCTCGTTGACTGTGAATTCGATAGTGGTGGCCGCATCCAACTTTAAGACCTGCCTCTTACCGCCGAAATTAGTCGTGACTTTGCGGCTGGGTAGTCGAACTAACTTGAAAGTGCCCAGATCGGGCAGCTCTACCGCTTCATCAGCGCGGAGTGCTTCTCCAATCACGTCAGTACCGGCTTTCAAATAGGCCCGCACCTTAAATGTCGGCAACTTCGTCGCTGTGGCGATTTTTTTAATCACATCATTTGTTACTGCCAACTCACCCTCCTCTATGCATGCTAGCAAAAGAGCGACAATTTGACACATAAATGTCCTCTGAGTGTGACAGTGACAATGGGGGTGGTCTGTGGCAATATGAGCCCATGCAAAAAAGAGGGAGAAATGGCCTGGGTGGTCGATGACCACACTCTACCGGCTTTATCGGCCGACCCATTTCGGTGAAGTAATTGGCCAGGATCATATCCGCTCGGTGCTTCAAAACACGGTGGCTAAAAACGCGATTGGCCAAGCCTACCTTTTCTCCGGTCCGCGGGGAAGCGGCAAGACTACCGTAGCTCGGCTCTTTGCCAAAGCCGCCAACTGCCAGAAGCCAGCTAAAGACGGCAACCCCTGCAATAAATGCGCTAGCTGCCAAGAAATTATGGACGGGCGAGCGGTGGATGTGTTGGAAATTGATGCCGCATCGAACCGGGGAATCGATGAAATCCGCGAATTACGCGAAAGAGTAAATTTCACACCGGTCGCCGCCAAATTCAAAGTTTACATTATTGACGAGGTGCATATGCTCACCCGTGAAGCATTTAATGCCCTGCTCAAGACCCTGGAAGAGCCGCCCACTCACGCCATTTTTATCTTAGCTACTACCGAATTACACAAAGTGCCAGAAACAATCATTTCGCGCTGCCAACGTTTTGCTTTTCGCCGGGCCAGCGATCAAGAGCTCCAGCAGTTATTAGAAACTGTGGTCGGTAAAGAAAAAATTCCTCTGGCGGCCGAAGCGTTTGAAGTGATTATCCGCCGAGCCGAAGGGTCGTACCGCGACGCACTGTCGCTGCTCGGCAGCCTTTCGGCCCATGGCGGCAATATTAGTCACGATCAAGCTTTGATGCTACTGGGGTTGCCGCCACAACAGCTGCTAGAGGGTATCGTTACCGACTTGGAACAGGGCAACGCCGGGGAGCTGCAAGCCAAACTGATTGCGGCGCTGACCGCCGGGCACGACCTAGTGATTTTAACGAAGGTCTTAGCCGACCATTACAAGAAAAGGATCCTGCAATCTGGCGAAATTGGCGAAAAAATCGGCCGCGACGCGGCCATTTTAGAGCAGCTGTTAGTGGCCCTAACCCGTAGTCGCTACAGCAGCGACCCGACTGGCTCGGTACTCGCTCGGCTCCTGTCGGTGTGTACGGCGATTAACAGCCAAGCGGCCAAATCTGCGCCTACTAAACCAGTGATGGTGTCCTCTGAGCAAACTCAAGTCAAAGACCTTCATCAACCCACCGATGATCCTCTCGACGCCCAGAAGCCAACTGAAGCTGCTAACGTTGATGCTGTCACTAGTCCGGTTAAACCCATCGAAGGAATGGAAGAATTCTGGAGCGCCTTTTTGCACGAAATGAAACAACACAACCACGCCCTCTACATGTTGCTACGCTCGGCGATTCTGCTGGATTTAACGGATGAAAAAATGCTGCTGGCAGTGCGTTTTCGTTTTTACTCCGAGCGGCTTTTTGAAGTGAAAAACCGCCAGCTGATTGAAGCCTCGGCCGAAAAGTTGCTTGGCAAAAAAATTACTCTAGAGTGCGAAGTGCGTAGCGACTTGGATACCGGAGCAGGCGGGGGCGAGGATTTGGTCAGCGCTGTTGTTGACGTCTTTGAATTGGAGAAATCCCCCGATGAATAATAGATGAGTAATAGTAGCAAAGAGCCCCTAGGCAAATTGCCGCCGCAAAACACTGAAGCCGAAGCCGCCGTGTTAGGTGCGGTATTGGTGAATAAAGAAGCCATCGACAAAATCGCCGATGTGATTGTTGATCAAGATTTTTACCGCCACGACCACCAAATTATTTTTCGGGCGATACTGCGGCTCTACGAAAAGCGCTCACCGATTGATTTGGTTACTTTAACCAACGAACTGGACGGTTTGAAACAGCTTGATGAAATTGGCGGCCCGGCTTATTTGGCGCAGTTGGTTAATAATGTTCCTACCGCTCTGCACGTCGCTCGCTACGCCGAGATTGTTCACCAAAAAGCGGTGCTACGGCGGATTTTGGCGGCCGGACAAAAAATCACTAGTCTCGGTTATGAAGAGGATAAAGAGGTGGACGAAGTGTTGGACGAGGCCGAAAAAGCCCTGTTTGGCGTCAGCCACCAGCTAATTAAAGATAATTTCTTGCCGATTTCCGATATTTTGGCGGCGAGTTTTGACCGCATTGACCAGCTGCACCGCGAAAAAGGGATGCTTCGCGGTGTCACTACCGGCTTTAAGGATTTAGACAACAAACTCTCCGGCTTGCAGGCCTCGGATTTGGTGATTATCGCTGCTCGCCCCAGTATGGGTAAAACGACGTTCGCGTTGAATATCGCCCTCAATGCGGCCATTCAAGGCAAAACGCCAGTGGGCTTTTTCTCGCTGGAGCAGAGTAAGGAACAGGTGGTAGATCGGTTAATCTCTGCCCAAGCGATGGTAGACGGCTGGAAACTACGCACCGGTAACTTGCGCGAAGACGACTTCCCGGCGATCGGAATGGCGATGGGGACATTGGCCGAGGCGCCGATTTTTATCGACGATTCGCCACTACTCACTCCGATTGAAATTCGTACCCGCGCCCGCCGGCTGAAGGCCGATCATAACTTAGGCCTAATTGTTGTTGACTACCTCCAGTTGGTGGATAGTGGCGGCTACGGTGGCAACGATAACCGGGTGCAGCAGGTCTCGGAGATTTCCCGCTCGCTGAAAGCCCTGGCTCGCGAGCTGAACGTGCCGGTAATTGCCCTTTCCCAGCTCTCCCGCGCCGTCGAGAGCCGCGATAAAAAAATTCCCCAGCTGTCGGACTTGAGAGATTCGGGTTCAATTGAGCAAGATGCCGACGTGGTGATGTTTCTGTACCGCGAAGACTACTACGATCGCGATACCGAGCGCAAAGGCATTACCGACGTGATGATTCGCAAACACCGCAACGGCCCAATTGGCGAAATCGAACTGCACTTCAAGCCAGAACAAGGCCGCTTCTACGGCGTCGAGCGCAAAGCCAAAGCCAAGGCGGAGTAACTAGATAATTGCTCCAAGTAGATAATTTCGTTACGCTCGTTTTTGCATGTCAGATACCAAAAACCCCGTTTTTGCCGATTTAAACCCTGCCCAAATTGCAGCCGTTAAAGCCACCGAGGGGCCAGTACTGATTCTGGCAGGCGCCGGGAGTGGCAAAACCAAGTGTCTAACCCACCGTTTGGCTTTTATTGTTGACCAAAAACGGGCGAATCTAAGTGAAATCCTCTGTATAACTTTCACAAATAAAGCGGCCCAAGAACTAGCCGAGCGGATTTTGAAAATTCTCGGCCAGCCGCTAGCTGCACACCAAAAAAATCCAGCGTTTGCCATTCGCCGCTTACTGCCGTGGGTGGGCACATTTCACTCGGTTTGCGTGCGAATTTTGCGAGCCGAGCACGTTGCTGCGGGGATTTCGCGCAGTTTCACCATTTTTGACTCCGACGACTCGCTATCTACTGTCAAACAAATCCTTAAAGACAAAAACCTCGACCCCAAGCAGTACAGCCCCCAAGCGATTCGTTCAATTATTAGCCACAACAAGAATGAGCTGATGACTCCAGATCAGTACGAGCCGTATGCCCAAGGGCATTTTCAAACGATTGCTCTGGAAGTTTTCCGAGCCTACGAGAAGCAGTTGGGCGAACTTCAAGCGCTCGACTTCGATGACCTAATTGGCCGAACCGTAAAAGTACTCAAGGAGAACAAAGAAGTGCGCGAGAGATATCACCAGCAGTTTAAGTACGTGATGGTGGACGAGTACCAGGACACCAATAAAGCCCAGTATCAGCTAACTCGTTTACTAACCAACCCGAAAACCAACAATCTTTGCGTGGTAGGCGATGATTTTCAGTCGATTTATGCCTGGCGCGGCGCTAATTTCCAGAATATTTTGAACTTTGCCCGGGATTACACCAACACGACTATTATCAAATTGGAACAGAACTACCGCTCGACTAAAACTATTCTGGCCGCCTCGGATGCGATTATCAAAAAGGTTAAGAAACGCTCCAACAAAACTATCTGGACCGACAATGAGGCCGGCCCGCCGATCACCATTTTCGAAGCCAACAACGCCTACGCCGAAGCGGATTTTATCGCCACGGAAATTCGCAGTCTGCGCGGGCTAGGCTACAACTGGTCCGACGGTGCCATTCTGTACCGAACCAACGCCCAGTCCCGTATTTTGGAAGAAATCTTTCTCTCGGAAGGTGTACCGTATCGTCTAGTCGGGGCGCTGCGCTTCTACGAACGCAAGGAAGTGAAAGATATGCTCTCTTATATCCGGTTTATCGCTAATCAAAACGACACCCACTCGTTGGCGCGGATTATCAACCTGCCGCCACGGGGTATCGGGCCGAAAACTTTCAAAGCCGGCGGTGAAAAGGTTCAGCAATTTCTGGACCAGATGGAAATAATTCGCCAGAGCGTTGGGCAAAATCCTCCGGCAGCTATTTTGGAGCAAGTCCTTAAGGCCACCCGCTATCAAGCTTTTGTTGACGACGGCACGGAGGAAGGGGAGAGCCGTTGGGAGAACGTCGAGGAATTGCGTAACTTAGCCCAAGAGTTCGAGACGATTGAAGACTTTTTGGAGCACGTGGCGCTGGTTTCAGACGTCGACAACTTCGACCGGGGAGCGGACGCGGTAACGCTGATGACTCTGCACTCTTCCAAGGGTTTGGAGTTTACCACCGTCTTTCTGGCCGGCCTGGAAGAGGGACTGTTTCCCCATATGCGCTCGCTGGAAGACGACGCCGAAATGGATGAAGAGCGCCGGCTTTGCTATGTTGGCATGACCCGAGCCAAGAAGCGGCTCTACATGACCATGGCTCGCTCCCGAATTACCCACGGCGGCCTGACGATGACTCTGCCGAGCCGTTTCCTGGCGGAGATAGATTCCAGTCTTGTCGACCGGGTCTGAAGCGATTAGGATATTCTTCATGGATACATTGCGCTTTCGGGGCGAAATAACCGGCCGAGTAACAGTTCTTCATAATCAGCTAACAGCTGCGTCTTGCCTATCTTTCTTGCTAATTCTGGCAATTATTTGGCTCAACCAAAGTCAACAAGTCGAACTGGTGCCTTGGCTACTGCTTGGCATCCAACCGGTGTTTGCCGCACTCGCCTTTAACTATCAAGCTAACCAGATAACGATGGAGGCGTTGGCTAAATATTTAATTACTTCCGAATCGCAAGATAAAGTTTGGGAGAGTGTTTGGGACAACTATAAAAAGAACATCCGGTTGGCCAGCGTGTTGAAAACAACCGGATTAATACTGCCACAGATTCTTATTCTGGCTTGGCTTACCATCAACTGTTCGGAACTTAATCAACTGCAGAAACTTGTACTGGCTTTTGACTGGTTAATGGGGTTATTGGTTCTGATTAACTTCCGTTTTAAAATCCGACCGCCGGCTTGACTCTTTGACAACTGGGGCTAGTGTAGATACACAGTCATGTCTCGACCAATCTGGTTGGTTGTCGGTATTAGTGCTCTTATTTTTGCCGCTTTTTCGTTTTTGCGTCCAGCCGATGCTATCGAGCAAAAAATTGCCGCTACCAATTCGCTCCATCCGGTGGAAGTATTTCAGAGCGACGCCTCGGCGCGTTCGTTGAGCGAGGCGTTTGCGTTGGCGGGTGTTGAATACTACCCAGAAGATCGAATCACCGCTTTTCCCAACCCATCTCTAGGTTTAGGCAGCGTTATTACCGTTGAGCGAGCGCTGCCAATTGCTCTGAAAGACGGCAAACGTTCGTATTTAATCCGCACCTGGCAGAGTACGGTTGGGGAGCTGTTGAATGAAAAAAAGATTACTCTGATGGCCGAGGATCGGATTTCCCCTTCGCTGGCCACACCGCTTCAAATCAATTTGCCAATAACTATCACTCGGGTAGCTCGGACAACGGTGGTGGAAACGGAAGTGATTCAGTACCAAACAATAATTGAAAAAGACTATACCCAGTTCGTTGGAGCGAGCACTGTTCTGACTTCAGGCAAGAACGGGGAAAAACAGAACACTTATTTAGTAATCAGGGAGGATGGAGACCTTATTAGCAAAACTTTGACTGGTAGCGTTGTAACTATTCAGTCGCAAACCGCCCGAGTCCGGCAAGGGGGCTTGAACCCAGTTTCCAGTAAATGCGCGCAGTATAAAGATTGGGTAGTTGACGCTAGTTTGAAAAATAAAATTGATCCAAATGCGCTGTTTTACCGCATGCAAAAGGAGAGTAACTGTAATCCAAACTCCATTGCCTCGGCTGGCTACCAGGGATTATTACAGTATGACCCAGTACTTTGGGTGACATTGAGTGCCAAAGCTGGGTTGCCGGGTGCGAGCATTTGGGACGCGAAAAGTCAGATATACGTGACTGCTTGGGCCTGGGCAAACGGACACCGTTCCCGCTGGCCAAATCCATAGAATAAACTGAAAAACGGCGAGCCTAACCCTCGCAAAAATATGTGTTTCAGGGTAAAATTGCGCTGATGAATCCGTCTGAAATTCTAAAAACCCTCGATAAATTTCCCAACAAAAAGTTTGGGCAGCATTTTTTAACCGACGTTAAAGCCCTTGCCGACATCGTTGAGGCCGCCGAACTCTCTAAGAATCAGACGGTTGTGGAAATCGGGCCGGGCTTGGGCGTATTAACCGAACAGCTCTCACAAAAAGCCGGCCGGGTGATTGCCGTGGAGGCCGATCGAGAACTGGCAGAGTACCTTCGTGACCGCAACCTGCCCAATGTCACCGTCATTACCGGTGATGCGCTGCAGGTGGAGTGGGATTTGACTATTGAGGGCGAATACAAAGTCGTTGCCAATATTCCTTATTCAATTACATCACCGCTCTTAAGAAAGATTTTCTCGCTGACCAAAAAGCCAACCGAAGTGATTTTATTGGTTCAAAAAGAGCTAGCGGAACGCCTAGTGGCGGTACCAAAAACCCGCGCTCGCGGTTTTATGACTGTTTTGCGGGAAGCCAATGCTGGAGCAGAGATTTTACGAACAGTTAGCCCAGGCAGTTTTTACCCAGCGCCAAAAGTGGACTCCGCCGTTATCAAAATTACACCGTTCAAAGAAAGTAAAATGGAGCTGCTCTTCTGGCCGATTGTTGAATCTGGCTTTCGCCATAAGCGCCAAACTCTTGCTAACGCTTTATCGGCCGATTTGCAGATTGCCAAAAGCGAAACCGCTAAAGTCTTGGAGAGTCTAAAGCTTACCGCCATGGCTCGGGCCGAAGAACTGTCGTTTGAGCAATGGGAAAAACTCTGCACCGTTTTAAAGGAGAAAATCTAATGCTCTATATCGTGGCAACGCCAATCGGTAATCTGGAAGACATCACCTTCCGGGCTGTCGATATTCTCAAAACTGTCGAGAAGATTTACTGTGAAGATACCAGGAGAACACGTATTCTCCTTGCTCGCTTTAGCATAACTACCCCAACCGAAAGTTTTCATCATTACTCCGACGGAAAAATCGCTCAAATCATCAAAGACCTCCAAGATGGCGCCGATTTTGCCTACGTTAGCGACGCCGGTACACCGGGGATTGCCGACCCGGGCGGGAAGCTAGTCGAAGCGGCGCACATTGCTGGTGTACAGGTAGTGCCAATTCCTGGTGCCTCTTCCGTAACAGCCCTACTCTCCGTTGCCGGTATCCCAGCCAATCAGTACCGCTTTGCTGGTTATGTCCCCACTAAGAAGGGTCGCCAAACATTCATAAAGAAACTTTTGGAAGCCGATGAAGCGGTAGTCTTTTTTGAAACAGCGCCGCGAATTCAGAAATTTTTCGACCAAGTAATTGCCCTCGGTGGTGCTGACCAGGAATTTGTTGTTGGCCGTGAACTAACTAAAAAGTTCGAAGAAGTTAAACGCGGCAATCCAATTGAGCTAAAAGAGGATTTCGCTAAACCGCTCGGCGAATTTGTGGGCGTGATTAACCCGAAAAAAAGTTAGATATTTTTCCATAGTCGGCAAGATAGCCGACTAAGCAACTTCTCCTCGGCTGTAGTAGTTGCTATAGTAAGACAACAGTTGATTGTTATCTTTAATCTAAGCAGGGGAACTGCCTGGCTCACCGTCGAGCCAGCTGGCCTGAAACCCACAACCAAGGCTTTTTGCGCAAACTGCTTTGGATTGGCTAGTAAGCCAAGGGAGATACTAAAAGACACCAAGGGCTCGCGCCCGTCGCGAGCCCAGTTTTAGTCAGCTGGCTCTTAAGGTAAGATTTAGGGGTGAAAAAGACCTACATTACTACCTCCATCGCATACATTAATGCCGAGCCGCATATCGGTTTTTTGTTGGAGCTGTTATCGGCGGATGTGTTAGCCCGCTACCACAAACTTCAGGGCGAAGAAGTATTTTTTACCACTGGCACTGACGAGCACGGCTCGAAAATTGCTCAAGCGGCCGAGGCGGCGGGCAAAGAGCCGCAAAAGTACGCCGACGAAATTTCCAAAAAGTTTGAAAAACTCGGCAAGGATTTTGGGATTGAATTTGATTTCTTTGTCCGCACTACCGACCCAAAACATAAGAAATTCGCTCAAGAGCGCTGGAAACAGCTGGAAAAAGCTGGGGCTTTGGAGAAGCGCAAATATAAAGGTTACTACTGCGTTGGCTGTGAGGCCTTTAAAACCGAACGGGAAATCGCCGGCAATAAATGCTTAATTCATGAAAAAGAGCTAGAAGTAATCGAGGAAGAGAACTGGTTCTTCAAGCTATCAGATTACCAAGAGAAAATTTTGGAGTGGTTAATTCAGGAAAAACCGGTCAAGCCGGAGGGGCGTTTGAACGAAGTTATCAACGTTGTTAAAGAGCTGGAAGACATTAGTTTTAGCCGACCGAAAGACAAATTGAGCTGGGGCGTGCCCGTGCCTGCCTCGCCAGCGAAGCAAGGCGGGCCGGGGGATCCCGAGCAAACAATGTATGTCTGGGCCGATGCCCTCTGGAACTATTTGTCGGTCTTTGAGCTGGCGGGCAAGGACAGTAAAGAATACTGGCCGGCTGACCTGCAGATTATCGGCAAAGATATTTTGAAATTTCATGGGGCAATATGGCCAGGGCTACTATTAGCTTGTGGCTACGAATTGCCAAAAAAACTACTAGTCCACGGGTTTGTGAATGTGGACGGTAAAAAAATGTCGAAATCGCTTGGCAATGTAATTACGCCGAAAGAGTTGCTGGAGCGTTACGGCCGGGAGGCCACCCGCTACCTGATTTTCCGCCAACTTTCGTACTACGAAGACAGTAATTTCACTTGGGAGGATTTTGACGCCATCTATAACGGCGATTTAGCTAACGGTATCGGCAACTTAGCGAACCGAGTAATTGGCTTGCTGAAGCGCTTTAAAGCGGAATCAGTGGTGCCAAAAAAGGTGGAAATTGAGTCGGCACTAGCTGACGAAGATTTTGGTGCGGAGCTGGAAAAAGTCCGGAGCTTACTGGGCGCTGCCGACCAGTGGATTACCGAAGTGGAGCCCTGGAGCTGGGGTAAAGACGAGCCGGTGTCTAAGGACCAAATAAACAATTTAATTGACCAATCCAACCTATTTGAAATTGCTGTCCGGCTGGAGCCGTTCATGCCCGAAACGGCCCAGTCTATCCGGGAGCAGCTAAAAACTCTGAAAGCCGAACCGCTCTTCCCGCGCTTGGTTACACCCACGTAGAGCGGCACGTTGTTTGAGCGACTTACGCAGCCGTCTTGGCACGGTCGCACCCCTGGTGCGCAAGCGGCGAGGAATTAAGCGTAGCGATTTTGCGAAGCAAATTCTGAACAGAGGTGATGATTCGCTGGACGAGCAAGCGGTCGCGAAAATAATGTGACGCTCGTAGCTAGCTTGCCTTTTTCCAGGTATTTGCCAACATTGAGGTATGTTACTTGCCTTCATCTCCGCCATCTCTTCGGCGGCCAGCACTATCTACGATAAGTGGCTACTTACCCGCGAGCGGCTATCGATTGGGACGCTGCTCTCGATCGGTTTCTTGCTAATCGCTGGCATCACACTGACACTAACCCCGTTTTTAGGGGCGATTGATTGGGACTTGGCGCTACTGCCTAACAGCCTGTTCCTGCTGTTTATTATGGTAATTCTAGCGACGGCTTGGAACGTGCTCTACTATCAGGGGCTACAGAAACAGAAAGTCCACGACCACGAGTTAATGATGATGCTGGCGCCGGTGCTAACAATCTTGCTGGCTGCCGTCTTCTACCAAGAAGAGCTGGATATGCGGGTATTTTGGCTGGCGATTATTGCCAGCTTAACGCTGCTGTTTGCCAAGGGCCAAAAAGAACACTTCTTTCTGAACCAAAACTCCTACAACACTTTTCTGGCGGTGGTACTGCTCTCGGCCGAAACTATTGTTATTCGCGAGCTACTTTACTCGTACACGCCGGTGGCGCTTTACTCTGTTCGAACCATAATCTTGGCGGTGTTCTTTATGCTCTACTACCGGCCGCGTTCGTCGCAGATATCAATCCGGCACTGGTGGATGGTGGCCGGCAGTGCCCTACTTGGGGTAATCCTGATGCTAACCCGCTACTATTCCTTTGCCGAGACCGGCATTATCTACACGATGTTGGTGTTGGTAATCTCGCCGATGATTGTCTACTTTGCCTCCTGGGAGATGCTCCACGAAAAAATCCGTCCGCGCATTTTGATTGCCGCGGTAGTGATATTAACCTGTGTGACACTGGCCACCACGATTATTTTCGGTAGTTAATGCGCGCGCTAGATTCACACGCCCATCTGGATTTTTCCAATTTCGATGCTGATCGCAATACTTTAGTTGCCGAGCTGGCTAAAGAGCGGATCGGCGTTATCAATATCGCCACCGATAAGGAGTCGCTAGGAAAAGTTGATCAGCTGTCGCGCGACAATCCGCTAATTTGGGGAGCGGTGGGGATTCACCCCACCGAAGTCGGGCCAAAAGCGGTGCTGAATATTAGCGAAATAATTAACAAATTAACCGAACTGCGCGCAAATAATCCAAAAATTGTGGCGATCGGAGAAATCGGGCTGGATTATTTTCACTCCCAGGAACATATCGGCGATCAAAAAGTGGTGTTGCAGGAGCTGCTGAACTACGCCAAGGCCGAAGATTTACCGGTTATTTTTCACTGCCGCAATGCATATGGCGATTTGCTGACGATTTTACAGCGCTATTCGGGTTTGCGGGGAGTAATTCACTGTTTCAACGGCAACGCCGAACAAGCCAAAGGCTTTTTGGACGCGGGGCTGCACTTGTCGTTCACCGCGATGCTAACCTACAAAGCTAACGAGGGTTTGCGGGTGGTTGCTCGCGACGTACCGCTGGAAAAACTTTTGTTGGAAACAGACGCACCGTTTCTGGCGCCGCAATCGAGGCGGGGGGAGCGCAACGACCCCCGAGCGATTCTGGAAATTGCCGAGCTGCACGGCCAGCTGCGTGGAATTTCAACCGAAGAAATTTTAGAGCAAACAACCGCCAATGCCGTTAAACTGTTTGGCTTGGAAGCGAGCTAGCTGCTACGCTAAAAACAGATGAACTGGGTAGATTTCCTAATTATTATCACCTTCGGGATTTATCTGTACGAGGGTCTGCGCCGCGGCTTTATTGAACAGCTACTAGAACTGCTCGGCTTCTTTTTAACAATTATTTTGGCACTCTGGACCTACAAGCCGCTTGGCGGTTGGCTGGTGGAGAACGTCGGCCTGGTGGCCGGAGTGGCCGAACCAATTGGATTCTTGTTGGTCTGGGTGTTTTTGCAGGCGATGTATTCGCTGGCATTGAAGCTTTCGTACCCACTGATTCCAGAAAAAATTCGTAGCGCTACCTTCAATCGAGCCACTGGACTGATACCGGCATTTATTCGTGCCTTAATTGTCGTCGGAGTTTTATTGACGTTAGTAACGATTGCCCCCGTACCGGGGCGGCTCAAAGAGACGGTTAGCGACTCGTTAATTGGTTCAAAGTTCGTCGCTCGTTCGTCGCAAATTGAAGGCTTTATTAACCGGATTTTTGGTCGCAACGTCAAAGATAGCCTGACGTTTATCACCGTGCCGGCTCAGACAGAAGAAATTATCGCGCCGAATGAAACGGTTGACTTGAAGTTCAGCACCACTGATGTGGAGGTGGATAACGAGTCGGCAACGGAAATGCTGGATTTAATTAACGACGAACGGGCAAAAGTTGGTCTGCACGCATTAATTTGGGACGAAGAGTTGGCCGATGTAGCCCGGGCGCACTCAAAAGACATGTTTGCCCGCGGTTATTTTTCGCACACTAACCCCGACGGCCTGTCGCCGTTTGACCGGATTGATCGAGCGGGGATTGATTTTAAAGCGGCCGGCGAGAACCTGGCTTACGCTGCTAACGTCGAGCTGGCACACAACGGGCTGATGCGCTCCGAGGGGCATCGGGCGAACATTTTGGAGGTAGACTTTGGCCGGGTCGGTATCGGGGTGATTGACGGCGGAATCTACGGCAAGATGTTCACGCAGAATTTTCGGGACTAGTGAACGGGGCGGAAGCTCTTCTCGCGACCGCTTGCTCGTCCAGCGAATCATCACCTCTGTTCAGAATTTGCTTCGCAAAATCGCTATGCTTAATTCCTCGCCGCTTGCGCCCATCGGGCGACCATGCCAAGACGGCTGCGTACGTCGCTCAAAGAGTCCCGCCCCTTAGCTAGTTAGGGTTTTCCAGGTATAATTTTGGCGTTATGAAACGTGTAATTGCTTTAATGAGCGGAGGAGTAGACTCTTCCGTTACTGCTGCCCTCTTGAAAGAGCAGGGCTATGATGTGATTGGGGTATATATTTTGGGCTGGACCGGTACCGACGAGTTTCCTTGTGCTTGGCAGAACGAGCAGGCCGATGCCCAGGCCGTGGCCGAAAAGCTGGGGATTCCGTTTTACACTGTTAACCTGTCAAAAGAGTACGAAACAGAAGTAATTGATACCTTTTTTGCCGGATACAACGCCGGTCGCACTCCTAACCCGGACATTATCTGTAACCGGGAAATTAAGTTCAAACATCTCTGGCAAGCAGTCCGACAATTTGAACCAGACTTTGTTGCTACCGGCCATTACGCCAAAATGAAAGAAGTTCGAAACCCGAAATCAGGTATTTCTGCCCCCGCGATTGTTAAATCGCGGGATGTAGACAAGGATCAAACATATTTTCTCTGGGGAATTGACAAGGCAATGCTGTCGAAAATCTTGTTCCCGCTGGGCGAAATGACGAAAAAACAGGTTCGCGAGCTAGCTAAAAAACACAACCTACCAACTGCCGCCAAAAAAGACAGCCAGGGAATTTGCTTCGTGGGGCCGCTGAAAGTCCGGGAGTTTCTGCGTAGCAGGGTTAAAAGCCGTCCTGGAAAGGCAGTACTGCCAACTGGCGAAGTGGTGGCCGAGCATGAAGGAGTGGAGTTCTACACCATCGGCCAACGTTTGGGTGCTGGCTCGGTGGCTTGGACCGGCGATGTCCCACCGCTCTTTGTAGCGGCTAAGGATCAAAAAACCAACACGCTAGTTGTTTCCGGCGACCATGACACGTTTGCCGATAGTTTTGTGGCCGACCAACCGAATTGGCAACAACCCGTCGCTGATTCTTTCGATTGCCTGGTGAAAGTGCGCTACCGCCAAGCCGACGTCAAAGCCAAGGTTAATGTCGTTAAGAACCAACTCCACATCACCCTGGCTGAACCAGTTCGGGCAATTACGCCGGGGCAATCGGTGGTTTTTTACTCAAACGACGGTTCACTACTAGGTGGGGGAATCATTGCCGCTGTACCAACAGCCGACGAACTGGTACAAAAGGTACATGGAGCAAGAGCGCGCCAAACCTCTCGACGTCGCTCGAGGTAAACGACTCGCCGTTAGCCGGTTTTTAACAGTTGTTGCCGCGCTTTTGGTGTTTGGGGCTGGTGTTTTTGTTGGCACCTCGGCCGAGCGCAGCAGAACCGTCCTCGACCTATCGAAGCTTTGGCGGGTTTATTCTTTAATATCTGAAAACTACCCGGGCGAAATTAATAAAGAAACAGCGGTTGATGGAGCGATTCGTGGGCTGGTGGATAGCCTTGGGGACCCCTATAGTGCGTACCTCGGTGAAGTAGAGCGACGTCAGCTAGAGGAAGATTTAAGTGGCCAATTTGAAGGAATCGGCGCAATCCTTACCCAAAAAGATGGGACAACGGTAATTGTTGAACCAATTGAGGGCTCGCCGGCAGCTATTGCCGGATTACAGAAAGACGACGTAATTACGGCCGTTGGCGACGAAGTAGTGGCTGGCCTGGTGTTGGAAGACGTGGTGTCAAAAATTCGCGGACCGAAGGGCACGAAAGTTACCCTGACAATTCTCCGTGATGGAACCGAGCTAACCATGGAAATTGAGCGCGGTACCATCACAGTGGAATCGGTTAAGTCGGAAAAACGTGGCGATATCGGCATTATTCATATCAGACAGTTCGGCGACGATACGGTGGAGGGGGTGCGCTCGGCGATTGCCGATTTAGAGAAACAGAATGTCACGGCCTACTTGATTGATTTACGCGATAACCCGGGAGGCTATCTCAACTCCGTTCCACCTATTGCCGGTTTCTTTTTGCCGCCAGGCTCAACGGTGGTCAAGCAACTTTACCAGGGGGGACAGAAAGATGAGCTGCGCACCACCGAAGCGCCACTAGTATCGACGAAACCGCTTTACATATTTATCAACGGCGGCTCGGCCTCGGCCTCCGAAATTTTAGCCGGAGCGCTGCAGGATCACGGTCGGGCAACGGTACTCGGCGAAAAATCTTACGGCAAGGGCTCGGTTCAGGACATCATTAACCTGCGCGGCAACACGGCGCTGCGCCTAACCATTGCCGAATGGATTACGCCAAACGATCGACACATTTCTAAGGTAGGGATTGAGCCGGATCAGCAAATTGTTAACGACGACAATGCGGCGGGGCTGCAACAAGCTCTAGATTTCATCGCCAGCCACTAATTCTTTTGGCATACTAATTTTATGCCCGAGACACTGCTATCGCTCGACAAAGATAAAGCCGCTGCCCGTACCGAAGCGCCGTTGCCAAATGCTGCCAAGCCAGAACTACGAAGTATTGGTGTAACGGCGGTAGCAATACTGTTTCTACTAGCATTTGTGTTGCTAGTCTGGATTGTTATATCGCTAGTCCGGCCAAACAGTGGGCTGGATGCGGTATTTCCATTTTTAACTGGTGCTGCTAATTCCGATAATTTAAGCTTTTAGTTCTAGCACGTCAGGATATTTTTGCTACACTAACCCTATGACAACAACTTGGTGGATTATCGGAGTCGCAGGAGTACTTGTTCTTTGGCTAATTGCCATCTACAACGGTTTGGTTCGCTTGAAAAATCGAACTGACGAAGCTTGGAGCGATATTGATGTTCAACTGAAGCGCCGCTATGATTTGATTCCAAATTTGGTGGAAGCCGTTAAGGGCGTTACTAAACAGGAGCAGGAAGTCTTTACCAAAGTAACCGAAGCCCGCTCTAACGCGATGAAGGCTCAGGGGGTAGAAGCGAAAGGCAAGGCTGAAAATATGCTGTCCGAAACCTTGAAAAGTTTGTTTGCCGTTTCTGAAGCTTACCCAGACTTGAAATCTTCGCAGAACTTTCTGCAGTTGCAGGGCGAATTAACTGATACTGAAGATAAAATTCAAGCCGCTCGTCGGTTCTACAACACTAACGTTCGCGATTTGAATACCAAGATTGAAACTTTCCCGAACAATATGGTGGCCGGCATGCTCGGCGCTGCCAAGCGTGAGTTCTTTGAAGCGGACGAGAGCGAAAAAGAACCGGTCAAGGTTCAGTTTTAACGCATTTCTTTGCAGAGGACAGGGGGCTTAGTTGCGAAGCAGCCCCCTATCCTCTGCACTCCAACCCCCGCACGCTTCTCTACGAGGTGTGGAGAAAAACGGGCTCATAACCTGCTGTGGGTTAGATTCGCACCGTTTTTCAGCTATTTCTATCTAGAAATAAGACATCTTTTCCCTTAAACTAAGGGGGAAATGTATAACCAGATTGACAGCAACAAACGCCGGACGTGGGGACTGTTTTTTGTCTTTTTTGTGCTGTTTATCGCCGTCGGTTGGGGGATTAGCTGGGCCTACGACGAGCCGGGAATTCTGGTTATTGCCGTTGTTATTGCCGTCATCCAGAGCTGGGTTAGCTATTTTTACTCGGACAAAATCAGTTTAGCGGCTACCGGGGCGAAAGAAGCGAGCCGAGCGGAATTTCTGGAACTGCATCGAATTGTCGAGAACCTAGCGATTACTGCCGGGCTACCAAAGCCAAAGATTTACGTGATTAACGACCCATCGCCGAATGCTTTTGCCACTGGGCGCAACCCGAAAAATGCTTCGATTGCCGTAACAACCGGATTAATGGAACGGCTCGACAAAACCGAACTGGAGGGCGTGATTGCTCATGAGCTAGCCCATATCGGTAACTACGACATATTGGTGATGACTGTCTGTGTTACTTTGGTTGGCGCGATTGTCCTGGCCACCGACATCGCTCTTCGCGCTCGGTTCTGGCACGGTTCAGACGACAACAAAGCTGGCGGTTACGCCATGCTAATTGCCTTAGCACTAGCAATTCTCGCGCCACTTTTTGCCAAATTGATTCAGATGGCGGTTTCTCGAAAACGGGAGTATTTAGCTGATGGATCGGGAGCAATGCTCACTCGTTATCCAGAAGGATTGGCCTCGGCGCTGGAGAAAATTGAATCGTACGAGCGGCCAATGAAATCGGCTAACCGGGCCACCGCCCACCTGTTTATCAACGAACCGTTCGGCGTCGACGACAAAAAACAGTCCTGGTTGCAAACCGTTTTCTCCACCCACCCGCCAATTCCTGACCGAGTCAAAAAACTACGTAACCCGTAATGTCCGAGCTGTCGTTTGACCAAGCCAAAGATCGGGCAATTAAGCTGCGCCAGACTATCAACGACCTGCGCTACCGTTACCACGTGCTGGACGACCCAAAAGTAACGGACGCTGTTTACGATTCTCTAACTAACGAGCTTAAGAAAATAGAGGAGCAGTTTCCGGAGTTACTGACGCCGGATTCGCCGACTCAACGGGTTGGCGGGGAGCCGTTGGACAAGTTTCGCAAAGTGCCTCATTTCCACCCGATGCTATCGTTGAATGATGCCTTCTCCCAAGACGATGTCCGGGCCTGGTTTGACCGGATCAGTAAACTCGGCGGCAACGCCGCCGAAGGCAATTTCTACTGCGAAGTGAAAATGGACGGAATTGCCTGCAGTTTGCTCTATCAAGACGGAGTCTTGGTCCGAGCCGCCACCCGCGGCGACGGTTTTACCGGTGAGGATGTGACGCAAAATGTTAAAACCATTGATGCCGTGCCGTTACGTTTACGCCAAAAAACTAGTGGCGATATTGAAGTGCGTGGTGAGATCTATATGCCGTATCAGTCGTTTATCAAACACAACGAGCAGCGCCAATATGCCGGTCAGCCGCTCTTTGCCAACCCTCGTAACGCCACGGCCGGAGCCGTTCGTCAGCTCGATCCTAAACTAACGGCCAAGCGCGATTTAAACTTTATGGCCTACCAACTAATAGAAAGCCCAGCACCGACTTTTCATCACGAAGAACATAAGCGCTTGGAAGAACTGGGGTTTAAAGCCAATGCCAAGCTGAACGTTTTAGCAAAAAACCTCGAAGAAGTTTTTAATTACCACCAAAAAGTCATCAAAGAACGGCCAAAATTGCCGTATCAAATCGACGGGATTGTTGTGCAGGTGAACGATCGCCGGTTATTTAACCGACTTGGGGTCGTTGGAAAAGCCCCACGTGGAGCCGTGGCCTATAAGTTCGACCCAGAAGAGGCTACCACCAAACTGCTCGATATTATCCTTCAGGTTGGCCGCCAGGGCACGCTAACGCCAGTGGCGGCGTTAGAGCCGGTTCAGGTAGCTGGGGTCACCGTTAGCCGGGCAACGCTTCATAACGAAGACGAAATTAAGCGCAAAGGGATACTGATTGGCGATACGGTGGTAGTCCGCCGAGCCGGGGATGTGATTCCGGAGGTAGTGGAGCCAGTTAAAACCCTCCGGACCGGCAAGGAAAAGCCGTTTAAATTCCCCAAGACCTGCCCAATCTGCGGCTCGCCAATCGAACGAAAAGAAGGCGAATCAGCTTATCGCTGTACCAACCCTAACTGCTACGGCTCCAAACTGTTGCAGCTGCGTCATTTCACCACCAAAGCCGCCTTCGATATGCCGGGGCTCGGCGCCAAGATTATTGATAAGCTCTACGATGCTGACTTAATCAGCGATCCGGTGGATCTATTTAGCTTGAAACCGAGCGACATTATGGTTCTGCCCAGTTTCGGCGAAAAGTCGGCCGAAAATATCATCAACACTATTCAGTCCCGTCGGGAGATTGGTTTGCGCCAGTTCATTTATGGGCTGGGAGTCCGTCACGTCGGAGTAGAGACGGCCGATGCGCTGGCTAAACATTTCGGCGATATCAATAAGTTACGCACCTCCAAGTTGGAAGATTTAGAGCGAGTGGCCGATATCGGCCCGATTGTTGCTAAAAGTATTGCTGATTATTTTGCTAACAAGAAAAATAGGGGATTTGTTGATAGATTGCTCGATAAAGTTGAGGTAAAGAAGGAGAAAATCCGCCAGCCGGCGGACGGCCCATTGGCTGGGAAATCCATCGTTTTCACCGGAACTCTCGAAACAATGACCCGATCGGATGCTCAAGAAAAAGCCCGGCAAGCCGGAGCCGACATTAACGACTCCGTTTCCAAAGAAACCGATCTAGTGGTAGTCGGGGAAAACCCCGGCTCCAAAGCCACCAAAGCCGAGAAACTTGGGGTGAAGATTTTAAGTGAAAAAGAGTTTCTGAAAATTGTACCCTAGGTATTGATTCCTAATCCTATATATAGGATAATCCCTTTGCATACTGTAGTACGCCTTTTGGGCTTGATGAAGTAAGTAGGCCTGGTGCCGAGAAAGCTGACCACTTGTTGGTCCATAGGGTATGTCGGGGTTGGGCAACCATTCCTGGGAGAGGCGTCATCGCCAGAACCTAAAGTCCAGGTCCACACAAGTGCGCCGAGACAGATTCGACCCCGCCGGTACCGGCGGGGTCATTCAATTTTAAATAAAAAAAGCCGCTAGCCGGGTGGGCTAGCGGATGATCGAAGCGATCAGGTTGTGCTTCAACGCCTCTTTGGCGGTGAAGCGGTGGGATTTGAACCACATCGCCCTGGTAGTCGAGTAGCTCTTTCCCATTGCCTTGGCAAGGGCGCGGATCCACTGAACTTCCCTTTTCTCAGCGAATTCTGTCTCCAGAAACTCTTCTGTTAGGCGTCGTTTCCGTTCAGCGATGGATTGTTTGCTGACGGCATCGCAACCTCGTCCCATTGGGTGGATCATGATGATTGCGCCAGTAGAAGCGAATCTTTTTTCGCGTGGGAGCGAAAGGAAGACCCTAACCCCAGCCGACATTACGTATGTCATAGCGATGATCTGGAGATCGACAAAGCTACTGGCGAACTTAATTCGCTCGGCAACTGCATCTCCATCGACAGAATTACCCCCAGTTGTGGACAGAAGAATGGTTGCCTTCTTCACCTTGTCATCACTATTGACGATCTTCTCAATTGCGGCGTCGAACGACTTGATCATGCCAGAGTCGACGTCTCCCGTCAGAGTGATGAGGGTTCCAAGTTTCTTCAGGTTGTTAATCTTCAATCTCAATACCTCCGTACTGTGTTGGGATTATACCCCGAAACATAGAAAAAGTCAATCTGTTGAGGTAATATTTTACTCCTTGAAGCCCAAAAACTTGGTGCGAAGGTTTTGAGCGAAAAAGAGTTTCTGAAGTTAGTTGGGTAGGATTACCGTGTTCCCCATTTGGTATTGCTAAGGGTAGCGAGTGCATAGATTCTCGTCGGGATAAGTAGGAAAACGTGCAAAAACCCGTAAGCTACGAAGACCAAAAATCCGAAATCTCGGGTTCGATAAATGCCGTAGAGCGACCGTAGTAAGGCAATACCAATAAGTACCGCCAAGTACTGCCAGAGAATGCGGATGTCGATAAACGCTGCCTGATAAATCATAGCGATTAATGCCGCGAGCAGTAAAAAGGGCAGAATGAACTGCATCAATAGGTCGTAGATCATATAGAAGTGGTGTCTGTGAAAAAATTTAAACGTCCAAAGCATCTCTCGGTAGAAACTCTTATTCCAACGGACCTGTTGCTTCAAATAGTCGCGCAACTTTTCAGGAACGAAAGTATAAGCGATGGCTTGGTTGTCGAAAACTACCTGATAACCTTTTTCGAGAATTAAGTTGGTGAGATGTCGATCGTCTCCATAAGTACAGTTTTTTCCGAGGAAGAATTGGGAAACATACTGCTCCTTAACTTGGTCAACAATACTTTTTCGGTAAGCCGAGAATGGCCCAGAGCAACACATCAGTACCGAGTAATATCCTTGTGCAGCTCGTTCCTGATGAAACGCTGTCCAGTATCTGTAACTGACTAGCCTGGTTAGGAAGTTCCTTTTCTTGTTTTCGACGCGTACATCTCCGGTTACTGCTCCAACTCTCGGATTTTTAAACCTTTTGACGATTTGAGAAATTGCTTCCGGAGAGTGAAGGATAGTGTCGGAATCTATTGTTACTAAAATATCACCTCTTACCACATCAAACGCCAACTTCTGGGCGTTGCGTTTGCCAGCGTTTCGTTCAGACATAATTACATGAACATTTTTTCCGGTCATCTCTCGATATAAACCCTGTAACTGTGGCGTCATTCTTGAACCGTCATCTACCACTATTACTTCCAGGTCTCGATGTCGCTGTTGTAGTATCGACCCAACACAGGCTCGTAAAATTGCTACATCTTCGTTATAAGTGGGAATAATTACAGTAACTTTCTCGTAGTGGTTTTGATGGAACCCGCGAAAAACGGGGTGTTTTTGACGGCGATGCTCTAAGTGTCCAACCCACATTTGAGTCAAAATATGCAAGAGAGCTAGTATTCCATATACTGTTAGAAGCCAAAATAGTGTTGTCATTTTATCTTTTTGCTAACTTTCTGTTAGATATTTAGCAAATAATAACATAATTGCTAACAGATTGTTAGTGGTTGGTTGTGGCTTGGATTTCTACTGTTTATTTGAAATGGCAAAGCCAAAATTTTACGATGAGGCCGAATTTACAACGTTTCGTAAAAGCATTGGCGATAAAGTCCAGTTGTTAAGAAAGTCAAAAGGTTTTACTCAAGAAAAGCTGGCGGAGGCGACAGGGCTGGATCGGGTAGCGATTGGCTATATCGAGCAAGGGTTTCGAGCCCCGCGATTAAAGTCGCTTTTTATTATTGCTAACGCCCTTGAGTGTGAAGTAAAAGACTTTTTTTAGGCGGTTCGGAAGGATTTAGACGTTCGGGGTTGCTTGTAACCCCACCTGACAGATATACTCAACCAAGAATGTCACATCTGTTGCCAGAAGAAGTAAACCACCTTGCCAAACTCGCCCGGCTTTCGTTAAATACCGAAGAAAAGAACCAATTCTCCAAGCAATTGCCGGAAATTATTGATTTTATTGACCAATTACAGAGCGCTGAAGTGACCGATGTATCGGAAACAAAAGCTATCAGTCAAGACCAGCTACGCGACGATACAGAGGGAAGTGACTCACTGTCGTTGGAGCAACTAGAGAAGCTAGCGCCTAAGTGGCAAGACAACCAAGTTGTCGTTCCAGCAGTATTCGGGGAGAACGAAGATGACTAACCTGAACATTTTCTTGCATGATCAGGAGCTACAAGCCACAACTACGGGCGAACTAACAGGCCTGAAAATCGCCATCAAAGACAATATTTCTGTCAAAGACTGGCCGTTGACGGCTGGCTCAAAAATCCTTGAAGGTTACATTGCGCCGTACGACGCGACAGTGGTGCGCAAACTCAAAGAACACGGCGCGGTGTTAAAAGGTAAAACCAATCTTGACGAGTTTGCGATGGGCTCTAGTACCGAGAACTCGGCTTATGGCGCTACCAAAAACCCTTGGGACACTGAACGGGTTCCCGGCGGGTCCTCCGGCGGTTCAGCAGCAGCTGTAGCGGCAGATTTGGCCGATGCGTCTCTGGGAAGCGACACCGGCGGCTCCATCCGCCAACCGGCCGCTTTTTGCGGCGTAACTGGTCTAAAGCCAACCTACGGTAGTGTCTCTCGTTATGGCTTGGTGGCACTGGCTTCGTCACTAGACGTGATTGGCCCGATGGCTCGATCCGCCGAAACAGTGGAGAAAGTGTTCGCCGCTATTTCCGGCCAAGACAAATACGACCAAACAACTATCGATTATCGCTATGAACCAGTTAAAACCGATATTTCTAAGCTGAAAATCGGCCTACCGAAAGAACTCTGGGATTTGGAGATTGACCCGGAAGTCAAAGAAGCCGCCAAAGAGTTTGTGGACCATTTCAGGGCCGAGGGAGCAACCATCAGCGAAGTTTCCTTGCCGTCACTGCCGCTAGCGCTGCCGGCTTACTACATTATTTTACCGGCGGAAGCGTCAGCCAACTTGGCCAGATACGACGGTATTCGCTACCAAGCCAGCGCCGCCGCCAAAAATCTACTGGAAAAGTATCTGAATACCCGCGCTCTATTTGGTCCGGAAGTGAAGCGGAGAATACTGATTGGGACTTATGCACTATCAGTCGGTCATTACGACGCCTACTATCAGGTAGCGACCAATGTCCGCAGACAGATAGAAAAAGAACACGAGGCAGTTTTTAAAGAGGTAGATGTGCTAATTTCACCAACTACGCCAACGCTGCCGTTCAAATTTGGCGAACGCCAAGACCCGGTGGCAATGTACCAATCGGATCTGCTAACAGTGGGGGCCAATTTAGCCGGTGTACCGGCAATTTCCGTACCGATTGGTTTTAGCAAAAACAACCTGCCAATCGGCGGGCAAATTATTGCCAATAACCGAGCCGAAAACGTGTTACTGTCACTGGCCAAACAGTTCCAAAAGGACACTGATTATCACAAAAGGAAGCCCCATGGGTAAAAAGCAGCGCGAGAAAAAACTGGAGCGAGTAGAGCAGACACAGGCTGAAAAACAGGCAATCGAACAGCGCCGAGCCGAGCGATTGGCCCCGATTTACCGTTGGGTAAAAAGACTAACACTGGCGGCGGTCGCGACGTTTGTGATTTTATACTTTGGGGTAATTATTAACGGCAAACTGCCGGATATATTGGTGCGCCTAACGGAGAAAGGACAGTGATGGGTTGGTTTAGTTTTGGCAAAAAAACTCCTAAAACCGGGTTCCGCAGCGTTGACTGGCTAGAAGTGGAAGGGAAACTGCGCTCGCTGGACGCGATGGCCGCATCTGCCGACCAAGCAATGACTAAACAACTGATTATTCAGGCCGATATGCTAGTGGATTATGTACTGAAACAGGCAAACGTTCCCGGCCAAACGATGGGCGAGCGGCTGAAGTCGATTCAGTCAATCGCCGATCGCTCGACGCTCAATATGCTCTGGGGCGTTCATAAGAAACGTAACGAGTTGGCTCACGAATCTGGTAGTTTTGTGGCGAGCTGGGAAAAAGACAAGCTTTACCAAGACGCCAAGATGGCGATCTCTAACCTACGGGGGTTGCGATGAGTAACTGGAAATTAACCGTTGGCATGGAAGTGCACGTGGAGCTGCAGACGGCCACGAAGCTGTTCTGCGGCTGTAAAAATGACCCGTTTCATAGTGCGCCCAACACCAATGTTTGTCCGGTTTGTTACGGTCTGCCAGGGGCACTGCCGGTTTTGAACAAAAAGGCCGTGGAGATGACGGTGAAGCTGGGGCAGGCGCTGAAGGGCGAGATTGCCAATGAGACATTTTGGGCACGCAAGAATTACTTCTACCCGGATTTGCCGAAGGGCTATCAAATTTCCCAGTCTAGTACGCCGTTGATTGAAAACGCAATAGTTACAATTGACGGCAAAGACCACCGAATTGCTCGGATCCACCTGGAGGAAGACGCTGGAAAGCTAATGCACTCGCCAGACAAAACTCACTCGCTAGTTAACTATAACCGGGCCGGGGTGCCGTTGATTGAGATTGTTACCGAGCCGGATTTTGATTCAGCTGAATCCGCCAAGCGGTTTTGCCAAGAACTCCAGCGAATCCTGCGAAGCTTGGATATCTCTCAAGCGGACATGGAGAAAGGCTTAATGCGCTGCGAAGCCAATATCTCGGCTTCCAAAGACGGCAGTACCAGTGGAACAAAAGTAGAGGTAAAAAACATTAACTCGTTCCGTTCGGTGGAAAAGGCGATTAACTTCGAGTTTGAGCGGCAGACCAAAGCGCTGGAAGCGGGCGAAAAACTTCAGCAAGAAACTCGCACCTGGGATGAAAATAGCAGTAAAACAGTGGTGATGCGCACCAAAGAAACCAGTGCCGATTACCGTTATTTCCCCGAGCCGGACTTGCCGTTTGTGGCAATTAGTATTAGCGAAGCTAGCGATCACCAGTTGCCGGACGACCAACGAAAACAGCTGGCAGAGTTGGGCATTCCCGAAGACATTGCCAGGGTAATGGTTGATCGGGGAGAAAGTAAAAAGATTGCTACGATTTTTGACAAGAAGGGTAAAAGCTACGCCGTAGAAGCAGCAAAGCTATCTGCGGTGAAACCAAAATTTGCAGAATTTGACACGGATGAGCAAATAGATTTTCTGGAACTCAAAGAGAAATTTGGATGGGGGAGCGCGCTAATCGACGCGATCATTAATTCGTGTTCGGAATCCGGTGAGAATTTGAGTGAATTTGCCCTGAAGATGTATGGAGATAAATACGATCTCATGTCCATATGCTCAGAAGTTATTGCCGAGAACCCGAAAATTGTGGCGGATTTCCAAGCCGGTAACCAAAACGTTCTCAATGCTCTGGTTGGCAAAGTAATGGCCAAAACTAAAGGTACGGCCAATGTTGTCCAAGCTCGAGCCGAGCTAGAAAAGCAACTCCAAAGCTAGCTGTGCT
Organism: uncultured Candidatus Saccharibacteria bacterium; assembly: GCA_964599405.1. Lineage (GTDB taxonomy): Bacteria > Patescibacteriota > UBA1384 > 2-12-FULL-50-11 > 2-12-FULL-50-11 > BOKZ01. The sequence goes on from CAZRED010000002.1 coordinate 102,678, forward strand.
AGTATTAGTAGGAGATGGGCTTTACCTCATTTATTGACCGAATTGTTGAGATTGCGGCAGCGGCTTGGGACAAACTGCCCCAAGTTTTATTAACGCTTATCCTTGGTTTTCTCTTGATAAAGCTGATCAAAGCCTTGCTCCACGGTGTGATCCGGGTATCGCGCGCTAACCAGGCCCTGAAGGGCGTGCTGATGTCGGTCGTTGATGTTGGCCTATGGCTTCTGGTACTAGCGGCCATTTTGCAGCAGATTGGCCTTGGCCAGGTGGCGCTGGCGTTGTCTGGCACGGTGGCGGTGGCCGGTATCGCCATCTCGATCGGCTCGTCGGTGTTTATTCAAGATATGGTGGCAGGCGTATTTTTGGCCCAAGACCCGGACTTCAATGTGGGAGATACTATTGAGCACGTTGGCGTGGAGGGTATAGTGGAAAGAATGGATGCTCGAAAAGTGCGCCTACGCGATAACGACGGCAACCTGCACGTTTATCCAAACTCGTCGTTCGACAAGGATTCGTGGATTGTAATTGAACAACGCTCTACTAAAGGAGGTAGATGACCCAAATTGAGTTGATAAACTATCTGTCGATTGTGGTACTGATTGGTTTTATTATTGCCCTGGGCTATTTAATTGTGTTACTGCACCGGGCTAACCGAATCGTCGCCAAGCTCGACAACTTGCAGGCGACATTTGCCAGTTTTGTTTCCGAGATTGTTCCGGCAATTGTTAATATCGGCACGATCAGTTCGGCGATGCACGGCATTCTGCGAGCACTCCATATCGAGAAAGAAGAAAAGAAGAGCAAGAAGTAACTAATGGACGCGAAGATTACCAAACCGCCGTTTTTTGTTGCCGCTAGTTTGGCGGTGGTTCTACTTTCGATACTAGGTACTTTTGCCACATTGTATTTTTTGTCGGCCACTCCTACCGGCGAAGCGATACGCAGCCGATTAGGTCTGGATAATCTGGAGACCTTCAATATCCAAACCAGCCGCACCGACAAAATTATCGTGGAAGAATCGTCAGCCATTATTGATGCCAGTAAGAAAATTAGCCAAGCAGTCGTTAGTATCAACGGCAAGGGAGCCCCGGTGGCCAGCTTTTTTGGCATTCAAACTCCCGAAACAGCCGGTACCGGCTTTATCGTCACTAGCGACGGTCTGGTTGCCACCAATAAACATGTCATTGCTGATTTGGTGACTTTTACGGTGACCACTTCTGAAGGCAAGAGCTATCCTGGGACGGTGGTAGCGAAAGACCCGGCTTCGGATTTTGCGTTAGTTAAAATTGATGCTCGCGGTCTGCCAGTAGCCGAACTAGGCGATTCCGACAGGTTAGATGTTGGTCAGTGGGTAATTGCCGTTGGCAACGCCTTGGGCGAGTTTCGTAACTCAGTTACAGTTGGGGTGATTTCGGCGTTGGAACGGTTAGCTAACCCTAGCGACAGTAACGGCACAACCGAGGCGCTCGACGGCCTGATTCAAACCGACGCGGCGATTAACCCAGGTAATTCCGGCGGCCCACTGGTCAATTTAGCCGGACAAGTGATTGGCATTAATACCGCCATTGCCGGAGATGGTCAGAATATCGGCTTTGCTATCCAAGTGAACGATTTGAAAAAAGCGCTGGATTCCTACCGCAAGAACGGCGCCATCATCCGGCCGTACATTGGTGTTCGTTATCAAACCATTACCAAAGCGATTGCCGCTTCGTTGGAGCTGCCAGTGGAAGAGGGGGCACTAGTGGTGGCGGGAACCGGGGCACCAGCCGTAGCACCTGGTTCGCCAGCTGAAGCGGCCGGGCTGAAAGATAAAGACATTATTACCAGGGTTGATAACCGAACAGTCACGGAAACGACGCCTCTGGCGCGGGTAATTCGGGAGTACCAGCCCGGCAATAAAGTGGTGTTAACGATATTGCGTAACGGCGCCACGATGACAGTGGAGCTGACGCTCGGCGAACTGAAAGGTAACTAAACCTTGAGCGGTAGGAAAAAGGCGTAGCGGTCGTAACCGGCCAAGTCTTTTTCAATCACCACTTCGTGACTGGGGAGAAATTGGTTAGCTAGAGCTTTCACTGGTTCACCGTGGGTGTGCCACATCTCAATGGCGGCGATGCCATCCGGAGCGAGATAGTCCGAGAGCTGTTCGATAAACGGCGTAATATACTTCAGACCGTCAATACCGGCTTCTATCGCTACCATCGGCTCCCAATCAAGAATTTGGTCGGTTATAAAGGCCAGTCGCTCGGTCGGGACGTACGGCAAGTTCGCAATAACCAAATCGTATTGGTTCTTCGGAACTTTTTCGAATAAATTACTCTCGATAAATTCAATGTCAACGCCGTGGGTATTGGCATTTTCTTCGGCTAGCTCGAGGGCGTCGGCGGAAATATCAGTCGCTGTCACGGTCGCATCGGGAAAGAATTTTTTCAAACTGATGGCAATTGGCCCGGAACCGGTGCCAATTTCCAGAAAATGCTTTTCTTGCAAGTGAAAGTCTTTGATCTGCTTATTCACTAATTCCACCAGAAATTCGGTTTCGGGCCTCGGGATTAGGCCACGTTTGTCGCTGCGCAGTTTTAGGCCCATAAACGGCTGCTCTTCCAGAATGTAGCCGAGTGGGCAGCCCTGGAGGCGTTTGGCGACCATTTTTTCCAGGGCGACACCGACGGCGGGCGGGACTTCCTCTTCTGGGTGGGTATTCAGCCAAGCACTATCTTGATGGAGGATTTTACCCAGCATAAAGCCGGTTTCTCGTTCGCCGTGGATGTAACCGTTATCACGTAACTGGTCGGTAGCGTCACGAAGTAAGTCTTCAACGGTCATCAATACCTAGATTGGCCAACCGTAAGCTTTCGACGATATTTTCTAAATCGCCGTCCATAATTTTCTCAATATTGTGCCAACTTTTATTAATCCGGTGGTCGGTAACCCGGCTCTGGGGGAAATTATAGGTGCGGATTTTGTCGCTGCGATCGCCAGATTTAATCATATCACGCCGAGCGCTACCGATTTCTTGGGACTGTTTTTCCTGTTCGAATTCCCACAGCCTGGAGCGCAGCACGTTCATGGCTTTTTCTTTGTTTTGAAGCTGGCTGCGGCCGTCTTGGCAAGTAACCACCAGGCCGGTGGGGATATGGGTGATTCGCACTGCCGAATCGGTGGTATTAACGCCTTGACCCCCATGGCCGCCCGAGCGGTAAACATCAATACGTAATTCGTCGTTTTTTATTTGGATATCAACGTCTTTAGCTTCCGGTAGTATGACGACACTGGCGGCGGAGGTGTGAACCCGGCCGGATTTCTCGGTTCTAGGCACTCGCTGAACCCGGTGAACGCCCCCCTCGAAGCGCAGTTTGGCGTAGGCGCCTTGGCCAACAACTCGGGCTGTTAGCGACTTTACCCCACCCAACTCAGACTGGTTAAGTTCGATTATCTCTAATTTCCAACCCTGGGTGTGAGTGTAGCGTTCGTACATTCGCAGTAGCTCTTTGGCAAACAGCTCGGACTCGTCGCCGCCACTACCGGCACGGATTTCCAGCACCACATTGCGGGAGTTAACTGGGTCGAGAGCGTCGAGTTCGTTCTTCAACTTAGCCACTTCTTCCTGGGCTAACTCTAAGATATCTCGATCAGCTGCTTCTTTCAGCAGTTGTTCGGCTTCCGCCAAGCGTTTTTTGATTTCTTCAATCATTATTGTTATTCTAACAGGTTTAGAAACCTAAATCATTGTTTTTTGCAGAGGACAGGGGGACTAGTTGCGAAGCGTCCCCCTACCCTCTGCACTCCCACCCCCGCACGCTGCCCCGGGCGGGTGGAGCAAAAGCTGGCTCACGGACCTGCTGTGGGTCAGGCTCGCCGCTTTTGCGCTTTTTCGTGTAAGGGCAGATGTTATTCGAAAAGTGTGTCGGAGACACTTTTGCTTGGTGTCGCTAATGCGACAAAAGTGTTGAGACGCAAGCCGCCGGTTTCGCTGGAAAACTGGACGGCGTCTTTGAGAGTAATATCTGCCCGCCACCCCGCCAACCTGTTGATTACCATATTTTGTTCTGTTACAATTTCTTGGTAAATACGATGAAAAAAGACATCCACCCAGAGTACTATCCGCAGGCCAAAATCACTTGCTCGTGCGGCAACACCTTCACCCTCGGCGCTACTGTGCCGGAATTGCGCGTGGAAATCTGCTCTAACTGCCACCCGCTCTACACCGGTAAAGCCAAGTTTGTGGACACCGCTGGCCGCTTGGATCGCTTCAAAGCCCGTTTGGAGAAAGTCCAGACCAAAAAGGAGACTAAGTAATGGGTATCCCAACGCTCGTTGAGCTAGCGGAAGCCGGCGCCCATTTCGGTCATCATCGCTCCCTGACTTTTCCGAAAGCCAAAGAGTTTGTTTACGTAGTCAAAAGCAATGTGGCACTTATTAACCTGGAAAAAACACAACAGGCGCTAGAGACAGCCCAGCAGGTAATTCAGGAGCATCTCGCTGCCAATAAGCCAATTTTATTTGTCGGCACCAAACGCTCGGTTCGCAACATTACCAAAACCGCCGCTGAAGCGGTTAATTCCCCGTATATTACCGAGCGTTGGTTTGGCGGGATGCTGACTAACTTCTTGACGATGCGTGAAAACATCAAGCGGATGAACGAGCAAGAAGAATTTCTAGCTAGTGAAAAAGCCCAGAAGCTAAGCAAAAAAGAACGGCTAGTATTAGAGAACAAACTTGAGCGAACCAAGCGTTTCCTGGGCGGCGTGGCGACACTTAAAGATATCCCGGCGCTGATTGTGCTGGCCAGTGCTAGCGAAGATAAAATTGCCATCGAAGAAGCCAATCAGTTGGGCGTGCCGGTGGTTTCGATTACCGATACCGACATGAACCCAGATTTAATTACTTACCCAATTCCCGCCAACGATGACGCTCCGAAAGCCGTTGAGCTGATTTTGCAGACAATAATTACTCCTTCCAGCAAGAAAGTTGCCAAAATTGCCCCAGCAGAAGCTGAAGAACTAGTAGAAAAAGCACCAACAGCCAAAAAGACAGTTATCAAAAAGGCTACAGCAGTCAAAAAAGTAGTTGCCAAGAAGCCTGCCGCAAAGAAACCGATAGCGAAAGCAGCTAAAAAAGTTGCTAAAAAAGCCGTAACCAAGAAAAAGTAATGGCCGTCACAGTTGACCAAATTAAATCACTACGAGCTAAGACGGGCCTCGGTATTAACGATGTTAAATCGGCTCTGGAAGAAACCGGTGGCGACGAAGCCAAAGCGATCGCTTGGCTGAAGGAAAAGGGTCTTTCGACGGTAGCCAAAAAGGCTGACCGCTCCACCTCCCAGGGTTTAATTGACGTTTACGCCCATGCCGGGCGGATTGGCGCGATGGTAGAAGTGAACTGCGAAACCGATTTTGTCGCCCGTAACGACGACTTTAAAGCTTTCGTCCACGATCTCGCCTTGCAAGTGGCTTCAATGAACCCGGAAAACGTTGACGAACTGCTCAAGCAAGAGTTCTTCAAAGATCCGGCTCTGACAATTCAAGACTACTTGCATCAAACCATCACCAAAATTGGTGAAAATATTCGGATTTCCCGAATTTCCCGTTTCGAACTCGGCCAGTAATTTTCTCTAGGCGGATCAGCCTTTTATGGTATAGTATGGCTGATGATAAGCCTGGCCAAAATATTTGCCGATGTCCAGTTTGCGTATCGAAGCAACCTAAAGATCTGGCTTTTACTGGGGACGATTACTGGGGCTCTGGCAATCCCAACTTATATCTTTGATCCGGAAAGTTTTGTTAGTATATTGCTCGGTATTGTTAGCTTCTTGTTGTTAGTATTTATAACCCCCGGAACGATCAGTATGGGAATGCTGACGGCTCGCGGGAAAAAGCCAACCCTGAAGGAAATACCCGATAAGTCACACCTGTGGCTCAAAGTGCTGGGGTTTATGATTGTTTACTTTTTAATAGTAGCGCTGGGTCTAGTGGCATTGATTATTCCGGGAATTTATTTGGCGGCCCGCTACTGGAGCGCCCAATACATTTTAGTTGAACAACCAAATGTTAGGGTATTTGATAGTTTTATTCGCGCCCAAAATCTCGTTAAGGGCAAGATACTCTCGCTTATCGGTGTCTTTCTGGTTATCGGACTAATCTACATCGTACTAACAATAGCCCCCACTATCGTAATTGATTTGCTGGATTGGTCGGATATCGCTTCCGCTATCGCCAATACTGTTGTCTCAATCATTTTCTTCCCTATCGGCGTGGTCGGCGTGGCTTCGGCGTATGTTCAGCTTGCTGCCGCTCACAAATCGTCTAAATAAATGCCGAGTAGCTCCCAAGTGAAACAGCAGATGCAGCAAGCCGTGGCTGTTCTCGAAGAAGATTTACGTACCCTGCGCCCGGGGCGAGCATCGGCCGATTTAGTCGGCGATTTGCCGGTGATGGCCTACGGCGCGGCCACGCCGCTCAAACAAGTGGCCTCAATTTCCGGTAACGAACAGGGCCAATTGTTAATTCAGCCATGGGATAAGGCCGTAATCGGCGCTGTTGACTCGGCGATTCGAGCCAGCCAGCTAGGTTTTTCGGTAGTGAACGAAGGGGCAGTGTTGCGCTTGAGCCTACCACCACTTTCCCAAGAGCGCCGACAGGAGTTTGCCAAAGTGGTTAGCCAAAAAGGCGAAGCCGCCCGAATTCGTCTACGTCAAATCCGCAGCGACGCCCACCAGAGCGCCACCAAAGCCAAGGCTAGCGGCGAGATGCGGGAAGACGAACTAAACCGCTTTACCAAAGAGCTCAACGAAATAATTGATCAGTGCAACGATCAAGTCAAAGAAATCGTTGAACGAAAAGAGAAAGAGCTTTTGAGTACCTAAATGTTCTGGACCACCGTCATTTTTCTGTTGATTCTTGGAATACTGGTCTTTGTTCATGAGTTAGGGCATTTCTTAGTCGCCAGGAAGAACGGAGTACTGGTGGAGGAATTTGCCTTCGGTTTTCGGCCACGGCTCTGGTCAAAAAAACGTGGCGAAACAACCTACGCCATTAACTTAATTCCCCTCGGCGGCTACGTCAGACTCTTTGGCGAGACCGACCAACAGACCGGCAAGCGGTCACTGCGCAGCAAATCAGTATGGCAGCGCTTTCAGATACTGGTGGCTGGTTCAGTAATGAACTTCTTGTTGGGAATTGTGGTGTTAATGGTTTTATTTACCGTTGGGTTCAACCCTATTTTTCCGGGGGTTAGTAGCAATCCTTTTGTTAGCTCTGGCCAAGAAGTAATAATCAAAGCCATCAATCCTGGCTCTCCGGCTGCGCAGATGGGGCTAGCAGCGGGGGATATTCTGAAAACCGTTAACGGCCAGGTAATTGCCACTGACCAAGATTTTATTCTTGCTACTCGCGATCTATTAGGCCAGGAGATTACTATTAACTTCGTTCGCGACGGAGGGGTGGGCACAGTTAAGCTAACACCACGAGTCGCCCCACCTGCAGGCGAAGGCCCGATTGGGGCGGTAATTGCGACCACTGGGGAAGTAAAAACTGAATTTTGGAAAGCACCGGCTGCCGCCGTTTGGGAATCGGGTCGAATAGTTGGCCTGTCGGCCGTAACTTTTGTCGACTTCGCGAAAAATCTTATTATTAAGCAGCAAGTATCCGATGACGTCACGGGAATTATTGGCATTGGAGAGCTAACAGGCAAAACTAGACGGCTCGGGTTCGATTATCTGCTGCAATTGGTGGCAATTGTTACGTTAGGGTTGGGAATTGTTAACCTAATGCCGATTTTACCGTTGGATGGTGGCCATATCGCCGCGCTGGGGTATGAAAAAGCCGCTGGCCGGCCATTATCAGAGCGCCAGCTCGGTACCTTAGCCACCGCCGGGTTACTTTTTGTACTTTTAGCCTTCGTGGTAGTAACCTACAAGGATATTATCCGCTTTAATGTACTGGAGAGGTTATTTTAATGCGCTACAGCCAATTCTTTATTAAAACCAAACGTGATACTGCCGCCCAGGACAGTGTTAGCGCCCATTTGCTCGATAAAGCTGGATTCACCGCTCAAGCCTCGGCTGGAGTCTATTCGCTGCTGCCGCTGGGCTTGCGCTCCATCGAGAAAATCAGTCAGATTATCCGGGATGAGATGAACGCCATCGGCGCTTCAGAGCTGCACTTGCCGAGCATGCAGACCAAAGCGCTCTGGCAGAAGTCTGGCCGTTGGGACGATAAAGCGATGCAGGAGATTTTATATACCGACGCTGCTGGCGAAGTATGTTTCGCCCCAACCCACGAAGAACAGGTAACGGAACTGGTTCGGCCAGTCGTCCAATCATATCGTGACCTGCCGATATTGCTCTACCAATTCCAGACTAAATTCCGCCGAGAGCTGCGCCCACGTTCAGGAATGCTCCGAGGGCGGGAGTTTTTGATGAAAGATTTGTACAGCTTTCACCCGGACCTAGGGTCGCATAACGCCTTTTACGAAAAAGTTGCCGTTACTTACCTTAAAGCGTTCAAACGCCTGGGTTTAGGGGTGTACCGGGTTAAGGCCAGTGGCGGGATATTTGGCAAAGAGTACTCTGACGAGTTCCAAGTGCTCTGTGACACCGGCGAAGACGAGATCCTAATTAACCGCTCACTACTAACCGGTTACAACACGGAAGTAGAAAAAGACCTGACCGATGAGCAGAAACAGGGCCTGGAACGAGTTAAAGCCATTGAAGTCGGTAATATTTTTCACCTGGGTACCAAGTATGCCGATGCGCTCGAGCTGAAATATAGCGATGTTAGTGGTCAGCAGCAAAGTGTGGTGATGGGCAGCTACGGGATTGGTATTACCCGGTTGTTGGCAACGTTGGCGGAAGTTTACCACGATGAGAACGGACTGAAGTTGCCGGCTCAAGTGGCGCCGTTCCAGGTTTATTTGACGGATTTAACTGATGGCCAAATGGGCGAGAAAATCGAGAAGGAATTAACTGACGTCGGGCTGGAAGTACTCTACGACGATCGGGAAGCTTCTGCTGGAGAGAAATTCATCGATGCCGACCTGATCGGTGTGCCAATTCGCCTGGTTTACAGCGCCAAAACGGCCGAGGAAAATGCGGTGGAACTTAAGCTGCGCTCCGATAGTCAAACAGAACTCGTTAAACTAACGGAACTAACCAGTAAAATTCAACAATTACTCTCTTGACGAGCTAGCGCTTGGTTGGTACGTTTGGAGGGTACAAGTGCCCATATGGGCAAGGTAGTTTTGCTACCTAAGATTTAAGGAGGCTCTAATGCCAGATGAAGCACCGCAAGGAGATACGCCAGAAGTAAAAGAAGAGGAAAAAGAAGAGGGTGAAGAAACCCCAACGCCGACACCAGGCAGCGAGCCAACGCCAGGTGTGGGAGATCAGGGCTAACCACTCCCTTAAGTAACAAATTAGACCCCTTCCGGGGTCTTTTTTGTTAGGGGGGCGGCTGGTACGCTGAATTAACAATGCGCAAACTAATTGTTGGTAACTGGAAAATGTACCCAACGCTGTCGGATGCCTTGGTACTAGCAACTACCCTGAAGAGTGGCTTAGAAGAAGTCGCCGGAGTGGAGGTAGTGTTAGCGCCGCCGGCGATCTGGCTGCCGAGTATATTGGAGCACTGGAAAAACCGTTTGCCGCATGTCAGTTTCGCTGTTCAAAATCTTTATCCGGAAGATCAGGGGGCCTACACCGGTGAAATTTCGGCCTATTTTGTGAAAGATATGGTTAAATACGCAATTATTGGCCACTCCGAGCGGCGCAGCTATTTGCACGAAGATAACGACTTAATCAACCGAAAAGTTCACTCGGCCTTCCGCTGGCAGGTCAGCCCGATTCTTTGTGTTGGGGAAGCCAAGAAAGTGATCGGCCAAGACGGAACGGTAGTGGAGCCGTACCACTGGACTAAATTAATCGAACAACTCCGCGACGGCGTGGCCGGGCTAAAAAAAGACCGACTCGACGAATTGGTTATTGCCTACGAACCAATTTGGGCGATCGGTACCAGCAGTCCGGCCACGGCTGAATATGCGGGCACTGTCATTAGCCGTCTGCGCGAGGTGATTGCCGAAAAGTACGGTGCGGCCGCCGCTAAAATGGTTCGGATTCTCTACGGCGGTAGCGTCGATCCAACAAACGCCAGCGAATTCTTGCGGCACCGCGAGATTGATGGCTTGTTAGTGGGCGGGGTTTCGGTGAAAGCACGAGATTTTCTAACCATCTGCCGGCACGCCAGCGCCGCCGACTAGAGCTCGGTGATGAAGAAAACTGTCGTTATTCTTGGCAACTCCCAACTTTCCCTGTTTGTGGCCAAACAGTTAGGCCATCTGCACGGCGACTTGGTTCATCTGGATATTATTTGGCTTACCAACACCAAGCAGGTATTTCCGGCCGTAGGCACTCCGCGGCGGATTAGCCAAATCGGCGGTGTGAAGGTGCTACCGGCTAACGTCAAAAGCATCAACCTTAACGATCGGCGAATTATTACCAGCACTCGAAATATAGAGTTTGACTTGTTATTTATTGATCAAACACCGGTTTATACCAGCAGTGAACGGGAAAAGATTGTTGATCAGTTCGAAACGTTGCTTTCAACGATGCGCTCCCAGGAAAATCGGGGGGTCCAGGCCAAAGCTAGAGTCAGTTTTCAGGGAAAGTTTGCTGACAGCTATCAGATAGCCCTAGAGCTACTGCAACGAAAAAACCGCGATTCCTCGGCGGCTGTAGCGGCGGTGCGGATGGAAGTGGAGGCAAACACGTCCGGTAAATTTGGCCAGTGGTTACGTGATTGCGGCCTATCACTGGGTAAAAGCCAACATCCGGGGGTGACAGTGTCCGTACCAATGGGTGTTTTCCCATCGAAGAAAATCCGGGGGATGAAGGTGGATTTAACTGGCGAGGCGATAACATTAGCGACCGGTGAGCTGTCCAACCACAACAACGTCATAGTTATTGAGCAAGATCGCGAGAGGGCCAATATTGCCCGGGCCGATTGGCAGCTGGCCGGCCAAATTACCGACACGATTACTGCCAAGCTGGATGGGGGCTTAGAGAAACCACTCGACCAGCATAACGCTAAGCTACTCCTTACTGACGGCAGCAACTGCTATGTCGAGCTCGGCTCAATGATCTCGGCTCGAACTCGGGCTCGGGCGATCGCTGGCTTAGAGAAACGGTTCTGGAACCAACACTAAGGGGCAGCCCCTCGACTCCGCTCGGGGTCGCCCTGACTCCTATAGTGGCTGGTAGCCACTAAGTCTGGCGGATATCCCGCCGACTATGGAAGGGCGGCCACTATTTTGTTGCCGCGCACGGCGCCGATAATTCCCAACACCAGCATTGCCGCGCCAGAGCCGATGATAATAATCGTTAAGTTATCGAGCGTTTTCTTAAGCACGTCTAACGCCACTCCGGCCATATCAATGGCTAACGGTGCCAACTGGCCGCCGCCACCAAACTTACCAACTAACGCATCGCTGATATTTTGAGCAATCCAATCCCAGGCCACCAAGCTAAAGCCCACCTGGATTAACCCAACAAACAGCAGACTAATGGCCAGTGGGATAAAGGCCTTACGTCGCCAAACCAGAAGCATCAGCAGTATTACTAATAAGGTGGCAATCCAAGAGATATTGATAGCGATATTAGCAATTTTAACGATATTGCGCATGCCGTTATCATTTCCGACACTTTGGTTACTGTTCACTTCATCAGGTAACTGATTGACGTTTTTGGTCAGCTGGCTTTTTAGCTGTGAGTTAACCGAGCCGTCTTCGATACTACCAGGCGGCAGCTGACAGTTGGGGAACGCTTTCTCAATATCCCAGCTACGGGTTTGCTCGGCCGTGCAAGTGGGTAAACTTTGATATTTAGCAATCAGCTTGGTGGCCATCGCTTCCACCAACCTTTCCTTTGTCGGCACCAAATTATATTGGAAAGTCACTGTCTCTGATTGGCCGGTGAGATAATCCAAGTAGGCACCAACGTAAACCTCCATAAAGCCGTAAAATGTGTCGGCATCAACAGCTTCGGTGATAACGGCGGTCGTCTCTTCTTTAGTCAGTGGATACCCTTCAATAAAACCGTCGGGCAGATTTTCGCCGAGCTGGCTAGATAGGCGGCCGTAGAAGTTAACTTCCCGGGCTTGGGATATCAGAAACTCGGGGTTTTGTAAGCGCTTCGCCACGTAACCGAGCGAACTGACTGAAAGGAGGAATACTAGTATTAAGGAGAGTAGCGTCTTCATGAAATTATTGTAGCAGGTTTGGTTAGGCTGGTTTGGTCGTGTATTCTAAGACTATGACGAAGTCTTTGGAAGACGCGCCAATTGCCAGCAAAAAAATACTCTTGCGATTAGGGTTGGATTTGCCCCTAGGTGATAGCGGTGAGATTATTGACGATTCACGGTTGCGTTCCTCTCTCGAAACGATCCACTTCTTACTCAACCGCCAAGCCAAGGTCGTGATTATTGGACACTTTGGGCGTCCGAACGGTCAGCCCGATCCAAAACTAAGCTTGCGACCGGTTTACTTGCACCTTTCGGCGCTACTGAAAAAACCAATTTCATTTGCTCCTAACCTGTTTTCTCCGGCGACTAAAAAATTAATTGAGGAAATGGCAGAGGGAACAGTGGTGGGACTGGAAAATCTCCGATATGACTCCGGTGAAGAGGGTAACTCTCGGACTTTTGCCAAAAAACTGGCTCAGTACGGCGAGGTTTTCGTCAACGACGCCTTTTCAGTAGCCCACCGGGAAGCGGCTTCTACGGTAGCCATTACCGAATTTTTGCCGAGCTATCCAGGGTTACTGTTTGAACGAGAGGTGGAAATTTTGCACAACTTAATGAAGCACCCAGATCGGCCGTTTGTGGCGATTATTGGTGGCATAAAAGTGGCTGATAAATTACCAGCGATTAGATATATAGCTGACAAAGCTGATCGAGTGTTGGTTGGCGGGGCAGTGGCTAACACTTTCTTAGCAGCCGCTGGGATGAACGTTCGGGAGTCGATTATCGATAAAGCCTATCTGGAGCAGGCTAAGGAACTAGTGAAGCGCTACCGCGACAAATTAGTTTTGCCGGAAGATTTTGTCTGGGAAAGTGGGAAAATTCTTGATAATGGCCCGCAGACGACCAAAAAGTTCCAAACCTATCTAAAAAGTGCCAGAACGATCCTCTGGAACGGTTCGTTAGGGCACTCGGAAAACCCGAAATACGCCCACGGTTCCGACACTATCGCTAAATATATTGCCGAACTGCCAGCGACCACAATTATCGCCGGCGGCAATACCATTGAGATTTTTTCGCGGCTCAAACTCCTGCAGGAGGTTAATTTTGTTTCCACCGGTGGTGGCGCGACGTTAGAGTTGTTGAGTGGGCGGGCTTTGCCTGGAATCAGGGCTCTGGGGTAAATTTTGGTCGGCCGGTAGCGCCGGGGTGTCAATATCAGTTGGCGGACTGGCAAGGTCGGCAATTGTTTCGACAGACTCTTTTTCAACCTGTTTTAGAGCTCGCAGCTCCTCCCATTTCTGCTTCATTTGGAGTCTAACGTTAGATAGGTCGTTGGTAAGTTGTTTGGTGGTAACGTAGTGGCGGTGGTGGCGTCTCCATAAATACAGTAGCGCCAATATGGCAAGTATCAGGAGGCCGCTAATAAATTGGGTAATCTGGCCGAGCGATAATCCGAAGAGAAGAGCCGTCACTCGCAAGTCCGCCTCGCCATCGGTGTAGTTGCCAGCGTTATCAAACGCCCTCACCACAACCTTGTACTTACTCTTCTGCAATCCCTGAAGCACGTGGGGGCTGGTTTGTTCGGTAAAGATAGTGGTTTTACCGTCGTTCTCGTTGGACGATATCAGCTTAACTTCGTAGTGATTAATGTCGCTAACACCGTCGGTGGTGCGGAAGGTTAGTATTGACTGACCGTAGGTATCAATACTATTTGGTCGTAAGTTGGGGGTGAATTTGGCCGGAGGTCCATTATCGATTCGAACTAAATAGTGTGTTGTTCCGCCCCAGACATTGCTTCTACCCCGTATGTGAAAATACCACAGCCCATCAGCTTCGGCTTTTAGACTAACTGATGTTTCTGCGGAATCGACAGTCTCATCAGGGATGGTGAGTGGGCTATTGTCTAAAATGTAGCTAAAATCGGTGGCTTTATCGGGGCGATCCCAATTAAAGGTTACTAGACTGTTGTTGTACCATTTGGTTTGGTCGTCGTGAGTTTTTGAACTGACGTTGGGGCCGCCAGGTGGGGCGGGGGTAATGTTTATCAACGCTTCGCCTCGTGAAGTGAGGATACTCGTTCCGCTACCGTCATTTTTTAGTACCTTGGAGCTTGGGTCTAATCGAATCTTGGTTTCACCAGCGGCTTTTGCTCGAAAAGTGATAGTTGTCACTATCCCGGCGGTGGTATTGATACCAGGAGTGGGAATACCGCCGACTAAGTTGATTGTCCCGGCAGAGTTGGAGAAAGACGGTTGCGCCACCCAAATCTCAATCAATGACTTCGATATGGACACCACTTGGATGTTATCGGGTGGAAAAGCCATATTTGCCTCAATCGTATTAACAGACTCACCGTTGGTGTTAAGTAGTAGCGATATTTCAAAGGTGTTGCCAACAATATAGTCACCGTGATTGGGGCTAAAAGTCAGACTTGCTTCGGCGGCTATGGCCGGCTTTCCGAACGAAAATAGAGCGTTAGCAACTAATGCCAACCCTAGAAAGCCGTAAATAAGCTTCTTTAGCAACCTCATTCGAATCATTTACTTCGTTTCCTCGAAGTCTTTGTCGATGTCTTGTTTAGTTTGCAGAACGTCGGCCTCTTCAATGGGTTTTTCTTTTTTCAAGTCAACCAATTCGCTGTCCACCCGTTCCTGGAGCCGTGTTAAGCGAGTTTTCCAACCAGCAATATAGCGTTTCCAGAGATAAACCAGCAGCATTGCTAGCAACACTAACAGTAGCAAGCTAATCCAGAACAGTACCGCCATTGGGATAATCAGCCCACCGAGCGAAATCCAGCCGGCCAAAATCCGGACTGTTACCGAGTTGGATTTGAAGCTGTCGTTACCTTCGCTGGTGGTCTGGGTAGCGTAGATGGTTTTAGCGCCGCTTGGCAGATTTTGTTCGATCGTTACCTGCCACTCCACCTCTTCGTCCGCTTGATAGCCACCTTGTTTGCGCTCTTGTTGGTCGGAGAGGTTTTCGCTAACCAAGAACTCGTAGACTTTTGTACCGTCGATGTAGATTTGAACGATTGAGCCGTACAGAGCTGTACCTTTAAGGTTAATTGGTTGAAGCATCGCCACAAAGGCCGGGGAACTGGTGATAGTTGGCCCGGGCACACCGTCGATAAAGAGGCTGCCAGTAGCCACTTCGCTCTTATTGCCGGCTTTGTCCACGGCAATAACTTTGTAGTTATGGTTGCCGGGCAATTGCTTTGGCATGGTGTAGGGATTTTCGGTAGCTCTGATGGGTTCGCCGTTGTCGATGGTTATTTCGTAGTAATCCACCCCCGACGTCTCGTCGGTCGAACTCATATCGAATTTCGGGTACTGATCTTTGGCGTCTTTGACCGTGACTGTTACCACCGGTTTAGTTGGGGCAACGGTGTCAATTTGCAGCGTAAAGCTGGATTGGGCGGTTTTACCGTCGGAGTACTTGGTGGTTAATTTAAACGTCCAAACGCCGTCGGCCAAGGCCTTAAATTCGGCGTTACTGCCGCTGATACCGTCGCGGGAAATCGTGTCAGCGCCGGCTTTGGAAAGGGTGTAGGAGTAGTTGGAGACGCCTGATGGGCTGCTCCAGGACAGTTTGACGTCAGCAGCGCTGTACCACTTGCTTTGGTCGGGGTGGGTTTCCGAGGCAATCGCCGCGCCGGAAACAGTACGAGTAACGTTGACGGTGGTGCTGGAGCTGCCAGAGAAAATATTAGTGCCTTTGCCGTCGTTGGCTAAAATCTGTCCGGAGTTCAGAGTGATTAGGCCCGTGCCTTCGGCCTTACCCTTGACGGTAAACGACAGAACCTTACCGCTTGTGCCGGTGTACCCAGGGTTGGCTAGGCCACCACCGAAACTAATACTGGAGCCGGAGATTGTTGGCTCGGTGGTCCAGAGGGTGAAAACCGATCCGGATTTACTAATGGCCGTAGCGTCGGCGTAACCAGTCGGCATAACCACTGTGCCCGATCCGGAGTTAACAGCACTGTCGGTGGATACATAGAGCGAAACCGTTGTTGATTGGCCGACGTTAATATTAACGGTCGAGGGGGAGAAGTAGTATCTGGCGCTAGCCGCTTGGGCGGTTGGCGTCGGTAAAAATGCCGGTAACTGGCTTAAAAGTAGGGCAATTACGAAAATCCAACGCTTCATAGCACCTCAACCCTCACCGGTCGAAAGCTGGCCTCAATCTCCGTGCCCTTACCGTCGTTGGCCAGAACCCGGGACTTATCTTCGTTTAGGGTAATTTGGCTGCTACCGGCCTGTTTCGGCTTGAAAACTACCGTTCCAACCAAGCCGTTGCCGGAGAACCCAGGGGTCGGTAGGCCGCCCTCAAACGATAGCTCGCCGGTGGCGTTATCGAATTTTGGCGAACCGGTTACCCATAACTGGTAAAACGAGCCGGCAGTGTCAATTCTTACTACTTCCAGTGCTTCCGGCGAGAAACTGAAGTAAAACTCGGCGGCGTTCATGGTTTCGCGAGTGGAAAGCATTAAAGGCACGGAAATTTCCGCGCCGACAGTGGCGCTACTGGGTACTTCAAGAGTTATCTTGGCGGGGGGTTGAGCCTGGTAAAAGTAGTAAATTAACCCGCCTAATACCAAAACCAAGGCGACACCTGCAAAAACGGGACGCTTTCCCTCCATGGATTAATCCTAACGGAAATAACGGAATTATGAAGTAATATTAGGCGTCCAAAAGAACATCTCCTCTTCCGTTGGAAGAGTCGAGCTTTTTCTGGACCGGCTAACCGCCGGTCCAGAAAAACATCCTCGCTACGCTCGGAGCTTCTTTTGGACGGGCTAGCCGCCCGTCCAAAAGAACATCATCACCGAGAAATCTACCAGATCAACAGGGCCGTTGTCGTTGATGTCAGCGGCTTTGTTGGGTGGGTTACTGGTAGCGTAGTTAAACATCAAAATCGAGAAGTCAGTTAGTTGGATTAAGTTGTCTATATTCAAATCAGCCGAAAGTAATACTTCAAAGTTTACGGGATTTGTTACTACGCTCTGGTTCCCACCGCCGTCGTTAACTAACCCAGTAATTGTATGGTTTCCTAGGTGGTAAATACTATCAGCGCTAAAACCCCATACTCCGGCTGTGTTTGTATTTCCCTGATCACTATCTGTCGTCGGGCCATTAACGAATGTGGTGACAGTGCTGTTGTGTCTAGCCAATCCGGATTGGGGAAAAAATACCGGTCGTTTTTCTTGACTTGGAACCGTAACAATCGGTGGTAGCAGTATTCCGCTAACAGTAATGGTCATACCTGAAATGACGTTAATATTGAAGCTTAATGTCAACGTTTTTCTGCCATCTAACGCTTGCCCGAAAATACCGAAAGTATGCATACCTGGGCTAAGAGCTTGAATAGTTTTGTCAAAAAAACTGGTAGAGTTGGCTACCGTTGTTCCAACAACAGCGCCACCGTCAAGAATCGTCACAATCGCTCCAGGGAAAGCGTCGCCAGTGAACCTTACGTCCCCATTAGGGAAGGGGATAGTTAGAGAGACTGCCACACCGTCACTAATGGCAACGTTGAACGCCCTTAAATCGTCGCCGTAGCTACCAGCGATTGTCACAATATAAAGGCCAGAGTTAACTGGATTGGTGATTTTCGTACTACCCACGCCTAGGTTAATTGTTACTGTAGCCCCGGACCCACTGGCGGTGAAACCAGCACAAGCGGTGAATATAATAACTTGGCCGCTGACGCCTAGCCCAACGTTATCCGTACCAGCCGCACAGCTAGCCAGTATTGTTCGTGACGTACCATCGTTCAGCGAGACATCGGCCGGAGCAAAAGCAGGCAAAGTAAAATTATTGTGGAGTGTGATGGTTATGGTGTCGCTCGCCCCAAAAGCAGTACCAGCTGACATGTCGAGCGTAATAGTATGTTGAGAAACAGTATTCTTTCGCGAGTCGCTTAGGGTATCTTTTACAGAGTCGGGGTTAGCGGCCAGTGCTGGCTGGAGAGAAAGTGTCAGCAAGCCTAAAATTGCCAGTGACACCCCCACTAGGCGTTTGGCCATCAATTCTACCCCTTTAATAGTACGCGAATTACTTTAGCTAATCTTTTTCTAGCAACAATGACGAAAATTATAAAAGCAGCGATTAATATACTGGGGATAAGCGGGAAAGCCCAAAAAGTAGTAGTTGAGGTTAGCGATTGGTTGCCCTGTCCGTATACGGCCACAAGCTGTGCCTTGTAATATCCACCCCAAAGGTTAGTTTTTGGCCAAAGAACGGTTATCTTTCTTTCTACTCCAGGGAAGACGTTGCGGGGCTCTATGGCTAGTTGAGTCACCTTTTTACCAAACATATTATAAATTGTTACGAAACCAACGGGTCTAATATGGACGTTCCCATTGTTTTTTATTGCTAGGTCAAAGGCTACCGGCCCCTTGCTAAAGTAACTTACTGGTTTTTCGAGGTCGTTTTTTTCTTCTTTAGGAATGAAATACGTTGTTGTATTGTCTTGGGATTTAATCTCGTCCCACGCACCAACAAATGTCTTTGTGGTAAAGCCGGCCATGGCGGCTGTTTCATTAGCCTTACCGGAAACCCTAACAAGCAGAAGACTTCCGACACGCTGCACAATTGCCGATCCAGTTCCGCCGCCTTCGGCCGCAATTGTACCGATTAAGATACTTCCGTAATGACCACCCGGCTCGGCGTTAGCAGGGACCTTGATGGTGAAGGAAATAGTTTTGCTCTCACCCGCTTTTAACCTGAAACGTGATGGGCTTACCGTTACCCAGCTACTTAAAGAAAACTCGGTTTCTTCTTCTGTAAACCGAACTTGACCTATGTCGGTCGTACCAAGAATGTTCTCAACCCTTGCTTCTAGCTCCACCTCAACGTTCGAAGGGTTGATCACCTTTATCACGTTGGATTCGCTTACACCTGGATTAAGTCCGAAATCAAAAGATGGTGGTGACACCGTTAAGCTAACCGACTCTTGGGCAAAGCTTGGTAGGGCGTTGCTCACAGAGAGTGCAAGCAAGCCCAAAACAGTAATCAGAAATACCGAAACTTTACCAATCTTCATATCATCAACCTATACCCATATTGTAGGGCATAGGGAAGGGTCTAGAAAGTGGCCGTCACCACGTAGACCATAACGTTCTGGTAAGTTCCAGCCGCCTGGTCGCCCGGCACTGATATATGATATGAGATATTTGTTTGATCACCCGATATTGGGCCTGACGAAAACATGAAATCAGTTGTTGGCGCAGTTGGAGCAGTGAAGAAGGTGTAATACTCTGGGGTAGCGTCGTCACACTGGCTTCCTGAAGCGATGCCCGCGTCAGCTGCCGCATTTCCTGATCGATCGTCAGCGCAGTACCCGAAGCCATTTGCTGTCGGGTCTTCCCAACCACCCAAGGACGTATCACTACAGGGTGTACCTGAGTCACAAGTACCTTCTGCGACAGTGTTTGAGCCTGAGGTTAGAAGTTGTGTCTGTCTGACAGTAGTATTGTATCCACCAGCTGCGTTTGTTCCTACGTCAATTCTTTGACAACCGTTGTAGAACGCTTCGGTAGTAATTGTGGCAAACGGTACGGTTGTAGCAGTGGTAGTTATTTCACTTGGCGCGCCACCGTTATCGTCACAGAGTGCGCCAGCAGCAACCGCATTAACACTAACGGTTAGCGACTCGTCTACGGTTGCGGAAACTGTTACACCAGAGATTACTACAATCAATGCGTCCTTAGAATCTTCGTCGGTACTGTCAGAGCTAATTGAGTATGTTGCTGGCGTGGCGTGGTTAACAATTTGGTTAGTGCCACCGGAAGCAACGGTACCAATCTCGAGCTTTATAACTACCCCAGCAGCCTCACCAACAAATGCACTACAAGCTTCATATGTAATGGCCTGCCCTGAAACAGACACGTTAATACTATCAGTTGCTGTACAACCGCCAGTGATCAATGTTTCTTCCACAGGCGTACCCTCAGCATCATTAACAAAGTCGTAATCTCCTGGCTCAGAAAGTGGTGTTAGGTCAAAACCAGCCGGAAAAGTAATTACCAATGTATCACCAGCGGAAAAGTCACCAGTTGTAGTTGCCTGGTCATGTGTAATTGTGTAATCGGAAGAAGTACTCGGTCTCGAATCCGAAATTAGGATTTGCAAGTCTTGAGGGGCAACAGCAAACACTGGCTGGGCAATAAAATTAACCAAAACGAGGCCGGAGATGGCCAAAACATAAAAAAGTTTCTTAAACGGCTGTGCCATGATGTTCCCTCCTCGTAGACTCATGATATGTATTCACTATGCGGGACAGTGCAAATACTTGTCAAGGGCTATTAAAGAATGATTAAAAAACTGCCACCCCGGTAAGGGGTGGCAGTGGATGCGCAGTTACTGCGCAATGATGACCAGTTCGGGAGGGTTGAGCCCTTCTTTCGAAGAGTACTCCACCGAACCGCCTTGGGAGTCCAACACTTTCTTGATAATCCAGCCAAAGTTACTGACCGAACCATCTACGAAAGCCTGAACGTCGATTGTGACGTCGAACTCCACCCAGCCGGAGAGGCCGTTGGTGTGAAGCACGGTTGAGGTTGCCGGAGTGACAAACGGCCAGAGAGCGCTGTTGGTCATCTCCCACTGGATTCCGTCCGGTGAACCGTTCGACGTATTGGTGTCGTTCGGGCAGTTCCAGGTGACTCCTAGCTCTGTCCAGGCTTGAGTTAGTCGGTAAGCACCAACATCTCTGCCACTTGCTCCCCAGTTGTTACCGTTGTCGGTGATGAAGAGTCGGAGCTTGGCTGAAACCACGTCCCGGTTCCCGACAAACGATGCGATAGCACCTTGGTCGAATTGCACCAAAGAGCGGTTCGAACCGTTCTGCCTTACCCGCAGGATCGCTTCCGTTCCTTGGTTCTGGTTTGGTTGACCAGAACGGAGGTAAGAGTCACCGGAGGGAGAGAGAATCTCCGTAACTGGGTCAGGCAAAGGAACATAGGTTATGTATGCATCTTGTAACCCGTTAGTATCAGTCGCAATGAGCGTGCTAGCTACTGTTACGTACGTTACAATATCGCCATCCTTGTTGATATAGGGGCTACGACAGTCCGCGTTGCTCTGGGTTCCAGATGAGGAAAGTGATACCCTCACGGTTTCGTTAGTACTTCGATCATAACGAAACACGTCTCTTTGTTGGTTTGTGTCATTGAGAACTATATTGTTGCCCTGTGAATCGTAGGCGACAAATCTTCCGTTCTGACTTATAGACACCCCTTCAAGCCCACTTCCTCCAATCAACTCTTGCCCAGTGAATGACAAAGATATCCGAACTGTCGAACCATCAACAGCGTTTCTAACGAAAACATCGGGGTTGGTATTTGTGTCGCCGCTTACAACGTTGCTGGCTCGTGTCACAAAGACAATAACCTCTCCGTTGTCGCTGATGTCAAACGTACGAACAGAGTTGTTGAGTTCGTTCTCTTCATCTCCGAGTGAAACTCTTTGCGTTGTGTTTGTAGTAGTGTCACGCAAAAATACGTCCCACTCAGAGTTAGTGTCGCCGTCAACGAGGTTGGAGGCGATAGATGTGAATCCTACCAGCCTTCCGTCGGAAGAGATAATGGGATAGTCACAGTAGTTGTTAGCCTGTGTACCTTCGGAAGATACTGAGATTCTCGTTGTAGTGTTGAGAAGTCTATCTCGTACAAATATATCGTCAACACCATTTGTGTCGCTGCCTACTAGATTACTAGAGCTTGAACCGTAGGCAACGTAGCGTCCATCGTAAGAGATTGTTCCAGAGTTTGCCCCAGTGTTTGCTTGCAAGCCACTTGTACTGACCGAAATTCTTTCGATAACTCCACTATTCAGGTCTTTGACGAAAAGATCTGGAAAGTTGTTGGTGTCGTTTGGGACGAGGTTATTTGCTCCCGATCTGAAAACGACGAATTGTCCGTTGCCAGATATGAATATTTCTCCACTACCAAAGTTTCCTTGGTTTCCGTTCACATCCGTAGAAACGAGTATCACTTCCCCAGTTGCCGTGTTTAGCACAAAGCAGTCCGGTTGGTTGTTCGTATCGTTGGCAACTAAGTTGTTTGCGCCAGAGCTGAAGCAAACGTACGCTCCATCGTCGCTAACTGTATATGCCCAAGATTCTCCGTTTGGCTCTTGGCCAATATTGGAGATCGAGATTCTCTCGGTTTGAACCGACTGCTGCTGGACTGGCAGTGCGAATAGAGTCGCAACCAGAACAAGCAGCATTGCGAATGCTAATTTTTTCTTCATAAGTTTTCTCGTGTGAGAATTCCGTTCGTTATGTAAACGTGCGGTAAAAGTATTTTACCAAACAAATACCGAACGTCAACTAGATGAATTGTAGAAAATACATAAAAGTAGTGATATTTTAGTGTTACAATACCCGTATGAATAAAGGGGACAATATTGAGAAAATTTTAAAGAACCTGCCTGACAAATTTATTGTTAGGGTCGCCGGAGCCAAAGAAGGCCCATTTGTGGCCGACATTCTTGAGCTAGGCGTATTTACCGAAGTGGATGAGTTGAGCGAATTGGATTTCGCAATAAACGATTTAATCGCTACTTACTACGATATTCCTGCAAGTTATATTGATAAGTTTCGATACGTCCAAGCTGGTCGGTTGTCACCAAGAACTAAGCCAAAGAAACAATACGAATTTGACTTTTTCCAAAGCCGAGCACTGCAGCACGTTCGGTAAATGGATTACCGATTTGGGTCTAAAGAACTAGAGAAGTGTTTGGCTTGTCTGGGGTTTGCTGGAAGGAAAGCAATTGCCAGCCATAAAAAGTACACTACCCCCGCAGAAAAGAAAGTTTCTCTGCATACCAGACCATTCATAGTAGTTATTCTAGGAAAGAAGAGCTACGCCAACCAAACGGTTTCTAAGTACATAAAAGACATTATTAATCTCGGCTTCAGTGAGGAAGAAATACAGAAGTGCCTTTAGTGATTTAACGTAGCGTCGGGCGGCGAGGAGATTGGGTTTCGCGACCGCGCAGCACGGCCCAAGCCCGTTTGAGGCGGCGGCGGCCAGCTAGGCCCAAGCCAAAGAGCGCCAACAAAATCAATATAATAATGGAGAACCACGGCAGGGCGACGAACTTAACAGCGCCGACCAGTACTTTGTCGCCCTGGGTGAAGCTGATGGTGGCAGTGTAGATGCCGGGCCAGAGCGAATCTTCAAAGGCGGTAACAAACTTGCGGCTGTTCTCCGGCAGTAAAATTACCGATCCCAGCTCCTGGGTGGAGGTTTTTTTGCTAAAAATGCTTTTAACGTCCACTGTAGCGTCGGTTTGGACAAAGAAATTACTATCGTTTTTAACATCGGCCACTATAGATAGTGGAGTGCTGACGACGATTGGCGCTACCCGGAAACTTTCCAGCGACACTTGGTCAACGGTGATTTCACCTTGGCCGGCAATGGTAAAGAAGGCCAGCACGGAGATAGCCGGCAAAATCCGGGCATTGGCGTCGATATCAAAGTAGTACGACGGCAGTTGGGCCTGGAAGATAATCGCCGCTGTGTAGCCGCCGGGGGCGGCGTCTTTCGGTGGGGTTACAGTGAAGGCGACTTCTTCAGTTTCACCTGGGGCAACAATAACATCGCTGCCAGCTAATTTCACCCAATCACTGGCCGAGCGCTTGGCGACAGTTTCGGCAAAGATCGGCACGCCTTCGTCGCTGATATCATCGATGTCGGTTAGTGAGGCGGCAAGTGGGATTGGGTCGGTACCGAGGTTACGGATCTTGACCGTAAATTCGTGAGTTTTTCCTGGGGTAACGGTTTCGAAGAATTTGGCAGGCGATACCCCAATGGTCGGCGAAATCGCGCCTTGGCCGAGCGCCGGAACCGAGCCAAGCAAAAGGACGGACGCAATGATGGAGAGTAAGTATTTCATCAGAAAGTCACACTCCAAACGTACACTATTATTGTGCTGTACGGCCCGGCGGCTTGGCTGCCAGAAGCGGCAATGCGGTAGCCAACAGTGTCAACTTGGCCGGCAGTCGGGCCAGAACCTCGGTCAGCTACTGGATCACCAGGACCGGTATGAACGAACCCAGCATAGAGTGTGCCAGCGCTGAAACGAGACGCGCCACCGCCGGTTAAGTTGTTGTCGTCAGTGGTGTAGCCAAAACCAAACGAACCGTTTCCGAAGGTTGAAGGTGTGACGTTATTGCCGGTCCAGTCTGGCAGGGTGAAAGCCCCCATCGTCATTAGTTGAGTTGACCAAGTGTAGACAACGTAACCGGTTGAAGAGTTGGTGGTAGTGGTAAGCGTGGAGCTAACGTCAGTCGGGTTACCACCGGGCTGAATAACGCCGAAGTTCTTGGAGGTAGCGTCAAGGGTGGCAATCAGTTCCTCGTCCACGATTACCTCCGGGTATTGGTTATAGGTAGTTAGGTCGCCCGCGCCCGTAACGTCGACGATTTTGAAGCAGTAACGCTTGCCACCAACGGCCGAGTTATTAACCAACGAGAAATCCCACAGACCGTCTTGGCCAGAGTTGATAGTGGCTACCGAGTTAGTAAAGTTATTGGCTTCTTCGTAATCCTGGGCGACTTCCGTGTGGCCGGTGTGATCAGGGTCGCCAGCGTTAGCAGTTAAGTCAGCACCATCGGCGGGGGAACCATCAAAGTAACGGATAACGCCGCTACCGGTGGCAACATCGCCCCAAGACACGCCGGATGTACAAGTGGCAGCGGTTTTTTCGCCGAACTGGAGTTTAAAGGTGTTGCCGTTCTGGGCCAGGTTTGAGCCGCTAACGTGAACAAGCATGCGCAAGCGGAAATCATCGCTGGTGCCGCTGGTGGTGTAGGCAGCGTTTTCGGCCGGGGCACCGGTGTAGTCAATGTCCAAGCCATTTGGTTGGCCGAAGCGGAAGTCTTCCTGGGAAAAGTCGGAGCCAAACAGCCAGCAGGTGCCGTTGTTGCCATCATCAACCGAATCAGACGTAGAGATATCGGTACTGGCACCGTCGCAACCGGAGTTAATGACTTGGGCAAAACTAACTGATTCCGTGCCTTGGTGGTTGATGAACCACTGACTACCGGTGGTTGATTGGATTTGGATTTCGTTCGGATCGGCGGCGCCGGTTAGGGTCAGCAAGCCGCCAGTATCGATGGTGAAGGTTTGCCCGGCGGTAAACTGCAGGGTTTTGGCGGCGGTGGTCGAGGCGAAGCCGAAGAAGGTGGTAGCGCCGGCAATTGTCGCTGTTGTTGTGGTATCAAAAGTAACGGTACCGTTATTGTGGTTGAATGTGCCATCGTTGGTCCAGTCGTCACCAACGGTAAATGAAGCGGAGCTGGAGGGCTCGAAGATGGCGGTTGAGGCAATCGAAACACTGCCGTTAACGTCTAGAATCCGGTCATTGGTGTCGTTATCGAGCGTTAGGGTATTTGAATCTGAAGCACTGCCGATGGTTAGGTTTTGTCCGACGATAATTTGTCCGCTCCCGGTGCTGTTGAAGGTAATCGAGTGATTATTGCTGTCAGAGTTGCGGAAAGTTAGCGCTCTAAAAGACCAGTTATTTGAGCCGCTCGTTGAGCCAAAAGTTTCGTTAGCGTTGGTAGTAGCCCGTTGTAAGAAAGTGCCGCTACTTAAGGTAATTGTTCCGCTACCGACAACACTGCCGTTGACCGTAACGTTGGTTGAGCCGGAAAGCGTGCCGTTGACGGTCAGGTCGTTGGTCGCTTGGAGGGTTTGGCTGTTCAAGGCCAAAGTCCCGGCAGTAATTGTAACGTCCAGACCGACCGTTGCCCCTTCCAAATTGTAGGTTTCTGAGCCGTTGTTAACCTGTAAAACGTTGTACGTTTCACTCTGAACCGTTGTATCGCCCGAGCCGTTGTTGCCGGTGTAGGCAAAGGTCGAGCCGCTCGGCGTCAGATCGCCAGCTGGGGAAGACAGGATTTGGAACGGATCACCGCCGGTGCCGGATAGCGTCCAGGTGCGGTTATCGGCGTCAAGAACAGTCGCACCAGTATCCCCAGACTCTCCGATGGCTAAAACACCGGAGACTGTAAGCGCTCCGGACCCACCAGTTTGAGTTGTGAAGGTGGTTGTGCCTATCCCACCCGTACTATTAGAGAAGGTTAGATTGGTAAAAATCCAAGCTGTTGAGCCAGAAGTTGTGCTAAAATTTTTGCTACTGGACGCCCGTTGTTTAAACGTCCCACCCGTCAAATTGATAACACCGGCTGTCCCTTGAACGTGGCCGGCCACCGTGATGTTCTGGGTTCCCAGCAACGATCCGGCAGTCATCGTCAGGTCATTTGATATATTGACGGCAGCACTCGGTGTCCATTCTCCGCCGGAGCCGCTGAAAGTAAGGTCATAGAATGATGAGCTGCTCGTCATTGTGCCTGCGAGCGTATTACCGGTATCGGTAGCGTTAAAGGTAACCGTGCCAGTTTGGGCGGTAAAGGTACCGGAGTTTGAGTAGCTGCCACCGATCGTTAAGGGGTGGTTGGAGCCGGAAACAGTGTCGTAGGTGCCGGCGGTGATAGTAAAATTACCACTGGCAACGACGGCCGCAGCCGGCTGAACAGTGCCACCGGAGCCGTTCAGAGTGATATTAAAAAGTGACTGACCGTTAGGGGCGTAGCTTCTAGTGCCGGAAGTGTGTGTCCAAGTGACGGTAGAGCTACCTGGATTAACGGTCATGGTACCAGTGCCGTTTACAAACAAAACATTGCCTTTAACATCAACTGTCGAGGTATTAAGGTTAAGGTTGTGTGACCCACCGTTGCTGCCGACGATTAAACCGTCTGAAGTGGAGGTAAGGCTAATGGCGCTGGAGCCGAAGTTGGCTGTTGTCGTTGACGTCCGAGCGCTCACCCCTTGTTCGAACCGGCTAGCGCTTAAAGTCTGATTGGCCGTATTGAGGACCGATCCGGAAATGCCAGTCGAAGCCGAAAGATGATAGTAGCTGGTAGTAGTAATGCCACCGCCCCATTCATAGGTGGTGTTATTAAACGGAGGAATATTCTGGACCGCCCAGCCGCCGTAGTTGCCCCCAGTGATGGTGATTGTCAGGTCGGTTGCACCGGAAGAATAGTTAACACGGTTATCGCCTCCGCCAGTAAACGACGTTGGTGAGGCAAAGACAAACCGGCCCGAACAGGTGGTATTACAGCGGACGTTAATGCCGGCGTTTGTTCCTGTAACTGTCCCGCCGTTAACGGTAGTAATATTGGTTACTAGTACCAACGAGCCACTAACTGAAATCGTGGTGGTAAAGCCGGAGTAGGCCAATGAGAAGCTATACAACGTTGATGCGCCGGTTCCTGTAAATGTACCGGTACCATCCATAATTAATGTGGATGTCCCGGACGAAAACTTTACTCCGGAGTCAGTAAAGTGTCGGCTAACGGTGACGGTCGAGGAGCCAGCCACATATGAGACGCCGGCAGTGTTGGCCAGGGTAATGTCGCGAGTAACCGTTAAGTTGTTGTTAGTGGCAGTGACGGCCCCGTTAGTAACGGTGAAATCTTGGGTGGCGGCCACAGCAGCGCTAAATGCCCAGGCGCCACTAGCGCCGTTAAAGATTAAATCTCTGAAGGCCGATCCTCCGGTCATCGTGCCATTTAGGGTGTTGCCGGAATCAGTAGCGGTAAAAGTGGTAACACTAACGCCGGCAGTGAAAGTGCCGTTGTTAGTGTAGGAATTGGAGATGTTAATCGCCGAAGACGCTGAAGCGGCATCTAACGTACCGCCGGCCTGGATGGTTAGGTCGTAGGTAGTGATGTTGTATGAAGTCAAGGATGGACGGGTGTCAAGCACGGAAGTGGCATTGGAGCCGGTTCGGGTAATGGTCAGTGTTTTGGTAGAAGCGACCGTGATGTCGCCAGCCATATTAACGGTTAGCGCCAGAGCGCTGCCGGCGTCCGGGTTAATGTCGAAGTTACCATCAATAGTAGCCGCGCCCTCAAACGTGTAAATCCGTCCGGCGGTGATGAGGGGTTTTAAGTTGAGATTTCCATACGTTGGTGTGGTATCAACAGTTTGGGCGACGTTGCTCAAGTACGATACGGTTGAGGCGGTGTTGAAAGTGTAAGTATTGAACGAGGGCATATCGCGAGTAGTGGTTTGGGTAGCCCCGGAGTTACAAGTGGCAGTTGTGGAGTTGGTGGTACCGCCCAAACAAAGAGTCCCAGTCGCGCCGATCGTGAGCTCTCGGCCGGTACCGGCGCCGGGACCGGTGATATTGTTAGCGTCAACGTTAAAGACACCGGCTGTAATATTGAGCTTGGCGTTGTCAACAGCGTTAACTGTTACCGCCGAACCCATATTAATAATGGTGGCCGCGGCGTTGATAGTTAACTTATGAAATGTTGTTGCTCCAGAGAGGAATCGCGGAGATCCAGAGGCGCTAGTAACGAGCACTTCGGAAATGCCCTGGGTGAACGTACCTGTGTTTGCAAATAGTGTTCCCGCTGTGCCAGTTAAGGTGATAACCGAAGCTGCAGCAGCAGCATCCAACGTCCCACCAGTGGCGATACTAAGAATCCCGGTGGTGAGGTTGTAGTCAGTCAAGGAAGGTCGCAAGTCCAGCTTGGAGGTGGCGGTGGTTCCAGTAATTGTGGTCGTTTTGGTAGAGGAAACGGTGATACTAGCTCCAGGGTTAACGGTTAGCAGTTGATCGCCGGTGGGATGAATAAGAAAGTCGCCATTAATGATTAAGGCGGTCGTGCCAAAGGTATAGGTTTTACCAGACGCCGAGAGTGCTGGAGTTAGTGACAAATTATTAAACGTGCTGGCCTCGGCGGTATTGCCGTTTAAGGCAGTTGGCGTGCCGTTACCGTTGAAGACAACCGTAGACGATCCTTCGGTCAAGGTGCCAGCGACGGTAAGTAGCGTGCCGGAGGTACCGGTAATGGTAATGGATGAAGTGGCGCCAGTAGCGTCAAGCGTGCCACCAGTGGCAATATTAAGTAAGCCGGTGGAAAGGTTGTACGGGGTGGCCGACGGCATGGTGTCGAGCACCGAAGTGGCATTCGAACCGGTGCGAGTGATGGTGGTGGTCGTGGTAGCGGCAACGATAATATCGCCGGCCATATCAACTGTCAGCGCTAAGGCCGAAGCGGCGTCCGGATTAATATCAAAGTTACCGAGGATATCGACGGCGCCCTCAAAAGTATAAAGCCTCCCGGCGGTGATTATCGGGTTCAAAATTAGGTGGCCGTAGTCTGGGGTCGAGTCAACGGTTTGAGCAACGTTAGTGAGGTACGAGACGGTCGAAGTGGCGTTAAATGTATAGGTATTAAACGTTGGCATATCCCGAGAAGTGGTCTGGGTAGCGCTGTTATTGCAGGTAGCGCTAGTGGAGTTGGTGGTACCGCCCAAACAAAGTTTTGCTCCAGCGCTGATCGAAAAAGCCCGTCCAGTACCAGTCCCCGGGCCGGTAATATTGTTAGCATCAATATTAAATACTCCGGCCGTTATATTGAGCTGAGCGTTATCGACAGCGTTAATCGTGACTGCTGAGCCCATATTTACCACCGTGGCGGCGGCGTTGATAGTTAAAACATGGAACGAAGTGGCGCCAGAGAGAAACGTTGGTGTACCGGAACCGCTAGTAACATTAACGGTTGAGGTGTTTTGAGTGAAAGTACCCGAACGCGTAAACAGGGTACCGGAAGTACCAGCGACAGTAATGGCGTTGTTGTCAGCCGTCCAGGTACCAACAATTTCGATAAACATCGTTGAAACGTCTGCGCCGCCAGCCGAGGCTGGTCTAAAGGTATCGCCAGAAGCGATAAACAACTCTTCTTGGCTAGACTGACCTTCAGTGTCCACTACTAAGTCGTTACCGGCGCTTACTTCCCAGAAAACGTCGTCGTCGCCGGAAGCTACCGAGTTGTCGTACGAGCCAACATTAGCGTTAGTAGTGGTTTGGTCATCGACACTACCGATTGTCAGATGCTCTTTGAAGAGCTGAACCGCAGTAACGTCGCCAGTCCCGTCGTACACCGTTACTGCCCCAGCCCGATCCGCCATACTAGCGGCGGCATCAATCCAAACCGTTATAACAGCGCCGTTTGAAGGTGGCGCTACGCCCGTTATATCCCACGTTCCGCCGATCGTTGTATCTTCCTGAGCTTGCACACTACCGTTGACGGCGAACTTAACGGTTCCCACATCGCCACAGTCAGTAGTCTGGTCATAACCATCACAAGTCCCGGAAATTGTGATAGTTGCTGTCGCAGTGGTTAGTGATGGATAGGTACAGGTGGCCGAAGCGCAGTCGTTGGCGCCGTCGTCATCTTGCTCCCGAAAAACCGCACTATCTTGGCCGGTTGTGCCGCCAATTCTTGGCTCATACAACCGAAAGTAGTAAGTTGTGGCCGCAGTTACGTCCTCGGCTTTTAGTGGGAAATCTATTTCACGAATTGCTAGCGCTGTATGGTCCATATTGGTTCCGCCAGCCGCATCTTTGTCGGAAGTATATGTACCATTTTGGGTGGTACCAGTCAGTCTAGCCGTACTAACGGCGGTATTATCCGAGCAGCTGGCACAGGTTTCTCCGCTAGTGGCGTACCTCCAAACCGCCGTGGTTTCCCCCGTATCACCAACATCCGTCCAGGTACATCCTGCCTCTCCGCCAGCACTATTGGGGGTACAGCCGCTGGTATACTGCAATTTTTTCCGGGTGTCGGATTGGGCCATATTGCCGGTTTCATTAACATTAACCCGAAGCCGAACAAAGTCTTCTGGATCAACATCGGTGGTTGGTTCGGTATTCTCACTGACTGCTCCGCCACCCCACTGGCTGTCGGCTGTTTCGTCTGGGTCGTTTTCCGTCGCGTCACCAAACCATTCCCAGTTGCGGCTCCATGGCGAATAGGGTTTAAAGACCGGCATATGAGATTGCCTGATTGTGTTACCGGCCACACCTTCAGTGGCGGCATTAAGGGTGGCGACACTGGTATTAACCCAGTCACCGTCAGCACAGCCGGTGGCAGCCGAGTAGACAAAACCTTCCAGGTCATCAACGATGTCGTGCGCCCCACCGAGCATTTTATTGCTGTTTGGTGAGCCGATAACGTTTAAATCTTCAACGTCGTCAGTAGTAGTCCACGTGCCGATAGCGGCGTTTTTGGTAGTGAATCCGCCGCCGCTGGTCCAGCAGTGGGCGTCGACGTTTAAATCGTTTAAGCCAACATTGTAGTAAATTGCCCGACCGCTAAAACGCTCAAACTCAACGGCTACATTCTTGCCAGTCGGCGTCTCCTGGTCAGTAAGGTTTTGGTTGGAGTCGGTCCAGCCGGCACCGGTCCAAACGGCCGCGTCAGCGTCGGGGGTGGACAGAGCTCCAATAAGGGCGATGTCATCGCTCGTTGGGTCGGTTGCTAAATTAAGCCAGGAGTTCCAGGCGGTGGTGGTTGGGTTGGTTGGGCCGTTGGTGGTATCGGCCGCACTCCATCCAGAACCGGAATCGTATGTACTGAAACGTAGGGCTGCGTCAACGGTATCGGTGAAGACAGCTAGACCCTCACCGGTGGTCTCTTCCCAGGCAATATCAAATTTTTGGGCGTTAGTGGCGGCGAGGTTGTCAACGGGATTAGAGGCCTGGGTCATAGCGGAGCCGTCCCACTTGGCTAGCCACATATCATCAGCGGAGTCAGAAGCGGCTAAGAGAATTTCGTCACTTCTGGTGGTGGTAAGTCGATCGCCTTTGGCTTCGACCCGTACCCACTCAACCTGGCCGCTAACACCAACAGCGCTAGTTGCGATATCGTTGCCAGCTCCAGGAGCAAAGGTGCCGCCGTTACATTCGGTAGACGGCGACCAGCTGGAACCGTTCCACTCGCAGTAGTAGATCGTGCCAGTAGTATTGTCGTCGGTGAAAAACACCACCGCATTGCCGGAGAGCTGTTCGTAGGCAACATCGAATGGCCGCATATTTTCAGCGTTTGCATCAGTCGAAGCAGTGCTGTACGTCCCTCGGAGGGTCCAGTCGGCGGCTGCGTCACAGGCACTAGTGCAGGTTACAACGTCCAAGCGTCCCGTGTTCTTCAAGTGAACGGCAATAATTTCTTCTCTGGTGGGGGCGGCGGCCGTCCTAATCCAACTGATGTCGTTGGTTGTGTCAGTCGCTACGGTTGTTAGCTCACCACCAACCGTTGTCGCGTCAGTGAATGCGCGAAAATTCATGTTACCGTTATCGGCCGAGTCACCGTAAGTAAATGTACCGCCGTTAGCCACCGCGGCTTGTGCACCAGAAGGATAAACAAAGTTTGAGGCGACAAGTGAAACAACACTTATAATGGTAGTAGCTAACAGAATCCGTCGTCGCCATGGCGAGTTCTGCCAGGTTTTAATAACTAAGCTGGCGCCGTATCGATAGACACCGTCCAGGCGTCGTAGCGGGTCCCCCCCCATACTCTAAACTTCCCCCTCTCCCCGCCAAGTGGTTATAGTCGGCACCACATGCCGACTTAGCAGTTCAATAGCTGCTATAAACAATCCCCTCATATGGAATAAATATGGCGTAATTTCCAGGGGTAGTCAAACGTTTTTTAAGGGTTATTTGGTTGTGACGTACTCAAATATTTTTTCTGAAATCTCTTTCATTAATGCCTCGGCCCGTGGCCGTTCGCCGGGATCGTCAGTACCCTTGATGGCAACAGTGATTAAGTATGGGCGGTTCGGCGGATAAGCAATCCCCGAGTCCAGATAGGCACCAAGGTCTTCTTGGATTCCAAATTTATGGGCAAAGGTTACGTTGACAGGAACACCAGCGGAAAGAAAGTTCTTGAACTCGGTATCGGCAAGGAGCTTTAGCAACCGTTCCGAGGAGTCACGTTTGAGAATGCTGGACGTATATAATGCCCGGAAGAAGCGCGAATATTCCTTCGTACTCATAAGGCCAGCTTGATTAAAGAGGTCTTCAACACCTAGCTCGATAACAACTTCAATGGACTCGTCCTTGTCGATATTTCGGGAAAAAATGTTGTAGGCGGTATTATCGGAAAGAGTAAGCATTTCTTTTAGCAGATCAACAATGGCGATTTTACTGCCGGATTCTTTTTGCCAAAGTGTCCCAAACTTTGCTCCTTTGTCTTTTTCTAAGAGCTCTAATTGGTCGGTTAGCGCCCATACCCCGTTTTCTACGCGCTTCATCACCACAATCGCCATCGGCAGTTTCAGTAGCGACGCCGGCCAAACGCGTAGATTGTTATTAATGCTTATATTGGCGCCGGTGTTGAGGTATTCAAAATAGAGCGAAAAATCTAGACCGTCGTCACGCTGTTCAATCTCAAATAGCGTTTCGCGCAACGGCTGGAAGTTAACGATAAAGTGTTCCTGAGCGATTAAGTCGCGAGCGGGGTCAATGAGGGGATACTGGCTGTTGGGTTTATGGGTTCTAGTAATAAAACCGACAGTAATGAGGTTTGTGACGATTAACGCAATCGCCGCCAGCCGCCAATAGTTTGATGGATCGGGTGTTATAGGGGGGGTAATATGTTTATGACTCTTTTTGCTCATTGGTTGAGTTTATATTATTTATAATTCTCGCCTAGATGTTGCTTAAACCTGTTGTTGCCGGACGGTTAAGTATTTCATCGTTAGCGGATGGGCGGAGTTTAATTGTTTGAGCAATTCGTTTTTCGTCGACTTCCGCTTCGGCTGGCTCGTAGCCTTCTTTGGCAACAATCATTGAATATTTATCGGGCTTAACAATAAACAGAAAACGACCGCGGCTATCGCTAATCGTGGAGTGGACCAGGGCTTGGATGCCTTGACGCATCCCCGTAAGCTGGACGATAGCGGTTGGCAAGGGGTTTTCGTTGGGTAGCGCAACTACTGAACCGTAGTAGCGGTACTTAATGTAGTAGAAGAGTTTGACTGACCAAATGACGGCGTAAAGCCCCAGGACAAGAGCGGAAATGGTGGTTGGTTCGATGGAGTAGACGTAAATGGAAACAATCGTGCCGACGCTGACCATTATCAGACTGAAGTAATTGAGATAGTAGACCCAATCCAGGTAGCGGCGAGCCTTGCCAACTTGCTTAACTTGCTCGGCGACATTGGTGGCTAGCGGTATATCTAAACCAATAATTTGAGCGGGGCGGGAAATGGCGAACGGCTGGCTCTTGTAGTCCAAGTAGAGGGGGTTAGTAATAGAGACAAAATAGTTACCGGTTTTCTCCACCAAAAAGCCGTATTGACCAGTTTGGTCGGTGCGATGTTTCATGACTGGTGTGCTACCGCCAACCTGAAAGAGCTCGATTTCAACACCAGCGACCGGCACGCCGGTTTTTCTGTCGCGGACGGTTCCCCAGCGATTACGCCGACGAATCGGTAGCCAGCCGGTCAGGAGGAAGTTGAATAATGGAATGTTTTGCAACAGCGCAGTGATAATTGAGGTAGTAACAGCAGGGAAAAGGGCCAAAGTAGTTAGGGCGCCGATTCCGGCGAGGGTGTTGCTAGTGGTCTCCGTGGCCTGTTCTTTAAGGAAATCGATCACTTTCTGAATCACTGGCGGCAGCGTTGATGTTGGCGGACTGGTCGTGCCACCTCCGCCCGGTGGTTCGTCATCGCCACCAACAGCAGTAAAGGTGACGACTGGCTGATCGGTCAGGGTAGTTTTATTGGCGACCGCCGTGTAGACCGAGAACCCGGCTGTCGAGGAGCGTGAGCCAAAAACCACAAAGCCCTTTTCACGGGTAGTAAACACGTTGCCGTTAACCAGCTCGCCATTGTCGTAGTGCCCAATATAATCAGTGGCGTCACGGCTAGAGGTAAGGGCGACGGTGACGCCGTCCGGAGCGCTATTACCATTGGTCATAATTACCTGGACGGTGATGGTTGTTAACGTCAGCCCGTCAGCGGGCAGAGTGGTTGGGTCAGCTGTCACTGACGAAGCGTCGGGGTCAATTTGTCTGGAGTCACCACTACCAAGAACTGCCCCAAACGTAACGGACGGTTTATCGGTAAGGGTGACCAGTGAGTCGGCCACAGCCGTGTAGGTGGCGACACCGTTAGTCGAGGAACGGGTACCAAAGCGAACCTCACCATTGGCGTCACTAGTATAAGTATTACCAACCATTAATGTTGGTCCTTCGTAGTGCCCGACAAAATCAGTAGCGCCGCGACTGGAGGTAAGTGTGACCGAGATATTCGGGATCGTGGTACCACCGGAGTTACGCAGCGTAACGGTAATAACACTGACTGTGACGCCGTTTGCCGGAATTGAAGTAGGACTGGCCACAACCGTTGATTCGTCCGGGTCAACTTGGGAAGCGACGTTCCCTTCAACGTCCACCGATTGGGCAGAGACAATCGTCGGGAGTAATAATCCAAATAGGATAATTAATAGTTTTCTCATCCCATCACGATCCGACGGCGTGGAGGCGGTGGTAGGTTTTGTTGTTTTTGTTGACGAATCCGCCGGACGGACTTACTCCCAATAATTAAGGCAATGAGGATGGCAATAGCGATCAGGAACCAGTAGGGCACCACATAGAAAACTCGTAGCTCCGCTACCGATTTCTCCGCGCCGTAGCTTAAGCTCAAATTGGCGGTGTAGCGGCCGATCGCGCTCCAGCTAAATTGCCAGGAGTTGGCAAAATGTCGCTGAGATTCCGGCAAAATTGCGCCAAGCGATTCGTTGATTGGAATGTACTTTGTTTGGTCGCCCAACCAGTTGCGAATGGTGATCCCACCGACCGGGCGCAGATGGACATTGCCAAGGTTGCTGATGGTCACGTCAAAGTTAGCCGGCGGGGCAAAGAGGAGGGTAGGAGTAATGTACTCCGTAATGATAAGTTGCTCGGTAATATCGCCGGGGACAGTCGCTAAAACTAACGTGCCAATTAGGCCAACTACCCCAACCAAAACACCCTTGTCATCAAACTCCGGTGCTTCGGTCGAAAGTAAAACTGCGCCGTAATGGCCACCCGGTGAGGCATCGCTCGGAGCGGTGACGGTGTAGCGCAGAATCTCTTTTTCGCCGGGCTCAATGACGATTGTTTTAATGGGGAAGCTAACCCAACTGGAGAGGCTATATTTACTGAAACGCTCGTTTTCCCCCAGAAATACCGGCTTGCCGGTTTCTTTGTCGGCTTCAAAATTCAAAACGATTGGAAAATAGGTAACGGTTTGTTGGGTAAGGCCAGCAATTTCCATCTGTCGCTCGGTGGTCTGACCAGCGGAAACTTCAAAGTCGTCAATGACTGGACTAACTTGGATACCAACGGAATCAGGGCTGGAAAGGTTTCGGGTCTGGGCAAGTACTGAAGATGGAACGTTCCCCAGCAGAATGAAGGCAGCTACTAGCGCTACTAAAACTCGGCGCAACACCATGGGCATAACTTTAGTATATACCGGTGCAGACGTAGGTGAGTGTATCAACGTAGGAACCCGCTGGAACCAAACCGGAAACTTTGGCTTTGAGGGTGCTAACGACAGTAGCGTTGGCAACTGGTCCGGTAGCAGAGGAAAGGCCCTGTGCCGTAAGCTCAAATCCACCGACGTTTGTACCAGTGGCAGTATACGGCGAGGCAATTGTGCTGGCGGCACTGCCAGCATCACCATCAGTTTTAGTGCCTTGCAAACCATAACCGATACTCACCGAAGCCAAATCAGCGGAGTTGCTAAATGAGGCATCGGCCGAACCGATTAAATAGGCGGCAGCAGAGCTGTAAAGACCGGGGTTAGTGGCGTTACCAACATCTCGAACAGTTAGGTTGTAACCGTTAGCGGCGTTAGTACTAACCGTCCAAGTTACGGTCGGCGAGGCAGTTGTGACGGTTGCGACTGTAAATGTACCAAAAGCGGTCGAGGTGTTATTAACCGTACAAGAGATTGAAGTATCAACCGTTGCAGTAACGTCAATCGAATCGTCGGCAACTATATTAGTCGCTAACGTTCCTGTGTCGGCAAACCCACCACCAAATATTATCGTGAAGTCGCCGTTGGTTGTTGGGTTAGTAACAACCGTTGCCCCGCCACCGCCAGTTACGGCGTTAGATCCAATGCGGATACGGACACAACGATCGGCCGTTATTTCACCAGTTGTGGCATCGGTTGGTGGGGTGAAAGTGACGACTTGACCGGACGTGCCAACACCCCAAACACCAGCAGCAGCGGATGTGGCTAAGGTTTTTTCAGTAAACCCAGCAGTTGTGCAGTTATTGGAATCACCAGCCCCTAAGTCATAGTTTAGAAGAGCAAAAGTTCCTAATGCGTAGTTTGATTCGAAAGTAAGGGTGATCGTATCCGTACTGGCTTGAACTCCGGTTGGGGTAACGAATTTTATTTCGTGATCAGATAAGGTGCTATTTTGAGAACGAGAAAGAACATCTCTCGCACTGGTAATTGATGCGGCAATCGTGCCTGCTGGGAGCATTAAGAAAAAGCTTGCCGCCGAAGCAAGTAGAATATTAAAAACCAGCGATTTTCGTAAAATTTGTTCCCCTCGCATTAATACAATTAGAGTAGGGTTTTTCATCTGGTATTGTCAAGCTAACGAAGAACTGGACTCACAGGTTTCTTAATGGCTCTGCGCCGTCTAAATTTAACAATTCCGTAAATGGCGCTAAGGATGATAATTATGGCCGCTAGCATCAACCAATACGGCAAAATAATAATCTGCCTGGTTGCAATTAATTCTTGAGGCGTAGTTCCATAGGTTAGTTGGGCGGTTGCCCGATAAATACCAAAGTTACCTAGGGTAAACGACCAATTCTGGCTGAACTTGCGCCGGCTTTCCGGCAAAACATTGCCGTTACCCTCGTTGACGTTGAGCACCGTGGTTTGGTTACCGCTCCAGTTGCGGACAACAATTTCGCCGCGCGGCTTAACGTGGACGTTGCCGGTGTTTTTAAACAGCAGATCCAGCTTGGTTGGTGAGCCAAAAACGATTTTTGGAACACTAAATTGCTCCAGCTCCAGCCGCTCCACAATATCGCCTGGCACGGTGGCTAATAGTAAGGTTCCAACCATTCCAACGACGCTAACCTTTGTGTCGTCATCGTCGGCAAGCTTGGGTTCTTCGGTTGAAAATAGTATTGCGCCGTAATGCCCACCCGGCTCGGCGTTCTCTGGTACTTGGATTACCACGTCAAACCGCTCTTCTTCGTTGGCAGCTACCCGGATAAACTCGCGACCAAATTGCATCCACTGCGACAGAGTATAGCTTCGACTCTCGTCGTTACTGGCAAAGAAAGTTGGTTGGCCGTTTTCGTTGTCAGTCGTAAAGTCTAGCGCGACAGGATAGAGGGTAATCACGTCGCTACCGGGGTTAATAACCGTGATTGTTCGAAGCAGTGTGGCGCCTGGCAGTGCATCGAACTCATCAGTGATTGGCGCAACGGTAATGCCAATAGCGTCTTGTGCTTCAGCCACCTGTGGCGGCTGAAGGTTAAAGCAAAGGACGGAAAACAACAGGGCGAAGAAAATGCCTTTAGTCATCTAAAATATCCCCGTACATACATACGTTAGTGTATCAGTGTAAGAGCCAGCCGGCGTCAAGCCACCAACTGCCGCTTTATGAACGATTGTAACTCCGCGGTTAGCGACGGCGCCGGTAGCGGAAGCGAGCAGGGTGTCGAGCCGTTCCAAACCGCCGACATCGTTGCTTGTTTGGTTGTAGCGGGCGTCAATGGTGACGCTGGCGCCGGACCCGCCGGAAGTGGATCCTTGGATACCAAAGCCATCGGTACCGGCCACTAGCGTAGCGGTGTTGGCAAAGGCGTCAGTGGCCGAGCCAATCAAGCTGGTCGGGGCGCTACCTTTATATAGCCCGGGATTAGCGCCGTCGCCTTCATCGCGGACGGTTAAGTTAAAGCCGTTGGAGGCGTTAGTGCTAACGGTGATGGTGGTGCTGGTGTCGGAGGTAGAAATGGCGCCGGTAGTGAGGTTGGCAAACGTGGTGGTCATGCCAGCAAACGAACAAGTAATGCTTGGTCCAACGGTGGCGTTAACGGTAGTGGTATTATCAGCGACAATCTCCACGGCTGCCGTACCAATGCCGCTGAACGTGCCGCCAATCGTCACCACGGAATCGGTATTATTTTCGGCAGCAGTTTGGTTGGTAATTTGGTCGTTACCAGCGCCGCCATTAGCGGCATGAGTGCCAGCTTCAATCACAATAACCGAGCTAGTAGCAATGGACGTGGAGCCGGAGCAGAGTGTGAACGTCAGCCGGTCGTCAGTGACGGCATCAACGGTTGTTATCTCGATAGAGTCGGCCACGCAAGAGCCGTTGGCAACGATCGCTTTTTCGGCGGCGTCGTCGGTGATGTCAAAATCTTCCGGCTCAGTATTGGTGAGCGTACTTAAACTAAAGCCGTCCGGGTAATCAACGGTCAATGTTTCCGTAGCGTCCCAGGGATCGCCGATTGTAAAAGTTAACGTGTGATTAGCGACAACGGACTCTTGGATAGTTGAAAGTGCCACAGAAAAAGTACTAATCGCCGCGGCCTGGGCAAAGTGGACACTTGCAAGCGTCAAGGCGACTATTGAAGCTAACGCAACAAAAAAATTCCCGTTTTCTTTCCGGCCCTTAATTTGTGTCAACAAATTAAGCATTTAAAACAGACCGGTAATAATATAGTAGACAATGGTGGTGTAGCTCTGGGCGGCTTGGAGGTTATCAACGGCCACTTTGTGGGTGACGGTGAATTGTTCGTTGACAACAGCGCCGGTGGAGCCGTCAACATTAGTAGTGTGGTCGGCGACGATATCGCCAAAGGCGGTGGTGGCAAACGGGGCGTAGAGTGTGCCACTGCTGAACTTATTTGAACCCTGAATAGTGGTGTCATTGCTGGTGTAACCGTAGCCGCAAGTGGTGCCGGAGCAGGCGCCGGCTGGCCAAGAAGCCGGAGAAGCGTAGGAGCCAGCCGAGAACATTGGAATTGTAAAACTACCGGCGGTTAATAATCCAGCGGCGTATTGGCGGATAACGTAGCCGCTATAGCCGTTAGTGGACGAAGTAGTCGTAATAGTTTTGGTGTCGCTGCGATCGTTAGAGCCGGTTAGAGTAGCAAACGTCAGAGTGTTACTGCTCAATGACATTGAGATAGTTGGCAAAACGTCTTGGCCGTTGGAGCTAGTTACTGACGAAGTGTTGGCGGCATTATCGACCGCCCGGACGTTGACGTAGTATTTCTGGTTGGTACGCAATACCAAGCTGGTAGCGGTGACTGATTCAGTAGTACTGTTGTCGGTCCAGCCAAGTATCTGAGTGCCACCGGCGCTAGTGCCAATTGAATATTGGTATTTATTTAACCCGGAAACGGTACAGGTGAAGGCATCCCAGTTGGCCGACAGCGAAGTCAGTGAGCCGTCGTTGTAGGTGGCATCGGTATCTTCAACTGTGCCGTCGTAAACTTGGCCAGCTATGCCGCCGTAGGTACAAGCAGTGGTGTCGATGCCGTAGTCGCGAGCGGATTCGGCGTTAGGCGATGAAATCGGATAGGAAACCCAGCTGGAATAGGCACCGGCGGCATCTTTGATCCGGGCTTGCCAGTGGTATTCGGAAGCGTCGGTTTGGCTGGAAATGGTTACCGTTACTGCGACGCCACTGCCGGAGTAGGCGACGCCAGTACCGCAGGAATCTTCGGTGTTAGAAAAACTAGTGCCAAGGATATCTTTCTCAACACATAGCTGAAGGGTGTCCGGGTTGTCGGTATCGGTGGCAGTGGCGTCAAACGTTACTTGAGTTTCGTTGGTCCAGTCGCCGACAGCTAATGTGGCACCGCCAGTGGTCTTCTTTTGAACTAACGCAGTTGGGTTGTCGGGAGCGCTGTTGCCGGGGATGAACTCAACCAGCGCCCAGACGATGGTTACTCGATAGCCCTGATCGTTGGATTCGTGATCTATACCGATTTGAGCGGAATCCAAATCGGACGGTGTCCATGCGGAGGCTGAGCCAGGCTTGTCGTAGACGGTCAGCGGGTAAAGGTTGGCGGTATCGTCGTCGTTGGTGGCATAAGAGCTGTTGTCGGTGGTAATGGCGGCAGATTCATCAACAGTACCGGCCGCCGCCGCTTTAATCCGGGCTCGGTAACTGTCGCTACCACCAGGTATGCAAAGTTCACTTGGACAAACGAGGAAGCGGGCGCCGACGCTAACGAGCTTAATTGTAGCCCCAGAATCAATGCCGGCGCTGGTGGCGGATTCAACGTCGTAGTCGTCGATATTACCGGCCGCAGTGCTCTCAACTCTTGAGGTGTCGTCGTCAGGCGGAAACTCATCAACGCATTTGGCGTTATCGTCGCCAGCTTCGTTACAATCGGCCGGGGTGCCAACGCTGGTCCATTGCTCATTGTCGCCGATGTCGCTGGGTTGCATGTGGACAATTTTGCCATCGCCGGGCCAGTTGTCGGCGGCGCTGGAGGTGCCATTAATGGCTATGTCGTCGTAGTAGAGGTCGGACGAAACCGCTGTTAAGATTCCCCACTGTATGCGATCGAATGCTCCGTCTTGGTCAATTGTGGTTGAGGAGGCAACTGTTGAGCCGTTAAGTCGCAACTCGGCGTCGGTAGAGTCTACGGATGTATTGTCAACGAAGAATTCAACTCGATACCAAGTATTAAGTGCTAAGGCGCTGGACGCGCTCCCAATTTGCGTCGCACTACCGTCTTGATCCCATAACTCAATTGACCGGTCGCTATTAAGCCGGATCGTCATGCGCTGGGCGGTGCCGTTTAAGCTGATTATCTGTATCTCCGAAGCTGGGGCGGTCGCAATGTAAAGATAAACTCTAAACCAATACTTTCCGGATGTTGGGCTGCTCACAATGTATTTGTTAAACGCACTGGGGGCATTGCTGGTATGCCAGGAGGCACCGCCGGAGCGTTTGGTGGTGGTGTCAACAAAAACTGTCCCGTCGTTAAAGTTAGTTTCCACTTCGGCCGTGGCAGACTGGAGCTCCGCTCCACCAGACCAAAGCCGGTTAATCGGCCAGACCCAGCACGTGTCGTTATTACTAACCGAGGTGGAGGTAGCGTCCATATAGACATTGGCCGTGCCAGTATCACAGCCGCCGTCGCGCAAGTTAACGTAGGTGACAGTTGTTTGGGCAGTGTTGAAGTGGGCTTTCCACTGGGTGGCGCTGGTGTCGGAGTAGAGGTTAATGAGGTTGCCAGAGGTTCCGGTAATGGTAAACGTGCCGGTGAAGGTAAAGACCGGCGTACCGGTGGTGTGTTTTTCAAACTGAATGGTTTTGGTAGCGGCGGTGGATTGGAAATTATTAAATGTTGTGCCAGCGGTACCGCTGGAAACGGTAGCGGTAGTAGTGGTATCCAAAATAACCGTGCCGGAGTTGTGGGTGAAGCCGGTTTCGTTGGTGAAGTTTCGCGCGATAGTCAGGTTGCCGGACGGGGCGGTAACGGCACCGGTAGTAATAATAAAGTCTCGGTCGGTTTCGGCGGCGGCACTAAAACTCCAGGTACCGCCGGAGCCGCTAAAAGTTAGGTCGTAAAATGCTGAAGCGCCGGTCATAGTCCCGGCCAGAGTTCGGCCTGTAGTGGTGGAGGTCATGGTGACACTGGAGGTTCCAGCCGTGAAAGTACCGTCATTCTGCCAGTTGCCAAAAACATTAATGGCGTTGGAATCGACCTGGAACGTGCCGTCGTTTTCTAGGTGGGTAGTGTTAACATCGCCGCCACCAGCAGAGGCCGGCCGATACGTATTTCCAGTTACTATGTATAGCTCTTCGTCGCTATAAGTAGCGCTAGTGTCGACCGTCAGGTCGTTACCAGCTGAAACGTCAAAGAAAATATCCGCATCACCAGAAACAGAGTTGTCATACGCATCGATATCAGAGTTAGAAAGCGTTTGGTTGTC
This sequence comes from uncultured Candidatus Saccharibacteria bacterium, assembly GCA_964599405.1. Classification (GTDB taxonomy): domain Bacteria; phylum Patescibacteriota; class UBA1384; order 2-12-FULL-50-11; family 2-12-FULL-50-11; genus BOKZ01. Next base: position 145,710 of record CAZRED010000002.1, read on the forward strand.
GGCCGAGCCGATGGTGAGGTGGCGGTGGTACAGTACCACGCCGCTGATATCGCTGGTGCCGTCGTATTTGGTAACAGCTACTGCCCGCTCCGAAGCAGTAGATTCGCCGTTAATAAAGACGGTAATAATCGCGCCGGTGGCCGGTTGGGTTACTCCAGAAATATTCCAAGCCCCATCAACCGTGGCGTCGCTCTGGCCCTGGAGCGTCCCATCAACTGCCACGGCAATACTATTTGATCCGTCGTCGGTGTTACAATCCGTGGTCTGGTCATAAAGATCGCAAGTGCCAGAGATAGAAATAGTGGCCGGCGGACTATAATCTACCAGTAACCAGAGGGCTGTTACTTGAGCTGTTCCCGTACCACTTAGCACATCTCGAACACCAATTTGAGCCGTGTCGAGCTGGGCGTCTAACCAAACGCTATCTTGTTCGGGGCGAGTGTAGGCGGTGAGCGGGTGAAGTTTTGGCGCCGCCGTGGCGTTGGTGGTCCAGGTCGTGGAGGCGGGGGAGAGGTTGTTACTTTCAATGGCAATGCCGGTGGTTGAATCTCTTAGCCGAACGCGGAAGTCTTCCTGGGTGGCGGAGCTGGAGTTAAATCTCACACCGACAGAGACTAAGTTAACTACATCACTAGCGCCAATAGAGGAATCGTCAATATTATAGTCGTCAATGTCGCCGCTAGTAGTTTCGCTGACTAAATCGGTTGCATCGTTCGGTGTTACTTCATCGACATTAGCAAAGCCGTTGGTCCAAGCGGTGTTAGTGGAGTCGTCAGAGCTGGGGCGTAAGTGGATAATCTGGCCTTCGCCCGGGAAAGAATTTTGGCTAGCACCGATACCTTTATTGACTGCAACATCATCCCAATAGTAGTCAACTGAAGTTAGTGGACCGGCCTCGGTTCCAGCGGCTCGGGCACCAATCGAAATTACGGAGACGTTCGTACTTATGGAACGGCTCGAGCTACTGGCAAACGATGTGCCATCAATTTTGCCGTCAACTACGTGAGAGCCAGCGCTGGGGACGGTATTCATCCGTAGCTCTAGGCGGTACCAGACGTCAGTGGAAAGATTGCCGGATACTGAGCCAATCGAGCCGTCTTCGTCCAAAAGCGTCAACGCCCCGCCGGTGCCCATCCGTAAGTAAGCCCGTTTCACCGCGGACGAATCAACGAAGGCCATAACTGTTGCGATGCCATCGGGTAGTGAGGCAATTCGTATATAGGCGCGGGCATAATAATCGCCGGCCGTGTCAGCGCTTTCGAACTGAAAGCGGGCATATTCAAGAGAGGCGTCGGTTCGCAGGGCGTAAGCGCCGGAGCGAAATGTCGTGGCGTCAATTGTTGGGGTGCCGCCGCTGGTTGTCCACTCCATCCCATCGGTCGCTGAATTCAATTCAAAGCCGCTGGAAACTAGTCGGCCGCCAGAGCGCTCGACGTATTCCACTTGGAGCCACAGCGTGCTAACACCAAAACCGACTCCGCCGCTGTCCAGATTTCTTACCCCAATTTCCGCAGAATCCAGATCGCTTGCCGTCCATGGCGCTGTACTGGTGCCCGGCAGGTCATAGGCGGTGGTAACGTTGAGCTTGGGTTCGGTGACGCTGTTGGTTTGCCAACTGAAGTCGGAGTCGTTCATCTCAGCATTGTTTTCATCCGTATCACCGCCGGCAATGACGCGGGTAGCATAGTTAATGGGGTCACCAAATCCGGAAAAACAGCTTGGACCGGGACCAGAACCACAAGATTTTGCCCTGGCACCAACAGAGGCTAGCTTGATCTTGTCGTTAACACCTATTCCGACTGACGAGCTCGACTCTAGGTCCACATCAGTAATATTGAGAGATTGAGAATAAATATACGTTGTTTCGTCGTCCGGAGTTACTTCATCCACCTCGTCAAAATCAACTCCATTCCCCCCCGTGTCACTCCAAGCCGAGTTACTACCGTCGGAATCGGCCGGATTCATATGAACGATTTTGCCTTCTCCCGGCCAGTTGTCGGCGGCTCGGCCGGAGGAATTGTTGATGGCGATGTCGTCAAAATATAGATCAGTCGTGCCGCTGACCATTGAGCCCCAGCTTAAGCGATCGATACCGCTGGCCAAATTCTCGGCGGTTGACGAGCCAACGGATACACCGTCGAGTCTTAGCTCGGCGTCGGTGCTAGAAAGAGTAGTGGTGTCAACGTAAATTTCAACCCGATACCAGGTGTTGGTAGAAAGCGCCGAACTGGCGGAGCCGATATTGGCGTTATCTTCTTCGTTGCGTAGCTGTAGGGTGCTAGTGGTAGTAAGTCGGAGGCTAATCTTGCCGCCGCCGGAGTTACCAACCCGCATTATATAGGTGTCGGCGCTAGGGTCGTCGGCGATTCGGATGTAGCTACGGAACCAAAACTTGGCCGATTGGTTGGAGCCGGCGAATAGCTTGGTAAAGATGCCGGTACTGCTGGTGGGGTTGGCTCGGTAGGCAAAGTCGCCGGAGCGTTTGGTGGTGCCGTTAATCGAAACCGTGCCGCTTGTACTCGTTACCTCGTAGTTAGCGCTGGTAGTATTAAGCTCGGCGCCACTTGACCAAAGCCTGGTGGCGCTGGCGGAGCCTGCTTCGCCCAAAATAGTGCGCGGAAAAACGCTGTTGCTAATCAGGGCAATTAAAATCAAAAATACTGAAGTAAGGGCACTAAAACGTCCCGCCTGCTGACGAACCAGGGGGTCTCGCAATTTCTGAACGAGGCCGTCAAAGCGCTTGTTGGTTTTCCCCTCCATGTACATTTAATATCTTAAAATTCCCTTCAAATTGCAACTTCGACCCCAAGACTTGGTTTTTTGGGCGCAAACCTGTAAAATATCCAAGATGAAGACAACTTCTAAAAACCTCTCCAAAACCCGCCAGCAAGTACTGGTTGAGTACAGCAATGACGAAGTAACAGGATTATTTGAAAAAGCCGTCGAGCGGCTCGCTCCCGGTGTGAAAGTGGCCGGTTTTCGCCCCGGTAAAGCTCCAGCTAATATTGTCCGCGATAACGTTAAGCCCGATATTCTGCGTGAAGAGGCCTACAGTTTGGCAGTTGGCGATGCTTGGAACAAAGTTGTCAAAGAGCTGAAAGTGCTGCCAATTCAGGATCCGGAAGTAACAATAATGGAGTTTGAAGAAAACCAGAGCGGCAAAATTGCTTTTGAGTTTGACGTTCGCCCGGATGTGCGAGTGGGCAAGTGGGAGAAAATTAAAACCAAAGACGTGCTACCAACTGTAGTTGCCGAGAAAGAGATTGACGACGTGTTGGGGTCGCTGTCCAAAGGTCACGCCAAGCGTGTAATTACTCTGGATAAGGCGGCCAAGGGCAACCAACTAGATATTGAATTCTCCGGCGCACTAGGCGGAGTGAAAAAAGACAAATTGGCCAGCAAGCATTTTCCAATAATTCTTGGTGAGTCCACGCTAGTACCGGGCTTCGAGGAGCAGCTCTACGGATTAAAGAAAAACGATATTAAAACATTTACCGTGACGTTTCCGAAAGACTACTTCGATAAAGAATTAACCGGCCAAAAGGTGGAGTTTGAAGTGAAAGTTGAAGAGGTTTACACGATTGAGAAGCCGGAGCTGGACGACAAATTTGCCGAAAAGTTCGGCCACAAAAAATTGGATCAATTGAAAAAAGCGATTCGCGATGATTTAGAAAACCGCAACGTTGAAGAATTTGAGTATCGCCGCAAAGCCAAATGGCTGGCGGAATTTGAAAAGCTAATTAACACGGACGTGCCAATTAGTTTGCTGGAGCAGGAAATGAACCGTTCCGAGCAAAGCTGGCGAGAATATTTAGCTAAAAGTAATCTAAAAGATGAAGATTGGTTAGCGCGGCAAAACCTGACGTTGGAACAGCTGCGAAAAGATTGGGAGAAAGCTGCACAAGCATCGGTGAAAATCGGTTTAGGCCTGTCGCAGTTGGCCAAAGACCAGGGCCGTGATCTAAAATCCAACGAAGATTTCCAGAGCTACTTGGACGAATTAATTGAAAAAACTTTGAAGTAAAACTGCGGCAGGAAACAATCCTTCACGACCGCTCGTCGGCTCCAGCGGCCTCCTCGCTTACTTCCTCGGCAATTTTTTCACAAGAGTGAAAACCAAGCAAATTGCCTGCGCACGTCGCGAAAAATTATTTCCTGCCTTGTTACAAAATGTTGCAAAAGCGGCGAGCCTGACCCACAGCAGGTCCGTGAGCCAGCTTTTGCTCCACCCGCCCGGGGCAGCGTGCTGGGGTGGGGGTCGTAGGGGGTAGGGGAACGCTTCGCCAGTAGTCCCCCTACCCCCTACAGTAAATGCGTTACATTGTTTTTTTGTAAAGTGTACTTTACAATCTAACCATGCAAAAAGAACACCGCAGCGATTATTTAGTGCCAATGGTGGTGGAAAAAAGCCCGCAAGGTGAACGGGCATTTGATATTTATTCCCGGCTGCTCCGTGACCGGATTATTTTCTTGGGCGGCCCGATCGACGATACCGTTGCCAATTTGGTGATGGCACAGCTTTTATACTTAGAATCGGAAAATCCAAACCAGGACATTCAAATGTATATAAACAGCCCGGGCGGATCAGTTTCCGCTGGCATGGCCATTTTCGACACGATGAACCACATTAAGCCGAAAATCTCGACTATCTGTATCGGCATGGCGGCTTCAATGGGAGCATTTCTGTTGGCCGGCGGCGAAAAAGGCAAACGCTTTGCCCTGCCGAATTCCCGAATTATGCTCCACCAAGTGATGGGCGGCACTGAAGGCCAAGCAACTGACATTGAAATTGAAGCCAAAGAAATCCTAAGGATTAAAAAGCTGATGAACGAAATTTTGGCCAAAAACACCGGCCAAAAACTAACGAAAGTGGAAGCCGATACCGAGCGTAATTTCTGGATGAGTCCAACCGACGCCAAAAACTACGGTTTGGTAGATAAAGTTTTGAGCTAGCCCGAGCCCTGGGCACACCGCCCAATTCTGCTAGGCTGGATGTATGTGGGGATTGCGGAGGCGGTTTCAGGCCAAGTCGTTTGAATTCTTTCTGATTTCGCTAGTTTTAATACTAATTGGCGTGCTGATTGGTAAATATTTTTACGCTGCTGGCGAAGTCCAATACTACGTTTCGCCCACTGGGCACGACTCCAGTCCCGGCACATTTGAAGCACCGTTTCGAACCATCACCAAAGCGATTTCAACATTGCGGGGCACCAGCCCGATTGGCGGAGCGACGGTCTTTCTGCGCGGCGGTGAATACGATATTTCCCAGACCATCGGCATGGGCCAAGCTGACTCCGGTGTGAACGGGGCGCCGATAAAATATGTGGCCTACCAGGGTGAAAAACCAATTATCGACGGGACCATTGACCTGCCGGCACTAACATTAGATACCGGTAAAATTTACAAAGCGGACATGAGCCAACTGGCCGGTGTGGATTTTCGGACCAGCGGCATTGCCGACATTACTTGGAACGGTGTGATACAGCCGATTGCTCGCTACCCGAACGCCAAAGCTCCCAACTTTACCTCCAGCGACCCTTGGGCGGGGCAGTTTAGTTTCGCCGCGACTAGGCAACCGCTAGTCCGCGATAAAGTAAAATACAGCGGTCTGGCTAGTGACCCGACGACCTGGACTAATGTCGGCAACGGTGCCCGGGCGGTAATTTTTTCCGGCCCGAATTACTGGGAATCAACTGTTGATATTGCCTCTGTTGACGCTGTAAACGGGCTACTAAATTTGAGCGGTAACACCAGCTACGACATTACTCCCGGCAACCGCTTTTGGGTGGAGAACAGCAAGGAATTTCTGGATTCCAACGGCGAGTGGTTTTACGACAAAGCCAACAACCAGCTGTTTGTCTACTTAGATAGCGCTCCCACTGGTAGCGATGTTTTTTCGGCGGTACGAACCGGCGAAATGTTTGCCCTGACTGATGTATCTAATGTAACACTGGAAGGCTTAGTGCTGCGCGGCAGTACCGGCGCCGGTATAAATGTCCGGGGCACCAATTCATCGAAAAATTTGCAGTTTATTGGCAATGAAATTTACCTGACTGGCCGCGAAGGAATCCGCATTGGCGGTAAAGCCGAAGGATTTATGATTGACCGCAACACTATCCACGACACCGGTTGGCAGGGGCTACTAATTGAACAAGACAGTTCGTATTTCAAAAGCCTCACTAGTGCTAATCACGCCGTGACCAACAATATTGTCAGCAAGGTTGGGCGGAAATGGCGGGCCCAGCCGGCTGTGGATATCCGCAGTATCGGCGTGGCGGTGGCTCATAACGAGATTTTCGACGTACCGCGAATGGGGATATATTTTCGGGGTAACGACAACGTTATTGAACAAAACAAGATTTACCGTACCAACTTAGAAACTCAAGACACTGGGGCAATCTACGGCTTCGGTCGCAGCTGGCTGACGCGCGGCAACGTGGTGCGCAACAACTATATCCACGACACCGGTGGCTACGGGTTAAAAAACGGTGTCTGGGCGTACCCCTTTTATTCATTCGGTGTTTATTTTGACGATTTCGCCAGCGGCAATACGGCCGAAAACAACGTGATTGTTCGGGCCGGACAGGCAGGGGTATTAATTCACGGCGGTCGCGACACAACCATTCGCAATAATTTTATTATCGACTCGTACACGGTGGACAGTGTGGCGATGATCGGCCAAAAACCGGACTCGACCCACGTGGCGCCAATGTGGACAGAGTTATCAACTATGGAGCAATTAGGTTTCGACCGGGCCAAGTACTTTGCCAAGTATCCTGAGCTCAATAGCGTCAAGCAGAACTTCACCGAGCTGGAGATATTCGGCAACAACAAAGTGGAGAGAAACATTATTTACAACGTTAACGGCGCTGACCAATATGCCTTCAATTCCCGCCGCTTTGTTCAGTCCACCGGCAACGTCGCTGACTTTAACCTCTATTGGTCGACCAAATCGTTTACGTACCGCGACGACTATACCAACCAAACCCACAGTTTTGCTGCCTGGCAGGCGCTGGGGATGGATGCTAGTTCGTTGTTTGCCGATCCCGGGTTAATTACCAGAGTCAAAGACGAATATACATTTTCCCCCGGTTCGCCAGCTGCCGGACTGGGAATTGGCCAGATTGATATTAGCCAGACCGGGCCGCAGCGCGAAACGGTCACGACACCGATTATCACCATCACGGCGCCAGCTAGCGATCAGTCGCTTAGGGCCGGTGCATTGTTGACGGCGTCGGTGGCGGACAGCACCAAACTAAAAACCGTCACTTTCAAAGTTGACGGCAAAGACGTTGGTAGTTTTGGGCCGACCAGCAGCTATCAGCAGAAACTCGACACCTCTAAATATCCAGACGGCTTGCATGATTTCACCGTGGTGGCCATCAATGAAAAGGGTGGTTTAGGCAGCGCCACAGTCAGCTTTTTCATTAGTAATAGTAACGCAGTGTCCGGTGATGTGGCAGCGCCAACAGTGTTGTTGCAGTCGCCGAAAACTGGCGCGAAGATTTTTCGCGCTACCCGATTGACAGCTGCCGCCAGCGACAGTAGCGGCGTACTGAAAGTAGAGTTTGTGGTTGACGGCCAAGTGATGCGCACCGTCATTAGCCCACCGTATTTAATGACTTGGAACCCGCGCCTGGCCAGTAAGGGAAAACACACGATTATTCTTAAAGCCTACGACGCGGCCGGAAATGTTGGCAGTTCCGAAGCGGTGACCGTTTCGCGTTAGCGCATCTTGACGTTACCGCTGGAAAACGAGTATACTCGACAGAGACTTTTGCCGCTTAACAAGTTGGCTGTTTCTCCGTCCCAAACGGAGAAGCAAAGAGACCGCGAACATTTCGCGGTTGTAAGAATGCCAGTTCATAGAAATGGAAAACTTCTATGCCGTATTCGGTTAAACGAATACGTGTGAAAAAAGTTTAGTAGAACGAAACCGGAGCAACTACCTGAAAGGCCTAACGGCTTGGTAGCTCGAAGTTCTTTTTGGACCTAGAAGCGAAAGTTAGAATTGAGAGTTTGATGACGAAACGTTCTGCGTTTCGTCACAAACCTCAATTAAAGTTTTACGAAAACTTTAATTGAGAGTTTGATCATGGCTCAGGATTAATGCTGGCGGCGTGCCTAATACATGCAAGTCGAACGGGTTTAGACCCGTGGCGAACGGGTGAGTAACGCGTAGGAAGATGCTCCGAAGTCTGGGATAACCCCGCGAAAGCGGGGCTAACACCGGATATGCCGAAAGGTGAAAGTTTACGCTTCGGAAGTCGCCTGCGTCCTATCAGCTAGTTGGTGAGGTAACGGCTCACCAAGGCGATGACGGGTAACTG
>CAZRED010000003.1:0-62124 GCA_964599405.1 uncultured Candidatus Saccharibacteria bacterium
TCAGGAGGTACTATGGGAGCATCAGTCAAAAAATTTAAACTACGCAAAGAGTTGACTAACTGCGAAATCGCCAGGCTGTTAGGGGTTCAAGATGGTATCAGGGGAGAACTAGGAGTAATTAATGGCGTCTTCTCTGAGAATGGAATGTGGGTTGGCTCACGCTCCGACCCTATGCATTTCACAATCCATATTATGGCTACGGAACTGCACGAGAGGGCACTTAGTTTCTCGGATTTCGCAGGGGAATCCTAAAGCGTGAGACACATGACTGGCTCTTGGACACATTGTCCTTGAGCCAGTTTTCTTTATTTAGTCATTCTAACTGGTAAAATAAGGCATATGTTAGACATACGTGGAAAAATTCTGTGGTGGGCGGCGCGGCGACTAATTGAGCGCGACCAGCCGTTTGTTATTGCCATTGGTGGCGGTATCGCTAAGACTTCGACGAAAGTTTCTTTAGGAACAGTTCTAACAAAGGCCTTTCCCGGCCAAGTCCGGGTTGGATTTGGCAATCTCAATACGTATCTGGGAGTACCGCTTGCGGTACTGGACTTTCATTTGGATTTTCATCAGCAAAAACTATCAGTTTTCCATTGGCTATGGGTATTGAAATTGGCGATCTGGAAAAGCTTATTTGGAAAGTTGCCGAAGTACTTGGTTCTAGAGTACGGCACCGATCGGCCGGGAGATATTGCTTCGCTAGTTAAACGGCTTGCACCGGATATGGCGTTACTAACAATAGTTGCTCCGGCCCACGTGGCCAACTACGGCTCGCTCGAGGCAGTGGCTGAAGATGAAAGTGCCTTAGTTGCTGGCAGTAAAATGGGCGCGCCAATTATTATTAACGCCGCCGATCCCTTTCTTGCCCTACACCGTAAAAATGCCGGTCTTCGCCCAGTAATTGAGGTTAAAACAAAGCTCGAAACAATTGCTGGTGAATTCGCCCGAGCCGCTGCCGCTCAATTGGGAGTAGCCAAAGATGTGATTAATGAGGCCTTGGCCACCGTGCAAAATCCCGCTGGTCGTTTCCAGTTTCGGCAAGTCGGTGGCTACAAGTTAGTTGACGATTCATACAACGCAAACCCGGCTTCTATGGAAGCGGCCCTGCATGTGCTAGAGAAACTGCCGGCTCCGCGGGTGGCAGTATTGGGAACAATGCTCGAACAGGGCGAAGATGAAGTAGCGATGCATAAAGAGGTTGGAGAGATGGCTCACAGGGCTGCTGATACGGTGATTGGGGTGGGCCAGTTAACCGAAAATTACCAGCCAACTGTTCATTATCAGACAAGTGAGGAAGCGGCTCGAGCAATCTTCTCACACCTGCCGGAAACTGCTAGCATTTTGGTGAAGGGCTCCCGAGGGGTCCACATGGAAAAAATTGTTAAACAAATAGTGGGAAACGATGGGAATAACTGATATCGCGCATTTTGCCCTGGCGAAAACTTTCTGGCTAGCTAGCCTGTCTTTTTTGGTGGCCGTGCTGTGGACACCGCTTTTTACCGATTTTCTTTACAAAAATAAGCTCGGTAAACGGATTCGCCAAACTGGTTTCGACGAGAAAAACGCCCCGATCTTTTACGCCCTCCATAAGCACAAAGAAAACACCCCAACGATGGGTGGGCTACTTATTTGGATTACCACGGCAGTAATTACTCTACTAATGAACCTCTCCCGATCCCAAACCTATCTGCCGTTATTTGTTTTGGTGGCCACTGGGGTGGTGGGGGCAATTGACGACTTGATGAACATCAACGGGGTTGGGCCTAATCGGGGTGGCTTACGGTTCCGTTGGAAAGTACTGCTTTATTTGTTGGTAGCCTTGGTCGGGTCTTGGTGGTTTTTCTATAAATTAGGCTGGAACATTTTAACGCTCCCCGGCATCGGTACTTTTGAAATTGGTGCCTGGTACATACCGCTGTTTGTTGGGGTAATTGTCTTCACGACGTTTTCGGCTAACGAAGCCGACGGTTTGGATGGGCTATTAGCTGGGATGATGGCCAGTGCCTTTGGAGCCTTCGGGATCATTGCCCTAGTTCAAGGTAAGCCGGAGTTGGCAGCATTTTGCGGGACAATTTTGGGCTCACTGTTAGCGTTCTTGTGGTTCAATATTTATCCGGCCCGGTTTTTTATGGGCGATACTGGGGCAATGGCGCTGGGAATGACCTTAGGCGTCCTAGCCTTTTTAACAGATACTGTATTAATTTTGCCAATAATCGCCTTAATGATTTATGTCGAAGGGTTCTCTGCCATCATTCAAATTCTTTCCAAGAAATTCCGGGGCGGAAAGAAGATATTTTTATCGGCGCCAATCCACCATCATTTGCAAGCACTGGGTTGGCCAGAGCCAAAAATAACCATGCGTTTCTGGGTAATTTCGGCCGTTACCTCGATGCTCGGCCTGTTTGTTTACTTAATTAGTAGGTAAACACTTGTGTTTACCTACTATGCACCTAGATTAGTAGGTAATCACAAGTGCCACCTGCTAAGCGCCAAGATTAGCCGATAACTGGGTTAACGGGAGGCTTTCTGGCATACTGTAGGTAATGAATTGGTCGGATTTTTCCGGTAAAAAAGTGGCGTTAGCTGGGGCGGGGATAGAAAACCTTAGCTTAATTCCACACCTGCTAAAGGCCGGAGCGGCTGTAACGGTCTGTGAGCAGTGGAAGAAGGAATTACCGGTGTCTTTACCGAAAGAGGTAAAGATCATCTTCGGAGCCGAACACCTAACGGCACTGAATGATTTTGAAGTGGTCTTTCGAGCCCCCGGCCTACCTGTCGAAAGAATTAAGGCTGTTATCAAGAATGACAGTATTGAAATAACCTCTGTCACCGACTTGTTTCTGGCAATGAAGGGATCTCAAACAATTGGTGTAACCGGGACGAAGGGGAAGGGGACAACCAGTACGATGATCGGCGGAATTCTACGGGCGGCGGGACGGCCAGTAATAATTGCTGGCAATATCGGCCGACCGGTCTTTGATTTTATTGACGAGATTAAAGACGACACAATCGTAGTGATGGAACTTTCTAGCTTTCAGCTAGAAGATATTCACCATAGTCCGCGAATGGCAGTGCTACTGCCGATTACATCCGATCATCTCCAACCACTCTCCGAGCGCAGTCCAAACTATCACAAAGATCTGCCAACCTATATCGCTGCCAAACAGCAGATTACCGCCCACCAGGGGCCGGATGATGTTGTAGTGTTCTCGCTTGACAGTCAGGCTTCGTCGCAGATTGGCCAGAGCGCCGTCGCCAAAAAAATCAGTGTTTCAGCTATTACCAAAGCCGATGTTTTTGTGGAGAACGGGGTGATTCACTTCGACCAAGAGAGTATTAATCTAATTAAAGAAACTAAACTGCGGGGCGATCATTTGTTCCACGATGCGGCATTAGCAATCGCTGTTGGACGTAACTATCAGTTGGCGACGAGCGATATTATTGAGGGGTTGCGTCGTTACCAACCGTTACCGCATCGGATGGAATCGCTGGGCGTCTTTAACGGGATTGAATTTGTTGACGATTCGTACGCTACCGCCCCGGATGCAACAGTGGCGGCCCTTAGCGCTTTCACCGACAAGCCGGTAGTAATTATTCTTGGTGGTTCGTCAAAAGGAGCGGATTTTAGTGAGTTGGCTAAAGCGGCCTCTGGGATTAAGGCAGCGGTGCTGGTGGGCCAAGAAGCCGGTCGGATTGAAGCTGCGTTCAAAGAGCATGCTCCCGGCGTCAATCGTGTTAGTGGGGTTAGTCGTTTTAAAGATGTAGTTGAAACCGCGATTCACCGAGCGGGCCCGGGGGACGTAGTACTGCTTTCGCCGGCTTGTGCCAGTAAGGATATGTTCAGTGACGCGGCCGAACGGGGTGAGTTATTTAAGAAATATGTTCATGAACTCGTTTAAACTACGCCGAAAGATTGATCCGTTAATACCGACGATTGGAATTGGATTATCAATAATTGGACTGGTAATGATCCTGTCAGCTTCCCAAATTGCCGCGGCTGACAAATTCGGCGACCCCTACCATTTCTTTGTCCGCCAACTAGTTTCTTGGGTCATTGGGATGGCGGCGTTTTTTTACTTCAGTAAGGTTCCGCTGGAGAAACTGTTTCAGTGGCGCAACATCCTATTAGTGATAACACTCGTCAGTTTAGTAATGGTTTTCTTGCCATTTATTGGCGGTAAGGTTAACGGTGTTTATCGCTGGGTAGGGATTGGGCCGCTCACCTTTCAACCGTCGGAGTTTGCGAAACTATTTTTAATTATTTATTTTGCCGGACTATTTGCGGTTAAAGGACAGTTAATTCAAAGTTTTGGCAAAGGTTTTTTGCCGTTTGCTATGGTCCTGGCGACGGTAACGTTGTTAATTGGACTAGGGAAAGATCTCGATACGTTGGTGGCGATTGCAGCCACTAGTTTGGTAATGTTTTTTATTGCTAAATCGCGTTGGTGGCACGCCTTGCTAATTGTAGTGGTGGGGACGGCAGCGGTTGGGTCGTTAATACTGTTTGAGCCTTATCGAGCTGAACGCCTAAATGTTTTTTTAGGCGACGATGTGGCGGCTCGGGATATTCGCGACACCGGCTACCATTCGCAGCAGGCGTTGATTGCCATTGGCAGCGGTGGGTTGTGGGGCTCCGGTTTTGGACAAGGCATCAGTAAATATAAATATCTTCCAGAGTCGTATACCGACTCGATCTTTGCGGTGATCGCCGAAGAACTGGGGTTTTTCCGATCCTCAATCATTCTTCTGGCCTTTCTGGTCTTGACTTGGCGAGGCTTTGTGGCGGCCAATTTAGCCAACAGTAAATTTGCCCAAATCATCGCCGTTGGGGTTTCTAGCTTGATTATTATTCAGGCACTGATAAATATTGGAGGGATGCTCAATGTTATTCCACTTTCTGGTCTACCCTTACCGTTCATTAGTTACGGCGGCAGTGCCCTAATCGCCAGCATGGCCATGCTCGGACTGTTAACCAATATTTCTGGTGAGCAGCGATGAGTAATCGGCTAATTGTTTTAGTTGGTGGGGGAACCGGCGGGCACATCTTCCCGTTAGTAGCGCTGGCAGAGGAGCTGCAGACTAAAAAACAACCATTCGTTTATATTGGCTCAAGTTACGGTCCGGAAGCGAAGATAATCAGAGGATATGGCTGGGAATTTATCCAAATTGATGCCGGCAAGTGGCGACGTTACCGCACTCCAGAGAGTCTCGTTAAAAACATTAGAGACGTTTTTCGGACAGTTAGCGGTTTTTTTCAAGCTTTACGCCTATTGAAAAGACTTAATGCTCGACTAGTTGTTAGTAAGGGTGGCTTTGTGGCGGTCCCAGTCCTTTATGCCGCCCGGTTGCTACGTTGTCCAGTAATTGTTCATGAATCCGACTCGGTTTTAGGTGTTGCCAACAAAATCGGCAGTAAATTTGCCCGGAGAGTCTTAACCGCCTTTGACCCAGCCGTGCTAGGTGGTGACCAACGCTTCGTTAAGGTGGGAATACCGGTACGCCATGCGTTGATTCAGGCGGCCAAGCTTCGATCGCCGAAAAAAGATCGGCCAATGTTATTAATTTTGCCGGGTAGCCAGGGGTCAATGGCGATTAATCGCTATATAAAAGAGGGAATGGCCCAGCTACTTAGTAAATACGACGTTATCCACCTAACCGGCGAACAAGACTATCAAGACTTTGCCCAGATTAAACGGGGACTACCGAAAGGTCTAGCTACTCGCTATAAACCGTATAGCTTTATCGATCGGGAGTTGCCGTATTACTATAAAGCGGCCGATTTAATTATTGCTCGCTCAAGTGCGACAACGATGGCCGAGGCAGCGCTATTTGCTAAACCGCTTTACGTTATTCCACTCCCCGAGTCAGCCAATAATCATCAACAACGCAATGCAAAGCTGCTGGAAGAACAGGGGGCGGTGATGGTTAGGCAGCAGTACCAACTGTCGACCGAACAGTTCTTAACTGATATGGAAACGCTCCTGGCCGACCAGGAGAAGCTCGCGGCGATGGGTAGTCGGCTCCAAAACTACTTTAATTCTGCTACCGCTACCGAGCAAATGCTAACGGAGATCAATCATGTCAGCGCTCAAAGCTAGCGTTAAAAAAGTATATTTTGTCGGCATTAAAGGGGTGGCGATGGCCGGCCTGGCAGTGATGGCTAAGGAACTGGGTTATCTGGTTAGTGGCAGTGACGTTAAGGAGACGTTTATTACCGACGAGCTGCTGAAGAAGAACCACATAGACTACTACGAAGGGTTTTCGGCCGATAATATCAAGAAAAGCCAGCCGGACATTGTCGTGATTGGTGCCGCCTATGGTGCTAATAACCCGGAGGTCAAAGCGATAAAAACTTCGCGAGTAAAAACCGTAACCCAATCGGAAATGCTCGGCGAGATTATGACTAAGTATGTGACAGTTGGAGTGTCCGGGGTACACGGCAAAACTACCACTACCTCAATACTCGCCTTGATATTGCAGGAAGCTGGCTTCTCACCCAGCTATATGATAGGAACTAGTACCATTCCCGGACTGCCCGGCAGTGCCCACATCGGTCAAGGACAGTACTTTGTGGTTGAGGCCGACGAGTACAAAAAATCGGAAGCCGATATCACGCCAAAGTTTCTTGACTACCCAATTCGACACTTAATTGTCACCAGTATCGAGCTAGACCACCCCGATATTTACCCAAGCGCCGAACATGTCTACCAAGTTTTTTACCAACTGTGTTTAAAAATCCCCCGTGGAGGCATTGTGGTTGCCAATACCGACTGGCCATTGGTGCGCCGTTTGGTAGCGCGTCTAGCCGATCGCCATTGCTTAAGCTACGGTTTCGATAGTTCGGCCAAATATCAAATTGTCGAAGTAAAAACCGGCGAAAAAACCGCTTTTTCCGTCAAGGGGCCAAAAGCGACAATCGGCCCAATCGAGCTAGCGATGCCGGGACGCCACAATATTTTAAACGCCACAGCAGCTATGTTGATGGCTCTGGAGCTGGGCGTTAACCAAACCAACATTGAAAAAACTCTGCGAACTTTTACTGGACCGAAACGGCGCTTTGAATACTTAGGGACATTGAACGGTGCCCTCTTTTACGATGATTATGCCCATCACCCAACCGCCTTAGAGTTTCTAATCGACGCTGCTAAAAAAAGATTTCCGACTAAAAAAATTATTGTGGTGTTCCAGCCCCATACCTATAGCCGAACCGGTCGGCTGTTGGAAGAATTTGGTCGATCGCTCAAAGACGCGGACCGAGTAGTGATTCTTAATATCTGGGCGTCGGCTCGAGAGAAAATCGGTTACGTGACTATTGGGGATTTATTAACGGAAGTCCGCAAGCATCGTCGCGATGTCGAATACCGTTCAACCTTGGAGGAGGTAACAACTTACTTGGCGAGCTCGGTAGGTAAGGGCGATGTCGTACTGCTCGTTGGTGCCGGAGACGTCTACAAAATTTATGACAAACTTGCCGCCCAGCAGAATTAACGAAATTTTTGCTGAGCGGTTTGGTGAAAACTTTCGCGACCACCAGCCGCTTTCCCAAATCCTTCCCACCCGCATAGGGGGAGTGGCCGATTACTTTGTGGTTGCTAAGCAAGCTAACGACTTAGTTGATGCGGCCATGCTGGCGATTGAGCATAAAATCCCTTACCGCGTTTTGGGTAGCGGTACCGGAGTGTTAGTTGGGGAGTCGGGGTTCCCCGGGTTAATTATCCAAAACCACACCAGTGGCTGCACTCGCTTAGGTGGATCAAGCAGGGTAGACGTGGAGTCTGGGACAAAGCTTAGTTTTCTGGTTCATTCACTGGCGTCACAAGGCTTGGGTGGTTTAGAGTTTTTCTCTCTTATCCCGGGTACGGTCGGTGGCGCCATTGCCAGTACCGCCGCTCAAAACGGGCAGAAAGTTTCGAGCTTTGTTCGAGAAATTCGTCTCTTTGATCCCGATCGGCGCAAAGTAGCTAGTTTGCCGTTTTCGGATATTGCCACTCCGGCTCGAACCCCGTTATTTAGTGATGACGTAGTTTTTCCCCCAATTTTAATTTCAGCCACGTTCCAAATGGCGCAGCTTTCCCAAGATGAGATTCTCCGCCGGCTGAAAATTCTTGGAAAGAACCGGCGCGGCTGGCCGGCGACGGCCATTGCGATGCCGTTTATTGATCAGATTAACCAGATTCCCACAGAAAAAGATGTCGCTAAAGAGTTGGGGCAAATCGGGGTTCGATACTTTGCCAATGAAGAGCTGTTAACTTTTAACCCCGAAAAAACCCAGCCAGCCCAAGTTCGTCAGGCGCTAGAATCTCTCCAGCAGCAAGCGGCTCGGTTCGGCGTTGAGACAACGCCACGCGTCACGTATCTTGGATACTACCAGGACAAAGATGGCACGTAGGACACCAAAAGTATTTTATTCATCGTATAGCCAAACCCAGCGATCGATTTCGGGCGGGTCAACTATGTCGCCGGGGCAATTTCGCCAGTTGCTAATTGTGGCAATTATTATTATCGGCGGATATTTTCTAACCCGTTTACCGGTTTTCCAAATAAAGACCGTAACAATTACTGGAACTGATGACCCGGCGTTAATTGGCGAGCTCAATAGTTTGGTCGGTTACTCAATTCTTTCGGCCAGCGTCACCCAAAAGGTTCAAGAAGTTAGCCAAGCCCATCCGGAGCTAGAAAAGTTAGATTGTATTAAGGGCATTCCCGACACCCTGCGCTGCGTGGCGGAGTTGCGCCAAGCGTTGCTAGGCTGGCGGACTAATGGCCAAACCTACTTACTTGACCAACACGGTGTTGCCTACCAACAAACTACTAGCCCGGCGGTGCTGGTGGTGGAGGACCGTAAAAACGTTGTCGTTGCCCTGGGCGACCGACCAATTAGTAGCGAAGTGCTGGATGTCTATCGGGTCCTTCAAAGTGGGCTTACGGCTAACGGCTACGTCGTTGATAAATTTTTTGTGAACACCTCTGTCTTACATGCCGGCGTAGTCGTTAGCAGTCGCGCAGTGGGATTGCCATTTCCTGCTAACCCTATTGAACTGGAGTTTTCGCTAAGCTACCCAGTATCAATTCAAATCAGCACCCTCAATAAGTTACTAGAATCCAAGAGCGGCCAAATTGGCTTACGTGTCGATTTGCGCACGCCTGGCTACCTATACTACAAATAGCAACTAGGATATTGCTAAGTGTTCGTTTACCGAACACTATAGCAACTAGGACGTTGCTTAGTGACCGTTTACCGGACACTATAGGGTCAATGGAAAAAACCCGTTGGCATCTTTATCGACGAAGCGATAGCGGTTTGCTCAAGCATCTCTGCCGGATTCGTCAGCTACCGCTGGCGGCTCTCCAACCAAGCTTTAGCGAGCATCTCCACCCGCCGGAGTTACTACCAGATATTGTCGAAGCTCGGCAACTAGTTGTGGCAGCCGTTAAAAACCGCTGGCACTGCCTGATTTTTGGAGATTACGATGCCGACGGTACTCCGGCTGCGGCGATTTTATCAATGGCCTTTGACCGAATAGGTTTAGCGCATGAAGTGGTGTTGCCAACCCGCGCTACTGGCTATGGATTGCGTCTGGAAGATATCCCCAGGTTTGCTGCTAAAAGTCAGTTATTGATTACGGTTGATACCGGTATAACCTCGGTTAAAGAAATTGCCTTGGCAAAAAAACTGGGCATGAAAATAATCATCCTCGATCACCACTTACCAAAAACACTACTACCGGATGCTGATGCGATCGTTGACCCATTTATTGAGCGCTCGACCTACCCATTTAACGATCTCTGCGGCTCGGCACTGGCCTATAAGCTAGTGTTAGCACTCCAAGCTGACTTTCCCAAGCAACTTAGCGAGGGTTATTGTAAGTGGCTGATAGAAATTGTGGCGATTGCCAGCGTTGCCGATATGATGCCGTTAATTGGTGAAAATCGGGTGATTGTTCACTTCGGTCTCCAGACCCTCGCCAAGACCCGTCGACCCGGCTTGATTGCATTAATGAACGTGGCCGGGATTAATCCGCAAGCCTTGTCGGCCAGCACGCTGGGTTTTGCCATTGGACCACGGTTTAACGCTAGCGGTCGTTTGGCCGATAATCGGCCGGTCTTTGATCTACTGAAAACTGACAATATGGATGAAGCGTTAAAAATTGCCCAAGTGCTGGAGCAAGCCAATCGTCAGCGCCAAGATCTGGTAGTGAAAGTGCTGATTGAAGCAAAAGCACTGCTTTGGCAGCAGAACAGCCCAGACGATCACCTGATTGTACTGCGCGGTGATACTTGGCCAAGTGGTGTCTTGGGCTTAGTCGCAGGTAAAATTGTGGCCGAGTCGAACCGACCAACGATCGTGCTAACCAAAACTGCCAGCGGCTATGCGGGCAGCGCCCGTTCAATCGAAGGTTTTTCAATGATTGATGCCCTTGAACAATCCCACGATCACCTTGGCCGGTTCGGTGGCCACCGTCAGGCGGCCGGCCTAGCAATGTCCGAGCAAGAATTGCCGCAGTTTGTAGACAGTATCAAGGGGTTTGCGAAAAAAGCGTTAACCAAAGAAGATCTCCGACCGATTGTGGAAATTGATTCTGAACTATCAACCACCGAGCTAAACCTGGAAACAGTTCGAGACATTGAGCAGCTGGCGCCGTTTGGTTATAAAAATTCACAGCCACTGTTTCTACTGAAAAACGTTAACCTGTCTCGGCCAACAGTGATGGGGTCGGTCGGTAACCACTTGAAATGGCGGACCAAAGTTGGAGAAGTGCCGCTGGAAATAGTTGGGTTTGGTTTGTCAGAGCGTTTTTTCGCAACACCTGTTGAGCTAGCCGATATCGTTGGCTCGTTAGAGCAAAACCAGTGGAATGGGAGCTCACGCCTACAGCTAAAGTTGAAGGATTATCGCTCGGTCGGACAACCAATCGATAAACACTTAGACGTTCCGGCTTAGCAGTTTACGAAGCGGTTCGATAAAGGGTATCTTGCAACAAGTATGGCGAAACCAAAAAATATGTTCGTTTGTCTGAACTGCGATCGGTCGTTTGCCCGTTGGGCTGGACGCTGTCCGAACTGCGGTGAGTGGAACACCTTAACCGAAGAAAAGACCGGAGAACGGAGCAGTGAGTCGCTACCGGCTGAATTGGTGATGGTGGCCGACCTACCAAAGCAGCGGGTGGAACGACTAATCACCGGCAACATTGAGTTCGACCGAGTGCTGGGCGGTGATGATCCGGGGGTAGTGCGTGGTTCGGTTGTGCTATTGTCTGGTAATCCAGGGGTAGGTAAAAGCACTTTACTACTGCAAATTGCGGCTGCCTTAAAAAAGTCGCTGTATTTTTCGGCCGAGGAATCACTACAGCAGCTAACGATTCGTTTTCAACGGCTCGGTATAACTTCACCGACGCTGAAATTAAGTACCGAGCGCGATACTAGCCGGATTATTGCCGCTATTCAAAAGGAAAAACCGGATTTTGTGGTAATTGATTCAGTCCAAACTATTTACGACGACGGCATTGCCGGTACGCCGGGTTCGCTTATCCAAGTTAGGGAGAATACTTGGCGACTCCAGCAATTTGCTAAAACCACTGACACTGCCATTTTCTTGGTTGGCCATGTGACCAAAGAAGGGGTAGTGGCCGGTCCAAAAAGCCTTGAGCACTTAGTTGACGTGGTCTTGTTTTTGGAGGGCGAGAAACAGACTGGCTTGCGGCTACTGCGCGTTGACAAGAATCGCTACGGGCCAACCGATGAGGTGGGAATCTGGCAGTTGCTAAAAAGTGGTTTCCAACCGGTTGACGACCCAGGCAAACTATTTGCGAGTCTTTTGGGCAGCGACGTACCAGGGAGGGCATTAACAGTGGCTCTAGAGGGCAGTCGGTCGTTTTTGGTCGAGATCCAAGCTCTTGTTTCGCGGACCAGCTACGGCTATCCAAAGCGTGCCGCCCAAGGAATTGACCTTAATCGCCTCAACGTCCTGATTGCCGTTTTGGAGAATCGCCTAGAGCTACCGCTTAGTCAATACGATATTTACATTAATGTGGTCGGTGGATTTACCGTTAAAGACCCAGGGATTGATGTGGCCGTTGCAGCAGCAATTATTTCGGGGCTGACCAAGCGTCCACTGGCCGACAAACTAGTAGTTGTTGGCGAAATTGGGCTACTAGGGGAAATCCGCCCACCAGCCGATCAAGAAAAGCGCAAAAAAGAAATTAGTCGGTTAAAGTATCAAGCAACCGGAAAGATTAACTCTCTTAGCCAACTGAAACAGCTATTTTCGAAGTAGCTACGGCGCTGTCAGAATCCTGGTTTCACCGCTGGAAAGATTGCCGCTCGTGTCCATTGACCGGAAGACAAAACGGTAGGCGGTACCGCTAGTTAGCGAACTGATTGTCCGGGCTTGGACACCTTTAACGACGTCAATAGTTTGTTCCAGGTTGTTGTTGCTGTTCTTGTAAACGAAGATTCGTACCTTATCAAAGTCGCTATCAGTTGGGTCGTTCCAAGTAAAACTAATTTGACCGCTGCCGGGAAAGCCTAGAAGTTGGTTTATGTTTGTTATATTGCCTGGGGGTGTCAGGTCTTTCTCAACTTTTATATTGATTTGAGTCGATGCGGTAGCGCCATTGACGCTTGTTACTGTAGCCGAGAGTTTGTGTGTGCCATTGGAAAGCGTCCCTGCGTCGTGAGTGCTGCCATACGGCGCATCACCGTCAGTCACAATCAGGACGTTATCGAGGAAGAAGTCAACCTTACTGACTCCAGAGGGTGACGAAGCGTTGGCGCTGATAGTGAAAACACCGGAGACGGTGGCGTTATCGGCTGGAGAAGTAATGCTCACTTGTGGCGAGTTACCGCTGGCACTGCATTTTTCGGTGGGGGGTTTGTTGTCAAAGCCGTTTTGGGCTGCCCAGGCTCGGACCGGGTTCTCCCAGTTCGGATTGTCCGGCTTCTCCGAATGAACGTAAGTGAAGGTTCGCTCCTCGGCTAATTCGTCGGGGATTGATTCGTCAGCCAACAATCCGTTTTCCCGACAGACGCGAACTCTTTTGTGAACGTCGTCTTTTTCGGTTGGGACTTGCCAGCGAGCAAAAATGTCCGTAATTACTTCCGATCCGTCCACGGGCAGTTTGTTGGATAGTCGATCCACAGCCAAGTCTTGTATTCCCTCTGGTCTAACAAAAGTCTCTACCGGCATTTCCGCATGAGCCCGCTCCATATAACCATCCCAAATTGGGGCGGCAGCAGTGGAGCCGCCAATTCGGTTCATTGACGTATGGTCATTGTTGCCGGCCCAAACAGAAGTAACTAGCTGTGGCGTGTAGCCAATTGTCCAGGCATCTTTGAAGTCGTTAGTCGTACCAGTTTTGGTGGCAGCAACGCGATTAGCCAGAGTCAGGAAGCGCAGGCTAAAGTTAAAGACTGGCCGTTTAGCGTCAACGTCGGAGAGAATATTAGAAATTTGATAGGCGATTTGTGGGTCGAGCACCAGCCGGCCATCTTTCGGGTCAGTGTGATCGTAGAGAATTTTATCGCCGCTATCGGTAATTTTTAAGACCGGTGTGGTGGGCATTAAGATGCCGCCGTTGGCAAAGACGCCGTAGGCGGTGGCCATGTCTATCAGTCGGACTTCGCCGCCGCCGAGTGCCAACGATAGCCCATAGCGATCTTTATCGGTAAGGGTGGTAATACCCAAGTCGTGTGCGGTCTTCAGGGCTTTATCAAGGCCAACTAAACCTAAGGTTTTAACAGCCGGAATGTTCAAAGAATTACCAATCGCTTGGCGAATGGTCAACGGTCCGCGAAAGGCTCCATCAAAGTTTTGGGGAATGTAGTTGCCAAAATCGGTCTTAAGGTCAAAGAGAACCGTCGCCGGGTTGTACTTTTCCTTGAAAGCCGTGGCGTAAATTATCGGCTTAAACGACGATCCCGGCTGCCGGCTGGCGGTAGCGATGTTGTAGGCACCGAACTGTTCTTGAAAATAATCAACAGATCCGACCATCGCGATTACTTCGCCGCGTTTCGGGTCGAGCGAAACTAAGCCAGCGTTACTGGCGCCACCGCGTATGAGGTTTGGCACGGCCTTAGCTACTTCTTCTTCGGCGATTGTTTGTTTGGTAATGTCGAGCGTAGTTACCACGGTCAAACCGCCTTCCTCCACTTTCTTTTCCGCTAACTGGGCGTCGCCAAGCTCATCAGTGAAGTACTGAACTAACCAATCTTTGACGTAAAGGACAAAGTGCGGGGCGGCGATTGATTCGTGTTTAGCCACCACCTTCAGTTCAGTTTCTTGGGCGGCCTTAGCTTGCTCAGCGGTAATGTAGCCCTGCTGGGCCATTCGCTCCAGTGCTAAATTGCGTCGAGCAACCAGTCGGTCGGTGTTAGGGCCGTATGGAGAGAGGGTAGTGGGGGCTTGCGGCAAGGCTGCTAGGGTGGCGGCTTCCGGCAAAGTTAGTTCGGCAGCGCTTTTGTTGAAGAACGATCGGGCGGCCGCTTCCACGCCGTAGTTGTTGCCGCCGTAGGGGATTTCGTTGAGATACATTACTAGTATTTCCTCTTTAGAAAAAAGAAATTCTAGCTCAACTGCCATCACCGCCTCTTTGGCTTTACGAATTAAGGTTCGCTCACTAGTTAGTAAGGCGTTTTTAATAAATTGTTGAGTAATGGTGGAGCCGCCGCCACGTGATCCGCCAAACAGTACTGCCCGAGCCACGCCGCTAAAATCCAATCCAAAATGTTTGTAGAAGTCTTTATCTTCCAGCGCCACGGTGGCATTTTTGACAACGTCAGGAATTTGTTCTTTCTCGATAGTAATCCGCTTTTTTTCGCCGGAAATGGTGTAGAGCGGATTCATATTGCGATCAAACAGTCGGGTGGAGCTGGCTGAAACCAGATTGCGTATTTTACCGGGTGTCGGCAAATCTTTCGCAAACCAAGCAAACATAAAAATCACAATTAACAGGAAAACCCCGGTACCCCATAGGGCAACCCGGCCAATTTTTTTCCATACAGTTTTAGCGGAGGGTTTTTTGCCGCCGAATAACCGGGCTTGCAGTTTTTTTAGGCCGACCGGGTTACGCCAAGGCAGACGGAACTTTGGCAGCCGAAACTGGAAGAGCTTCATCATCACTAGTATACAACGTCTCAAGGGAAATTGTAGGCAGTTGCTCGACTGACGCCACTATATATATACTGGGCACAGCAGATGGCGACACGTTGGCCGATATCAGTAGTGGGGGTAGCAGAGATAATCAGTGAAAAAGAGCTGCAGCGGCTCTTTAAGCAAAAACGTCCGCTCGTTGTAAAGTTAGGTGTGGATCCAACCTCCAAAGACCTGCACCTGGGTCACGCCGTAGTATTACGGATGCTCAAACAGTTTCAGGATTTAGGCCATAAAGCTTATTTAGTGATTGGCGACTTTACCGCTTCGATTGGCGATCCGGCGGGCGTTAGCAAAACTCGTCCGATCTTAAGTGACGAGCAGATTCGGGAAAATATGCAGAGCTACCTTGAGCAAGCCCGACTAGTTCTGGATATGGACAAAACGGAAGTGGTCTACAATTCCAGCTGGCACAAGTCCATGTCGCTTCATCAGTTTATCGGCTACGCCTCCCAAATTTCGGTCAATCAATTAATTGACCGAGAAGATTTTGCAAATCGCTTATCCAATCAGCAGCCGTTGGCACTACCAGAGCTGCTTTACCCGGTGGTTCAAGGATTGGACTCGGTGGAGCTGAAGGCCGATATCGAAATTGGCGGCTGGGATCAGCGGCTGAACTTATTAACCGCTCGGGAATTGCAAAAAAAACTGGGCCAGCGCCCGGAAGTGCTACTAATGATGAAAGCCCTGCTGGGCAGCGACGGCGTGAAGAAAATGAGCAAGAGCGAGAACAACTACATTGCTCTTGGTGCCAGCGCCGACCAAATGTTTGGAAAAATTATGAGCCTGGCCGACGAGTTAATTCCTAATTTCGCTGAGGCAGCGGCTGGTTGCGACGAGTTGGAAGTGAAGCGACTACTGGCTCTCCATCCCAAGCAAGCGAAGATCGAGCTAGGCAAGAAAATCGTCGCCATTTATCATGGGAGCGCTGCGGCCAATCTAGCCGCCGAGCGCTTTGAAGACACCTTCACGAATCGTCGGGTCAGCAGCCACTTAGTCGAGAACGTGACGTTCGACGACTGGGAGATCCCACTGATTCAGGCCGTTACCAAGGCAGCACTAACAAGCACTTCGGAAGCGAGAAGACTAATCGAACAAGGAGGCGTCAAGCTTAACGGTAAAACTGTTACCGACCAGTTTCAGCCAATTGGCTTGCGCAAAAGCGGCGCCCAACTGCAGGTGGGCAAGTTTCGGTTTTTTGCGCTACGATGGAAAAAGTAATGGGTTATAAACGGGGGTTCACCCTAATTGAGGCGTTATCGGTAGTGGCGATTATTGGCATTTTAGTTTCGCTGGCAGTGTACGTGGTTACCCAAGCCCAACGCCAAGCTCGGGATACTAAGCGCAAATCCGACCTGGCGGCCATTTCCCAGGGGTTTGAGGCTCGATTCTTGGATAGAACTTGCAGCGATCAGGCGGTGGTTGGACAGTACCCTGGCAAAGCACTGTTGGATGCTGACAGCGGAACTACCGGGAAAATGCTTTGGCATAAGGTTAGTGAGCTGTCCGGGTTAACCGACAACTGCAATCCGTTTAGTTACTATCTAGCTAATGTTCCAACCGACTCACTTGGGGTTCAAAATCAGTACTATTTTAATCTTTCCGGTTCCAGCCTACCCGCCGAGCATTACCGCCTAGCTGCCCGGCTGGAAAAAGTCCCGTCAGATGCCCAATGGGAAGAAATTTGTCGGTTGAGCGACGTTTGGTCGGAGAATTTTTACGGCCAACCCTACGACGGCTGCGGCGGTGACACAATCGCTAAATTCGGACGAGTGTTGTTGGCCGCCACCCTACCTGGACAAGGCACCGGTGGAACAGGCGGGACGGGCGGCACCGGCGGCACCGGTGGAACAGGCGGCACCGGTGGCGGCACAGTACCGTGCGAGCCGACAGAAGTTGAAAGCCCACCCGGTTCGGGGAACTGTGTTCCAGGCGGTGGCGGTGAAGGCGGCGGTGGCGAAGGTGGTGGTGAAGGTGGCGGCGGCGGCCAAGAAGAGATACCACTACCTTACAACTACTACATTGGCCGTTGAGTTGTATTTAACTGTCTAGCCATTATATAATTCAAACGTCCCAGCGCTCAGATAACTCCGGGCAACAAATCTTTAGCTAATGATAATTTCAGCGGAAGCCACGAATGATAACGAACAAAATTTATTTTGTGAGTTTTCTGAGCTGGACGAAGGACAGCGATGATTATTGGCCAACTACATCAGGCAATTCGCCAAGCGTTTATTCAAGCAATCGGCTCACCGCCGCCGCAGTTTGTTATTGAGCCCGCCAAACGAACCTTTTTTGGTGATTTTTCTACCAATATTGCCATGGTGGCTGCCAACGAAACAGATGAAAATCCGGTGGCTTTAGCCCAAAAAATTGTCCAAAAAATGACAGCCAGTGAGGTTTTTAAATCGGTCAGCGTGGCCACCCCCGGCTTTATTAACTTCACAGTTACTGATGAATATCTTCTGGAAGTAGTGCGGGCGATTATTCGCTCACCTGAAAGTTACGGCCGCAGCGATTTGGGTAAAGAAATTCGGGTGCTACTGGAGTTTGTCTCGGCAAACCCAACCGGTCCGCTGACGCTCGCTAATGGCCGCGGTGCTTTTGTTGGTGAAGCAATTGCTCGGGTATTAGAGCTATACGGCTGCACGGTGATGCGCGAGTACTACAGTAATGACCGCGGCAACCAAATCGTCTCATTGGGTAAAACAATCCTTGGTGAGCCGGGCGGAGAGTACGCTGGTAAGTATATCGATGAATTAAAGAAGCGGGTTAAAGAGCCAACTGCCGAGGCGGCGGGGGAACAGGCAGCGGCAATTATTATGGAAGAAATGATAAAGCCAGTTCTGAAACAAGTGGGCATAGACTTTCACCAGTTTTTCTCCGAGAAATCGCTCTTCAGCACTGGTGTTTACAAAAAAAACTTAGAGCTGCTGAAGTCGCGTGGGCTGGTTTACGTGGCTGACGGGGCGACTTGGCTAGCGACCACTCGATTTGGCGACGATCAAGACCGGGTGTTGGTGCGAACGGATGGCGCTGAAACTTACTTTGCCTCCGACATTGCCTACCATTCCTACAAAATTCAGCGCGGCTATCACCGGTTGATTAACGTCATGGGAGCCGATCATTTTACGTACAGCAAACAAATGACCATGATCGTCGAAGGAGTGCTACGCGATCACTACATGTGGGGCGGCAAGCTCGATTGGGTGGTGACGCAAATTGTCCGGCTGATGAAAGATGGTGAGGAAGTGAAGATGTCCAAGCGAGCCGGCACCTACGTACCTCTGGACGAATTGTTGGAAGAAATTGGTCCAGACGTTACCAGATTCTTTTTCTTGAGTCGGAGTGTTGATGCCCACCTAGACTTTGACTTTAACTTAGCCAAATCAGCGACCAGCCAAAATCCGGTTTTTTACATCCAGTATGCATATGCCCGCATTAGCTCAATTTTTCGTCAATTTTCTAAAACCGATGATTTTGCCGTGCCAGAGAAAATAATGATTACCCACCCGGTCGAACGACGATTATTACTGCGGATTATTCAATTCCCCGATTTGGTGGAGGAGATTGCCGGAGATTTACAGGTTCACAAGCTAACTCACTACGCTCTCGCCTTAGCCACCGATTTACACGCTTTTTATGAACAATTGCGGGTTCAGGGTGAGCCGCCGGAGATTGCTCAGTCACGTTTGGCGATTCTGAAAGCGACCAGTCTTACTATTAAGAAAACCCTTGATCTCATAGGGGTTAGCGCCCCGTCGCGCATGTTACGCTAACCCCTTTCCAAAAACTCCGTTTTTGTAATAGGTGTTAGCGCTCCGTCGCGGATGTTGCGTGAAGACAGAAGCGTTTAAAGAGTAACTTGGTAAACACTGTTGTTGGCAACGAACCACAGTTCCCCGCCAACAATAGCGACGCCACTGATAGTTTTATCACTGACAAAGTAGCGCTGCCAAACTAACTCATTGGCAGGCGTTAGAACCGTAATCAGATTGTCGGTTTGAATCACGGTTAACCCCGCCTCAGTAGTGTCAATTCGACTGTCGGCGTTAGTGAATAAGTACGGCAAGATGCTACGGGTTTGCTCGCCGCGACGCCAACTGACTACACCGTTACTGGTTAGAGCAATAAAGTCGCCGTTGACGGTAAAATCAAGCAATTGTGCGCCACTGACTGCTGATAGGTTGTTGTACGGCGTTGTAGCGGTAATTTCGCCGGCAAAGCCACTCGCCCGATAGATACCGTTCGACTCGGCAGTGTATATATAAAGATTGGCAGCGTACTTGGCGATTAATTTAACTCCAGTGGAAAGGGGGGCGGGCAGAGCAACAGCTACCGGCCCATTAGCCTCCCCACGATAGTGCCAAATATTGCCAAGACTATCGGTCACCACTAAGGAAGTTTCACTGAAGGCTACCAACCCAGTTGGCTGGCCAACTTTAAACAAATGGTCAATTTGTTTGAGTCCACCGCTAAACAACAATTGCCAGAGCTGTCCCGTCTCGTCGACTAAATATAGCGATTCACCGGCCGGACTGATATCAACCACCGAGTTAGGCAGTTCACTGACTACTCCCAGCAAACTGGCCAGTTCAATGCCCCGTCCAATTAGCGCTTGAGCCAATTCGGTGCGTTGGTCCTCTGCTAACCCGGAAATCGTCCCCGCATTTTCCCGTAAAAAAGTCAGGGTGTTTTCAGCGGCCACCTCACTTAGTTGGGAGGTAATTGTGATATTTTGACTGGATGTTTCAGGCTGATTCGGGCGAAGCCATACCCAAATCAGCCCAACTGCCAGAATTATGGCAATTGCGCCAAACTGGAGCTGTCGCCGGCTGGGGCGTTTGATGCGTCTGACTAATGCCGGGAGCTCTCTAAAAAACCCAAATGATATTTTTGGTAATTTTGGCATAGTCAACCGGGGAAAAGCTGGTTTAGAAAATTGCGGCAGATTGGGTAAATGGAATTTTGGCAAACGGATCGGGTAACGTTTCTCGCTTTCCTCCCAGTAAAGCGTTGCTTGGGCGCTCTGATCGGTGGAGTACTGTAGTAATACAAGATTTAGAGAGTTTTGGGAGTTTTGGGCGCGGCTCTGAATTTCACTGGCTAATTGTTCAACTGAAGGTTGCTGCCAGAGTTCCGCCGGTTCGGAGGCTAAAAACTCGTAAAGATTTTGATTGGTGATACAAACAATATCGTTGCTATCGATGTCACCGCTGGTGACGGCCGCGAATTGGCCGCCAGCCTTATCGGCTCCGGCAGTCACGTCACTAAAAGTGCCGGAGCGAGCCAGTAGTATCCGACAAGTGCCAATTGTCGAAAAGTGAATTTGGTTATCTTCTAAAATAACCGCTGCTACCGATACCGGTTGTTGGATTTTTTCTTGCGACTTCACAATAGCCTTATTTAATTCCTTGAGCGCTTCTTCAAAGCGGATGAGGGTGGAGCGTGATTCTGAGTGGGTGAATTCCCGGACGTATATTTGCCAGAACGATGTCGCTGCTTCCCGGGCGTGGTGCCAACGTTCCGGAATATCAATCATTAAAATTAGTCCCACCGGATGGGAGTCTTTAGACAAAACCGCAAAATAACTACTGCTAACGGCGTCTAGCGAACGTTTGTGGGCGAAGCGAAAAAGGCGGTAAGGGAAGGTAGTGTCGGCTGTCAGGTTTGTTTGGTCCATAGAAGGTTGTCGGGACAGTGAGACTTGAACTCACGACCTCCGGACCCCCAGCCCGGCGCGCTACCAAACTGCGCCATGTCCCGAAATTGAGTATCAGTCGTAGTCGAGCCCACGAACGGCTTGCTCCTGTGCCCGATTAGCCTTGCCGCATCCAACGAATTGGCACCCAACAATGTGTCTCTTATGTGTCCAGCCCCGACACAGGCGTATCGCCCAGATCCAAGCTAAAATTGTAAGACAGGTGGGTATCCTTCTGGGCCTACCAAGGTAGACCCTGATCGCTTAGCCGGTTGGCCAGCGCCCAAAGGGTAGATTCCCGTAGAAATCTGTAAGGACCAATTGTTGTAGCGTACAAGGCTACCGTCAATATAACGACAACCAAACGAGTTTCAAGGGTTAGCCACCGATGAGTAGGGCAGTGAGCTGGTTGCTGGCAAAGACTAAGTAATCAAGCAAGAAAAATATCACTAAAAAGAAGATGCCGAAAAAGAGTAGGGGATTCGAAGCCAAGGAAAAGTAGGTTTGTTCTGGTAAAAATAACCGCAGTAACCGGGAACCATCGAGTGGCGGAATCGGTAAAAGGTTGAAAAACATTAAGAAGATATTTAGATATATCCCCAGAAAAATTATCGCTTCTGCCAAGTCTGGTAGCGCTACAAAACGGTAAATGGCAGCAAAAACAATCGCTAAAATAAGATTGCTCATTGGCCCAGCTAAGGCCGTTTGGATGCCATAGAGCCGGGGATTGTCGAAATTGCGCTCATCCACCGGGACTGGTTTGCCCCAGCCAAAAACTGGCAAATTCAAGCCGAACATCCGTAGTACTAACAAGCCAACCAGCAGAGTTGTTCCCACCGGATCCCAGTGTCGCAAGGGGTTTAACGACATCCGTCCGTCCATTTTGGCGGTTGGGTCGCCGAACAGGTTGGCCACAAAGGCGTGGGCAAACTCGTGAACCGTTAAACTCATTAATATCAACACAATTACCCCGATCCCCACGAGCGTCGAAATTAGAACCGTCCCTTGAACATCCATGCCTCTAAGTATATAATGGTTCTACTTCTATTCAAGATATAAATGAAAAAATTTCTATTTTGTGAAATCTGCGGCAAAACTACCCAGTCGGGCAACAACCGTCCTAAATCGCTGCACAAAACCAAGCGGTTAATTCAACCAAACGTTCAGAAATGGAACGGCGTCAGGCTATGTACTCGGTGCCGCCGCACTCTCAAAAAGCAAATTACGAAGCCGGTAGCCGTAGCTTAGGGGCTCTTTTTCGTTAAGACTTTTTCTTCGAAGCAGTTGCGGCAGAAAATTTCCGCATCCGGATTACTGGGCTTGAACATGGCTTCGCCGATTTGTCCACAAGAGCTACAAGTAATTTTGAAATACTCCGCTTCAACTTTTTGACGATTATTTTTTCGGCAATCTTTACAGCGAGTCGGTCGGTTTTTGAAGCCTTTTTGAGCAAAGAAATCCTGTTCGCCGGCGGTCCAGGTGAATTCTTTGCCGCATTCTTTGCATTTCAATACTTTGTCTTCAAACATTTAGCTAATCCTATCAGCAAACCCCAGCTTATTCAATTGCTTAACAGGGTATTTTCGGTATGATGTCAGCAATGTACCAACTCACCCCCGGCCGGTCTTACGTTATTGAGAGTCAAGTACCTGTTACCCAAGAGGTGTTTCCGGGAGTCTTACCGTACGACGTGATTGCTTTGGACGCAAGAATTCTCGATGTCAAAGATCTCCGGAACCAATTAACCAGCTTTCAGCAGCGCCCGTCGGGGGATCTGCGGCTATTATTAATCATCAACGCTCAACATTTGAGCGAGATTGCCCAAAACACTTTATTAAAAACCGTTGAGGAGCCGCCTAGCCAGGGGGCAGTAGTTTTTCAAACCAGTTCCATTGATGGATTTTTGTCGACACTGCGCTCGCGCTTACAGAAACTGCCAAGCATCTCTGCCCGGAGTCGCTCCACCACTACGGTTAAACTAGACATTGCGGCACTAATGAAAAAAGACCGGGCCGATGTGATCACCGAGCTGCAGAGCGCCTTGTTGTCGCTAGATTTAACAACGACAGAAGGGATTTATCAGCATCAACTATTAAATGCCACGCTGCGGCGTCTGCGCCAGAACGTCAACGTGAAGCTGGCGTTGGACTGGCTTCACTTGAACTCAAACCTAGAGTTAGGTATTGAGTAATAACACCGATGATTGCAACGCAAACAGATAGTGGCCCGGCAATAGTATGATTATTCAGCTAATTTTCTTTATCGCTTTGGCCGCGTTTATTATTATCTTTGCCCACCGTTACTCGCTGAGATCAGAGGGGTTCCGCCGAATCCTTACGAGTGTCGTTACCGCTCTTGGGGCTGCTGCCGGCTGGTTAATTGGGCTACTGCGAAAGGTGAAGCTACCAACACCACGCCGCTCCAGGCGGCAGCGGGAGAGTTTTGGGGCAACTAAAGTACTTTCTAATCAATCCGATGCCCCAACCGACCACGCCTTTTGGGCCAGCGAGGCGTTGGCTGACAAACCGGATATTTCCTCACACTTTGAAGAAGGCGAGCAGTTGTTCCGCCGGGGCAAGCACAAAGAAGCCGAACAGTTCTTTTTGAAAGCGGCCGCCAACAATCCCGGCGACGCCAAGGTTTACGCCCGGCTCGGGTTGCTATATTTGGAACAGAAAAATTACTCCGATGCTATCGAGTCACTGAAAGTGGCCGTCAAATTAGAGAAATATAATCCCAGCCGCCACTACAATCTAGCACTGGCCTACTGGGGCAATAAAGACACTCGCCGAGCGATCTCTTGTGTTCGGGAAGCGATTGGACTAGATCCGGTGACGGAAAAATATCGAAAACTCCTTGAGCAACTACTGAACGGGTAATTGCCGGTTTAATCTGGATTATCAGGGCTGGATTTGGTAAAATTTGGTAGTTACTTGCCGTCTTAGCTCAGTGGTAGAGCACTTCCATGGTAAGGAAGGGGTCTCGGGTTCAATCCCCGAAGACGGCTCGGTTTGTCTAGGGGAACGAGCGAACGCGAGTATCCCCGAAGACGGCTCTAGGCTGGGTTAACGAAGTGGTCAAACGTATCTGACTGTAAATCAGACGCCCTCGTGGCTTCGTAGGTTCGAATCCTACACCCAGCACTGGTCAAAATTTGGTCGTTGACCAAATTTTGGGCAGTATTGGAAAGGTCGAACCGACTGCTACAGCAGCAGGTTCGCTAGCGACTAATCCGCCGCTGGCGGAGAGGGAGCTTTCTGAAGCCCGCAGGGCTGAAGCCTCCTACACCCAGCACATCGCCACCTTAGCTCAGTGGTAGAGCAGCTGTTTTGTAAACAGCAGGTCGTCGGTTCAAGTCCGACAGGTGGCTCAACAAATTAGAAATTTTAAGGTACAATACATATTCACATGGCAAAGAAAAAAACCCGCGAACAAATTACGCTCGAATGTACAGTCTGCAAAGAGCGTAATTACTACACCGAAAAAAACAAAACCAACAGCCCCAACCGGCTGGAGCTCAAAAAATTCTGCGACCGCTGCAAAAAAGTGACTGCTCACAAAGAGAGCAAAT
The DNA here is from genome assembly GCA_964599405.1 of uncultured Candidatus Saccharibacteria bacterium. Classification (GTDB taxonomy): domain Bacteria; phylum Patescibacteriota; class UBA1384; order 2-12-FULL-50-11; family 2-12-FULL-50-11; genus BOKZ01. Next base: position 24,421 of record CAZRED010000003.1, read on the forward strand.
AACCTCGACGCTACCCGGACTTATTGGTAGCATTGTTAGGTGTATTTAGGAAAAATTTAGGGGCTTAGTTTAATGGTAAAACGACGGTCTCCAAAACCGTTGACGCGGGTTCGATTCCCACAGCCCCTGCGAATTATATGAGCAGGGCAAGGGAACGCTCGTTAGAGCGATTCCCACAGCCCCTGCGAATATGTGGGAAAGGCGTGGTGCGACTATCCCTGTCACCCCTGCAAATTGTCAGCCGTCGGCGTTGACAACCGGTTTTTCCGGCAAGTATACTAGGTAAAGAAGAAATTAGGAGGGGATTTTGGAAAGTCACGACAAACAGCCAGTAGTACCGGCTCCGGCCGAAGATACGCAGGATCGTATCTCTTCGCTGGAAGACGCCTCAAAAACACTAAATAGCTTCGGGGTGATTATTTTCTACGTGGTGTTAGTCGAAATCGCCCTAATGTTTTTTCTTAATCTTTACCAAACCAGTCGCTACAAAACATTAAATACCGAGCTGGATACCCTTAGGGGGACCCTTAACTCCGTCGAGTACAGTACGCTTAATGCTCAAGTGGAAGAAGTGATTTCTGGTGCCGAAAAACTCGACATGGTTCTGGGGGCAAAAGTGAAATGGAGTAGTTTCTATACCCAGCTCAACGCCATCACGCCGAAAGATGTCAAACTTGGCACCATTAACATTGGCAGCGACGGCTCCTTTAAGGCCGAGGGCGAAACCGCCAGCTTAACCAGCTTAGCTCGGGCGTTAGTCTCTTGGAACCAGGGAACAGTCTCCGTATCCACCCCATTTTCAACGATTAAGCTTAACTCCAACGGCTTTGTTGCCAAGGCCGGCGGCAAACGCGTTAGTTTTACCATTTCCGGCCAAATTAACTTGGGGAGGCTTCGCTGATGGGCAAAATAAAAAAAGCCGGGCTACTTTTATTGTTGGCGGCCATTCTTGGTTGGTTTGCCGTCATCCGGCCGCAATTTAGTGCTTTCTCCCAAAACGCGACAAACGTCAAAGTCAAAAGCACGGAGGTCGCCTCCTACCAGCAACGTCTTGACGACTTACAAGCCATTAAAGCCCAGGGTGACAACGTTACCAAAACGCTAGAGTTACTCTACTTAGCCATGCCTAAATCCAGCCAAATTCCGGAAGTATTAGTGATGATTGAGGCGCTCGGTAGCCGGGCCGGAGTAGTGTTAGACGCCGCTACCGTTGGTACACCGACAGCCGGAGAAGTGCCAGTGTCGCTGTCATTCAGCGGTAATCTTGGCTCGGTCAGTAATTTCTTAAACGCCATTAACGAAAACGTTCGAACGGCCATAGTTAAAAATCAGTCCATTACCTCTGAAGACGCCGGCTCAATGACTGTCAGTATCCAGTTGGGCTTAATTTTCCAGGGGGAATAAAGAATACGATGAACAAATTCAAAGTAGAGTCGTTAATTGGTATGGGGCTGCTAACAGTCGCAATTTTGGGATTTATTCTTAGTTTTGTGTTGAGCCTACCGAAGGGCGATGTGGTGACGGGTCGCGCCCAAGCACTACCGCCAATACCGCCCAATCTGTTTGCTAGCGACAACGAACTAACCAAAAAAGTCCAAAGTTTAATCGCCCCACCTGGCGTACCGGTCACTCCCGACCCAGCTAACCTAGGGCGAACCAATGTATTTGAGAACTTTTAATGCATGGCGTTAAAAGTTACCCAAAATCCGCCAGTTAAAGCATCGGGACGTCAATTCGTTGAATTTTTAGTCACCCGCGGGCATTTAAAAGACGGTTTTCGCTCCGTTTTAGGTGGGCGGGAACTTTGGCAAGTAGACCAGTATTTACTGGAGAAAAACCTCGTCTCCAAAGATCGGCTGCAACAGCTTTACGCCGACTATTATGGTTTGCCGTTTATTCACATTGCCAACGTCGAAATACGCCCAGAGACTTTGTTATTAATCCCTAAAGACGTAGCGGAGAAATTTTTGGTTATTCCCTTCAAGCTAGTTGACCGGGAACTCTCGATTGCCATTGGCCGACCGGCGATGCTCCAGTCTTCAGCACCGCAAGCGCTACTGCAGTTGCGCCAACAAAAAGGGCTAGATATTCACTTGGCCGTTTCGCCGTTAGAAGAAGTACGGGCAGCGATTGAAAAAGCTTACAGTCCGGCTGCCGCGCCAGCTGCACCGCTGCCAGCCCCTGTCGAACCAACTACCGCCCACCCAGTTCAATCACTTAACAAACAAGACTTAATCAACGAGGTTGACCCGCGCCAAAAAACCGTCGATCTGACTAAGCTAAAAATACCCCAAGAAGTTTTAATGAAAATCCCGTTGACGGTGGCCAAAAAGTACAAAATTGTTGTCTTTGGTTCGAATTTGCAGCGCGGTCAGTATGAGCCGGCAATGATTCAGGTGGGTGTAGTTAATCCCAACGATCAGCACGTCAAAGAAATCTTGGGATATATCGAACAGAAAAACAAGATTCTTATCAATCGCTACTTAATTAGCGAGGAGTCGTTCCAGGCGGCGGTTGCCCACTATCCAAACATTCCAGAGGCAAAATCAGTTACCCCACCTTCACCGGTAGTCACTCCGAGCGCTGCCGTTCCGTCGGTGCCATCAACAGCGTCCGTTGCGCCACCATTACCAGCCCCACCCCCAGAAGTCACCGAAGGAATCGTTATTACAGAAGGTGATATTACGAATCGCCCGTCAACTGATCTCTCAAACGTTGATGTCGCCAAAGAAGCCCAGCAGCGCGCCGACGACTTCGAGGACCAAGATTTAGATAAGTTGATTCACCAACCGATCGTCGACACTAATGGTCTGGCGGGCGTTATCCGAACCGGCGCGGTGCCAGAAATTGTGGCGGCCACGCTGTTTTTGGGCATCCGCATGAAAGCTAGTGATGTTCACCTGGAAGCTCAACGGAACGGTGTCCGGTTACGTTACCGCATCGACGGTATTTTGCACGACATCATCACGATGCCAAAATTTATGCACGCGCCGCTGGTTTCCCGCGTGAAAATTCTCTCCAAAATGAAGATTGACGAACAGCGTGTTCCCCAAGACGGCCGGTTTGACGTGATTATTGATAAACGGCAGGTAGACCTGCGTGTCTCCACCCTTCCCACCGTTTTCGGTGAAAAAGTGGTAATGCGGCTGCTTGATAAATCGGCCGGGTTACTAACGCTTGAACAGATGGGCATTACCGAGGCCAATTTCGATACATTAATTGAAAACATCAACAAACCCTACGGAATTATCCTGGCAACTGGCCCAACTGGCTCGGGTAAAACCACTACGCTCTACGCCATCTTAAACCGCATCAGCAAGCCGGGCATCAATATTATCACCCTGGAAGATCCGGTTGAGTACGAACTTCCCGGCGTTAACCAAGCGCAAGTCAAGCCGCAGATTGGCTTTAATTTTGCCGACGGGCTCCGTTCCGTGCTACGCCAAGATCCGAACGTCATTATGGTCGGTGAAGTGCGCGACCTAGAAACGGCGGCCATGGCCACCCACGCGGCGCTCACTGGCCATTTAGTACTTTCAACGCTCCATACTAATGATGCGGCCGGCGCTTTGCCGCGGATGATTAATATGGGTGTTGAGCCGTTTTTAATTACTTCTTCGGTTAATGCTGTCATAGGCCAACGGTTAGTCCGGCGGATTTGTCCAGATTGTCGGGAAAAAACCACCATTCCGCCGGCTGTTAAAGATTTCGTTAACAAACAGCTCGATCAGGTTCCTTCCGGTCAGCTCAAAGACCTAAACCTGGAGCAGTTAATTTTCTATCACGGTAAGGGCTGTCCGAACTGTACTAACGGCTACCGCGGCCGAATCGGGATTTTTGAGGTGTTGGCGATGAACGAGAAAATCGAGGATTTAGCGATTAACAAGGCACCGTCGTCGGATATTAAGAAAGCGGCCGTTGAGGGGGGAATGATTACGATGATTCAGGACGGCTTTATTAAAGCTCTCAAAGGCATTACCACGGTGGATGAAGTGATGCGCGTTACCACCGCTTCAATTAAAGACGCGCCACAGGAGTAGCTTTGGCAACGACAAAAAATATTAGTACACTGGGAATTGAGATGGAGGGAACCCATGGTTGAGGCAATGACCACCGAGATGAAGCAGCTACTCGATTACGCCATCGAGAAGGGTTCGAGCGACTTGCATATTACGGTGGGGCTACCACCAATGATTCGCATTGACGGCAAACTACTGCCGATTCAAGACGCTGGCGTTGTTACGCCGGACGCTGCCCAACGGCTGTTGGTGAGCATAATGAACCAAGATCAAATGGAGCGCTTGCAGCAACGCCGCGAGCTGGACTTCTCTTTCGGCTACCAAAAAATGCGTTTTCGTACCAATGCTTTCTACCAAAAGGGCAACATTGGGGCCGCGCTACGCCTTATCCCTATGGCCATCAAAAAGATGGAGGAATTGGGTGTGCCGCCGATACTCGAGCGCTTTACTGAACCGAGCCAAGGCTTCGTGGTGATTACCGGGCCAACTGGTCACGGTAAATCAACGACTCTGGCGGCGCTAATTCAAGGGATTAACGCCAAACGGGCCGAACATATTATTACTATTGAAGATCCGATTGAGTATGTCTTCGAGCACGACAAATCAATGATTGTCCAGCGGGAAGTTGGCTCCGACACCAACTCTTTCTCCCGAGCCCTCCGTTCGGCGCTGCGTGAAGACCCGAATGTGATTCTGGTTGGGGAGATGCGCGATTTAGAAACAATCGAAGCGGCCCTAACGCTAGCGGAAACCGGCCACCTGGTTTTCACCACTCTCCACACCAACTCCGCTGCCCAAACCGCTGACCGCATTATCGACGTTTTCCCGCCGCACCAACAGCAACAGGTGCGGATGCAGTTGGCTAACGTGCTACTTGGCGTTGTTTCGCAGCGTCTCCTACCACGTGTTCAGGGTGGACGAGTGCTCGCCACCGAAATAATGGTGGCCAATTCGGCCGTTCGCAACACTATTCGCGAAGGCAAAACTCATCAGTTACCTAATATTATTCAAACTTCGGCTTCCGAAGGTATGATCTCGCTCGATAAAGTTTTGGCCGAGTTGGTTAGCCGGGGCGAAATCACCATTGATACAGCGCTATCTTGGGCAATCGACCCCAAGGCCTTTAAGATGATGGTCTACTAGCTAGTCTAACCATGGCTAAACGTAACGGCTTCAGCGTCAATCGCTTACTCGGACGGGTTTCTTTCCAGGAGAAATCATTCGTTGCTCGCCAGCTGTCGGTGATGCTGGATGCTGGACTGCCCCTGACCCAAGCGATGCGCTCGCTTTCCGAGCAAACCGACAATCCGGTTTTGGAGAAAGTGCTCTCGCAGATTTTGCGCGATTTAGAAAACGGCTACCGTCTTTCGGAAGCCGTCAAAAAACATCCCCAGATCTTTAACAACGTTTTCTACTCTGTGGTAGCGGCCGGGGAATCGTCCGGTAAGCTCGACGTCGCCTTAAACCTGTTGGCCGACGAAATGGAGCGCGATTTCGGCTTCCGCAGCAAGGTTGTTGGGGCGATGCTCTACCCAGCTTTTATTGTGGTGGCGATGTTTATTGTTGGGGTAATTATGGTTACCCGCATTGTCCCAGCACTGGAATCGGTCTTTAGCGAAGCCAATATCGAGCTGCCTTGGACCACTCGAACGGTGGTTTGGGTAACTAATAGCATTATTGGCTATTGGTATGTTTACATTGTGCTGATCGCGCTGGCGATTTACTGGTTCACCCGCTACTCCGGCACGGCTGAAGGTAAACGCTCAATTAACAACTTTATTATGCGCATTCCCGCCATCGGCAGCCTCTTTACCAACCTGGAGATGGCCCGAATGACCAGAATATTGGGAATCATGATTCAAGCCGGTGTGCCGATTATTCAGGCCTTAGATTCAGTAGCCTTGGTGATGGATAGTATAATTTATCGGGAAATACTCCAAATTGTTGCTAGGAACGTGGAACGTGGCGCGCCGATTTCCCAAACGTTGGTAAAATTTGAGCAAATTCCTAGCACCGTTACCGAAATGATGGCCGCCGGCGAAAAAACCGGCAAATTAGAGCTAGTACTTTCCAAATTAGCGGACTTTTACGAAACCCAAACTAATCAATCGGTCAAAAATCTGGCCGCCCTCATTGAACCAGTGGTATTTGTGATTGTCGGGCTCGGTGTGGCCTTTATCGTTTTCTCGATTATTGTACCAATCTACAATCTTTCAGCCGCGTTCTAGAAAAAATTAGCACTCTTGACATAGTAGCCCAGCAGAGGTGTTATATAGGTAATGGCTTTCACCGATCTTACAAATGTGAGGGGCGGTCGACGAAAGTTATCTTCATTAATTTCCCTAAAGGAGGGATTATGAAACTGAAAATGAATATGAAAAAGGGCTTCACCCTTATTGAGCTGTTGGTGGTTATTGCCATTATCGGTATCTTGGCGGCTTTAATTATCGTTTCGCTTTCGGGCGCACGACAAAAAGCCACTGATACGCAGTACAAGAACAATATTCGCAACATCACGACAGCTCTGGAGCAGTACGCCCTTGACCAAACAACCCCAGCATACCCAGGGAACGCTTCGGCTGGAACACATCAAGTTATTGCTGCGACAACGGTTATGGCGGGTGGCGATACGTTCGGGGACTTCTTGAGTCCATACCTTGCTGGTGGCGACGGTTCGCAAGCTTGGGATTATGACAGCCAAATAGCTCTTTATGAAGCGGGTGCCTCTAACCTGTCTTGGGCAGCTTTTGTTCAGCTGTTAAGCAGTACGGACAAGGGTTCCGGAACGATTGATGGTGCAGCAAATATAACCGTCAATAGTATTGACTTTGTCGCAACCGGTTTGTCGGCTGGTGAACGCGCTTTCGCCGTTTCTGGTCCGAACTAGATTTGACTAGCTAGTCAAAAAGAAAACCCCGTTCTGGGGTTTTTCTTTTTGAGGTGATTATGGGTAAGATATAACTATGTTATCTGGGGGGGTAATCGCAGCCTTTGTCTTTGGGCTTATCTACGGCTCGTTTCTGAACGTGGTAATCCTGCGCTGGGACGACTGGATGTCAATCATTACCGGTCGCTCCAGCTGTCCGAGCTGCAAGAATAACCTTCGCTGGTTTGATATGGTGCCGGTATTAAGCTTTTTAACGCTAGCCGGCCGCTGTCGTTACTGTCAGAAACCAATTTCCTGGCAGTACCCAGTTGTAGAACTTGGTACAGCAATATTGGTGGCAGTGGGGTACCAAACCATATTTTCTGCCGGCTTAACCGACGCCACTGGCGCTGTAATCGCCTTTTTAGCCTATTTGGTGGTAGTTGGCCTATTGGTCAGCGTGTTCTTTCACGATCTCTACGAAATGCTGGTTCCGGATGTGATGGGCTATATTCTACTAGTGGCCGCCGCGGTTTTTGGGGTGATTTACTACGGCTGGCTCGATACGCTTTACGGGCTGCTGGTGGGGGTGGTGCCAATTGCGCTGCTGGTATATCCGTCGGGCGGCCGGTGGATGGGTGAAGGCGACGTCAAAATTGCTGCCGGAATCGGAGCATTTGTTGGTTGGCCGGTGGCGATAGTTTTCCTGCTGCTATCGTTCTTCTTGGGTGGACTCTACGGCGTTTTCGGACTAACCGTTGGAAAAGTGAAAATGAAAACAGCAGTGCCGTTTGCGCCGTTTCTAATTGTCGGGGGGCTACTGGCCTTTTTCTACGGACAAACACTAATTGCGTGGTATTTTAATAGTGGCTATGGGTTATAAGCGACGAGGCTACACCTTACTGGAAGTACTGGTTACCACGGCGATTATCGGCTTGTTAATCGGCCTGTTGCTGCCCAACATTGATCGCTCGCTCGATAAAAACAATATTTCCAATGATATCGACCTGCTTAAGGCTAAAATCGAAGAAGTTCGGCTGCTTTCCGGCTCTACCCAGCAAGACGACGTGTCCAGTGCCACCGGTGGCGTAACTAGCGACGAAACGGGCTACTACGGCATTGTCATTCCATCTGGACAGGTGGGCTATCTGGGAATTGTCCGGATTTCTTACCCACTAGACGAACTTTCTAACAGTCCAACCTGGTGCGATATTGACGGACAAGCAGGCGTGATTGCTCAAACCACCAACGACAAGGGCGACTGCCTGATCGAAAGAGTGGCCTTAAGTAGCGGTGTTACCCTAGCCGATAACGCCACCGACCAAATAATTGCTTTTCGTGTCCCGGCCCAGCGGCTGGTCCGGATTATCGATGGGGCTGGGGGCTGGACCGAAGAACCGCCGCGGTTCGATAATCCATTTCTTTTTTCATTGACATATCCCGGCGTCAAAGCGAAAGTAAAGTTAGATGACTACTCGGGGAGGGTAACGGTGCAATATGTACAAGATTAAAAATAGCTTCACCCTAATTGAGGTGTTGGTGGCCGGTAGCGTGCTGTTTATTGTTTCGGCGGCAGTGGTTGGTTTAAGTAACTCGATTATCCAGGGTACAGCGCTGACTACCGATGAAGCTGTTGCTAACCGCCTTTCTACCGAAGGGTTGGAAGTTGTCACCAAAATTCGCGACGACCAACTTAAACAAGCCTCTTACCAATCCGGACGATTTGTTTGGTTTGACCCGGCAGAAACCAGCGCTGGCTACGGTTGGTACATGCTCGAGGAAGAAACTGCCAACCCTAACTCTTGGCAACTGCAACCACAAAGCGCCCTGCCGAACGTCATCAACACTGCTGATGGAACCTTTGACGTTGCCCAAGCCCAACATCTTCCAGTCGGAACAATCGATTTTTACCGGTTAATCTGTGTTGAGGCGGTAGCGGGCAGCGACAACCAAGCTGACGGATCCTTGAACTGTAATACCCGCTCAAACCCCGGCGATCCGCCAATTATCGTTAACGACGGCGACCGTCAGTTGGCGGTACTAACAAATAACTGTTTTTCGGACGGCGCCAACGCCAATGAGTATAAAGAAGATATTTACTGCCAGTTCACAGAAACTAGTATTAATCGCAACAGAATCACTACTACTAACGAAAAAATCATTCCCGACGGCAACGCCGTGAAGGTGCGTAGCGTGGTGGTTTGGAACGACAAAGGTCGTTACCGCTCTAGTGCCACGGCCACGCTGTTTACTAACTGGCAGTCGGTAGTTGACTAATGTTTGTTGGTAAAAAACGGGGCTTCACCCTAATTGAATTATTAGTTGCCGTATCAATTTTTTCCGGGATTATTGTTTTGACTCTTGGTGCATTTGCCCGCAGCGCTAGCTCGTCCCAAAAAAGCTCGGCGATCCGGGAGCGAACCGAAGCGGCTCGAACAATTGTCGACCGAATCGGTAACGACGTTCAATATCTTTACACCGATCAGCCGTTTATGGCGACCACTAACGAATGCAATAGCTCAACCACTCCAGTTCAAGCCTTGGGCCTGTATTTCAATGAAAGTAGCTGTCTGTTTTTAGTCCTGGAATATCCTGATTCAGCCGAACTAGTAGCGAAACGCTATCTACGTACCAATCGGTTAATTGGTAATGTGGTATACAAAACACTTTCACTAGAAGAATCTAGGGAGTGTCGGATTGAAGCTGGGGCGCTATCTTGCGATGATCGTGATACTTCCCGCTTGGGGACAATAATTGGCGAAAAATACCTACTGGCCAGCGAAAACGAGCCCTCATACCTAGCCGAACCACTCTTTTCGGGAATCACGCCGCTGCAGGCAGCTAGCGCTAACCCCCCAACTACGGCGATCATGCGTCTCAATGTTATTGTTAAGGGCACTGACGTCGCCAACGAGCCCTGCAAGCTCGATCCTCCGTCCAGCCACTGTTACACCATTAAAACGTCATTTGTTGTTGGGAATTAGATGCGATACGCTATTGATATGCACAACGGGGGGGAACGACGGGGTAGCGCTTTGATCATGGTGATGTTAGTTGTCGCCAGCATCACTACTATTGTCTTTGCCACCCAACGGATCGCCCTGGTGCAATTCAGCCAATCGGTTCGCGAAGAAGATAACTTGGCCGCCTACTACGCTGCCAAAGCCGGCGTTGAAGATGGCTTGCTGCGCTATCATTTTGACCGCAACGTCCAAACCGAGAATGATTCAATCTTCCGTTTCGATCTGACAGCGGCCGCTACACCGGATTCCGCCGGTACAGTTCCGTACGAAATCCCCGCCAACACGCCAATTACCGACGGCGTTGACGGTGACTTTGACCCGAGCCATCAATACTACGATTTAGCAATATCTTACAAAACCAAAACGATTAATTTTAATGAAAACGGCAATCCGGTTTTCAGCACTGACTTTGCCGTTGCGACTGACGACACACTAACCTTAACCGGTTTTCCCATTTCTAATACGCCGTACTACCTGCGTTACGCCTTTAAGTTTGATTCAGCTTGTGCCAACTTGTCGCAGGCTCGGATTACCTTACAGCAGGTTATTACAGACAGTAGTGGTAACCAGTCTTCCAGCCAGGTGCTAGTAGAGTATTCGCCTAGCCTGCCGGACTTTACCTACGATTCGAGCGCTAATGTTGCCAATTTGCCAATCCGTACACAAGCTGGGGATTTAGTCTCGTCGGTGCGGATTCGAGCCTACTACTGCGGGTTCCAATACGCCTTCGCTACCAGCCAAGAAATTGATGGCCGAGGTGGCGATACGGACGACCCAGAGTTTGACAGCCTGATTAGCGAAATTCTTTCGACCGGTTACTTCGGTGGCGCCAAGCGCACCCTGGTGGCGGCAATAAACCGTCAAACCGGTGATTTAATCGGCATCTTTGACTTCTTGCTCTATTCGGGTGGTAACATTCGCCGTTAAGCAAAGCCTCTGGTTCTTGTGGTATATTCAACCCCATGACGAAATACGTTATTCATACTGACGGCGCTTCTCGTGGTAATCCTGGCGATGCCGCCATCGCCTATGTCATCAACCAAGACAATAATTTAACCGAGTACTGCCAGCGGATCGGCGAAACTACCAATAATATTGCTGAATATCAGGCAATGCAGGCGGCGCTCGAAAAGTTAATTGAGATGAGCGTCGAACACTCCCAACTGGATTTTTTTTCGGACAGCGAATTGATGGTCAAGCAGCTGCTGGGGGAGTATCGGGTAAAAGACGCAAAGCTGCGCCCCCTTTACGACTCGATCCAATCTATGCTTACTAAACTACAGAGCGACGGGAACCACTACACCCTCAACGCTATCCGCCGCCAATACAACAAACGGGCTGATGAGCTGGCCAACCACGCCTTAGACAATCACCGGGCGTAATGCGCCGTTTCTTTAACCTACCGATCGACTGGTTTGCGCTACTGGTGCCGATTGTCATTTCGGCTACCGGCATTATCACAATTTTCACCATCACCTATCAAGAGCATGGCTATCGTCTCGCCATCGATCAAAGCGTCTTTTTCTTGCTAGGTCTGGGGGCGTTGGCGTATTTTATGTTTAGCGACTACCGTTCGCTGCAAGCCTACAGCAAGGTTATTTATTTCGTCGGTATTCTGCTGTTGGTTCCGCTGCTGCCGCTGATTGCTCAAAACGTGTCATTTATCCCAAAGGTTTTTGGTGCTCACCGTTGGTTGGATTTTGGTTTTTTCCAACTCCAACCGGCGGAAATTTTCAAGCTGATTGCAGCGATTGTTGGTGCGAGCATTCTCTCAAAACAAATTGGCCGGGTTAACCTAAAAACCATTGGGTTTTATATTGCTGTTGCCGCCATACCGCTTTCGATGGTCCTGTTTCAGCCAGATCTTGGCACCACTGCCCTGCTTTTTACAATTTTTTTAGTAATTTTCTTTGCTGGCCGTCCCTCTTGGCGGGTAATTATAGTTTTTCTGGTTGGCCTAGCGGTATTGGCGGGGCTTGTTTACTCCAACCTCCAGCCCTATCAGCGCAACCGCATTGAAACTTTCCTTAACCCTGCTTCCGACCCGTTAGGGGAAGGCTACAATGTCCGCCAGTCGCTGATTGCCGTCGGTAGTGGCGGATTAGTTGGGCGAGGCTTTGGGCAGGGTTCACAGACGGTGCTAAATTTTCTACCAGTGCCGCACGCCGATTTTATCTACGCCGGTTACGCCGAGGCCACTGGCTTCATTGGCTCGTTTATTCTATTACTGCTCTACACTGTGCTGATTTTTAGGGCACTGGCAATTGCCCGGGATTCCACTGACCCATTCGGTCAGTTACTAGCGATTGGAATTGCCACCAAATTCTTTATCCAGTCAGCTGTGCACATTGGTATGAACGTCGGTTTATTGCCAGTCACCGGTATTCCATTGCCGTTTATGTCATACGGCGGCACGGCGTTGATTGTGGATATGGCGGCGGTGGGGATACTCCAGAGTATTGCCATTCGCCACAAGCGCGTGGTTTTTGGCTAAGTACGTTGACGTTTCCTGGTATTTTTCGTACAATATTCTCTGTTACATGAGCGAAGCAACCCCTAAAACAATGTTGGTAATTGAAGTCGGCGGCAAGCAACACTTGGCTGGTGTTGGCAGTAAGCTAGTAATTAGTGGTGTAACTGCCAAAGAAGGCGAGACTATTACCGCCAAAGATTTATTAACTAATAAGGAAGTTTCACTCAAAGTACTTAAGGATTTTCTCGGTGAAAAAATTCACGGATTGAAATTCAAAAACAAAGTTCGCTACACCCGTCGCTACGGCCACCGCCAGCAAATGGCGTTAGTCGAAGTTGCTGGGTCAGCTGCTAAAGCGGTGAAACCAGCCGTAAAAGCCAAGCCAACGGTCAAACCAGCTGTTAAAAAAGCCAAGGTGGTTAAGAAATGATTAGCTACTTTCGTTCTGTTATTGAGGAAGGAAAAAAAGTTGTTTGGCCAACCCGTCAAACGATCGTTCGCCACACCGCTATGGTCACTATAAGCGTTATCATTGCTGCTGCCATTTTTGCCAGTGTTGATTACGGCTTCCAGCAATTGGTACTGGCCAGCTTAACAAAGTAACGATGGCGGACATTGATTTAAAAACTACCGAAGACAGCCAAGAAGACGCCCGCCAATCCGGTAAGGGCGGTTGGTATGTTATCCACACCTACGCCGGTTACGAAGACCAAGTATCGGAGAATATTAAACAACGCGCCGAAAATCTGAAGCTGAAAGACTTCATCTTCGACGTTGTGGTTCCTAAAGAAAAACAGGTAGAAATTCGTAATGGCAAACGGAGGATTGTTGAGAAGCGCAGTTTCCCGGGTTACGTTTTTGTTAATATGATTGTTACCGACGAGTCATGGTACGTTGTTCGCAACACCCCTAGTGTCACCGGATTTTTGGGCAGCGGCGTTCGCCCAACCCCCATTCCCCAGTCAGAGATTGATGCAATTAAAGTTAAGATGGCTCGTGACGAACCGGAGCATACAATCGACTTACAAATTGACGACCTAGTCCGGATTAACGATGGTCCGCTTAAGGGTTACGAAGGCAAGATTACTGTCGTCGATCATGCCAAGGGGAAGATTAAAGTCTCCGTTTCAATGTTTGGCCGCGAAACTCCGGTCAATTTAGACTTTTTACAAGTTAAAAAAATGTAATCATGGCCAAAAAAGTAAAAATAGTAATTAAGCTTCAAGCCCCAGCCGGTAAAGCCACGCCCGGTCAGCAGATTGGTACAGCGCTCGGACCGCACGGCGTTAATATGATGGAGTTCATTACCCAGTTTAACGAGCGCACTAAAGCGATGGGCGACACCGTTATTCCGGTGGAGCTGACAGTCTACGAAGATCGAACATTTAGTTTTGTCACCAAAACTCCGCCCGCCGCTATTCAGCTGCTGAAGGCCGCCGGTTTGGAGAAGGGCTCACAGACACCGCGTAAAGAAAAAGTTGGCAAAGTCACCAAAGCCCAGATTACTGCTATTGCCGAGAACAAGATGGTGGACTTAAATGCCCGCACCATTGAGCAAGCCTCCAAAATCATTGAAGGCACCGCCAAGTCAATGGGCATTGATATTGTTGGCTGAAGCCAACAAAACACTTCTCACAGTGTCTACGACACTGTTCGCAGTCGACATTGCAAATAAGTAACGAAAAAGCCGGACGTAAACGCCCGGCCTTTCCTAATCCCTCACTGCTGATCGACACCTGCATAAAGCAAATTTTTCCCGGCCGAACTTTACGGGGCCAGGGGTGGCGAAGCAGGAAGGTGCCAAAACTCCATATATATAATGAAGCACTGACAGCTGCCTACTCGACAAGCTTGGGAAAAATACCATACCCTAAAGATAATGTCAATAGCAAGCGGGGTACCAGCGTCGCTAAGTGGGGGTAATCCGCCCACTATACCCAAACAGCACTTTTTCGATATTGCTCCCGAGCAAATTGCCGCGTTAGCGGCGGTTGACGTGATAGGTCCGGCCGCCTGGACGAAAATTCGCCAACACTTTCCTAGTTTGAGTAATTTTCTGAAAACGCCCCAGTCGGCTCTGGCGGGTATTCTTAACCAGTCACAATTTGCTGGGCTCCGCCTCCGCCAAAGTGCCATCGCTATCCCGAAAACGATGGCGTTAATTACTCTTGACGATCAGCGCTACCCAGCGCTCCTTCGGGAAGTTAACGATCCGCCGCTTTGGTTGTTTTTCATGGGAAACCACAAAGTATTAACCGGCAAGACTTTAGCCGTGGTTGGTAGTCGCAAACACAGCTCGTATGCCAGTGAGGCGATTGAACAACTCCTTCCCGACCCAATCGCCAAGAACCTTATTATTATTTCTGGATTGGCATATGGCATTGATAAATTAGCTCACCAACGCTGCATCGCTGCCGGCGGCAAGACCGTCGCCGTGTTAGCGTGTGGACTGGACAGAATATACCCATCAAACCACGAACAGTTGGCTAAAAAAATCGTTGAAACTGGCGGCGCGTTGATTAGCGAATATCCGCCTGGCTCGCCAGCGCTACCGTTTAAGTTTCCCATTCGCAACCGCATTATCGCCGGGCTGTCGCGTGCGACGTTGGTGGTGGAGGCGGCGGTTAAATCTGGCACGATGATAACTGCGCGGAGCACGATTGATTACAATCGCGAACTGTTTGTCGTGCCAGGCGACATCACCCGCACCACCAGCGAAGGCTGCAATTATTTAATTGCTCAAGGGGCTACACCACTAATTACCCCAGTGCAGCTGAAGCATTTTTTCAGTATTTTGCTCAAACGTCGTGTCCCAATTCTTGACCAACCCAGTAGTGAGCTTGTAGACTTACTGGCCAGGCAACCTCGTCGTATTGACCAACTCGTTGCTGATACGGGACAATCAGTCGAGGTTGTCTTACAGAAATTGACGGAGCTGGAATTAGCTGGCACCGTTTATCAAGTCCGCCCAGGGATATACCAAACAAAGAAAAAACATGTCTAAGAAAAAACTCGTCATCGTTGAATCGCCGGCCAAAGCCAAAACAATTGGTCAATATTTGGGTGAAGAGTTCGTGGTAAAGGCCTCGTTTGGCCATGTTCGCGACCTTCCCAAAAACAAACTCGGTATTGATACCGATAAACATTTTGAGGTTACTTACCAGAATATTCCCAAAGCCAAAAGAATTTTAGACGAATTAAAAAAAGAACTCTCGGCCAGTAGCGAGCTTTACTTAGCGCCGGATCCAGATCGCGAAGGGGAGGCCATTGCTTGGCATTTAGTCCAAGCTCTCAAACCGAAAGTCCCAATTCACCGGATTAGTTTCACCGAAATCACCAAGCCGGCCGTTCAGCACGCAGTCGAACATCCCCGGAAAATTTCTCAAGAACTTGTTGATGCCCAGCAAGCCCGGCGCATCCTGGACCGGTTAGTTGGCTACAAATTATCACCGCTGCTGTGGAAAAAAGTTTATCGTGGTCTGTCAGCCGGTCGGGTCCAGTCGGTGGCAGTACGGCTAGTGGTTGAGCGCGAACGGGAGATTAAGGCTTTCAAGGCGCGCGAGTTCTGGACAATCTCTGCTGATTTTGCCGCCATGGCTGGCAGCTTCAGCGCCTATATTACCAAACCGGGTTCTACCGGAAAGCTGGAATTTGCCACCAAAGCGGAAGTCGACAAAGCGGTTAACGCCCTAAAATCCGCCGACTTTTTGATGGACAATATCGAAACTACTACTTCCCAGCTTAAGCCGTTGGCGCCGCTAATTACCTCGACGCTTCAACAAAACGCCGCCCGTTATTTTGGCTTTAGTGCCAAACGGACAATGAAAGTGGCTCAAGACCTTTACGAGGGTATTGATGTGGTGGGCAAGGGGACGGTCGGCTTAATCACCTATATGCGTACCGATTCTCACAACATCTCCGATATTGCTAAAAAAGAAGCTAACGAGGTAATTGCTAAGAATTTTGGCGCTAAGTACTTGCCGAACACCCCCAATATTTTCTCTAAAAAAGTCAAAGGCGCTCAAGAAGCTCACGAAGCGATTCGGCCAACCCACTTCGCTCTCAAGCCGAGCGATATTAAAGACCAATTATCACCCGATCAACTGAAAATTTACTCTCTGGTTTACAACACCGCTACCGCCTCCCAAATGGCACCAGCCGACGTGGAGACTGTCACGGCCACAGTTGTCGGCGGTAAGCAGCAGCTAATTGCTCGTGGTCGCACCCTGGTATTCGACGGCTTTTTAGCGCAATTACCAGTGGATGGTGAGCGTTTCGAACCACTGCCAAAACTGACTGAAAAAGAAAAATTGAAATTAAAGAAAGTTATTGATGAGGCTCATACTACCGAGCCGCCTGCCCGCTACTCCGAAGCCTCGCTAGTGCGGGAGTTGGAGAAGCGGGGCATTGGCCGGCCCAGCACCTACGCGCCGATTATGTCGACGATTGTCGACCGTGGCTATGTTACCAAACAAACTGGCCGATTTTTCCCGGAGGAAGTAGCCGGCATAGTTATCGATCTGCTTGTTGAAAATTTCCCGTCAATTGTTGATTACGACTTCACTGCCCAAATGGAAGACCAGCTCGACGAAATTGCTGAAGGCCACAAAGAGCTGGAGCCGGTGTTGCGGGATTTCTATTTACCGTTTGCGGCGCTGTTGGCCGAAAAAGAAAAAACTATTGAGAAAAAAACCGTCATTGAAGAAACCGACAAAATTTGCCCGAAGTGCAGTAAGCCGGTGGTGATTAAGATGGGCCGGTTCGGGAAGTTCTACGCTTGCAGTGGTTTTCCGGATTGTAATTACTCCGCGCCGATTATTGCCGAAGGCGACAAAAAAATCGCCGAAGAAGTGGCGGAGGAGATTAAAGATCCTTGTCCCGAGTGCGGGCACGCCTTGGAAGCCAAACAGAGCCGGTTCGGCTCGTTTATCGGCTGCTCTAATTATCCCAAATGCAAATTCACCAAATCCATTAAAATTGGCTCCGGCGTGATGTGTCCGAACTGCGGAAAAGAGCTAGTGCGCAAGAACACCCGCAAAGGCAAAGTTTTCTGGGGCTGCTCCGGCTACCCCAGCTGTAAAACCGCGTTCTGGGACGAGCCGACAAATGAAAAATGCCCAGATTGCAGCAGCTTGCTAGTGAAGAAGAAATCCGGCATTGCCTGTAGCCAGTGTAACTTCAAAAAGGCCGAAGAGCCGGCTGGCGCTGGTAATGCGGAAACGTTACAAGGTAAGTAATGCGCAACATCCTACCAAAATCCGTTCAGTTGCTTGCTGAAGTGTTGGGGACACTCCCGGGCGTAGGGCCAAAGACTGCCAACCGCCTAACTTTTTACTTACTAAGCCGTTCCGACGATGAGCTGAAAAAGTTCGGTGAAGCCTTTTTGAAGCTGCGCGAAAATCTTACTAGCTGTTCGTTGTGTCATATGGTCAGTGAGAGCGACCCCTGCCCGCTCTGTGCTGATGCTAAGCGCGAACAAGAAAAGTTGGCGGTAGTGGAAGAATCGCTGGATGTAGTGGCTATGGAGAAAGCCCACTTCACCGGGCGCTACCACGTGTTGGGTGGGCAAATTTCGCCAATTAACAACGTTGGCCCAACCGACTTAACTATTCACCAGCTACTCAAACGACTAGAAGCGGGGGAGATTAAAGAAGTAATATTAGCGACTGACCCATCGCTGGAAGGTGAAGCGACTGCCCTGTATATTGACGAGCAAGTTAGCGAGGCGCTGAAAACCGGTAAGATTGATGCCAAAATCAGTGTCACCCGCTTGGCGCGGGGACTGCCGGTGGGTGGGGACTTAGAATACGCTGACGAGCTAACACTATCGCGGGCGCTCGAAGGCCGCCGCAGCTACAGAGATTAAAATATATATTGTGGCTGGTACACCACTAAGCAATCTCCTAGTTGCTATTGAATTGAAAATATTTTCGCTACAATTATTCAAACATGGAAGACAGTCAGCTATATATCTGCGAAGCCTGTGGCCAAACCACGCCAGTCATGGGCGATTCTTGCCCGAACTGCGGTGGGAAGCTGGTGAACTTCGACGGTAAAGAACACGAACCGGGCAAAGAGGAGTTGGAGAACGATAGTTTGAGCAGTGGCTTGACAGACACCGAAACTGGCACTCAGTCGCTGGAGGATCTAGCCAAAAAAGAGTTGGAAGAAGACGACGAAGACTACCGCGTTCACACCCTCGGCACTGAGGACGAGTGAGGGCAGTACTAGTGGCTCGGGAATGTTTCTCTCGCGACTGTAGTTAATTTTACCGCTCGGGAAGTTTTTCGCAGCGACGTGCGCAGGCGATTTGCTGGGTTTCTGCGCAGCAGAAAAATCGCCGAGGAAGTAAGCGAGGAGCCCGCTGGAGGCGACGAGCGGTCGCGAGAGAAATCTTCCCGAGCTGTTTCCCACTTTATGAATAAGAATAATTAAGTTACAAAGAAACAAGATGCTTCAGATTTATAACACTCTTACTAGCCAGAAATCCGAATTCAAGCCAATTAAGGCCGGAGAGGTCTCAATGTACGTCTGTGGTCCGACAGTTTACGATTACGACCACGTTGGCCATGCCAGAACCTACTTAAGCTTCGACTTACTTCACCGACTCTTGCGCCACCACGGTTTCACAGTGAACTACATTCAAAATATCACCGACGTCGGCCACCTGGTAAACGATGCAGAAGTCGGTGCCGATAAGGTTCAGAAAAGAGCAGCCGAAACAGGGCAAACGCCACGCCAAATTGCTGAGCATTTCACCGCTGCACACCTGGAAGACTTGAAAAAGCTCAATATCCTCCCACCTACCAATTTTCCC
This sequence comes from uncultured Candidatus Saccharibacteria bacterium, assembly GCA_964599405.1. GTDB lineage: Bacteria > Patescibacteriota > UBA1384 > 2-12-FULL-50-11 > 2-12-FULL-50-11 > BOKZ01. The sequence continues at coordinate 43,619 of CAZRED010000003.1, forward strand.
AAAGCGTCAGATCATATCAAGGAAATTCAGGACTTTATTGCGGGGTTAATTAACGCCGGAATAGCATATGTTACCAATCAAGGAAACGTTTACTTTGCTGTTTCGAAAGACCCGGATTACGGCAAGCTTAGCCACCGTAGTCTCACCGAACTCTTAACCGGTACTCGGGTAGATACGGCACCTGACAAGCGCTCTACTGCCGATTTTGCCCTGTGGAAGACCTCTCGGGTCAATGACCCAGAAATGACCTGGGATTCCCCCTGGGGCCGCGGTTATCCAGGTTGGCACATTGAATGCTCGGCTATGAGCCGCAAGTATCTAGGCGATACCTTTGACATACATGGTTCAGCCATTGAACACGTCTTTCCTCACCATGAGAACGAAATCGCCCAAACCGAGAGTTTAACCGGTAAGCAGATGGCTAATTACTGGGTACACAGTGGTATGTTAACCGTTGATGGCAAGAAAATGAGCAAATCCCTTCATAACCAGGTTAATGTTCAAGACGCTATGAAAGAATACTCAGCCAACGAAATTCGCCTAGCTTTCTTCCAAACCCACTACCGTAAACCCTTTGACTACACTAAGGAGGTAATGGAACAGGGTAAGGCGCTGCGTCGCAAGGTATTCCAAGCGTTACCATTTATGGCGGAAAGTGCAGGAGGGGAGTATCTAACAGAGATAATCACCGCTTTATCTGACGATCTCGATACTCCAACGGCACTACACCTGTGGAACGAACACTTTAAAGAATTCGGTCAAAGGGAAACGCATATGCTATTTGAGCTATTGGGTATCCGTTACGTTGAGTTTGCTGACAACCCCCAGGCCCAGGAGTTAGCCAAGCAGCGCGATGATGCCCGGATCCGAAACGACTTTCTTACTGCCGATAACCGTAAGGCCGAGATTCTGCAATTAGGCTTTGAAGCAGTTGATGCTTCTGACGGCACCAAGTTTGTACCGCGTTAAGAAATTGCCCTACACCCTTGACAGAATGAATAGTATATGCTATTATCCTGGCAACGAAGAAGAAGTCTTTTTCGCGCCCCTCAAAGAATATAGAAGTAAGCCACTTGTGGACCGCAACGGTAGTGCGGATGTTGAGTAATCGACGAAAACGCCGCAAGTGTTTTTTATTTCTTAAATTCAATGAAGGTTCCCGTTGTGGGACACGGCTGTGCGGATTGCGTCTAAAGAGCAATACCCCAAAAGCGGCCGGACCTTAACATCTTGTTCTCTCCAACGCGCCTACATTTATATATATGCAGGTGGGTTGGAGCGAATTAACAACAATGCAATTACGAATCACGCTAAACGGTAGCTCAGCAGCCCAGGCACTTGAGACCATTCGAAATCAAGGTGGTCGTTTTCTCTGGGTCACACGTACACAAGAGAACGTCGAAACGATCGTTTACCAACTTCCGAACGGCAGGTTTTGCACGATCGGAACTGATCGGATCCCGTCATACGGTGGTCTCGGCGTTCACGGTGACCCCGAAAATCGTTCAAACGACCCGCTCGATGAATTGGCCGAAGAACTGATTTTTCAGCTCAAGACTCAGCAGGAAGCAGGCATCCCGATTGGTCACGCTGTCGAAGATCTGGTGCTGGCATGAACCACATTCGGCGACGCGCATTCGTGCGCGTCGCCCCTTCCAACCCCTTCACAGCTTGACGTTGTGGGCGGATTGGACGGAACAACAATGGCAACAAAGAAAGACATCAATGTCGTTATCGTCAGAAAAGACGCATCGCGAGACTCGGTGATTAAAGCGGCTCATAAGGTTTTTGGGCCTACCAACAGTAGGATTCAAAGGACAATTGAGACAGCCCTTGACCATGGAACGGTCGTTGCGCTGGTTACCCTGGAGCATTTCCAGCTTGTTGTCTACACGAATCAGCTCCGGTCTTACGAGATGGAAATTGAATCCCTACAATACGTCTATGTATGCGAACACCCATGGTACGAAGAACGATTAGGAGAGTTCGGCAAAGCCGAAATGGCCAATCCGGAGACTACGATCAGGGAAGCCGTTGCGCTACAGTTCCAGGCGCACATTACTAAACAACCTAGCGGGTGACGGACACTGTCCGTCACCCCTTCCAACCCCTTCACAACTTCGGTTGTGGGTGGATTGGAGAAGAAATGAAGCTCTTACGATACGAAGCAACTGTTTTTGTTGCACTAAAAGCCAGCCTTCTGGACACCCAAGGCAAGTCTGTCGAAAGATGCTTGCAGCAGAGACTTGGCTTCAAGTCGGTAAAGGGGCTAAGAATTGGTAAGCGAATTACGTTTACACTGAAGGCTGGCAATCGAAAAAATGCCGAGGCTGCAGTGAAGAAGATGTGCACCAAACTCCTTATCAACCCGGTTATTGAAACGTACGAGTTCTCAATCGGTAGAGGTGTTCGTGAAAAAGCAAAGAAAAAAACGAAAAAAGGGTCAAAACCCCGAAATCGAAAACGTTCACGGCGTCATGCGTAAAACAGGACCGATGAAACATCGGCTTGCCAAGCGCTGCAAACAACGCGAAAATAACTTCGATCGGCGTCAAGCCGACGAGTAACGACTTTCCAGCGCACTCTACTCCTCCGCGGGACCCCCGCCCTGAACAAGGATAATAGGCTGTCGAGACCTGCAAGGGTCGTAAAACGCTTCGGCGGACGACAGATCTGAAGGGCGACACGGCTACGGCCGTGCGGGCAAGTCGAGCCCGGCCTTGGTTGCTGCCATGCTGGCAAAACACAAAGAGCGCGCGATCCGAGGGAGGTGGCAGGGCATTAACGCCCCCACCTCCCTCATTCCAACCCCTCGACAACTTCGGTTGTCGGTGGATTGGAGCGAAAATGAGATCAGAAGTAATCCAATCAATGACCGTGTTTTTCTTTGCAATAGGATCGGTGATGCTTCTCTTGGCGCTTTACTATATAGCGTTCAAAGATAAGCGAGCCGCGCTCCTGATTGAAATTGGCCTTTTGGCTATTGTGAGCGTCCTACTCATGATACTTGGCGTGTTATTCGCCGTTTTTGACAGGTTATCACCTGTCGTTCCTATCTCGCAGTGAGCCTTTCGCTCACTGCCTCCAACTTGCCCGCAACTTTTTCTACCGAATTGGTTGTGGGCAAATTGGAGAGATAAAACATTCTTATCAGTACTATCTCGGCTGGGACTAGGGAGAGTTGCCATCATCAGGAAGCTTGCTTCCTGCGGCAATTTCCCTCCTTCCCTCCTCCTGGCTGAGATTGTGCTGGTAAGAAAAATGTCAGCATGCCCCGTAACCGGGGCGGGTGAGAAACGTGAAGATGAAACTCATAAGAATCCTAATCGTCACTATCGCCCTGCTCATGGCAATTACTGCCAATGCGGGGTCCTACAAGTTGAAGTATGAGAGCAAAGGACAGGTGTCCCTCGTTCTCATCGACCGGTCTCGTGGGCCGGAACTATCCTTTCAGGTTCTGCCGCTCACCGGCGATCACTCGCCAGGAGCAGCATTGGTTCGTCTCGATGGTCAACCAGTTTGGTTCACCACCGGCGGCGGATATCGTGGAAGCATCGTCATTCCCGAGAACGGGCACATCCCGGTCTTGAACAACGACGACCTGAAGCAGTTTGGGCAGTCGCAACCGAACGCCCAGCCAATCAAGGTTGACGAAGACTGGTTCTTACATGAGCACCAGATTGAAGTCTTCTTCTACGCCAATGACAGCAGGGGACGTCCTTCGAAGAACCACTCGGCGGCACCGGCGACGCAGTTTCGCATCGAGCGAGAAGCGCCGTTTACGGCAGCCGTCACCAATGGTGGTGCGCCACTGTCCAGCAACCAACTCGACGCTGCCATCCGGCAGTCGTACGAGCAGGGTGTCGAAGATACCCGCAAGACAGAGGCGCAGAATCTTGAAGAGCTGCACCGTCAACTGAAAAAGGCGACGGATGAGAATAACGAGCTACGACGTAAGTTGGCGCTCGGGTCATCTGGCGGTGGTGGTTCGCAAAACTCTGACTCGGTCATGGTCGAACGGTACATCCCGTTCGGCTTGGACAAAGCCGATCCACCGAAGGTCAACGACATGATGGTAATCGTCGACAGGAACACCGGTCGCTTCATCGCTGAAGCGAAGGTTGTCCAAGTTCTGGGTGGCTACGTTTGGACTAACTCCAAACTAACACCTCTTAATATGGACTTCGGTTCCATCAAGCTGGTTCGCAAGACCCGCACGGAGAAAAACTGATGAAGACTCTAATCATAACGGCGCTTATCGCCGTACTCGTCGTTCTCTTTCCGCTGCGGGCTAACGCCCAAGGCGGGGGAGAGTACTTGGACTTGTCCAAAGACCAGTTCGTCCCAGGGGGACTGACTGGTGAAGGCATCTCAAAGGAGCTGTTGCCGGCTTTTGCTGGTTACGCTCCGAAAGAGAGCTCCCAAGAGTGCATAGTTCTTGCCTTCAACTACGACATCCCGAAGTTGCAGGTGGCGTTCAAGAAGGCAAGCGGGACGATCTACACCAAAGCCGAGCCCCTTCGTAAGGGCGAGAAGCTTGTGGCAACCATAAACTCCCGACGAAATCTCGGAGACTGCTGGGAGGTTAAGGCGGTTCCTCGTTGGCTTGTAGCTTGCGGGAACCCCTTGCCGTACCCAGTCGAGATTACTTTCTGGATCCCCAAGTGGGGAGAGAAGGAAGTAATCATCCAACGAGTGGAGATTCCGAAACCTTACGCAGTCACTGTGAAGGAAGGGATCGTTATCCAGCAGCTTGTCCCGAGCCTTCGGGACATTGAGTTGGTTCTCCCTCCCACTGAGAAAGGCAAGTACTCACTCGTCGTTACCGGCCATGAAGAAGCAGGGCGACGCTGGGTTTACGAGAAGGATTTCTGGGACAAGTTCCTAGACTTTCTTCGGGTTGTGGCGATGCCGATCGGACAGATCCTTAGGCGCGCCGACAACATCAAAATCACTGCCAACGGTGGCAGCGGTTATGGTGCAGCAGCGGCTGCAGCGGCCGCTTCTTCCTCTTCGTCGTCGACTGCAGTCACACCGACATCCGGTGCCGGAACATCTGGTTCGGGTGGAGCTGGTGCTGGCGGAGCAGCTGGCGGCGGAGGTGGCGGCGAAACCTATCGGTTTGCGATCTAGCCAAACTAGATCCAACCAACTATCCTAATGGCCGAGACACGCAAGTGTCTCGGCCCATTCCATACCTAACTAATAGTGCGCAAGCACAGGTCGAATTGGTTGGGAATGTAGATGAAAAATTAAAGGAGAAATATATAATGAATAAAATTATTGTTTCATTGTTTGGCGCCCTCTTGGCTGCTGGTTTTGCCGGTTCAGTCTATGCTGCGTCAACAAGCTCAAGCTCTACAAGCTCAACCACCTCTGCCGTTGTTATCAGCGGCTCTGGCGGTGCGGCTGCTTCGAGCGGTGCTGCAGGTGGAGCTTCGGCTTCAGCTGGTAACGGCGCTGCTTCTGCAGCTGCTTCGAGCTCGTCTTCGAGCGCAGCTGTTGCCGTCAGCGGTAACGGCGGCTCGGCTGGTGCCGGTTCATCCGGTTCTGGTTCGAGTTCGTCTGGTTCTGGTGCTTCTGGCTCGTCCGCGAGCTCTAGCTCTAGTTCCGCCGCTGTTGCTACCGTTTCAAACGGTGGTAAAACGGTAACGAAAACTGCTTCTTGCCCGAACGCTTCGGCCGCTGCTTCTGCAGCTGCTGCAGCTGCTTCGAGCGCAAGTTCCAGCGCTGCTGCTGCCGCTAAGGCCAGCTGCGTTGCGGCTACCAAAACCACGGCTCTGCCGAAGGCTGGTGCCGAAGTTGCTTTACTGCCGGGCGCGTTAACGGCCTTTTCGGTCGCTTTTCGCCGCTATCTATCGGCTCGTAAAGAAGCTGCTTTGTTTGCCTAAACAGCAACCAAACAAATTAGACCCCGTGCAAACGGGGTCTTTTTTGTTACCTAAAAATTCTATACTGCGGAAACAAAATTACTTTCGCAGACGCTTCCTCGCCCCAGCGCGCTCGTCGCTTAGCGTCCTCGGCAATTTTTTCGCAGACGAAAACCATGCAAATTGCCTGCGGATACTGCTCAAGCAACTTTGTTTCCTTGTCTTGACTGGTTTAAGATAGGAAAGATGACAATTCGTAAAGCCGAGCTGGCGAAAATCCTCGATATTGAAGGCAAGCAGACCCGGTTCGACGCTATTCAGGAGCAGATGAAAAACCCCGACTTTTGGCGTGATCACGAAATGGCCGGTAAAGCATCACAAGAGCTAAAGCACTTGGAAGACTTTTTACTGAAGTTTGAAGTGGCTGAATCGGAGCACGAGCTAGAGGAGCTAGAGAAAGAAGCGATTTTTACCGGCAAGCACGATAACGACAACGCTTTTATGTCCATCCACGCTGGCTCTGGCGGCACTGAAGCCCAGGACTGGGCGGAGATGCTGCTGCGAATGTACTCGCGCTACGGTGAACAGAGCGACTTTAAAACCGAACTACTAGAAAAAACCATGGGCGAAGAGGCCGGCATCAAATCGGCCACGCTATACTTCAAGGGCTTCCGGGCCTTTGGCAAGCTGAAAGGGGAGAACGGTGTCCACCGGTTAGTGCGCATCAGCCCATTTGACGCTAGCAAATCCCGCCACACCTCGTTCGCATTGGTGGAAGTGGTACCGGAAGCGGTCGACAGCGCCGAAATTCAAATTAAACCCGATGAAATACGTATCGATGTTTACCGGGCCGGCGGACACGGTGGCCAAGGCGTTAACACCACCGACTCGGCGGTACGGATTACCCACATTGCCACCAAAATAGTGGTGACTTGCCAAAACGAGCGCTCCCAGCTTCAAAACAAACAGCAAGCGATGAAAATCCTCCAGGGCAAGCTGCAACTATTGGACGATGAAAAGCGCCGGGCCGAAGAGCAAAGCTTGAAAGGGGAGCCAGTGTTGGCGTCTTGGGGTAACCAAATTCGCTCCTATGTATTACAGCCCTACCAGCTGGTAAAAGATCTGCGCAGCGGCTTTGAGACCAGCGCTACTGACGATGTTTTAGACGGCGAAATTGAGTCGTTTTTAGAGTCCTACGCTAAGTGGCAAGCCGTCCAAAAGCATAAGTAACCCTTTCAGTTAAACCCGTTTAGGAGTAGAATAAAGACAACAAGCTAGCCTTCGAAAGGAATCAATATGGCAATCCCAAATTTTGGTCAGATGAAAGAGCTCTACAATCTGCAGAAAAAAGCCAAGCAGATGCAGAAAGAGCTAAAAGCCTTAGAGATTGAAGCCGCCTCCAACGACGGCTCGGTTAACGTGGTCGTTAGCGGCGAAATGAAGCTAGTATCTCTGTCGATTGCCGAAGAGGCGTTATCACCAGAGAACAAGACCCGCTTGGAAATGGCCATTAAAGACACAATTGGCCAAGCCATGGGCCGCGCTCAAACCGAATCCGCCAGCCGCATGCAGCCGCTACTCAAAGACATGAACCTGCCAGGACTCGGCGGTTAATGGTTATTTTAGCCGGGCTTGGTAACCCGGAAGAAGAGTATCGGGAAACCCGCCACAACCTGGGTTACAAAATCGTGATTGAGCTAGCCAAAAAGCTTGGTCAGGATTTTTTAACCGAAGCCAATACCTACCGCGCTAACCAATACCTGAAAACCACTGTCGGGGAGACGGAAACGGTGTTAACGCTGCCGCTCGGCTACATGAACAACTCCGGACAAGCGCTCCGCCAAATTATGGATTTCTACGGCGATAACATTACCAAAGACCTTTGGGTGGTTCACGACGATACCGACGTTCCGTTCGGCGAAGTTCGCATCAAGATGGCTGGATCTTCAGCGGGGCATAACGGTATTAAATCGATCGACGAAGCCATCGGCAATAAGTTCTGGCGCATTCGTGTCGGCGTTGGTCACCCAAAAAGAGACGGGCAAGATTTAGCCGACTATGTACTTGCAGCCTTCAACAAGGCCGAAAAAGAGCACCTAGCTACCATCATTGACCAGACGGCCGCATATCTGTTAGAATCATTAAACAAAGGGAAGTTAGAGCCCGTTACATTCAATGCCAAAGAAACTAAAAAATAGTCCAGTTGAAACCGAAAAAGCTGCCGAACTCGATGCAGAAGTATTGGCCGTAGAGCCCGACGAGGCTTCTGCTGCTGTCCAAAATCTCGACGAAGAAGCCGAGAAAGCCTTAGTCGTTGAACAAGCGGCCGATGCCGATGCGGTTGTTCCGGCCGAGGTAGCAGCGATACATGAAGATAACGAATCCGCCGAAGCCTTAAACGCAGACGCACCAAAGGGCGTTAAGAAGGTAGAAAAATCCGCTAAGGTTGCTAAGAAAGCTGAACCAAAAAAGCCCAGCCGCTCACCCAAGCACATTGCCGCCAGCGCCCACGTTGAACCAGGCAAGCTCTACGGTATTGAAGAAGCGATCGAACTAGTGAAGAAAACCTCCTACTCCAAATTCGACGGTTCGGTGGAACTGCATTTGAAGCTACTGAAGAAAAAAGCCAAAGCCGCCAACGAATCGTCCAAAGGTATTTTCCACTTACCGCACGGCACCGGCAAAACCAAGAACATCATTGTTTTAGACGAAGCGAAAATCGACGAAATCGCCAAAACCAAGAAGATTGACTTCGATATTGCCATCGCTACACCGGAATTGATGCCAAAGGTGGGCAAAATTGCCAAGATTTTAGGGCCACGTGGCCTAATGCCCGATCCAAAATCCGGCACCGTCACTGCCGACCCAAAAAAAGCGATAGAGGAAATTAACTCCGGCAAAATCGAATACCGCATTGATGCGGCCAACAACATTCACCAAATCGTCGGCAAAGTTTCCTGGGATACCGCCAAGTTGGCCGAAAACCTTCACGCCATCTTCGGCGGTTTTCAGAAATCCCGTATTGATGTGGCTTACCTGACGGCCACCATTGCTCCGTCCATCACTCTTGACTTGTCGGAATTGAAGTAATATTGTTTATTCGTTCACTGGAGCATCCGGTGGGCGTCGAACAGTGGTTGAGCATAGGCCCGCGCATCGCGCGGGCCCTTTAATTACCCAAAGAAAAAGCCGCGCTGATGCGCGGCGATTGTTGGTCAAATGTCGGAAAAATTATCCAACACGGCCTAAGGTCTGGAGTTAACAGTTACATCTCCACCTTTCAGTTCGGCGGTGTGGCTGTGTTCGTAGTCTCCTGGGTGAAACTTGCTTCCAATAAGCGTCTCCATACGACCCCTTGCCATTTGAAAAGACGGATTGTCGTAGTACGGGCCAAGGACAATGTACGCCTTCACCCGGCCATCTTTAACTTTGGACTCCACTTCGAGAATCTCCTTGTCGAACTTTCTCCCGAGTTTTTCGCGTAGTTGGGCGAGGAACCGGCGTTGTTGTCTTGCGGTAGTGACAATTGAGTCGAGACTGTTTATTTCATCTAATAGGTGCGATGGCATGAAGGCCTCCTACTTGGCAATTCGCTACTTGGAATTATCACAGCATTTGTTGATTTGTCTATGGTCATTGACCATCTTCACTCTTTTTGGCATAATTACTTCGTTCCAAAGAAAGCCAGTGGTGCTTGACGCCTTAATTCCTGGCCGAGGTCAAAGCTTTTACGCGGCGCCTTCTTTGGGGCGTCAATTTAATTAGAGGATTTACATGCCACTACTTAGAGCCCAAAAAGAAAGTTTAGTTGAAACCTTAGTGACCGATTTGAAAGAATCGCGCATCGCGCTGGTCGTTGCCTACACCCACTTGAATGCCAAAGCCAACCTTCAGTTGCGCGACAAAGCCTTTGAGCAAAGCGGCAAGCTGCGCATGCTCTCCAACAATCTGTTGAAGCTGATTTTAAAGAACCTTGGCCAAGACAAAGAGTTAGAGATCCCCGAGCGTCAGCTCGCCCTGGCCTACGGCTTCCAAGATGAAGTTACCGCTGCCAAACTGTTGGCTGACTTTGCCAAAGAAACCGAAGCGCTGGAAGTACTGGGCGGTTGGATTGACGGTAAATTCTTCACTGCTGCTGATGTCAAAACCCTCGCTTCGCTGCCAAACAAAGAAACCCTGCAAGCCCAAGTTGTCGGCCGTTTGGCTGGCTTAATCCAGGGTCTGGTTTACAACTTAAACTTCCCGCTGCAGCAATTTGCTTTTGTGGTGAAGGCAGTTGAGCAGAGTAAGGGAGAAAACAGTTAAGTACAGGATATGTGTTTAAACACATATCCGTCCAAAAAGAATATAAATTAGAAATAAGATATATAAGCATAATAAAGAAATAAAGGAGAAAAAATGAGTGAAAAAGTAGACAAAATAATTGAACAGGTAGAGAAGTTGTCCGTGATGGAGTTGTCCGAGCTGGTTAAAGGCTTGGAAGAGAAATTTGGCGTATCGGCTATGCCGATGATGGCCGCAGGTGCTGCTCCGGCAGCTGGTGGTGCTGCCGCTGGTGCGGAAGCCGCTGAAGAGAAGGCCGAGTACACCGTGGTCCTAGCCGCTTCCGGCGACCAAAAGATTGCTGTGATTAAGGCCATCCGCGAAATTAAACCAGATCTAGGCTTGAAAGAAGCCAAAGACTTGGTTGACGCTGCTCCCAAAGAGCTCGGCACCATGAAGAAAGAAGACGCTGAAACCGCCAAAACCAAACTCGAAGAAGCCGGCGCTAAGGTTGAATTGAAGTAAACTTTTCCTTACCGGAAAACAAAAAACCCTGCCTTTGGTGGGGTTTTTTGTTTTGTATTTGACCCATTAGTATCTTAAGGGTATTTTCTGCATTGTATGAGTAGCGCATCATTTCGTGAGAATGTTAATATTATCATTGGTTTTTTAGTTCTAGCATTTTCGGTATACGGTTACTCTGCAACCCAGCACGACAAGTTTGTTAATGATGAAATGCACAGAGAGGAGACTGCACTAAGGAACCAATTAAGCGGCTACTGGGTGTATAAACTTACTACGAAAACGTCGGATTTGGGAAGGTATATAAATATTGAATTGGGATTCCTTGTGACAATGGGAGTAGATGAAAATCTTAGCGTGGGTGGGGTGGCATATAAATGGAGAGAAAAGAACTCTGACGGAGAATTTATTTACACAAGGAGTAACAGGGCTAGAGCAGATATTACTGGTAGCATATTTGAAAATCAACGAATAGAGCTTAGATGGGTTATGGTCGACAAGAGATATGGTGAAAGTATAGTTATTGTTAACGGACAAGTTGGGGAAGGATATATTATTGGAACATTTGCTAGCGACGTTGCATTCCAGAAAGGGGATTTTTGCGCAAAGATTATTGGTGTGGGTATTTCTGAGGATTTAACTTATAGATTTTTGGATTGCTCAATACTACTCCCATGACCGATATACTTAAGATCTTTATCACCAGCGGCCTCACGATACTTGGCGGTTTACTTACTTACACTGCAGGGCAATCGTTCGTAAAATTTTTTATTGAGCCCTACTCTAAATATAGAGAATTAATTGGGGAAATTGATCACGGGTTAATTGTTTACGCCAACATTATCTTTAATGAATGTTTCATTGAATCCCCAGAACAGCTTAGGAGTGAGGCTATTTCCGTAAGAAGTAAAATCCGCGATTGGTCTGGTAGATTTTCTTCACTATATAACCAGCTGACACTAAGAGAGCGTCTGGTTATTGCTAAGTTAGTGCCCGATAAAAATGAGGCAAAAATTGTTGGACAGTCGCTGATTCGTTTATCGAACCTAGCTGGCAACGTGAACGGGGTGGGAAGTAATTTAGAAGTGATTATTTCTGACGAAGAAAAAGTAAGATTACTTCTGGGTATACCAAAATAGTTATTACTCTCTTATGAGACTTATTGTTGAAAACTGGGAAAAGTTTTACAAAACCGGCTCGAATTTTTGACGGGAGTAAAGAAAAGGCCCCGGCCGTGAAGACCGGGGCTTGTGTCTGACCCCATGATGATCCACTTCGCATTGGAGAGCGTCAGTAACGAAGCACCGTGCATTAACCTTAACCACCAGGTATTGGCACGGCCGGATCTAAAGACCCACTGACGTCAAGCCGGAGTCCTGACGGCTTTACGAAGCAAATGTATTTTCTCTCCCCACAAACAACTTGTCAATAATAACCTCTTTGAACGGAAAGTATGTGTTTAAACACATACTTTCAGGTAAAGAAAAACGACTCGTCCATGGAGGACGAATTGTTGTGGTTCGTGGGTCATTCGGGCAGATGGTACTTGTTCGGGGCATTCGGATCGAGGAAAAGACGCTTACCAAGCTCTGTTGGTCGGTATTCCCAGCGTGTGTATTGCGCCTCGTCCGATCCTTTTTCTTCAAAAGACAACAGTCCGTGTTCCTCTGCAAATGTTGCGGCTTTGATCTGAAGCTCTTTCCTACGGTCATCGATGTAGATGTAATCTGCCTTGCCGTCACGGAGAGCTTTGACAAAAGAGACTAAATAGTCGTGCTCCTTAGGGAACAGGGTCCGACATTGTTCCCAGAAGTTAGGGGTCTGAATGGCCGGGAATCCGGTAGGTGCTAATTCTTTAGACATACAAAGTTACGCCTCCAAAGGGTCTGAGCCGATTTTATACAAACTTATGACTTATATCAATCGGTATTGAACGCAGAGTATGTGTTTAAACACATACTCTCAGAAAAGAAACATGCCCGTCGAGGACGGGCATGTAAATGATAGCTGGGTTCAGGCAGGGGCTTTTGTGGCTTCGAGCCGTTGTTGGTAACTGTTGAAGAACTGTTTACCCCAACTGGTTACCTCTTCAACGGTTAGGCCAAGTTCAGTCGTTACTTCAATGGCCCAAACCACCGGAACGTAGATCACCAGCGTACTGCTAGCGTTGGTGCTGATGCGACCAGGCATTAAGAGCATGGCGTCGTACGTTGTTTTTTGCCAGGCGATGGAGTAGGCACCGAGCGTTTCTGGGTCGTACAGTCTGGCCTGCTCTTTGATCCAGTCCGGAAATGCTCCGGCTACGCAGGCATCGTGAAGGGCGCGGTCGGGTATGGATTGGGCGTCGTATATTTTCACTGGTTCGCTCTTCTCCCACCCCAACACTAAAGCGGCGATTATCAGTCGTGACAGTTGGTACTGCCGATCGTCGAAACTAAGTTCTCGCATTGTTTACCTCACTGAAAGGTTCGTGCCCAAACTATACCAGTGAAACGTAAATTGTAAACCAATTAGGGCGTCGTATGGGTTTAAACCCATATTTTTAGATAAAGAAAAACGGCCCACGCGGGTGAGCCGTTCAAAGGGAATGGTGTCCACCGTGCCGCCTAGAGCTTTTGATTCGCTGCTTCGAGCTTGCGCTTTTCCGCATCCTTACGGGCAATGCGTTTTTGCTTCTCATTAGCAAGTTCATCCAAGTACCGGGTTAGTCGCCTGGCTTTGTGCGGCACCGGAAGTTTCTGGGGGAGGGTCTTACCGGGAAGCGGCAAGGAATCGCTAGGAACAAAGTATGTTCCATACGCCCAGTCCCAAATTGGCAGAAAGAAAAATCCGCCGATCGCCTGGTTAATCCTCATGTTTGCGTGATGCATCAAGTGGAAACCGTAAAGCTGGCGAATAAGATGGAACCTCTCCACCCACTTTTTCCAATACCGCTCATAGCTTAGATGCATAGCGGCGTGATAGACCTCGTAGAGCACCAGGGAGAAGGTGACGGAGCAGTTACAGCTAATCAGCACTGGCGAACCAGGGAAAATTATCTGCAACGGCAAGAAGAAAATGACGGTAAAAATCAAGCAAAACAAACCCAATGCGTAGACTGGGAACGTTGCAGACTCGTTTTGATGCGAGTGCTCAATCTCGTATTCGTTCTTGATTGTTGTAACGTCGGTTAGGTCGTGGTGATGGGTGTGGGTGTCGCACTGCGACCGGAGCCACCGCCAAATCACTGTATGGAGTAGGTAGCGGTGGTAGAACCACTCGAACTTGGAAAGAAACAGATGCCCCCCCAAGAACCAGCCAACGTAGTTGTACCAGGCGGAGTGAAATTGAACGTCGTATGTGGTTATGCCGACGCCGACACCAGCCGATATGAAACCAGCCTGTGCTGCCAAGAACTGGATAAGGTAGAGAGTGAGGAACTTGCCGTGCTTAAACCGCGCATTCTCATCTCTGAGTGATAAGAGCTTTTCGATTGACATAGTGAACACCTGTAAATTAAGGTTCAGCCTAACGTAATTATACGTCTTTTTGATGAAAAAATAATTAAAAGAGAACGGCTCGCCGAGAGGGCGAGCCGCGAAAGGGGGTTAGTTGGGGCAGATGGGCGGAAAGTAGTTGACGTTTATCTCTTCGAAACGAATCAGCGTAATGCCGTCTGAGACGAAGATATCACATTCAAGCACATTAGACCCAGTTTTAGCAGCTATTTTCTGGTTGGCTAAGCAAGCGAAGTCCCTAAACCACGGATTTACTCCCCTGAACATCACCCGGTGTAGTACCCGAGCGTGTTCTGAATCAGGCAGAAAATCCAGAGTTGTTTGTCTGGCAAGAGCTTCGTAAGCAAGTTCGTGAAACTCTTCCGGTACAAGCTCTTCCCGGTAGATGTTCCTTGCTTCTTCGAAACTGATCGGAGCGTCGTTGGCGAATTTGCCTTGTTGGCGTGACTCTTTGTTATCATCCTGTGACAATCTATATCCTCCTGTGAAAGTGCGGTTGGTATATTATACTACTCGCATATGACGAAACAATGGCTTGTGGGACGGTTTTTTTGCTGGCAACGTGGGGGAAATGCATTACTGTGCCTATAGCTTCGCTGATTTGTTTAAAGCGGCCTTCGGCCGTCAGGCAACGGAAAGGGAAAATACCCAATTTGCCGCGCTAACACAAGATGAGCGCAACGAGCGAGTTAAAGAATTAGCTAAAATCGCTGATTGGCGAACGGAAAACGTGACAACCGGCGAGGGAATGTTTGTGGCTTTCTGGCCGGGTTCGTAACTGGTAGAATTACTGCATGGACGAAAAACTCCAGACGGTTATTTTCTTTGTCCGCCATGGCCAAACCGATTTTCCGTACAGTAACGATCCAGCGGTGGACGATATTCGCCGCCTAACCGAAAAAGGGGAGGGCCAGTCGCGAAAAAACGGCGAGTATCTTTTGGCCTTTCAACCCACCGCAATATATTCCAGCCCATTGCATCGAACGATGGCAACGGCCGAAATTATTAAAGTAGCGGCCGAAATCCCTGGCGAAATAATAATTGGCAAGGATTTGTATGAAATTTATGATAACGACAGTTTTTATTCGATTGGTAAAAGACTGCCAAAGTTTTTTGAAGGAATAATTGCCAAACATCCGGGCGAGCAAATTGTCTGTGTATCCCATCAAGACGTAATTGAAACGGTTCTAAAATCATTCGACTCGGCCGATGCCGAAGCGGAGTTTCCTTGCCAGATGGGGGAGATGTATCGAATGGTGTTTGCCGGAAAAACTTTCGTACAGGCCACCAAACTAGCACCGGCCAATCATGAAATTCACCGTTAAGAAATCGTTGGCAGATAGTTTAGCTCGAATTGGCGAGCTGACAACGCCGCATGGGACAATCCAAACACCGGTATTTATGCCGGTTGGTACTTACGGAGCAGTACGCGGCATCATGCCCTGGGAGCTGGAGGAATTGGGCTCGGAGATTATTTTGGGCAATACCTATCATCTCCACCTGCGCCCTGGCGAAGATTTAATTGCCAAACACGGCGGGTTACAAAAATGGAGCCGGTGGAACAAACCAATTCTGACTGACTCGGGTGGTTACCAAGCCTATTCGCTGGGGTCAACAAAAATGAAAACCGCCAAAACCACCGACAATGGCGTTTCGTTTCAGTCGCATTTGGACGGAAAAAAATTGCAATTTACACCGGAGAACGTACTAGACATCCAAGCCAAGCTCGGCGCAGACATAGCTATGGTCCTGGACGACTGCCCACCCATCGAAGCCAGTAAAGAACGAGTTGCCGATGCAGTGAATCGAACAACCGCCTGGGCAAAGAAATCTATTTCTCATTGGCAAAAAAATATCTCCATCAGCCGTCCGGCACTGTTTGGCATTATCCAGGGCGGGCTGCATCAAGACTTGCGCGAACTGTCGGCCAAAGAAATCCAAGCGCTACCATTTGACGGCATTGCCATCGGGGGAGTGGCGATTGAGTCGGAAGGGAAAGATTTGATGAACAAAGCAGTGGATTTCGTAGCGCCGCTGCTGGATATTGCCCGGCCCCATTATTTAATGGGAGTAGGGGAGCCGGTGGATTTAATCCGGATGATTCACCGGGGAATCGACATGTTCGACTGCGTCATTCCCACCCGCTACGCCCGCCACGGCTCTTTTTGGCTAACGAAAGATTTTTCTCGCAAAAGTATTGATGCTGCGCAATACACTGACGACGAATCACCGCTCGACCCAGACTGTTCCTGCAAAATTTGCCAAACATTTTCCCGCTCGTATCTGCGCCATCTCTATCTAGCTAACGAAATAAATGCTGCCCGAGCGTTAAGTTATCACAACCTCCACATTCTGCACGAACTGATCCGCCAAATCCGTATTTCGATTGAAGAGGGGACGTTTACCAAAAAGTACGCTCAATATCTGACTGACTAGCTTTCAGTTTTTAAGGTTGGTGGTATACTAAAAATATGGTTGAGAGGGGACCGCGCTCGGAAGATTTTGGAGGTCCTATTGAATTGCCTGCCGTTGAAAGCGAGGCGACTCCGGCTGTTGCCGTGCCGGAGCAAACCCAGCCAAATACCACTGCAGAAGTTATTCTGCCCGAGCTACCGGATGAAAAGGCTGCACAGTCCATGGTGAGCAAAGTCAACGAACCGACTATCGAAGCTATCGCCAATGGGGCACAAACTACCGACATCGAAGCAACGCAAAAAACGATGAATACTGTCTTTGAGAGCAATATCGATCATGCTGCTTGAAGATATCCCAACCTACGTTCTATATATAATCTTGGGCTTCGTGGTTATTGTCCCGGTGGGATTAATGCTGTTTGTTCGCTATTTCCAACAAAAAGACGCCGTGACGGATGTTAAAACGTTAGTGTGCTTGGTGGTTTCGATCCCGCGTGAGAGCGCTAAGGCGGCGGCCGAACAAAATAAAGCCAATGAAGACTTTAAGGATTTAATTTCGCCGATGGAGCAATTTTTTGCTTCCCTGACGACCATTATTCACCAAAAACATTTTATTGATTGGCTGTTTAGCACCCCGGCGCACGTTAGCTTTGAGATTGCGTCGGTGGGCGGGACAATTCAATTTTCAATAATCTGTCCGAAAAGAATTAAAACCATCGTTGAGCGGCAACTGCACAGTTTTTTTCCAACCGCTGATGTTCAGTATGGCACGCCGCCAGCAATTTTTTCCGCCTCCAACCCAGCCGTGGTCGGCGCCACCATGCAACAAGCCAAGAACTTTATTTTGCCGATTAAAACTTATCGGACAATGGAAACTGACCCTTTGGGCTCGCTAACAACGGCCTTAACTAAGCTACCCAACAACGCTGGGGCCAGCATCCAACTACTAATCCGGCCAACCAACGAGTCGTGGCGAACCCATACCCATATCGCCAGCCAACACGTGGCTGAAAACCGGCTCCATTTAGTTAACCGCTCGACAACTGGGAGGATTGTTGGGAGTATCGCCGAAGCTGTTAAGGCACCACCGGCTCCTGGCACAATCGATCAGAACAAGCCCCGGCAGTTCACCGCCCAACAAGAAGAGTTAATGCGGGCCTTGCAAGAAAAAGGTGGCAAGACCGGTTTTGAAGCGATTGTCCGAGTGGTCACAACCGGGCCGACCCGCGCCGAAGCAGAGGCCAACCTGACCGCCTTGATTTCCGCGTTCTCCCAGTTCTACGCCCCGCAGTTCAATTCTTTCAAATATAAAAAACTACCGGCCGAGAAAATTAGCCGGGATTATTTATTACGGTTATTTAGTAATGCTTCAAAGATGATTCTAAACGTTGAAGAGCTGAGCAGTATTTTTCACCTACCCAACCGTTTGCTCGACACCCCCGGGCTGAAGTGGCAAACGGCTAAAACCCTGCCACCGCCAGCCGATTTACCCAAAACCGGCGTGGTCATTGGTGAGTCGGTTTTTCGCGGTGCCACCACGTTGGTGCGCCTAAAAGAGGACGACCGCCGTCGCCATATGTTTATGATCGGTAAAACCGGTACCGGTAAAACCACGCTATTTGAAACGATGATTGAGCAAGATATGCACGAAGGCCGCGGCCTGTGCTTTATTGACCCGCTCGGTGATGCCATTGAAAATTTGCTGGGCAAGGTCCCGACCCATCGAGCCAAAGACGTAATCCTGTTTGACCCATCAGACACCGCCAGCCCATTGGGGCTAAACTTGTTGGAGTTTAAGCGTCCAGAAGAACGAGACTTTTTAATTCAGGAAGTAATTGAAATTTTCTACAAATTGTTTGACCCGAATCGCACCGGCATTGTTGGCCCGCAGTGGGAGCACTGGGCCAGAAACGCGGCGCTAACCGTGATGGCCCAACCGG
>CAZRED010000004.1:0-55361 GCA_964599405.1 uncultured Candidatus Saccharibacteria bacterium
CACCAGATGAGCATACCCACGTCGGGGTGACTTTCTCCGGTCAAAAAAACCTAGAAACACTCCAGAAAACTCTCAAAACGGCTCTTGGGGCTGAAATATTGTTGCATTCACCGCCGTCCGAGCTGCTGCATCGCTATAACGTCAAGCAACCCCATGTTTACTACGGCGAGATTACTTTAGAGAAACTGACCGTTAGCTCTAGCGGCGACGTTAAAACCGCCTTGCCAAGCTTCCAAGCTCTAAGCAAATACCCACCACTCGTGCGTGATGTTTCCATTACCGCTAACCTCGACTCAACTGAATTGTCCAAGCTATTTCCCGAGCTACTGTTGGTGGAAAAAATTGACAGCTATACCAATCCCGAAACCAACAAAACCAGCGATACCTACCGGCTAATCTTCCAAAAACACGCCGGAAGCTTCACCCAGGAAGAAATCTCCAAGATTGACACCAAAATCAATCAACACTTCTTCAACGAAGCCTAATCAGGTAAGATACCTAGTGATGAAACGGGTTCTTAGCGATAAAGTTGCTCACCACGTTGGCCAAGAGGTGCTAATGCAGGGTTGGGCGGCGACAGTCCGCGACCACTCGAAAGTTGCCTTTATTGACCTGCGTGATCGAACTGGCGTCACCCAAGTAGTTTTAACGGGCGAATTGTTAGAAATGGCCCGAAAAGTTACCGCCGAATCGGTGATTAGCGTTACCGGCGAAGTCACGGAGCGACCGCAGTCACTGGTTAACCCAAACCTTCCGAGCGGCACAGTGGAGCTACAAGCCAAAGAACTTGTTATCGAAACCCTGGCCGAGCCCTTGCCGTTTCCGCTCAACGATCGCAACGTATCGGAAGAAAGCCGGCTGAAACACCGCTACCTAGATTTGCGCTCGCAAAAAATGGCCGAAAATATCCGCCTTCGTCACGCCATGAACCAATATCTGCGCGACGAACTAACTAAAAACAATTTTACTGAGGTAGAAACACCGTATATCTCCAAATCTACTCCCGAAGGCGCCCGTGACTACCTGGTTCCCAGCCGAATCATGCCCGGAAACTTCTACGCCCTGCCGCAGTCACCGCAGCAGTACAAACAGTTGTTGATGGTGGCGGGCGTTGAGCGCTACTTCCAAATTGCCCGCTGTTTTCGTGACGAAGACGCGCGTGGTGATCGACAGCCGGAGTTTACCCAGCTCGATATTGAAATGAGTTTTACCAGCCAAGATGAGCTATTGAATCTTGTTGAAGAGCTATTCCTAGGAATGGTCAAAAAGTATTTCCCGGAAAAAACTTTAACCTTTACCACTATTCCACGGCTGACATACCAAGAAGTCATGGAAAAATACGGCACCGACAAGCCGGATCTACGTAAAGACACTGGTAACAATGACGAGTTGGCTTTTGCTTTTATTGTTGATTTCCCCCTGTTTGAATGGAAGGAAAAAGAACAGCGCTACGACTCCGTTCACCACCCCTTTACCGCGCCAAAACCGGAATGGGCCGATAACTTTGAAAAGAAACCTAAAGTTGCGCTTTCCCAGCAGTACGACTTTGTATTAAACGGCTCGGAAATTGCCGGCGGCAGTATCCGAATCCACCAACCGGAGATGTTAGAGCGGGTATTTGCTTTTCTGGGCCACGACAAAAAGAAAATTCATGACGATTTCGGGCACATGTTGGAAGCTTTTCGTTACGGCGTCCCACCGCACGGCGGCATTGCGCCAGGACTGGATCGGATCTACGCCATCCTGCTCAAAGAACAAACCATTCGCGACGTCATTGCCTTTGCCAAAGCCGGGGACGGCCGGGATTTAATGATGAACTCGCCAAGCCCAGTCGATCCTAACCAACTAAAAGAGCTTGGTATCAAGTTAACCAAGTAGCAATGGACGGGATTGCTTACCGGCCAGTCAGTGCAATGTCTGAGCGCAAAAAACGGCCACTGCGCAAAGCGATATTACTATTATTAGGGTTGTCGTTACTGTTTATTCGCCAAACCGGCGACATTGTTGGTGTCGAAGCATCCCAGCTCACCATCGTACCGCCAGCGCTGCTAGCTGAAACCAAAGACTACCTAGCCGTTGCTGATAAAGCCCCGAAACCGCCGGTCTTTGCCAAAAGCTACTTATTGCTTGACCCACGCACGGCGGAAGTGCTGATTGGCCAAAATACCGAAGCATCGGTGCCGATCGCCTCCACGACCAAAATGGTCACGGCGCTGGTGGCCAGGGAGCTCTATAAACTAGACGAAACGGTCAAGATATCGTCGCTGGCCGCCAATATCAACGGCTCTGACATCCAATTAACACTGGGCGAAGAAATAACGGTTCACGAACTGTTGCGGGGGTTGATGATTCAATCCGGTAACGACGCCGCTTTCGCCCTGGCCGACCATTACAGCCCGGACGAGAACGACTATAAGATGTTCGTGGTTAAAATGAATGAGTACGTCCAAAAAGTCGGTTTGAAAAACACCGTTTTTGGCGACCCCGCCGGCCTGGATGATGAAATTGGTCGCTCCACTGCCTGGGACTTAGCCCAAATCGCCCGCTTGGTGCTGGCCGATAAGGTCTTGGCCGACATTGTTGCCACAGCCCGAACTACTATCACTTCCATTGATGGCTCGGCCATCCACGAACTAACTAGTTCCAATCGTTTGCTACTTGGCGATTCACCATACTACCTGCCGGGTGCGCTCGGTGTTAAAACCGGTTTCACGCCCGACGCCGGGCACTGCCTGGTGTCGGCCTACCAATCCACTAACGGTTTACTCATTGGCGTGGTTTTAAATACTGCCGAATACACCATCACCGCTTCCGCATCTGAATCACGGAAACTTTATCAGTGGGCAGACCGATATATTGAACAGCGCACTTACTAGATAGAAGATCATCCAACACCCCTTGACAAGCTTTGTAATAGGTTTAGATATAGGTATTAACAAGAAAACATCTTTTGGTAAAAAACAATATAATATTTACCAAATAGGTATTAAGAAAGGAGTTAGATGAATATCGATATGTGGGGAACAGAAGTGCGAGACGCTCTCCAGACCCTTTGGGACCGGATTGTTGATTTTGCACCGAATTTGATTGGCGCCGTCGTCATTGCCGTTGTCGGCGCGATTGTCGCTGTAATTTTAGGTTACGTGGTAACCGCCATACTGCGAGCTATTCGCTTGCAAAGCTTGTCGGATCAGAGCAAGTTCACAGAAGTTCTGAAACGGGCACGGCTGCGAACTGACATTGCCGAGATTTCCGGCGTTTTCGTTCGTTGGTTGGTTATCCTTGGGTTCTTAATTCCGGCTGCCATTGTTCTACGAGTAGATGGTGTCCGCGAATTCGTTGAAGGCGTACTAGCTTACATCCCACGTGTGTTGGGTGTAGTTGTGTTGGTCTGGTTTGCCCACGTGATTATCGAATCATTGGCTAAGCTTACCCGCGCTGCCGCAGACAGCCTTGGCTCAACTATCGGAAAACTATCCGAGAGCACTGTCCGCTGGGCAATGTATCTGTCGGTAGGTATTACCGCAATGTTTGCTCTAGGCGTACCGCGAGAATTCACCGTTATTATCTTTGTCGGTGTTGTCTCTGCCTTGGCACTCGGCATCGGCTTGGCTCTGGGACTCGGTGGTAAAGACCACATGAACGATCTGGTCAAGAACGTCCGCGACGAACTCAAGCAGAAGTAATTGAATTTAAAGTTTAGAAAAAGCGGCTGGTCGGAAGATCAGCCGCTTTTGTTGTAGTCGCCCTCTTTCATGTCCCGTCTCTGCGAAACGACGAACACATGGGTTGCGACTGCCGATGCTAGAAAAAGAGCAAAGCTTATTGACCCCAGAACGCTCGGGAAGCTCAACGCAACTGCGGTAGCCGCTATAGATACTGCAAATACCCAAAATGCGTAGAGAAGTGTCGTGAAACCAAAAACCCAGTCATCGAGTTCAGGGTTCATAAGGCGTTCAAGCGGAAGACGCAACATCACGCCGGCAAGTGACATGCCTAGGAGAATAATTGTAAGGTCCATGGCGGAATTTTAGACCCGAAATGCTGTTAAGTCAATCAGTTCTGCCAATTTTTCAGTGCGTTGGCGGCGGCGGCTTGCTCGGCTTTTTGCTTGGACTGGCCATCGCCTTGGGCAACTAATTCACCTTTGACGTAGACGCCGACGGTAAACATTTTGTCGTGATCTGGCCCCTCGTCTTTCATCACCCGGTAATCCGGCGTGGCACCGCGGTCTTGTTGGGCCAACTCTTGTAAGTGAGATTTCGGATCAACGTAGAGCTTTTTCTCAATTACTTCCGGCAGCAGTGAAATAATGTATTTAGTAATAAAAATTTTGGCGGCGTCGTAGCCTTTGTCTATGTATATCCCGCCAATTAACGCTTCGAAGGTGTTAGCCAGAATTAACGTCCGGTCGCGACCGCCACTTTTTTCTTCACCCTTGCTAAGTTTTAATAGTTTGCCCAGCTCTAACTTTTCAGCCACTTTAGCCAATACTTCGCCCTTCACTACGGCGCTGCGCCAGTTGGTTAGTTCGCCCTCCGGATTGGGGAAGGTATTATAGAGGTACTCTGTAACTACCAGCTCCAGTACCGCATCACCCAAAAATTCCAGCCGTTCGTTGTGCTGCAGGGTCTTATCGTTAACTTCGTTGATATATGAGCGGTGGGTGAACAGCTGCTCCAACAACTTTTGATCGCTAAAAGTAACACCAATCTCTGCTTGAAGGTCTTTAAGACTCATCAGGCTTTGGCCCCTCGACTTCGCTCGGGGTCACCTTGAGCTTGTCGAAAGGTGGTTCTTCAGTTATCTCTTCAATCGGCAGCTCCAGCGGTGGCTCCACGGTTTTTTCTTGCGGGTCTTCTTTGTATTGGTCGCTGTTGCGGTAAAGCGTGCCTAGCACACCATTAATAAACTTCGATGAATTCTCGCCGCCGAAGGTTTTGGCGATTTCCACCGCTTCGTTAATTGCTACTTTCGGTGGTATGTCATCGTCGTGGAGTAGCTCAAAGGCAGCAAGTCGTAAAATGCTTTTATCAATTATTGAAATCTGGTCCAGCGGCCATTCGGGAGCGGCGTCGGTAATTAATTTATCAATTTCGTCGCCATACTTAACTGTTCCTTCCAACACCCGTTTTGTGTAATCAACGTCAACATCGTCTTTCACCGGACCCATTACTCGTTCAGCAATTTTTAAAATATCGCCGCCTGGGTGGAAATCCCATTCGTACAAGGACTGCATAGCCACCGTTCGTGAGAGATGGCGGTTAACCGACATTACTTTTCGTCTTTCTTCTCGTCGGAAGAATCCAGCACTATTCGCTGGGTTGGCACGTTGCTTTTCACGGCTTTGCCGTTGTAGTAACCGCAAGCTGGGCAGACAAAATGTGGCCGGCTGGGCTTGCCGCAGTTTTTGCAAAGCACCACGCTGGTTGCGTCAATTTTGTATTGGGCGCGGCGGCGGTGCGTTCGGGTTTTAGATAGTCTCTTTTTTGGCTCAGCCATTACCTGCAAATTGTACCAAAATACTGGTTACCCAACAAGGATGTTTACTACTGCCCCAGGTTTATAAATAACTGTGCTACTCTTTCCAGCAATTTTCGCTTTTATGTCGGCGTTATCACCAACAACTGCTTCTGCCGCTGCTTGCGAGCCCGGATCATCAATGTTGGCAATAAATCGCTGGTTTAGTAGTACCGGTATCTGTTTGGTTGCTAATTTACCACTGCTGACCGGCCAATTTGCGATAAATACCGACTGGTCATGTCCTAAGTTGCTATACAATTCTTCGGCTAGGTAGGGGAAAACGGGGGATAGGGTAATAACGAATTTTTCAACCAGTTCCTGGGAAATACCGGTTTTTTCCACGGTATTGGCGTACTTCATGTACTCTGATACCACTGTATTCAGGCGGAAATTGGCGATCATGTTGTTAATTTGGTCTAAATATTGCTCAAACGCCGCTGTCATTTCCGGAGTAGTTGTCTCGCCGATTTTCTCCGCTAAGTTAGATGCTTTAATTATGAAACGGTGAACGCCGTTAATCCCGTTCGGGCTCCATTCTGCTTCGATATCCAGCGGACCGATAAATAGTTCGTAACCGCGTAGCGCGTCAGTGCCGTAGTGCTGGATTAGTGGGTCGGGCGAAACGACGTTACCTTTGCTTTTACTCATCTTAGCGCCGTGCATATTAATCATTCCTATATTGAAGAGTTTCTTGAAAGGCTCTGGCTCACCTGGGCTGATGTATTTATGTTGGACTAAAAACCTGTACATAAATCGGGCATATAGCAGGTGCAGGGTAGCGTGCTCAATGCCGCCGATATACAGATCCACCGGTAGCCATTTTTTAACCAAATCTTTGTCGAACGGCTGTTTTTCGTCGTTGGGTGTTAGATAGCGCATGAAATACCACGATGAATCAACGAACGTGTCTAATGTGTCCGTATCAAAATGCCAGCCCTTGCCGTAGAGTTTCTCGGCTAGTTTTTTGTATTCGGCAGATTTGGCCAACGGACTCTCGCCGCCCGGTAAAAAGTCGACATCTTCTGGCAGCTGCAATGGCAAGTGCTCGTCTTTAACTGGGTGCGGCTTACCTTCAGGATCGTAAACAATCGGAATCGGTGCTCCCCAGTAACGTTGGCGGCTAACTAGCCAGTCGCGTAAGCGGTAGGTGGTGGTAAACTTTCCAACGTCGTTAGCTTCTAGCTCGGCGACAATCCGGTCGGTGGCCTCTTCCGAAGATTCTTCCGAATACGGGCCGGAGTTAACTAAAATACCGCTGCCAGAAAATATTTCACCTTTCATTAAACGATTAAACACCGTTCGATGCAGTTCATCGGCCACTTTTTGCTCGGCAACGTTTTTATCTAACCACTCAACGGTAAATTTGCCTTTTTCCATGTCGTCGAGAGCAGTTTTATCTTGTTCGTCGTTCTCTAATTGGAAATACAGCCCGGTGGCCTGGATATAGCGGTTAACCCCTTTGGAATGGGCAATATAGTGATGATGGATTGTTTCTGTTTGAGCGATAAACCGGATGTTTTTATATCCTGTTTCTTCAGTAATTTCGCGCTTGGCAGTTTCAGCTGGGTCTTCACCCTCTTCCGTCCCGCCACCAATGAATAAGTTACCGCCCAGTTCCGACCCCCAATTAATTGATAACACTTTGCCGCTTTTGGGGTTTTCCACAATCGCCACAATACTCCGACGAAACTCCTCGTTTTCCAGGGGAGCTCCGGTAACTGGCTCAATAACCACTTTCACCGGCAGATCGTGAGCTTTGGCAAACATGAAGTCGCGCTCGTCGTGGGCTGGTACCGACATTACTGCGCCGGTGCCGTATTCCATTAATACGTAGTCGGCGATCCAAATTGGTAGTTTTTCTTGAGTTAGTGGGTGAACGGCGTAACCGCCGGTAAACACCGCTGTTTTAGCGGTTTCTTTACCTTGTGCCCGATCAACGTTGGTTTTCGCCGCCACCGTCTCATAGTAAGCCTCAAATTCGGCTGCTTTACCGTTTTTAGCGCAAAGTTCTTTGGCCAGTGGGTGCTCCGGAGCTAAAACAATCGCCGTCACGCCGAACAACGTGTCCGGCCGGGTAGTAAAAACCGTAATTTTGAGATTTGAGGTTTGAGTTTTGAACTCAACTTCCGCCCCGTTGCTTTTCCCAATCCAGTTTCGCTGCAAGGTTTTGACGTGTTCCGGCCATTCAACATCGTCTAAGCCTTCTAATAACTCATCAGCTAGTTTGGTGGTTTGAAAATACCACTGCTCCAGCTCTTTTTTGGTAACCTTGCTACCGCAGCGCTCGCAGCAACCGTTAACAACTTGTTCGTTAGCTAGCACTGTTTGATCTTTCGGACACCAATTTACTAACGATTGTCGTTTTTCGGCAAAACCGTGATTAAACAGCTGTAAAAACAGCCACTGCGTCCAACGGTAGTATTCGGGGGAGCTAGTATTGAGGGTTTTGGTCCAGTCGTAAGCAGCCCCGATTTGCTTCAATTGTTTCGAAAATGTCTCAATAGCTGCGTCAGTAAATTTTTTCGGGTGGGACTTACTTTTGATCGCAGCATTTTCAGCCGGCAAGCCGAAAGCATCAAATCCCATTGGATGTAGAACAGCTTTTCCTTGCAAACGGGCATGGCGGGCGTAGAAATCACTCATCACGTAGCCGCGCCAGTGGCCGACGTGCAGGCCATCACCGGAGGGGTAGGGGAACATATCCAGGCAGTAAAACTTGTCAGTGGCTTTGGCTGGATTCACTACATACAGCTTCTGTTCCGCCCAGTATTTATTCCACTTCGCTTCAATTTCGCGGTGGTTGTAGGACTTAGCCATCTTGCCACTAGTATATCGAGTCGTATCTGGTTAGGGAACTAGGCAGCCAAACAGTGTTCTGCTACAAATAACCCAAAGGGGAGGAGGTGAGACGCATGAAAATGAGTGGAACAGATATGATAATTTGGGTGTTGGTGACGCTTGGAGCCCTAAACTGGGGTCTAATCGGTGCCTTCGACTTTAACTTGGTAACGTCTATTTTTAACGATGGTACGTTTACCCGGGTGATCTACATAATTATCGGTTTGGCTGCGGTTTGGAGTTTGGTAACAATGTTCTCCAAGAGTGGTTCTAACCAGCAGATGTAGCGTCTCGCCATGGATAATAGTTCGTATTATGGTCTCGCTATTTTAGGTGTCGCCCTGCTATTCGGAATATTCTTCGCCCGCAAGCTTTTTGCGATAATTTTGCTACTTGGCGTTATTGCCGCCAGTGCTTGGTATTTTTTCTTCCGGTAGTCGTCTCAATCCTCTTGAAGAGTAATTAAAAAGCGCCCAACTTGCCAATGTTTTAAATAATAGTCTTAAGGCGAATATGTGTTTAAACACATATTCGTCCCATGGGCGTTTCTATTGATATTTTGGTGAAAAATAGTTAAAATATTGGCACTTCGGAGGAAAGATTTGGAAGAAGAATTCTGTGAAACGCACTTTACAATGTTCGTCCGGGCGCTCGACAGCTACCCCGGCGGCGTCACCACTGGGAACGACCTCAAAGACTTGGCTGACTTGGTTATAAAAGAGTGCTGCAAGAGCCACGCTCTAGACGCACTAATGCTAATGGCCGAGAAGGATTTCCGACTGTACCGGGAGTATGTTGTCGAAGGGTTTGAGCAGTTGGGGGCCGCCAAAGCGCTTAATTGCCTTGAGATGGCCGAAGAAGCGGATACTGACATGTCCGTCTTTCTTGACCTATTCGATAAGGTAATCAAAGAAGATAGCCAAGCGGTTTACTTGCGAATGTTTCCGTACGTGATTCATTTTCGAGAGGAAGAGATACTGGCCCACATTGATCGCACCAGTAACGCTTCAGCAGCGCTACTAATCATCGAGCTATGAGCCACACGACTTAGGCCGCGGTAAAACGCGGTCTTTTTCTTACATTGAAACATCCGGTCATAGAGATTACGGTAATTATATGAGCAACGATACACAAGAATTGATGGAAGCGGGGACTAAGCCGGTCAAAGAACACGAATGGTTGCAGAAGCTGGTGGGTGAGTGGCGGGTTGAATCCGAGATGGCCATGGAGCCGGGTGGGCCAAAACAGAAGTCGGAAGGCACAGAGACCGTCAAGAGTCTGGGGGGCCTGTGGGCATTTGCAGAAAATAAGGGAAAAATGCCAAACGGCACCGAAATGACGGGGTACCTTGTCCTCGGGTATGACGTCTCCTTCAAAGAGTACCGGGGTTGTTGGTTCGGCTCGATGTCGTCCCACCTTTGGAAATATGTGGGTGAATTAAGTGCCGACGGCAAAACTATGACCCTGAACTGCGAGGGCCCGAGCATGACCAAAGACGGAGAAACTGCACTGTATCGCGATGTTATCGAGCTAATCGACGAGAACCACCGAACACTAACCTCAAACGGCCAGGATGACAAAGGCGAGTGGCAGGAGTTTATGAAGTCCCACTACTACCGGGTTTAGCTCTAAGATAGCTCTTCGAAAAGCTCAAGGTTTCTCATGTGAGTTTTTACTGTGTACCACCCACTCTTGAGTCCGAAGAAGTTTACTTCGACCGAGCGTAGCGAGTGGAGAAGTGGACCGTACCGGGATCGAACCGGTGACCTCTTCCATGCCATGGAAGCGCGCTACCAACTGCGCTAACGGCCCAGTGTTTGAATTTTACCCTAAATTTGCTTGAAGATTAAGCAGTTTTAGCGGGTTGAGCTGCTGCGACAGGGGCTTTTTCGCGTTGGAGCGAAACAATTAGACTCTGACCGGTCATTTCGGTAGATTTGGGAATACCAAATAGCTCTAAAACTGTTGGGGCAATATCGGAGAGTTTACCGGTGGGACGGAGCATCATTGCTCCCAGTTGATCAGCAATAAGGGCGAACGGCACAGGGCTATTGGTGTGCTCGGTGTCCGGCTCACCGGTTTTCGGGTTAACCATCTGTTCAGCATTACCGTGATCAGCTGTGACCATCAGTATCCCACCGTGCTGCTGGATCGCCGCATAGATAGTAGCTAAGCCGTGATCAACCGCTTCACAAGCCTTAATCGCTGCTCGCAGATTACCGGTATGCCCAACCATATCCGGTGGGGCGTAGTTAAGAATAATGAAGTCGTACTGGTCGAGATTTTTGACCACCGCTTCTGTGACTGCTGCCGATGCCATCTCCGGCACTTGGTCGTAGCTGGTAGCTTTCGGTGACGGTACAACGATCCGCTCTTCGTTCGGATAGGTATTCTCGCTACCGCCGTTAAAGAAGTAGGTAACGTGGGCGTACTTTTCCGACTCGGCCACGTGGAGTTGCTTCAGGCCCGCTTCCGACAACATCAGGGCTAGTGGCCGGGTAACGTTGCGCGGCCGAAAGGCTACTTCCATCGGTAATCCTTCTTGGTAGTAAGTGAAACCAACAAAATAAACATTCTCCAGCACGATTTTGCGCTTAAACCCATCAAAATCCGGTTTGACAAGCGCTTGGGTTAGCTCCCGAGCCCGGTCACCGCGGAAATTGTAAAAAATCACCGAATCGCCGGACTGAATCGGTTGGAAGCTGTTGCCTTCACCCTGAATAACGGTAGGGGGAATATATTCATCGGAAAAACCGTCGCGATACGCCGCCGCCACGGCTCCTTCAGCGGAATGAGCCATTTGGCCGACGCCTTCGGTCATAGCCCGGTAGGTTTTTTCAATTCGTTCCCAACGATGGTCACGATCCATGGCAAAGTAGCGCCCGGAAACGGTAGAGATAACACCAAAGCCGTATTGCTCGAGCACTTTGTTGAGATGCGATATGTGAGTTTGGGCTTCAAATGGTGGGGTATCGCGCCCGTCGGTAATGCAGTGGATATAGACTTTAGTAAAATCAAGCGCTTTGGCCATTTTCAACAGGGCGTAGAGATGATCAATATGGCTATGAATTCCGCCGTTGCTGGCTAAGCCAATTATGTGAACAGCGGTATTATTTTTCTTGGCCAGTTTGAATGCTTCTACTAATGGCTGACTTTTCGCAAATGAGCCATCGGCGATGGCAGCAGTGATCGCCGGCAAGGATTCGTGGACGATTTGACCAGCACCGATATTTAAATGCCCAACCTCCGAGTTGCCACGTTCATGGTCGGGCAAACCAACGGCAGCACCGGAAGCCTCCAAAACCGAGTTTGGGTAAGACTTCATCGCCATATTCATAAACGGCGTGCGAGCCAGCGACACAGCATTGCCGCCCCAATGCGGGGCGATACCCCAGCCGTCAATAACGGCCAATACGACTGGGCGGGGTAGCTTACTGGTGGTCATGGCCGCCCAGCTCGCGCTCGATGGTCAGTAAACGGTGGTATTTGCTCATTCGTTCGGCGTGGGAATCGTTGGGCGCACCGGTTTTAATAAACTGGGCGCCGATGCCAACAGCGAAGTCGGCGATATAATCGTCCAGAGTTTCGCCGGAGCGATGGGAGACGATAATCACGTAGCCGGCTTTGCGAGCGATGTCGCAGACCTGCATGGTTTCAGTAAGGGTGCCGATTTGGTTGAGCTTGACCAAAATGGCGTTGCAGGCCTCCGTTTCGATACTTTTCTTCAAGCGCTCGGCGTTGGTAGAGAGCAGATCGTCGCCGACGAGTAGGAGTTTTTTACTGGTTTGGTTGGAAGTTTCGAATTCTTTTTTAAACTTCGACCAATTTTCCCAGTCTTCTTCTGGGAAGGGGTCTTCAATCGAGAGGATGGGGAAGTCGTGAAGTAAGCCGAGGTAGCGCTTGGGCGATATTTCAAAGGTTGGTGCGACACTGGAGGCCGCGACATCTAGGCCAAGCGACACTTCGTCCCAGGGTTTGTAGCCGGATTCTTTAATTGCTTGGACCAGGTAGTCCAGGGCCATTTCGTTGGTATCCATGCTCGGGGCATAGCCACCTTCGTCGCCGATCGGTAAGTAAACAGACGATGAACCATGGAGCAGTTCGCCAACAGTGCTAAAAATTAACTTGCCGGCGGAAAGTTGGTTGTGAAAGCCTTCGACTTTGTCGGGAATCACCATGAACTCCTGAATATCCAGGTTATTATCGGCGTGTTTACCGCCGTTAATCAGGTTCATCATCGGAATTGGCAGCGAATAGCCGTGCCGGCCATCCAGTTCGCCGATATATTTGTAAAGTGGGAGTTTCTTAGAAGCGGCAGCAGCCCGGGAAACAGCCAGTGAGACGCCAAGGATAGTGTTGCCGCCCAAGCGGCTTTTGTCAGCCGTGCCATCTAGCTTGATCATTTTTTCGTCGATTTCGGCTTGTTTGGTAGCGTCCATGTCCCGCAAGGCTGGGAAAATTTCTTTCGCAATGAATTGAACGCCCTTGCCGGGTTCAATGGCAACGGCTTCAAAAGATGATTTGGAAGCACCGGCCGGAACAGCGGCGGCACCGGTATGGCCACCAGCAGTTTTGACGCTAACTTGAATAGTTTCGTCGCCGCGCGAGTCGTGAATTACTTGGCCGATAATTTCAGTAATTTTGGTCATTTCCCTCCGAAATTCATAGTGCCAGCAACGCTGTCCCTAATCAACTTGAGGGTTGCTTTCATACCTTCTTTAATTCTTCCTTCAAAAAGGTAATTGACTCGACAGGTGTTGGGTCAACGCCGTAGACACCGGCCAGGTAAAAACTTAGCCAGTCACCAAAATGCAGCAGCAGCCACTGTTCGGCTAGCTGACTATTCGAGGCAACAGACAGTGGGACGGCCGATATTTCTTTATTTAAGAATAGTTTTTCAATAATTTTACCCCGGGCGATGTTGCGCGAGAAAGCGTATTTCGATTCCAATACCAACACCGACAGTTTTTCCGGGACAGCATAATCAACACCAACTATGGTGTTATGGCATAGCTCCGGAAAATCAGCACTAGTTGCAAAAGTTTTACTGTTTTCGTTGAGTTGGCTTACCCAGCGATCGGCGACAGCAGTTAGGGGGGCACTGGCAGCAATCATCGGTACTTTGTTATTGAGGGAAATTGCCAATTCTTCCGCTTTGTCGGTAAATTTCGTGTCGGTACCAACTTTACGGAGCTCTTCAAGCGCCTGGAAGTACTGGGTTTCTAAAAAATTCACCAACTTCATCTTGGTTAGTAGGGTAATTAACGAACCATAAAGCCAGCCAATGGCAGCGCGTGGCGCGGCTGCATCTTGATAGATAACAATCGGAAAAGCGTGAATTTGGGAGAGTTCCTGGAGTTTGCCGCCAGTAGTGATGACGACCACGGGGATTTTCTTTTCGACAGCCGATTTAACCGCATCTACCGTTTCTTCGGTGTCGCCAGAGTGACTAACGCCAATAACTAATGTTTCAGTGTTTACCCAGGTTGGCAGACCGTAGTCAGCCCAAGTTTCAATGTGAATAGCTTGGTCGGCAAAAAGTTCTTTGGCGAGTTTTCCGGCAATACCGCTGCCACCCATGCCGCAGATAACGATGTGGGAAATTTTCCCTTCCCAGTGTGGAACATCTTTGGTCCAGAGGGTCGTCCAGGCTTTTTCCAGCTGGTCAGGAAACTCCCGAATTTTTTCTTCCATCTTGCCTTCGTCAAGTACGACAATCTGTTCAGACATAGATTAACCGTACCGGGAAAGAGGGTATTAGAAAAGTGCTTACGTTCTCACAGGGATGTAAAAAACGAAGCAATTATAAAGGTGAGGTATCCATAAGCAAGCATCAATCCGATAATCGTAGGTTTATTTACGCGATAAACTCCTCGAAGCGATGGGGTAAGTAAGGCGGCCGCTAAAACTGCCGTCAACGGAGTAGGCAACACCAAAGTATCTAAATTTAGGTTTGCGTAAAGGTTTGGATTAGAGTTATTTAGAAAGTAAGCCGTGCCCCCGATGACCCAGGATCCAATCGCCAATAGTAAACCTACCCAAACAATTGGTCTTATGGTTGTAGCAACGGTGTCTTTCACTTCATCTCTCTTTTTATACAGAAGAATCACCACCCAAAGAACCAAAAATATTAAACCCTTATAAATATAATTAAGTGTGGAATAGGGTAGTTTGAACCAGGGGTGGAGTATCGCGGAATGACCATCTTTAATGTTGTCTTCGTTGGAGTACCTGGGGTTATATGCTACCGGCAGTTTGTCGCCAACATGCACTCGCAACGCTCCACAAATAGCATCGCTAGTTTTTTCTTTTTCACCGTTTACGACGTACTCGACAATTGGACAAACGGCTGTTCGAACTGGACTTCCTGCAGAGGTCAGCACGGTATCAAACTTGGTTACTGTTCCTTCGGTACGGGCCGTTAAGTCTTGAAACTGAATATTATAGTAGGTAACGCGATAAGCTTGCCAAAAGAAAAATAAAGCCAGTACTGCCGTAATGGCTAGAAGTGGGTACGCAACTGTACTAGGAATCTGTAAACGCATAATATAATTATACCCTTTCTGTGGACCTACCGAGAGTCGGACTCGGATCTCAGCAATGCGAATGCTGTGTTCTACCGTTTAACTATAGGCCCGGGATACGGGCCCTAAGCAACAACCTAGTTGCTACCGGCCCTTAATCAGTACAATTTTACCTGAAAATTTGTTAAAATTAACCCGTCAGCCAGAGTGGTGGAACGGTATACACGCAGCACTCAAAATGCTGTGGGCGCAAGCCCTTGCGGGTTCAAATCCCGCCTCTGGTACATGAAAGAACTGCAAGTGAACGAGCGAGACTTCAAAAAGCTGTTTATTTCCGACAGTCCAACGGCGCGGTTTTGGCGATTTATCCGCGGCAGTCTGCGTCAATTACTATCGCTGGCTGGCTGGTTTCTGCTATTTTTCTTGATTTTAAACTTCGGCGCCTACTGGCAACGCTTTGAGTACACCGTTAACGCCCAACCGGTGGAGAAAGAAGTGATCGTCGCTGCTCCTGTTGTTCAAGAGATTCAGTACAAACCAGAGCTGCAAATTCCCAAACTCGGTATTGTTGCCCCATTATTAACCGACATCGATCCTGCCGTGATGGTGGAGTACCTGAAACAGGGTGTTACCCAATACTTAGACACGGCCAAACCCGGCCAAGTTGGCAATAGCGTGATTGTCGGACACTCATCCGATTATCCGTGGAGTGACGGGCTATATAAAAATGTTTTTGCCTTACTCGATAAGCTGGTAGCCGGCGATCAAATTATTATTCCGTTTGGTAGTCAACGCTATATCTACGAAGTGTACGAAACCAAGATTGTTCGGCCAACTGAACTGTCGGTGCTGAAGAAAACCGATACGCCGATCCTGACGTTGTTGACTTGTTACCCGGTGGGCACCACCCGCAGCCGGTTAATTGTTCACGCCAAATTAGTCAGCAACAATGTCGGATCCCCGCAACTGACCGAGCCGTTTACTGGGGAAGGGCTGCCGCGGCCACGGTAGGCTCGGTGAGATTGATTAAATAGCTGGTGGTGCCGTCCTTAACGGCAAACGACCAACTGAACGGCTTCGGGTTAATCGTTACTTCGTCGCTCGCCACTGTGTGAATAAGAAAGTCTTGAGTAGTTTCCGGATCATATGTCCGGATTTGCTGGTCGAGTTGGTAGAGATAAATATGGTTAAGCCGGTAAACTTTTAGCGGCGCGGCGGCAAACCGGGTGATAAAAATGGTGCCGTCGTAGAGCTCGCCGTCGGTGAGCGTTAGTCCCGAGCTAAGAGGACCGAGGGTAATAAAGCGGTAATCAACCGGGAGTGCCGTGGTTAGGGGATTATCGGCAATTAACACGACATCTTTAATTCGTTCAACACCACCAGTTTGCAGAACGATATTTTTAACAAAGCTCCGGTATCCGGCTCGAGCGATCTCTAATTCATATAGTCCGGCTTTCAGTTGGCGCTGTTGTAGCGGCAGCTCGGTACCAACCTTTAAGCCGTTAAGTGTAACAGTGACGTCATTAAGCTTTTCCTCGATAGCGATAACTGACGTCTGCTCGAAGGAACCGGTCGCCCGATCGTAGCTTAGGCCGTTCACCCAGAGCAGCGAAAAAACGGTAATCGTCACAAACGCTGTCGTTCCAAATAGGCCAACCAGGAAATTTTGAACGAACTGCTGTTTACGGGTCATTTTACGAGGCTCGGTGAGTAAAAGAAACTTTTAGTTTCATATCTTTTGATTGTAGCACGACTATTAATACTTGGTTTAGAGGTAATTACCTGGTACGATGCCGGTCAGTAATGGTTAGAAAAATCGGCATTGATTTAGGCACTAATAATATCTTAATTTTTGTTCCCGGTCAGGGGATTGTGATTGACGAGCCAGCGGTGGCGGCGATTGATGCTTTTGACAATAAAATTGTCGCTTTCGGTGAAGAAGCCCGCAAAATGCTGGGGAAAACGCCGGACAGCATCGTTGCTGCCCGGCCACTCAAAGATGGGGTGATTGCCAACTTTAAAGTAACGGAAGCCATGCTCCGTTACTTCATTAACCGCATCAGCGGCCGGCTCCGTTTATTACGGCCGGATATTATGGTGGCTGTGCCGGTGGGCGCCACTTCCACGGAACGCCGAGCGGTGGTTGATGCTTGTGTTTCGGCCGGCGCTAAGAAAGCCTATTTAATTAAAGAGCCAATTGCGGCGGCGCTGGGGGCTAATGTGCCGATTGCGGCCGCGGAAGGGCATTTGATTATCGATATTGGCAGCGGCACAACCGAAGTGGCAGTGATTTCCTTGGGCGACGTGGTGGCCTCCACCTCGGTACGAGTGGGCGGCAATAAAATGGACGTGGCAATTGCCAGCTTTGTCCGCAAGAAATATTCGTTAGTGATTGGTGAGCAGACCGCCGAAGCGATGAAAGTAAAAGTTGGGTCAGTTTTACCAATGAAAAAAGAGCTAACGATGGAACTCTCCGGCACTAATTTTGTGACTGGTTTGCCGCAAAGTGTGTTGGTTAATTCGTCGGACGTGATGAACGCTGTTCAAGAAGAGCTAAAAGAAATTATCGGCGCAGTTAAAACTGTCCTCCAAAAAACCCCGCCAGAACTAGCAGCCGACATTATGGACAAGGGAATGATTATGACTGGCGGCGGCTCGCTACTGCGCAATCTAGACCAAATGTTTACCAAAGTTACCGGCGTACCGTGCCAGCTAGCAGAGGAACCCCGGCTCTGCGTGGTGCGCGGCACCGGCATTGCCGTCGAGCATCTGGATGAATATGTCCGATCGGTCCTTTGGGCAAAGCGCTAAAATATCCGTAGAAATATCCGTTTAACCTGGCATAATTGCAGTAATGAGTATCATAGCAAACGGGATACCCGTATCGCTTAACGAGCGACAAACGCTCGTTATTGGCATTGACGCTTCCCGCGCTGTCCGCGCCGTCCGAACCGGGCCGGAGAATTACTCTTGGGAAATTATCCGCCAATTAGTTCAAATCCCCACCGAGCACACCTTCCGGCTCTACTCGCCAACGTCACCGCCCAGTAATTTTCTACCACAAGAGCGCCCGAACGTGGAGTGGCGAATT
Organism: uncultured Candidatus Saccharibacteria bacterium; assembly: GCA_964599405.1. Lineage (GTDB taxonomy): Bacteria > Patescibacteriota > UBA1384 > 2-12-FULL-50-11 > 2-12-FULL-50-11 > BOKZ01. The sequence goes on from CAZRED010000004.1 coordinate 17,977, forward strand.
TTGCCACAGCGGCGTTTGTGGTCGCAAGTCCGGCTCGCCCGGGAGCTAAAAGATCATCCGCCGGATGTGTTGTTTGTGCCGTCGCACGTGGTGCCGTTTTTCTCCAGCGTCCCCACGGTGGTAACGCTCCACGATGTTTCCTACAAATACTTTCCAAAGCAATACTCCGCTTTTGACCGACGTTACTTAAACTTTTCGACCGCCGTTTCGATTGGCCGAGCCAAAACTGTACTAACACCCACCGAATCAACTAAGGCCGATTTAGTGAAGTTCTACGGCGCTAAACCGGAGCGAATTGTAGTGACGCCGTTGGGCTACAATAAAGAAATCTACTTTCCGGCCAAACCGGGTGAAAAACCGCCGATCCAAGATCCATACATATTGTTTGTCGGACGGATTGAGGACAAGAAAAACGTCGGACTGCTGGTTGATGCTTTTAGCTTGCTAAGTAAAGAGCAAAAAAGTGTGAAGTTAATCCTGATTGGCCGCCCAGGCTACGGCTTTGAAGAAATCAAGCTGAAAATCGACAGACTTCCAGCAGCGGCCAGGCAAAACGTGATGATGCCAGGCTACATGCCGCAGTTCGATACGGTTCGTTACCTGCGTCATGCCAGTGTTTTTGCCTTTCCTAGCCGTCATGAAGGATTCGGCTTGGCAGCACTGGAGGCGATGGCTTGCGGAACACCGGTAGTGGCTAGCAATACCCCGGCTTTAGCCGAAGTGATTGGTGATGCCGGTGTGTCACTCCCGTCCGAAAACCCCCTTACTTGGGCCGGTGCGTTGAGCCGGGTACTCAACCAACCGGATTACGCCAAAACACTGCGCGAAAAATCACTGAAACGGGCCGAGCGCTACACATGGGAAAAAACTGCCGAAATGACGTTTAAGATTCTGGAAGATGTCGCCAAAAACTAGCATTTATTTACTGGGAACGCGCCTTGATATCGTCGACTGGACGATGATTGAGCAGTTTTGCCGAGAGTCATTAGTTCAAGGCGCCCCAAAAATGATCACTACCATTAATGGCGAGATTGCCTTATTGGCCCGGAAATACCCCGACTATCGCACAATATTGAATCGGGCTGATCTGGCGATTCCCGATTCAACAAACGTGGTTTGGGTGGCGCGACTGAAAGGCGCCGAGCTCAAACGAACCACACCTGGCGTTGAGCTAGTAGAGCGGCTTGGCGGGATTGCCGCCGAGATGAATAAATCGATCTATTTATTAGGTAGCCAGGGAGGTGCTGCGGCTAAAACGGCCGAAATACTGCAACAAAAGTTTCCGGGGTTGGAAGTGGCCGGTGTTAGTGAAGCCGAACCAGACGATCCAGCTATTGCGGCAGAAATTCGCCGAAAAAACCCCGATATTGTGTTTGTGGCCTACGGTGCGCCGAAGCAAGAAAAGTGGATTGTCGAGCACAAAGACCAGGTAACAGCGAAAATTATGGTGGGGATTGGCGGCAGCTTTGATATGATCTCCGGCATCTTTCCCCGCGCTCCGCGAGCCTGGCGCCGCATGCACCTAGAGTGGCTCTGGCGGCTAATTTTGCAGCCCCAGCGATTCTGGCGAATCATTAAGGCGGTGATAATTTTCCCGCTGCTAGCACTTTTCAACAAAGACTAGTTGTTTTTTAGTGGGACTTTTGTTACTATTACCGAGTAGTTACCAGGATTCATCCTGGTTCTTTTTGTTAAAAGTCAGTAACCTAAATGTATTAAGGAGCAAAAATTGATGGCCATTTCCGCCTTTAGCGCCGCATTAAACCAACTAGCCGATGAACGGGGGCTGCCTCGTGACATAATTATTGAAGCCATTGAATCCGCTGTCGCTGCGGCATACCGCAAAGACTACGGACACCCCGATCAACAAGTAGTGGCAAAGCTCGAAGAAGAGACTGGCGAATTCAACGTAAAACAGCTTTTTGATGTGGTTGAAGAAGTGGAGAACACCCACGCCCAACTTACTCCGGCCGAAGCCAAGGAGCTGAAAAAAGGCGCCAAAGTCGGCGATGTGATTGAGGTCGAATTGGAGCCTCACAGCGATTTCGGCCGCATTGCCGCTCAAACCGCTAAACAAGTTATTTCCCAACGTCTGCGCGAAGCTGAGAAAGAAATCCTCTTTGCCGAATACAAAGAAAAACAGGGCCAGTTAATTAACGGCTATGTCCAACAAGTAGAAGGACCAAACGTCATTATGAACATCGGTAAACTCAATGGTTTGATGATTGCTTCCGACCAAATTGCCGGCCAGAACTACTACCCCGGTCAGCGACTGAAAATCTTGGTTTACAACGTGGAAGAAACCCCGCGTGGTCCGCGAATTCTCGTTACTCGCTCGAGCCCAGATTTTATTATTAAACTTTTTGAGTTGGAAGTGCCGGAAGTAGCTTCTGGTTCAGTAGAAGTGAAAGTAATCGCCCGTGAAGCAGGGACTCGCACCAAGATGGCCGTTATCTCTAACCAACCTGGTCTTGACCCAGTTGGCTCATGCGTTGGCCAACGCGGTAGCCGTGTCCAAGCGGTGCTAAGCGAAATTGGTGAGGAAAAAATCGACATTATCCCATGGAAAGAAGACGTTGAGCAGTTTCTGATGGAAGCCCTGAAACCAGCAAAAATCGAGAAAATTAAACTACTCAAAAAAGACAAACGGGCCGAAGTAACCGTCCCCGACGATCAACTATCGCTGGCAATCGGTAAAAACGGACAAAATGTCCGCTTAGCCAGCAAGTTAATCGGCTGGGAAATCGACATCGTCAAAACTGACGGTGAGAAACGCTCACGCGATTCCAGACCGCCGCAACCGGAAGTGCTGCCAGCCCCAGTTGCAGCCGAAACTCCCGACGTTAGTGAAAAAACCGAAATAGTTGAGGACGTAATCGTACCCGAGTCACCGGCTGAAGAAGCGGTTGTACCAACCGACAAAGACATTGACGCCCAGACGCCGGAAGATATCGCTGTCGAGCAAGAGCAGGTCGCGGACGAAGCTGCTAAGTAAAGTTTGCTTTACATTGATTTCACAACGTTTACAGGTTTAGTTGTGGAAAACTCCAAGAAATTCCCCTGACAAGCGCCTTGGTTTTTGGTATATTCTAGGCAATGACTATGCCCCACAATCCCGACAACAACATTAACCGCTTGAGCGAAACCGCTCAAAAAATCCTCAACGACGCCGAGCTGTTTGCCCGGACTCTTAACTCCGGCTTTGATACCCACCACCTATTAGTTGGTATCGCCAGCAATCCTGGCACTTTGGCCTACGAATGGTTGCGGGAGGTGTTTGTCACCCCCGAGCGCTTAAGCTACGTGCTGCACTCGAACACCGGCAACCTGAAAACTTCGGAGGTAATCTCCACCGATTTGAAACGGGTACTGATTGCCGCCCACAAATCCGCCGCTAAGTACCATACCGCCACGGTTGATTCAGAGCACCTGTTACTGTCGTTAGTAGAAACTAAAGACTCGAATGCTTACCAACTACTATTATTACTGGAGGTTGACCCGAAGCTACTGAAAGACCAAATCGAGGAGTACTTCGACCAACTAGCCAGTTCTGCTGATACGGACGAAGACGAAGAAACGGAAGATTCGGCGCCGTACAGCGCCCATAATCACGAAATGACCCGGACAATGCAGCAAAACCGCCAAAAATCGGCGATTGACTACTTCACCACCGACCTAACCAAGTTGGCTAAAGATCGCAAACTCGACCCAGTGGTTGGCCGTGCCAAAGAAATCCAACGGATGACCCAAATTTTGGTGCGGCGCATCAAAAATAACCCAGTTTTAACCGGTGAACCGGGCGTCGGCAAGACCGCCATTGTGGAAGGACTGGCTCAAAAAATCATCAATCACGATGTGCCGCCGCAGTTAGCCGACAAGCGCATTTTGAGCCTAGATTTAGCGCTGCTGATTGCTGGTACAACCTACCGTGGCCAGTTTGAAGAGCGCACCAAACGCCTGGTTGATGAAATTATTCGAGCTGGCAACGTTATATTGTTTATTGACGAGCTGCACACCGTGGTGGGCGCCGGCGCTGCCGAGGGTTCGATAGATCTAAGTAATATCTTAAAGCCCTCGCTAGCAAAGGGTCAGCTGCGGTTGATTGGCGCCACCACTAACGACGAATACCGTAAATACATTGAAAAAGACCCGGCCTTGGAGCGGCGTTTGCAGCGCGTAAATGTGGATGAACCGAGCGTTGAGGAAACTGTGGCAATTTTAACGGGCCTAAAAGCCACTTACGAAAAACACCACAACGTCACGATTGATGCCGATGCCGTGACGGCCGCGGCCGAGTTAGCTAAACGTTATATTTCCGACCGATTTCTGCCGGACAAAGCGATTGATTTAATCGACGAAGCCGCTGCCGCTACCCAATTAGAAGAAAAACAGCTGCGCAGCTTCAACCGGTTGAGCGACCTGGAAAAACGTCGTAAAAAAGCCAAAACCGAGCATTTGAAGCACGCCGAAAACCTGGAGTACGAAAAAGCCGCCGAATGGCGAGTGCTGGAATTTAAGTTGATTGACGAAATCGAAAAACTCAAAGCCAAGCTGCCGCGCCGCAGCCATACCCGAGTCATTACCCGCGAAGATATCGCCAAAATCGTCTCGATGTGGACTGGCCTACCCGTCCAATCATTAACCAAAACTGACAAAATCCGCCTGTCTAATCTCGACAAAAGCCTGCAAGAGTTTATTGTCGGCCAAACCGAAGCGATTGGAATGATTGCCGCGGCCGTTAAACGCTCATCAGCGGGCATCTCCGATCCGAACCGGCCGCTGGGATCGTTCATTTTCTTGGGACCGACCGGAGTAGGAAAGACCGAATTGGCGAAAGTGCTGGCTCGGGAAGTTTACGGTCGGGAAGAAGCGCTGGTGAAGATTGATATGAGCGAATTCATGGAGAAACATAACGTTTCCCGCTTGGTAGGAGCACCCCCAGGTTACGTTGGCTATGAAGATGCTGGTAAATTAACCGAAACCATCCGCCGCCAGCCGTATTCGGTAGTGCTGTTGGATGAAGTCGAGAAAGCCCATCCAGACGTTTACAATATGCTGCTGCAAATTATGGAAGATGGCTACCTAACCGACGCTAAGGGCCGCCGGGTGAATTTCCGCAATACGATTTTAATAATGACTTCTAACATTGGCATGGCCGAGCTCAATCGCCAAGCAGCGATTGGTTTTAAGACTAAGGACCCCGCTGATGCCGAAACCCGTTACGAAGCAATTAAGGCCCGGATTGCTGACGAGCTGAAGCAGCACTTCCGCCCGGAATTTATCAACCGGTTGGATAAAGTGATTGTTTTCAAGCCGCTCGGCAAAGACGACGTTAAGGAAATCGTTCGCCGCCAGATACAGCTGTTGAGCGACCGATTACTGCCGGAGGGAATTGAGATTCAAGTTAGCCCGGAAGCAATTAGCTTTTTGGCCGAAAAGGGCTTTGATCCGGAGTTTGGTGCCCGCCCAGTCCGCCGAGTGATTACTGAATACGTGGAAGATCCGCTCTCCGAAATGCTACTGACCGGCAAATTGAACAAGTCTGCACCAATTCGAGTGCTGCGCAAAGGCGCGAAACTAGCGCTGGTGAAGTAAAACACCAGCCCTTTTAACCCCCGAGATCTTGATGTAGGGGGTTGACTTTTGAGGGGTTTTATGGTATGGTTTCTGCGTCTCATGGAGGAGATATGAAACTTAAAACCACCGAACAATTTTCCACCTCGGCCCGCCGCTGGTTCTGTGTTCTTGCCCTTGTGGCAGTAATTACAGGCCTTGCAGCACTCGTTGCTGGAATCGGAATCTTCGTCGTCTATGGCCGCGAATGGCAATCGGCAGTTAGTACCTGTGGCGCAATAGCGCGCTGGTGTCTAGCTGTTGTGGTTGGCTGCAGCTTGGCCATGATGTTCTTTAATCGCGTATTTGAAGAGTGTGTGAAGGAACGGCAACGCCGCTCCACAGCCCCTCTGAAAGCCGATCGGAACAGATGGCTCTCTATGGTTTTTGCCCGGATGTATGCTAACGCCACCATCCGAGTGCTTCAAAACAAGGCGTAAAAACAAAGGCCCGCAAGCAGCAATGCCAGCGGGCCTTTTCCATACTCAATTTTCGGCAGTTGTTCGGTTTTCCACTTCTCCACAATGTTTTCCCCAAACAATAACCAAAAAGAAGCCGCACTGTTGTGCGGCATCAAATACTTGCATGGGTCGTGCTTAATCGTGTTTCAGTCGGTGGTAGAGGGTTTCCAGTCTTTCCTCCAAATTCGCGACTGTTTTCTCGTTAGACACGAAGTAATCAGCGAAAGCAATTGGTCCGCCTTTAGCGGCTTGCTCGATCTCATTGATATCCCGGGAGATAGCTTCTTCCTTGGTTAAAGGTCGGATTTCCCGGATAGCTAGCCGCTTGTAGCGAGTCGCTTTTTGGGCGATGACCGCTACCACAGTGACGTGTTCGAACTTCTCTCTTAGGTAGACAAGTTCATCCCAGCTGTAGAGGCCGTCAATTACAACGTCCTGCTTCTGGTCGAGTAGTTTTCTGATTTCCGGTTCGTTGACGATGGCGAAGGCGGCCATTCCGTGCTTTTCTCGCAGTTCGTTGCGAACCTTTCGTTCGCTTTCTTCTCCGGGCGGTAAACCTTGTTCTTGAGAAATCCTCAAGGTGGTGCCGCCAAAGTAGACGACGCCGAGCTGCTTAGTCTTAAAGAACTTGGTAACCTCGCCTTTACCGGCGCCAGTCATGCCGACAACGGCAACGACGATTGGTGTCTTTTTGAATACTGACATGTGCGTCCCTCTCTGGGAGAATTTTAGCACACTATTGACACATTTGGTATTTGTTCGGCTATATTGAATGTATGGAGGCAATCGAAACGTTTCAACGCTTAGAAGAACCAATTCGGGTAATTGCCAGTTTCGATGGCCCAAAAATACGGTTGCATTCATTTGAATGGCGGGAACGAATTTACCAAGTTGAGAGCGTTAATCTGTTCCATATTGAAAAAGACGCCAAGAAGTCGCTCTACCACTTTGCCGTAACGGCTGCCGGCAATGACTACGATATCGTCTTTAACCCTGTTAACTTAACTTGGCAGCTCCAGGAAATAGCCAATGTTTGACATCGCTGGCCGGAAAACGTAGCGTAAACGACAGTGTGCACATTCTACCGACGGAAGGATAATTGAATAGGCCGGAGTACTTAGTACTGCTTCGTCCCACAAACGACGGCTGGCAAGCCGTTATTTTGAAAGATGAGGCCACGATCTGCACCGTACTACCCAACACCCGAGAACAGCCAAAAGTGGTTGAATCCTGGTGGCTGGACTACCTGGTTAAACAATCGCCGGAAACTGATTGGTTAAAATGGGAGCCGATTAATGTAGCAATCCAGCGAGTTCCGGTGAAAGTTCCCAACGACATTGCTTGCATCCTGATAAAACATCTTTAGAAGCGCGAAGACCGCGCTTTCTCTTTTTTACACATTGACCGTTCGGTGTTTGTTCGGCAGGATGAAAAGATGTTGAGTCAAATTATTCTACACCTAGACATCTCCCTCCGCTACGCTCCGGTTGAGCTCCAAATGTAAGATGAACATCATCTTACATTTGGACATGAACTCTTACTACGCCACAATGGAACAGCAGGCATATCCTAGCTTGCGGGGCCGGCCGATCGGCGTAGCCGGGAAGGGGAGGGGGGAGCGGACGGTGATGGTCGGCGCCTCGATTGAAGCTAAAAAGTTGGGGATACGCGGTATTATGTCTACTTGGGAAGCCAAGAAGCTCTGTCCGGAAATAATTATCGTCCCCGCCAACTACGACCGTTATATTTTCACCAGTAAACGGATTTTCGCCATGCTGGAGCGTTTCAGCCCCAAAGTGGAAATATTCTCGATTGACGAAGCCTTCATCGAACTGCCCAATCGCTGCAACTGGGACGACGCCGTTCTAATTGCTAAACAAATGAAACGACTGATCCGCACCCAGATTGGCTCGTGGGTTAGTTGTTCAATCGGCATTTCCTACGGCCGGACATTGGCCAAGTTAGCGAGCGAGCTACAAAAGCCGGACGGATTAACTGTCATTCGCCCAGAGAACTTTACGGAAATTGCCGCCAAGACCCGCATAGAGGAACTGTGTGGAATTGGCTGGCGGATTGGGCCACGCTTAAACCAAATGGGGATTTTCAGTATTGCCGAGCTGGGTAACACACCGGCGGAGATGCTGATTAAAACCTTCGGGCCGCACACCGGCAGCTGGCTGCACAATATTGGGAATGGCATTGACGACGGACGGCTACGCTCGTTTCGGGAGTTGCCCCAAGAAAAGTCGGTTGGGCACTCATATACCTTGCCGCAAGACATCTCTAACCCGGGTGATGCCAGGCGGACGTTATTATTGCTATGCGAACGGGTGGCGGTGCGATTGCGCCGAAAGGGGTTGCTGGGCCGTGGTATCACCCTCTACTTACGTTTCGGAGATAAAACCGGCTTTGGTCAGCATTTATTAACCCAAACCTATTTAGCGGACGGCTATCAAATATATTTAGTGGCAGAAAAACTGCTAGCCAGCTCGCCGCTGGGCAAACCGATTCGCTTAGTGGCCGTTAGTGTCTACGAGCTGGTCAAACAAGTGGAGCACACCAAACCGCTCTTTCTAGACGAACAGCATCACGAAGAGCTGCTGGAAGCGCTGGACAGCATCAATAACCGCTACGGAGAGTTTACCGTTCACCGAGCGGCTTTGTCGCGGGTGAAAAAACGGATTTTCAAATTGCCCGACGGTCGCCATAAGCGGCTCTACACGCCGGAGACAGAGAGCGACCAGGCCAACCTGCGCCGCCGCAGTATTTCTACCAGCCCCTTCATGAAAAGATTGGGGTAGGGCTGGATTTTTCTGCTAGAAAAGTTATAATTTACCTACTTTAGCACCTGCAAATCAGGATGTTCAGGACAAGCCATGTTAATACAAGGAACGTTTGAAGAGATAGTCGTCGGGAAGTGTAGCAGGGAGAACCCGAAGACAGGAGAGACGGAGTTCTTGGTCGCAGATATGCGCGACGACGCTGATAACGCACTCGCAGGAATGAAACACTTCCCGGGAGGAGCAGTGTCGTCGGACATGAGAGGTTACCACACCGATCTAGGTGTTCCTATTCAAGACACCGCCATTCGACAGCACATGAAGAAGGTGGGCGTTGACTTCGTAATAGGGGATAGGGCCTTTATCACACTTCGACGCGCTTACAGGAAAGACGTGGGCACGCGCAATGTAGTTACCTTCTGGTACTTGGGACAATGTGCCGATCCGCACACCGAGCTAGTAGTTGCCGAAAACTGCGAGATCAAACCAGGGAGCGCTCGCTGGGAAACGGCTAAAACAATTCTGGAAGAAATTAGCACACTGGGCGATTTCGCCTGCGGAAGGCTTCCAGACTCGTTTATCCCGCTACTTGTCACCACGTTACAAGAGAAGACACCAGCGCTGGCGTAAGCTACCGCTAAAACCAACCCCACAAACTGAAAAGTTTGTGGGGATTTTATTAAAATAGCCCTTGACACGTTCGGTATTTGTTCGTAAATTGTGTTTATGTTAACACCAAAACAAAAACAGATTTTGGATTTTATCGAGAAGTTTACGAAAGAAAACGACTATGCGCCTAGTTATCGCGAAATTGCTGAGAACTTCGGCTTTAGCTCGGTAGCCACAGTGGCCGAACACGTGGAAAACTTGAAAATTAAGGGTTACTTAACCAACGATGAAGGCTATCGCTCGCTGCGGGTAGTGGGAATAGAAGTAGAACCCGGTTCGGTGTTCTCCGGCAACGTACCACTGTTAGGTGCAATTCAAGCTGGTAAGCCGATTGAAGCGGTGCGGACCAGTGAAACACTGGAGATTCCCCGGGATATGATGTCCAACAATGTTTTTGCCCTAAAGGTGAAAGGGGACTCGATGAAGGATGATGGAATTTTAGATGGCGACTACGTGGTAGTAGAGCCCTGCCAGAGCCCGAAAAACGGCGACATTGTCGTAGCGCTAATTAATAAAGACGAAGTGACTCTGAAGCGTTTTTACCGTGAGAAAGACCATATCCGCCTGCAACCAGCCAACACCCAGTTCAAACCAATTCGGGTGAAAAAAGTGGTAATCCAGGGCAAGGTCCGCGGCGTGATTAGAAAATTTAGGTAACGAAAAGCCCCCGACAAGTCGGGGGCAGGAATTCTTGGGGCGGCGCTACAGTTGTCACAGTGTCGTCGTTGTCGACAAGGAGAGCTGAAACCCGACATAGTTGGGATTTTCAGGCAGCGCCGCCGCATGTGTGATCTCAGGTGCTGTCGCAATACTACTTTTTTACCGATAAATTGTCAATAACTTCAGTAGTAAAATTGCGTTTTATCTGAAGGGGTGGTATATGTCATTTATGACTAAGACCACTCAACGGAAACTTTTTTTATTCGGCCGCTACTCGTTAGCGCTGTTGCCACCGAAGAAATGGTTAAGCCAACTGGGCGTCAAAGCCGGCGACGAAGTGACAGTTGAACTCGATAAAACTAAGCGCCGACTGATTGTTCGGTTCGACAATTCTGCCAAAACCGCCAGCCCCCAAAAACCACCAAAAACAGCTTCGAAAAACGACCCCGACGATTGGCAACCGATTCCACAACTGTAAGTTCGATATATGCTAACGTGGGGGTATGGCACAAGATTTTGATTTTAAGCGGTCCGTAATCCGACGACCGGCTCCGGCGGTGGCTAAGCCGGCGGCTAAAAAAGCGCCGTGGTTTCTGCTGGTAGCGGTGCTTGGCCTAGCGCTGGTGGGCGGAGCATTATTTATGCAAGCCAATCAAACCCCCACTGAAACAACCCAAACTAGTCAACCACCGGAAAATCCGGAGAATCCAGCGATTGCCGCAACGGAAGTGCAAGTCTTTGACGGCGGCAGCGGCGAGGCTGCGGCCGCGACGCTAGTTGGCGTGATGTTAGAGAGCAACATTAACGCCCGTTACGCCGGAAAAACCTTGTCAATCTACGAAACCACCGAAATTTGGTACGACGAGGGATATAGCGAGCTGGCCACGAAAGTGGCAGCCGCGCTTTCAGACAAATCACCAAAACTCACCCAATCAAAAGTTCAGGGGGTTTTCACCGTCCAAGTGTTCGTCGGTAAAAAGTAAGCGTTCTAACCAATCTTTTGCTAGAGTGGAAGTATGTTACCGTATTCAGCTCAACGAGTCGGGGTCTTTGTTGACGTTCAAAACCTCTATTACAGCGCCCGGGCAATGTATGAAATGAACGTCAACTTCGGCAAATTGCTGCAACAAGCCAGTAACGGCCGGCAGTTAATTCGAGCTATTGCCTATGTGATTAAATCGGAAGCTCCCAAAGAGCAGGGGTTTTTCGACGCTCTCTCCAAGGCCGGCTACGAAGTAAAAAGTAAAGATATTCAAATATTTGCCGACGGGCAGAAAAAAGGGGACTGGGACATCGGCATGGCGGTGGATGCGATTAAGATTGCCGACCGCCTAGACGTCATTGTCTTAGCTACCGGCGACGGCGATTTTATCCCGTTAGTTACTTACTTACGCGAGAACCGCGGTTGCTTGGTGGAGGGGATTTCCTTCGAACGCAGCACCTCGGCTAAGCTACTGGAAACTCTCGACAACTTCACCGACTTGGGTGCCAACCCCAAGCAGTACATGTTTAAGAGCCACTAATGTTGAAGATTCACGATTTGTCGCTGTTGCATCACCCGGTGCAGGAGTTGCTTGACGTCAACTTGTCGGTCGGTCGCGGGGAAGTTTGCGTGGTCGTTGGCCCAAACGGCGGCGGCAAAGAGCTGCTGACCCAAGTAATTGCCGACCCCAGCTGGGAGCACAGCGGCGAGATAATTATTAACCACTTCAACCTTTCTCACGATCCAGGCAAAGCTAAATACCACCTGGGTTACGCCAGCTCCGCTATCGAGCTAGAGCCGTACCTAACGGGCTATGAACAGCTGGATTTTTGGGGCAGCGTTTTTGGCTTAGCTCCGGCCGAACGTTCCAAGAGGATTATCGAATTGTCTGGCGAATTTGGTTTTTCGGCCAACCTTTATCACTTGACCGAGGTGTTAAGTGAAGCTGATCGACAAAAAATTCGCTTGATTGCTTCGCTGCTGCATCGCCCGAGTGTGGTGGTATGGAACGAACCAACGGAATACCTGGACCCAGCCGATAAGCAGCTATTAGCCGACTGTGTGGAACAGCTTCGTCACGACAAAAACGCCGTACTAATTGCTTGTAACGACTTGGATTTTGCTCAACATTTGGCGGATAACGTAGTGGTACTACAAAACGGCAAAATCAGCGCCAATGGCAACATTGCCGAATTAAAAAACCAGAGCCAGGCCAGTACGAAATCCTTGGCGGAAATCTACTCGCGTCTAGTGGGGTAAGATGGTGGAAACTGCCCAGTTTGCCGCGAGTATCAGGGTGGCTTTTCGGCAAGCCCTAGCTAAACCCGCCACCGTTGTGAGCGGGGGAGTGTTTTTAACGATTGTTTTCTTACTAACATTTAGCCTATCGATACTCCAGTCCTACCAACTAACAACGGTGACAGCTCAAGCGGTGCTTTACGTGATAGCGATATATGAGATTTTTCTCGGACTCCGAGTGGGGTTGCTGCGCCTAAGCGGTAAAGAAAGTGACTACGCCATTTCGGCCAGTGGTCGGTTCTGGCGGCGGTCGCTGCCGTACCTCGCACCAGCCTTGCTCCTACCCCTTCCGGCAGCGATGCTGCTAGCCACCAGCCAAAGTGACACATCTAGCACTGCCCTACTATTTATCAGCCTAGTCACTAGTTACCTGCAGTTTTTCCTTGCAGCCGTGGCGGCAACCGTGCTGCTGCGCCGGATCAGCAGCAATCTCTTTGCCCGGCTCACCCTGCTGGTTCTGGGGCTGCTAGCAGTGTTGCTAATACTAACTTCCAACGATTTTATATTCCGAGAAGTCTTTCTTTTTCAGAGCCAGGGCAGTCAAGCGCACATTTTATCAATCCTCGCTCACCTTAGTGTGGCGGCGTTAGCGGTGGTAGTAATTGAGTCGCTGCTACAGTCAGTCAGAATCCGACCGCGGCTGTTCGGGCGCTTTTGGCCAGTCGGTCGTTTGTCGTTTTTGCATGGCTACGGCCAAGGTAGTAGTAGCTTTTTCCAGACCAATCGTTTGCTACTAAGGGATAGCCGCTTGCAGCGGCGCTTAGCCGCCCTGCTCCTGGGACTACTGGCCGTTGTATCTGTTTCGGTAATTGTCGCATCCATCGACGCGGCTTACCAATTTGACGGCATTGTTTGGCGGGGACTACTACTATTATTAGCAGCCGCCGCGGCTTACAACATTGCTGAAATCGCCCATTTGCGTCCCAGTTGGGCTAGTCGCCAGACACAGCTCCCGATAGTAATCACCGAGGTAGCGATTGGCAGTTGGTTCTCCGGGTTGGTCTGGCTGCTGTCCTTTATGCTGGTGATTACCGGCCTAATGGCTGGTTGGGTAACGATAGTAACCGCCGACTACGCCATTATCGCCCTGGCCGTTTTAAACCAGTACCTACTGCTGTTTGGCTGGCAAGGCAAGCTGCAAGATGCCGAGCATCAGTTGGCGGCTCGGACAATCGTCTTTTTAATGGCCGCCCTAATTGGGCTGGTACCTTTGGCAGTTTGGTCGATCGCCCCACTGCCGACAATTCTCATCATCCAACTATTTTGGCTGCTGCTAACGGGCGTTTTATTGCAAGCTACTAAAAAATCCTTCGAAGGAGTGCGTTATGCTTAAGGTTGTTATCTGGATTACGGTTATTTTCTTGTTACTTGGGTCGGTGGTATTTTTCCTTTAATGCCAAACATCGTCCTCCCTGGCTGGATAATCCGGCTGGCCAACCAATTCAAACAAGAGCGGAAAGATTTTTATGTGGTGGGGGGAGCATTGCGCGACCAGCTGCTGGGCCGAGCTCACAGCGAGTGGGATGCTGCGACCAACGCCACGCCTGACGAAGTTATTGAGCTACTCCGCCAGGCGAAAGCCAAGGCGATTGGAACGGTTGGGAAGCGGTTTGGCACTGTTACCGCCAGTTTCGTTGGTGAGCCAGTGGAAATTACCACCTATCGCAGCGAAAAGTATGCCGAAGATTCCCGTCAGCCGGAGGTAAAATTTGGCGACAATATTGAAGACGACTTAGCTAGACGGGACTTTACCATTAACGCCTTAGCCTACGACCCAATTGCCAAAAAACTGATTGATTCTGTTGGTGGTCAGGAAGATTTGGCCGGGAAGCTAATTCGAGCCGTTGGTAGCCCCCGAGAGCGTTTTCACGAAGACCCACTGCGCATGTTGCGAGCCGTCCGCTTTGCTAATGAACTGGATTTCACGATTGAGCGAGCGACTTTTCAAGCAATTAGTAACGAGAAAGAACGTTTTGCGATTTTATCGGTGGAGCGAATCCAACAAGAATTAAATAAAATCTTGCTGTCGGACAAACCCAGCCAGGGGATAGAACTACTCCGAGAGACCGGTCTAATTGCTTACATATTGCCGGAGCTGCTGCCGTCGATTGACATCGAGTTTGACCCGCGAGAACACAAAGATATCTACCACCACATCCTCCAGGTGCTCGACAATACGCCGCCGAAATTGGAGCTGCGTTGGTGCGCCCTGTTGCACGATATCGCCAAACCGCTGACACGCAAGAAAATCGGCGGGGAGTATCACTTCCTGGGACATGAGAATGTTGGCGCCAAGATGGCTAAACAAATTTTAGCTCGGTTGCGTTACCCAAATGATTTCATCAGTTATGTATCCCAGTTGGTTTATTTACATCAACGGATTCCGAACGATGCCGGAGATTGGAGCGATGGGGCAGTCCGGCGGTTTGTTCGTGATGCCGGCGTTGCACTTGACGATTTGTTTACTTTCGCCGAAGCCGATTCCACCGGCAAAAACGAGCGGAAAAACGAAACCTATCGGGCCCGTCGTGCAAAGCTGCGCGACCGGATTACCGAGCTGGAAAAACTAGCAGAGATCGCCAAAATTAAAAGCCCACTGTCGGGCGTTGAACTAATAGAGCTGTTTCACCGACCGGCTGGACCGTGGATTAAACCGATCAAGGAAGAATTATTGCGTTTAACGATTGAAGGGGAGCTTGGCGTTGACGATAAAGAAAAGGCCAAGGTAATTGCCAAAAAGTTAATTCAAAGCAATACTGGTAGGTAGGGGGATCCGTGTGGAACAGGTTTAGTTATTTTATTCAAACTCACCGCAAAGCCGTGCTAATTGGCACGCCGATTGTTTTGGTGTTGTTATTTGCCGGGATTGTCGGATTAGTGCGCTACTTTGGAAACGATAAAGAAGCGGTACCGCCCAACGTGATCAATCAAGAGGTGGTCGCGCCAGTACTAGTACCGCACTTGCTCAACGGTGTGTTGGTTGAGTCGGCAATTGCCAATCGTCACCCGGTGGCGGCAATGATTGAAAACTCCACCGCCGCCCGCCCACAGGTAGGCTTAACTTCAGCGGATATCGTCTACGAAGCGGTTTCGGAAGGCGGTATTACCCGATTTATGCCAGTTTACTCGCAGACTTACCCGGAAAAAGCCGGACCAATTCGCTCGGCCCGCAGCTATTTTATTGATTGGTTAAGCGAATTTGATGCCTTTTATGTGCACGCTGGTGGTTCGCCGACGGCCCTAGCTCGGATTGGCACTTACGGCATTAAAGACTACCCCCACAGCACCGACGGCACCTACAACCGCGAGTCTTTACCGGGGGTGGCTTCAGAGCACACTTTGTTTGCCAACATTGCCAAAATTTATGAAAACGGCGTGGCTAAGAAGGGTTGGAGTGCCACCGCCGACTTTATTAGCTGGAAGTTTAAAGACCCGGAAAAAACGATTGCCCTGGGAGGAACGCTAAATATTAACTTTTCTTCCGCCCAGTTTGCCGTTCAGTGGAACTTCGACAAAATCACCAATACTTATGTCCGGACCATGGCCGGGGTTGCCCATAAAGATCGTTTGAGCGGTGAACAGATTACCGCCAAAACCGTTATCGCCATGACGGTACAGCGCTCGGCCAATGCCGCCTATTCAACCGGCAAAGAATCGGAGTGGAATATGACAACCATCGGCAGCGGTAATGCCTCGGTCTTCATTGATGGCAAACAAATTCGCGGCACCTGGAGCAAGCCATCGCGAACCGCTCGCACGGTATTTCTTGACGAACTCGGCGCTGAAATTACCCTTAATCGCGGTAAGATTTGGGTAGAGATTGTCCCGCAGACCGGCTCCTATACATTCACCGCCGAAACCCCGCCGGCCCCTCCCGCCACTCCATAACAGGTGACGGGGAAAGTTCTTTTCGCGACCGCTCGTCGCCTCCAGTGGGCTCCTCGCTTAATTCCTCGGCGAATTTTCCGCCGCGGCGGAAACCAAGCAATTCGCCTGCGTACGTCGCTGCAAAGAATTTCCCCTTACACCGCAAGGGATATATTAACCACCAAAAAAGACCCCTTGCGGGGTCCTTTTTGTCATTTCGGGTTTTAACCCTCAATGCTCTTAGCGATTGACAAGACTTTATAGACGTAGCTCATCGAATTGTTGTAGCGAAGCAATGCTCGCACAACGTCTCCGCCGGCTGCACCGTTGCTGGCCAAAAGTTTGGCCGAGCCATGGAGACAGTCCGGGGCATACGTCACGTCTTTAACGCCGTCGCCGTTACCGTCGGACGCGTAAGCTCGCCAGGTTCCTGGCATAAACTGACACGGTCCACGGGCACCGGCATACGAAGTAACGGTTGTTCGCCATCGTTTACCTGACTCTACTTGCCAAACGGCTTCGAGAATTTTCCAGTCGATGCCATGAGCAGCGGCTACTTGTTGAACAAGGACGCGCTTGCCGGCAAGATCAGGTTCCGGTGCGTAGTTACCAGTTTGGGCAACTTGAACGACCGGACGCGGTGTTGCAACCTTTGTAGGCGCAACAGCCACGGGCATGATGACAACAACGTTTTCAACGCTGACGATATCTGCCGTCAAACTTTTCAATTTAACGGTTGACGTCACCGATTCATGAGCCTCGGCCAATTCAGTTTGGTTGAGCTTACCAGCCGGCATAACCAGCGGAACAGCCACCAACAGTAGGCCAATGCCCTTAACGGTTGTCTTATTTGTCAAAGTGCTAAGAACCCTCCTTGAGATCTCCGCCAATGCGGGGAGATGACAAAGATAGTTATAAATTTTTCATCACTCCTTATCTTGTTTGCCGACAATGCGGCCCTTCTCGGTTACACTTTGGTGCTTGTTGCCAAGCGGAAAAGCTTCCCGAAAGAAGTTAGGGAATTATACCTGATTAAGTAGGATAGTCAAGGAGTTGGAGGCGGTTTTTGTGCTAGGATGCGCACATGGAAACCTGCCTATTCTGCCAAATTATTGCTGGAGATCTACCGAGTGAAAAAGTGTTAGAAACTGCTCACTATGTCGCTTTCAAAGATATCCATCCGAAAGCGCCGGTTCACGTGTTGCTAGTGCCGAAACGGCACGTTGAACGGCCGGAAGAGCTGCGCGCCGAAGAAATCCACGACATGCTACTCGGTAGCGAAGAAGTTGCCCAAATCCTGGGAGTCAAAGAAACTGGCTATCGGTTACTCTTCAATGTCGGCCAACACGCCGGTCAGGTCATTGATCACGTTCACCTGCACCTGCTGGGTGGCCAACAGTCCGGTTCAATGTATTAACACCTACAGAGTTTTTTGCTAGAATTAACCCAATGTCTGAACTAGAACGCCGCGAAGCTCCGTCTGTCGAAGTCCAACTTCGCCGTTTTTTCCGTGATATCCAACAGTCTGATTTAATGACAGAGATTAAACGTCGCCGCTACTTCGAGAAAAAGCCGTCCCGCAACGCCCGCCGCTCGGCTGCCCACGGTAAAGAAATCCGCCGCCGCGAGAAGCGAGGCTACTAAATGTCCTTGCGACAACGTCTGGAAGACGACCTGCTCGCCGCCATCAAAGCTAGAGATGAACTGCCCCGGGAAGTTTTGCGTGGCCTGAAAAGCGCCATTAAAAACCAGGAAATCGAACTGCAAACTGGCGAACTTAACGACACCGAGATCGAACAAGTAGTGGCTAGAGAGGCTAAGCGCCGCCGGGAATCAATCGTTGCCTACGACCAGGCTGGCAAGCCGGAATTGGCTGAACAAGAAAAAACCGAGTTAACGATTCTGGAATCGTACCTGCCCGAGCAAATCAACGAAGAAAAAATTGCCGAACTTGTTAAAGCCGCTGTCGCTGAACTGGGAGAGAATGCCAACATCGGCTCGGTCATGGGCAAGCTCGGTCCACAGTTGAAGGGCAAGGCCGATATGGGCCTGGTATCCCACCTCGTCAATCAAGAACTTCAGTAAATGAACGGTATCGTCGTTGCCTTTAAGAACGAGACCGCTACCCGCATTAACGAAAAGCCCCTTAAAGAGACCTGCTCTCTTATCTTGCGACGCCTGAACCAGCTTGGTACTGTAGAGATTGAGCTAATAGTAGTGGGAGATCAAAAAATTAAATCATTAAATAAACAGTATCGACAGGTTAACAAACCATCCGACGTTCTAAGCTTCCCGGCTACAGACGACAAGAAAACGACCCTATTGGGATCGATTGTTATTTCTGTTGACACTGCCGCCATTCAGGCCAAACAAGCTGGAATCTCCCTTGAACAAGAACTGCGCACCCTAACTGGCCACGGCTTTTTGCATCTGCTTGGTTATCATCACCGCTAATGACCAGAGGGGGCAGCTAAAATGGCGCGCGACCAATACTACGTCGGACTAGATGTAGGAACTTCCAAAATTGTGGTAACGGTGGCGACTGTCCACGAAGGTGAAACCCAAGTCATCGCCCTAGCGTCCGTTGGCCATAACGGTGTGCGCAAAGGGGTTGTCAGCGACGTTGAAGAAACTGTTAGTGCCATTTCCCATGCCCTAGAGGAAGCCGAGCGTGTTGCGGGAATCCAAATTAGTCATGCCTATGTCTCCGTTTCCGGTGCTTCCGTTGAGGCGATTCCCGCCCGCGGTGTTGTAGCCGTCTCCAAACCGAGCGGTGAAATTGATGTGTCCGACGTTGAGCGAGTGCTGGACGCAGCCCGAGCTTCCACCTTACCGCAAAACCGCGAACTAATTCACTTATTTCCGGTTCAGTACCTAATTGATGGCCAAATTCAGGAACGCGACCCAGTCGGGATGAATGGGGTACGCCTAGAAGTGGACGCCTTAATTATTAGCTCCACATCGGCAGCGATGCGTAACTTAACGAAAGCCGTTTATCAATCCGGTTTGGAGATTGACGGGATTGTTTATGCACCACTCGCCGATGCCCGAATATTAACCGGCAAAAAACAGCGGGAAACTGGCGTAGTGGTGGTGGATATCGGCGCCGGCTCTACCGACCTAGCAGTGTTTGAAGAGGGGCAGCTGATTCATGTTTGCTCTATTCCGATTGGTTCAACCCATATTACCAACGATATTGCGATCGGTTTGCGAACCAACCTTGACATCGCTGAGGCAATTAAGGTTAAGTACGGACATGCCCAACCGGACAAAGTTCGGGAAGGCGAGCAAATTAATTTGTCCGCATTCGACCCGGCGGAAAATGAGCGGATTTCCCGCAAACATATCGCCGAGATTATCGATGCCCGAACTAGCGAGATTTTTCATTTAGTGAAAGAGGAGCTGCAGAAGGTCGGCAAAGATGGGTTGTTACCAGCTGGGGTAATTTTTACCGGCGGCGGCAGCGACCTGGAAGGGATTACCGAAGCGGCTAAAGACGTACTCCGTCTACCGGCAGCGATCGGCTACCCGCAGCAAACGCTTTCGGGAATGATTGACAAGATTGATAGTCCGATATACGCTACCAGCGTTGGACTCGTGCTCTGGGCAATTGAAGAGTCTGGAAGCAGAGACGCACCTTGGCGGTTCAATATCGGTAAATTTGGGGGGGTGGTTGACCGATTTAGAGGAATTTTTAAGAATTTTACAAACTAACTACTAGGTTATGGACAGAGAGACCTTAGACACCTTCGCAAATATTAAAGTCTGTGGTGTAGGCGGTTCCGGTGGGAACGCTATTGCCCGAATGATTGCTTCTCGCGTACGCGGGGTAGAATTTGTTGCAATCAATACCGACGCCCAAGCCTTGATGAACAATCCGGCTCCGATCAAGGTGCAGATTGGCAAAGACACCACACGTGGATTGGGTGCTGGCGCTGATATCGAAGTGGGCCGCAAGAGTGCCGAAGAAAATAAAGATGAAATTTACGAGGTGCTGAAAGGCGCCGATATGGTTTTTGTCACCTTTGGCGCTGGTGGCGGTACCGGCACTGGTGCAGCACCGCTCGTTGCCCAAATTGCTAAAGAGCTGGGCGCTCTGACCGTTGGTGTTGTTACTAAACCTTTCAGCTTTGAGGGTCTGCGCCGCAAAAAGATGGCCGATATCGGTATCGAAGAGCTGCGCGACAAAGTTGACACTTTAATTACCATTCCTAACGATCGTTTACTCCAAGTGATCGATAAAAAAACTTCCTTACCTGATGCTTTCGGCATCGTTGATGATATTTTGCGCCAAGGTGTTCAGGGTATCTCCGACTTAATCGTTATTCCCGGCATTATTAACGTTGACTTCGCCGACGTCCGAACAATTATGGCCGACGCCGGTTCAGCCCTGATGGGTATTGGCCGAGCCAGTGGGGAGAACCGAGCGATTGAAGCGGCTCGCCAAGCCATTGACTCACCACTACTTGAATTGTCGATTGATGGCGCCATGGGTATTCTTTACAACATCACCGGCGGACCCGACATGACCATGTACGAAGTCGAAGAAGCCTCTAAGGCCATCACCGAAGCCGCGCATCCGGACGCCAATATTATCTTTGGCGCCATGGTAGACGACGCCATGACCGGTGAAATTAAAATTACCGTCATTGCCACCGGTTTTGAAACCGAAACACCGAAACCGCCATCGAAACGCCGCCCCCAAGGCATGGACGAGCCATATGGCTTAGGTAGCATGTCCCGGCCAAGTGAGCCAGCCCAAGCCAGTATCTCTGGTATCCCATTTTTTGGCACTTCCCGTCAGGAGCCGACACCGTCTTTCCGTGACCGCGAACGTGATGATTTCGACAGCGACATGCGCAACAAAGAGCGCCCGATTCCACCGCGCCCCGAACCAGCTAAAGAGGAAGAAGACAAAGACGACGAACTCGACGTTCCGGCTTTCATACGAAGAAAGCTTCGTTAGAAGCTTTCAAGTACGACCGTAGGGAGATCCGACGTAAGTTGAGATAAGTCAACGGCAGTTTCACTAAAAAACCGACAGTTTTTTAGAAACTTTTGCAGACATTTTCCGTACATTACCCGAACAATTTAACTTAAGCTTGACAGCAGTCCCAACCATTGTGTTAGGGTGAATTGAGATAAATTACTAAGCGGGAGGTGTGATGGCAAAGATGAAGCGAGGTGTGGACAACGAGGCAACGGATATCGCGCTAAAGCCGGTGGAAATTTCGGTAGATTTACCGTCGAGTAGACTTGCCCCCGCTAAAAAAGCCGGCCTGAAAGTGCAGAGGCGTTTCACTAAACCCGGCGACGATGTTTTCAGTTCCGTCACCTGGGAAAAACGCGATACCGTTATCTCCGATGAAAAAGGTAATATCATTTCCCAAATCACCGACCTGGAAGTGCCGTCTACCTGGACACAGCTCGCCACCGATATTTTAGCCTATAAATACTTACGTAAAGCCGGCGTCCCCACTAAAGAGGGTCGGGAAACTTCGGCCCGCCAAGCGATTTATCGGATTGCTCACACCATGGCTGATTTCGGGGAAAAGTTCGGGTACTTTGCCTCAACCGCTGAACGAACCAGCTTTGAAGACGAACTAATGTATATATTGCTCCACCAG
The DNA here is from genome assembly GCA_964599405.1 of uncultured Candidatus Saccharibacteria bacterium. Lineage (GTDB taxonomy): Bacteria > Patescibacteriota > UBA1384 > 2-12-FULL-50-11 > 2-12-FULL-50-11 > BOKZ01. The sequence continues at coordinate 39,935 of CAZRED010000004.1, forward strand.
CGAGCCGCTTTTAACTCGCCGGTCTGGTTTAACTGTGGCTTGTATCACCAATATAAAATTGCCGGCAGTGGCGGTTCATTTTATTGGGATTTCAAGGAGAAAAAAGTCTTGGAGGCCGCAACCGCTTACCGCAACCCCCAGTGTTCTGCCTGTTTTATTCTGTCAGTTTCCGACACCATGTCGGGCATCTTCGATCTACTCAAGACTGAATCGCGCATCTTTAAGTACGGCTCTGGGAGCGGCGCAAACTTCTCAATGCTGCGTAGCCGCGTGGAAAAACTTTCCGGCGGCGGTACCTCCAGTGGGATGATGAGCTTCTTGCGGGTATTTGACCGAGCAGCGGGAGCGACTAAATCCGGCGGCACTACCCGCCGGGCTGCCAAAATGGTGGTGGTGAACATTGAACATCCGGAAATTGAAGATTTTATTGAGTGGAAAGTTAATGAAGAAAAGAAAGCCCAAGCCTTAATCGCCGCCGGTTATGAATCGGACTTTAACGGCGAGGCTTACAGCACAATTTCCGGCCAGAACGCCAATAACTCCGTTCGGGTGACTGATGAATTCATGAAAGCCTACGAAAACGACGGTGAGTGGCAAACCCGCATGGTGACCACCGGCGAGCCGTACAAAACCTACAAAGCCCGGGATTTGATGGATAAAATTGCGCTCGCGGCCTGGCAATGCGCCGACCCAGGTCTGCAGTTTGATACCACAATTAACGACTGGCATACTTGCCCGAACACTGACCGAATTCACGCCTCTAACCCCTGTTCAGAATATATGTTCCTAAACGACTCGGCTTGCAATCTCGCCTCGATTAACTTAGTAAAATTTATCGACAAAGCTGGTAACTTCGATGTCGCTAGCTACCGCCATGCGTGCCGGGTGATGTTTATCGCTCAAGAGATTGCCGTTGATCTGTCCAGCTACCCAACGGCTGAAATCACCAAAAACAGCCACGACTATCGCCCGCTGGGGCTGGGTTACGCCAACCTCGGTACACTCTTAATGCTCAACGGCGTGCCTTATGACTCGCCGGAAGGCTTTGCCATTGGTGGAGCGTTAACGGCCATTATGACCGGCCACGCCTATAAAACCTCCGCCGAGATGGCAGCGGTCAAGGGACCATTTGAGGGCTACGCTAAGAACCGCGCTCCAATGCTAAATGTCATGCGCAAACACCGTTCGGCGGCCTACCGCATTAGTGAAAAGCACTGCCCCAACAATTTATTGGAAGCGGCGCACCAAGATTGGGACGAAGCGGTAGCGCTGGGCGAACAATTTGGTTATCGCAACAGTCAAGCCACCGTGATCGCCCCCACTGGCACCATCGGTCTACTAATGGATTGTGACACCACCGGCGTCGAGCCAGATTTTGCCTTAGTCAAGTTCAAGAAGTTGGCCGGCGGCGGTTCGATGAAAATTGTTAATAACGCTGTACCGAAAGCCCTAGAAAACCTCGGTTATAGCGAGCAACAACGCCGGGAAATAATTGACTACGCCACCGGCACCGGTTCACTCAACGATAATACCGCTATCAATGCGGCTACCTTAAAGACCAAAGGATTAACCGATGAAGAAATCGCCAAGCTAGAAAAAGTCCTACCAACCAGTTTTGATATTAACTTTGCCTTCAACCGAACAATCCTTGGCGATAGCCTGTTTGACCGACTGGGCATTACCGCCCAAGAAGAGCAGAAGCCGACTTTTTCACTCTTGCGAAAACTCGGCTACAGCGGCGAGGAACTTAATAGTAGTAACGAGGTAATCTGCGGTACTCAAATGCTGGAAGGGGCGCCGCATTTGAAGAGCGAGCATTATCCCGTCTTTGACTGCGCTAATCGCTGCGGAGTGCGGGGAACGCGCTTTATTCGACCAATGGGGCACGTCCAGATGATGGCCGCGGTCCAGCCGTTTATCTCCGGCGCTATCTCGAAAACTATTAATATGCCCCACGAAGCGACGGTTGAAGAAGTGAAAGAAGTCTACATCGAGTCGTGGAAACTGGGGATTAAAGCCTTAGCCCTGTACCGCGATGGTTCGAAACTTAGTCAGCCGCTCAACGCCACCCGTGAAGAGGAGAAAGAAGAAGAAGAAAAAGCTAGCGAACCAGTGGTTGTCTACAAGCCCCGCCGTCGTCGCTTAAGCGATGAACGCCAAGCAATTACTCACAAGTTCAGTATCGCTGGGCACGAGGGCTACATAACAGTCGGCTTGTACGACGGTGGCCAGCCAGGTGAAATCTTCATCACCATGGCCAAACAGGGGAGTGTGATTAGCGGTTTGATGGATGCCTTCGCTACCTCTATATCCATATCACTCCAGTACGGTGTGCCGCTACCCACCATCGTTAGAAAGTTCGCCAATAGCCGATTTGAACCTTACGGCTTCACCGCCAATCCCCAGATACGGATCGCTAAATCAATAGTTGACTACATTGCCCGCTACTTAGCGATTAAATTCCTGTCAGAGGCCGAGCTGCTAGAGCTGGGGATTCGCTCGGACAGTCCAGCTACTTCCAGCCAAGCACCGCTAGAGTTGGAGAACGACAACACCGGCATTGCCGTGCCAATTACCGTCAAGGAGACGGAGACAGCGGCAGAGCCAGAGGAGGACGATCTGACCGTAGCAAGACCAATGGCCGTTACTGATGCACCGCCGTGTCCAACTTGCGGCTCCATGACTACTAGAACCGGTACTTGCTATACCTGCTTGTCCTGCGGCTCCACTACTGGCGGCTGCAGCTAGTAATGCCAATCTACACTAGGAAAGGGGACCGGGGAGAAACCGGCCTTCCTGGCAAGCGCCGTTTACCAAAAACCGACCCACTTTTTGAGGTGCTTGGAACCTTCGACCAACTAAGCGCTACCATTGGGCTGGCAATGAGCTTTCGGAAGGACAAAAAGTCTGCTGACGTGGTAGCTCACCTCCAGTCAATTCAGTCCGATTTGTTGGGGCTAGGAGCTTGCCTGGCCGCCGAAAAACCAGAGGATATGCCTATCTTAAAAGCCCTTGACCAAAAAGTTGCTGATTTCGAAAAAGCGATTGATAGCTGGGAGCAGGAGACTGGTCCGCTCCAAAATTTTATTTTGGCTGGTGGGTCTCCGTTTGGAGCGACCCTACACCTGGCTCGTACCGTGGCTCGTCAGACCGAACGAAGTTACTATCAATTAAAGCATCCAAACGAGGCGATTAGCCGCTATCTCAACCGACTGTCTGATTTTTTCTTCCAAGCCGCACGAGTTACTAACTCCCGAGAAGGTAAACCCGAACAAATTTGGAAAAACTCACAAAATTCCCAGTAAAACTATTGACTTTACCGACTACTATTGATATATTGCTACCGTCAAGAAACAGGTATGTTTCTGAAGCGCTAATAGGCTTGGTTGTATCGGAAACGGTCGATCCCCTCCCGTCGTTTCCGGTACTACTAAGCTTGTTAGACGTCAAAGCAAGAGCCCGAGTGGCTCTTTTTTTTGTTCGGTAGAGCTGCTATTTTAACTTGGCTATGCAAAAACCCACTGCGACAATTCTTACCGTAGTAACGGTTCTTTCCCGCCTGTTGCCACACCCACCGAACTTCACCGCCTTAGGCTCTAGCGCCCTGTTTGCCGGCGGAAAAATGAGCCGTCCGTGGAACTACCTTGTGCCGTTAATTGCCTTAACCTTCACCGATTTAATTATTGGTCTGCACGGCACAATGCCCTACGTTTATGGCGGTATTGCCGCAATTATTTGGATGGGGGAGCGGACATTGAAAAATCGCCCGACCACCGTTCGGCTAGCCACTGTGGCGTTGGCCGGTTCGACAATCTTTTTTCTGGTCACAAACTTTGGAGTCTGGGCAAGCACAGCGATGTATCCGAAAACTGCTGCTGGCTTGGTGGAGAGCTTGGTGATGGGGCTACCATTCTGGCGCAATATGGCGGTTGCCGACGTAGTTTTCACAGTCGGGTTTTTCCAGCTTTATCAATTCGCTGAACATCGTTCTGTTACAACATTATTAGATAAAAAAATCCGTCGACTTGTCACGGGGTAGGATTGGGGGGTTACAGATGAATAAATCGCCAGTAAAGTTGTTAGATTTTTGGGCGGCTTGGTGTGGGCCGTGTAAAATAATGAACCCGATTCTCGAAGAGATCGAAAAAGTCTACGCCGGTAGAATTGTTGTCGAAAAATACGACGTTGATGATGAAAAAAATCAAGCAATTGTTCAGAAGTACCAAGTGATGGCGATGCCGACTTACTTTATTGAAAAAGACGGTCAAGTGGTCGAACAATTCATTGGTGCCCAAGCTAAATCTATTTTATCCGCCGCGCTCGACAAAGCCTTGGGTTAACCGTAGAGCTGGCAGATTTCACAGCCACCATCGAATTTTGGCCGTGTATGGAGAAAATCTTTGGTCGAAAGAATCTTCCCGCGCAGTTCAATAATTAGTTTTTCCATCTCCCGAATTTCGTCCGACGTAACCGCAATGATTTCGTCACGAAATTCCCCCAAATCGTCGATCACGCTGACTAAAAAATCTTCAATGCGGAAGGGGAAAAGGGGATCGTGCTTAGCTAAAAGCGCGTAAAAAACCAGCTGTTGTTTAATGTCACCACTACTACTAGCAGTCTTACCTTCAATTTCATTGCGCGAGATTGGTCGGCTTTTAGTTTTGTAGTCGACCACTCGAACAGCGTTGGTTCTTCCATCTAGCAAGTCCATTCGGTCAAACTTGCCAGTTAGCCAAATGTCACCGTAACGCACTTGGTGGTGAGTAAAGGAGTACTCAATTCCCACAGGCATTCCCCAGCTTGCAGCCTTGCTGGTCCAATAGGGTTCGAGCACCCCCAACGCGTGTGAAAGAATTTTCTCCTGGCTGGCTGGTAGTACCGTTTGGGTAACAGCCGCTTCGACCATCGTTAGAAACTTTTCCTTGCTTGGCAGTTTTTTAAAGGCTTTGAACTCCCGAAAATATAGCTCTAGTGCTTTGTGGACAGCGCTACCGTACATTAGCGAATCGCTGGCCGGTTGTGGTAAACGCAATACCCGGGAAAAAAGATACTGTTGCGGGCAGGTTTGAAACGCTCGTAAATCGCTGTAGGAAAAAGCTCTGTTGGCAATTTGCTCATGGATATACGCCCCCGTGCCGGCGGCGGTTGTGGCATTCTTGGTGGCGCTAATCAGCAGGGTATCGGCTAATGAGCTAGCTTTTTTTGACGACAGTTGGCTGACTGCCTGGGGCAGCTCGCCCAGTTCCAGCAGGAACTGACAAGGCAGTTGGGGCCGCCCGTCGTCGCTGCTGCTGGCATAACTTAGCGACAAGACCGACTTAGCACGGGTGATGCCGACGTAGAATAGTCGTCGCTCGTCCTCAACCGGATCATCGCTCCAGTCGGAAAGCTCAACAATTTCACCCGGCAGCTTAATTAACTCCGGCTTGGTTTTTAGGCTCCAGCTGCGTTCGTCAGTGTCAGCCATAAAAACTTGTTCAAACTCCAACCCCTTAGCGCTGTGAACAGTGCCGACAAACAGCCCGGCGGCAGGAAGTAACGCAGTGATTGGAACTTCCAGTTGACGATCTTGAATCGTGCGGCAGTATTGGAGGAAGTGTTTTAGCTCGACGAAATCATCTCGTTCCGAGAAGCTACGAGCCAAATTAGTCAACGACAGCAGTAGCCCAGTTGCCTCAACGACGTCGCGGTTGAAAAAACGTTGCTGTAAAAAGCGATATTTTTCCAACAGCTCTTGAACCAGCTCCTCAACTGTTAGCAACTCGCTTTGCCGATGCAGCTCCAGTAAATCTCTGGCGATTTTGCCAAGTTCGCCGCCTTCGCCCAGTAACTTTTCAACAATTGCCGTGCCGGAACGGCTGGTGCGATTAATTTTATAGAGCGCCAACAGGGCCTTGTCGCTAAGTAGCGGTTTGAGCGCCGAGATTACTGCCAGATTGTCGGTTGGTCGATCAATGGCTGTTAGCAAGCGCAGAGCGGACATTGTCACTGGATGACTAAACAAATCAGTTTCCACTTGGCCAGAAATAACCACACCGTAGCTCTTAGCAATCTCTGAAAAATCTTTGACGGCCCTTCGGCGGCGAAAGAGCACGGCCATTTCCGTTAGGGGAGTACCGGATTTTTCTGCTGCTTTGACGGCGGTAAGTATGGCGTCGTATTGGCTAACTTTGTTGTCCGATTGAACAATAGTTGGCGGAGTGCCGGGTTTCTTTTGAGCCAGCAGTGCCAGCGGTTTTTTGCCAAGCATCGTCTCGATTTGGCTGCGGTTGTGGCTAATCAACGTCCCGGCCGCTGCTAGGATCGCCCCGGTGCTGCGGTAGTTGTCGGTCAGCGAGATAATTTTTATCCGAGGGTAACGACGCTGGAAATGCAGCATGTTGGCCACAGAGGCACCCTGGAAGCGATAGATAGCTTGCTTGTCGTCGCCCACCACAAATAAATTTGGGTCCGGGTAGAAATCGGCCAGTGCTTCCACCAACGCATTCTGGGAGTTGTTGGTGTCTTGGTACTCGTCCACCAACATATATTGGTAGCGCTCTTGAAAGTAGCTGCGCACTTCGTCGTTAGCTCGCAGCGCCGCCACGACAAACTGAATAGTGTCCTCATAGTCGTACCAACCCCGCCCCGACAATTGCTCGTTGTAGAGCTCTAGCACGGTGACAAATTCCCTTTGGCGGGAGCGAGCTTGCGGAGTGATTTTTTTATCGGTGCTGTGTTGGTACATTTTCTTTAGCTGCTCTGGCGTCACCGACTCTTGTTTGCAGGTTTTAATTCGAGCACTAATTTCCTGAACATACAGGTCAGGTTTACGTAACGGCCGCAGTTGCTTAAGCGATTTCTCGCGAGTGATAATTTCTTCAATCAATAAGTAACGATCTGGATCAGCAATCTGGCGCAATGTCTGAGTTTGGGTGAAAAGGTGGGGAAAGATACCGATCACTTCGTTGGCAAAACCGTGGAAGGTGGCAATCGTCACTCGGTAGGCCAATGGGCCGATCACGCTACTTAAGCGGGAGCGCAGCGCCATCACACCGGCTTCGGTAAAGGTTAGGGCTAAAATATTCTGCGGCCCTAGTTGAGTTTTCTGCAAAATATTGGCAATCCGCAGCGCCACCACTTGGGTTTTACCGGTCCCGGGACCGGCCAAGACCATCACCGGTCCTTCAATAGCTTCGACCGCTTTTTTTTGACCGGCGTTTAGTGCCGACAGCGCTGTAGCGAAACTTTTTTCCCAGTTTATCATCGCCTTCAACGTAGCGGTTTTTGCCTTCTTCGCCAAGGGAAAAACAGGTACAATATCCAACAATGACTGAGCCGGAAATTATCACCGAAACGGGCGAGTATTACGTCATCAACAAACCCGCCGGTTTCGCCTGTGAGCCACCCTTTAGTGGGCCAACCGTCCGTGACTGGCTATTGGAGCAACGAAAAGTTGACCCAAATATTTGGGACGAAGAAACCCGTTATGGGATTGTTCATCGGCTCGATACTGACACTTCCGGAGTACTAATTTGGGCAAAGACGCCGAGTGCTCAAGCCCAGCTACGACTGCTATGGCAGGGGAGAGCAGTGGAAAAAAATTACCTCGCCCTCGTGGCTGGCGAGATAGGGAAGAGCGGTACCGTGGAGCTGCCAATTATGCGCGACAATAGAAACGACCGCCAGATAGTGGCCTTTTTCCCCGACCAAAAAGCTCGTCCGGCAATTACTAATTACGTGCGACTTGCCAGCGGTGAGATTCATCATAACCCAGTTAGCTTGGTTAGCGCCCATCCCATCACTGGCCGGACTCATCAAATTCGGGTTCACATGAAATCAATTGGCCACCCAATTGTTGGTGACAAACTATACGGCGAGAAAGCTTCAGATATTATTGCGCAAGATTTAGTGTTGAACCGGCAATTTCTTCACGCCCAATCGATAGTCATCGAGGGTGTCCGCTATGAAGCACCATTACCACCAGAGCTGCAAAGCGCGATGAAACTTTGCGGCGTCGCCGTCGAAGCCGGGGAGGAAAGCTGAATGCGCCACGCAGTAATCATGGCGGGTGGCACCGGCACTCGGCTCTGGCCGTTGAGTCGCAAGTCAACACCGAAACAGTTCCAGAAGTTAATTGGCGACGAAACACTACTCCAGCAAACCTTTCAACGCCTGGAAGGGCTGTTTGAACTAGAGCGAATTTGGGTGGTTACCGGCGAGCAGTACCGAGATTTAGTCAAAGAACAGTTGCCGGGTTTACCGGAAGTTAACATTATTACCGAGCCGGTTGGCCGCAATACCGCCGCAGCGACATTGCTGGCGACGCTAAAAATCGTTGCCAGCGACCCAGAAGCAACGCTATTTGGCTTAGTACCGGCCGATCACTATATCGGCAAGCCCAAGGTTTTTGGGCGAGCAACGGAAGCAATCTTGGAATTTCTTGAACGACAGCCGGAGTACGTTGCCACTATTGGCATTCGCCCGACCGAAGAAAGTACCGGGCTTGGCTATATTAAAATGGGCGAGAAACTATCGGCACCGAAGGGTAGAGTGATCTTTGCCGTTGAGTCATTTCACGAAAAACCCGATCAGCAAACTGCCCAAGCGTTTGTCGAAAGCGGGGAGTACCTTTGGAACGGCGGTTATTATTTATTCAACGGTCAGCAGATGGTTAACTACTTCCAATCTCTAGCACCGGATATTTTTAGTGCCGTTCAGCGATTTCTCAAAGCACCCTCTGCTGCCGCCTACGAAAAAGTGCCGAGCATCGCTATCGACAAAGCCATCTCTGAAAAACTCGACAAACTGGCCGTCATGCCGGCGGAAATGGACTGGAGCGACATCGGCAACTGGGCGGCATTGCACGAGATTTTAGCCAGCAGCGGCAAGCAAAGCGCTATAGCAATTGGCGACCACATCGGTAACGGCTCAAAAAACACCTTGGTGATGGGCGGAAGTAAACTAATTGTCACCGTTGGACTAAAAGACGTGGTGGTCGTTGACACTGATGATGTGATTTTGGTTTGCGACAAGGGGAGTGTACAAGACGTTAAAAAAATCGTAGAACAATTACAGGAGCAGGGGAGAGGCCACTTGTTGTAAACTAATTTATTATGCGTAGAAACTTTTGGATTGGATTTAGCTTAATTATTGCCACCATCGCCGTCGCGGTGTATGTGGCGTTGCCGTCCACCACTAATTTATTGGGCCGGGAAAATAAAATTCGTCAGGGTTTAGATCTGCAAGGTGGTGTTCGGTTGGTCTACGAACTTAACTTATCAAACACAGCCGAGACAGAAAAAAACAGTGCGATTGAATCGACCCGAGACGTAATTGAGCGGCGCGTTAATACGACTGGCGTAGCTGAACCGGTCATTCAGCCCAGCAAGGTTGACGGTAAAGAAACGGTAGCGGTGGAGTTGCCCGGCATCAGTGATGTCCAACAAGCGATTGACCTAATTGGCAAAACTGCCCAACTGGATTTTCGTGAACAATCCAGCGCTAACCCAGACGACTGGATTGCCACCGGATTAACTGGTAAGCAATTACAAAATGCCGCCGTCACTTTTGAACAAACCACCAATGTGCCGCAGATTAGCTTGAAGTTTAACAGCGAGGGACAGGATCTCTTTGCGGAAGTGACCGGCCGAAACGTTGGCAAACCGGTGGCGATATTCTTAGACGGCGAAGCACTTTCTGCCCCAACCGTTCAGGAAAGAATTACCGCTGGGGAAGCGGTGATAACTGGCCAATTCAGCGTTCCGGAGGCCAGAGAAATTGTCAGTCTACTTAATGCGGGAGCGCTCGACGTACCAATCGAACTTATTGAACAAAGGACCGTCGGCGCAACGCTGGGCGAAGAGTCGGTAAAAAAGAGTTTGGTAGCAGGAGTCATCGGCTTAGCCTTAGTGATTTTGTTTATGTTAATTAACTACCGAGCCGCTGGTCTGGCCGCAGTTCTAGCCTTGGCCGGTTATACGGCGATTGTTTTAGCACTCTTCAAGCTTATCCCAGTCACCTTAACGCTGGCTGGCATCGCCGGGTTTATTCTTTCGATCGGCATGGCGGTGGATGCCAACATTTTAATATTTGAGCGGATGCGCGAGGAGCTGAAAGGGGGGAGAGACCTGAAATTAGCAATGGAAGAGGGCTTCAAGCGGGCTTGGCCGTCGGTGCGCGACTCCAATATGGCCACGATTATTACCTCGGGAATTTTATTTTTTACCACCACCGGATTGGTACGCGGCTTTGCTCTAACGCTGGCGCTTGGTGTACTGGTTTCGCTCTATAGCTCGATTACCGCCAGCCGAGCCTTCTTACGCCTATTTGCTAGTGTCGGTGTGCTGCGAAGAAGTCTGGAGAAAATATGACGTACCGTTTCTTGGGTAAGAAAAAATTCTGGTGGCTGCTGGTTTCAGGGCTAATCTTGCTGCCAGGGATAGTCTCACTGTTTGTCTGGAAGCTCCCACTGGGGATTGATTTTCGGGGTGGTGGGGCGGCCGAGTGGCACTTTGCCAAAGCAGTTAGCGAAGAGGAGCTACGCCAAGTTCTTGCTGATCAGGACATCTTGAAGGGGATAACCGTCTCAAGGTCCGGGGAAGATAGTGTCTTTGTTAAATTCTTGCCGGCCGAAGCAGGGGATTACCAACAAAGTTTGACCGGGGTGAAAGAGAAATTCGGGGAAATAACTAAGGAAAAGTTCGAAAATGTCGGCCCGAGCGTTTCTAGGGACTTAACTAAAAAAGCGATTATTGCCATGGTGGTCGCTTCGCTATTTATCCTGATTTATCTGGCTTACTCCTTCCGTGGTGTCACCTACCCAGTTTCTTCCTGGCGATTTGGCAGCGTTGCCTTAATCGCCTTAATTCACGATCTAATTATCTCCGTTGGAGTTTTTTCAATCTTGGCCCACTTTTTTGGCTACGAAGTCGACAGCTCCTTCATAACAGCTCTGTTAACGATTATGGGCTTCTCGGTGCATGACACAATTGTGGTCTTTGATCGAATTAGGGAGAACCTGGCTCATAACCCAGTTGATACGGCAGAGGAATTTGAAAAAGTTGCCGACGAATCCCTGTCTCAAACCCTTAACCGTTCAATCGGCACCAGCCTGACTGTGATATTCACCTTAACCGCCCTATTATTGCTGGGCGGTGAAAGTATCCGGGCGTTTATTGTCACAATGTTAGTGGGAATTACCGTCGGCACATATTCATCGATCTTCACCGCCACGCCGATACTAACTTTGTGGCAAAAACGTGTCTACCGCCGTACAAATTCAGCCGCAAAAGGTATTGATACTCGGCGTTAAAACAAACATCCCTCTACGGCCAAATTTTAACGGTATTATGTATTTAACAGGTTAATCTTTGATAATAGCATGTAAAGATAGGCTAGTTGGGTGAGCATTGAAGGGGTGGAATAGGAGTGGGTGGTGAGTCAGTACGGAACGAAAAAATATAGGTAAGTTTAGCCACAAGACTGTGTCGTACAATGTATCTTGTGCGACACAGCAACTGCGAAGGGCTTCTGAAATTGCTAAAAATGGCCGTTACTAAATCAGGCCCAAATAAGGCGAAATAGCAGTGTAGCGCCCGCCGCCCCCGTCCGGCCCTCCCCAGTGCGCCGTGAAATTTGCAAAAAATTTAGCCCTTCTCCCCCGCAGTGGTGGGGGAGTAGGGTAGTAAAAAGAAAATTTATGGTTTACTTCAATTCGTCGATCGGTTGAAATTCGTCAGTTTCAGCGCTACGCTCCACCACCGGGTTTTCGACTTTTAGTCCCAGTTCGTCGGCCTGATCCCAAGTAATTAAATGGGTTGTTTCGTCACTCTCTCCCCCGTCTCCCCCACTCTGCGTTGGTGCGTCCTCCATCTTTTTCTCTTCAATTAACACTTCCGAAATTGCTGCTTCCGGCGCTTCAGTTACTTCTGCTTTTTCCGGTTGTACCCCCGTCTCCTTCCTTTCCTGCCCCAAAGGTGACTCATCAGCTTTGGTTGTTACTGCGTACCATTGTCTGTCGAAGCGATCTTTCAGAATCTCCACTTTATTTTTTTCCAATAACTCCCCTGCTTTTTCTCCAGAAATCTTCTCCTGACTCTCCCCTTCTGTTTTCTTCTCCACCACAACCGTTTCTGGTTGTGGTGCGATTGTCACGATTCGGTCACTAGCATCTTTCCGACGCGCTCCGTCACTTTTACCGGTACCGTCGTCTTCGGCCAAGTTAATCGGCATTGACCATTCAGCGATGTAGTCTTCCACGTCAGTTAAAGGCGTCGCAAACGCCGTTCGGCTAGTTTGAATCACCTGGTCTTTGAGGTTAGATTTTTCATCCGGCGGCGGCAAGGTGGAGGCAGAAAAGGCCGGCACCGTCACTCCGTCAACTGCCATCTTGATGTAGATCTGGCGATTCGGTAGGTTAACTAAATCATTAGCGTCAAAGACCGGCTCAAACTCCTTAATTAACACATCAGCGTCCGCTGCGCCCACCCGGAAAGCAATCATCGTGCCGACATTGCCGAATACGGCGTTAGCCACCGTTTCCGGCATTTGGTTGGTGTACTGGTTGATCATAACTAGGTTTAAACGGTACTTACGCGCTTCAGACAGAATTGTCGCGAACGAATCGGTGGCAAAGTTTTGAAACTCATCGACATACAGATAAAAATCCCGGCGATCTTGCTCGGTCACGTTCGTTCGACTCATCGCTGCTAGTTGGATTTTGGTAATTAACATAGAACCCAACAGCGCCGAGTTATCTTCGCCAATCTTGCCGGTGGACAGATCGGCTAAGAGAATTTTTCCTTCATCCATCACCTGGCGAATATCAAACGCACTTTTTGGCTGGCCGACAATATTTCTAATCGTTGACGACGACAAGAACTGCCCAACTTTGTTTTGAATCGGCGCAATCGCTTCCTGCCGAAACTTCGGCTCATACTTTTCGTACTCGTTAATAAAGAAGTCGCGAATGACCGGATCCTTAATCTCGTTCACAATCTTTCGCCGATAGGCGTTGTCGGTCAAAATTCGCATCACCCCTAAGAGTGTAGAGTTCGGGTGATCAAGCAGCGCTAAGATGGAGTTGCGCAAAATATACTCCAACCGTGGTCCCCAAGATTCGCCGAAGATTTTTTTAAAGATGCCCACCACGCCGGAGGCCACCACGCTCTGCATCTCTGGGTTAACGTTCTCCAGCACATTTAAACCAATTGGAAAATCGCGGTCGGCCGGGTTGAAGTAGATCACATCGTTCACACGGCTCTCGGGGATAAAGTTTAAAACATGGTCAATTAGCTCGCCGTGCGGATCAACTACTGCCACACCGCGGCCTTCACGGATATCATCGAAAATCATGTTTTCCATCAACGTCGACTTACCGGTGCCGGTTTTACCAATAATATAAGTATGGAGCCGTCGGTCGGGTTTTTTGATACCAAACTTGCGAACTTCGTTGCGGTAGTTAGTTTGAGCAAAAACCGTTAATTCATCAGCTGGAACGGTACTGACAATCGGCAAATTAGCCGGTGGCTCCCCCTTCTTTGATCCGGCCCAGGCAATCGTTGGTGTCGCTACAGTCTCCGACGGAAAATGATAGAGCGAGGCTAACTCCGTAATGTTGAATAACAAAGCGCTTTTTCCTGGCTCACGGCTGCTAAATAGACTAATTGCCGCTTTGTCGTCGGTTATCTCCGAAGAAACCAGTGCATTCATATTCAGGGAATTAAATTGTTTGTAGGCACCGATCACTTGCTCCAGCTTCGCCCGGGCACTGTAATGCTCCGGCGCCACCGCCACCACTCGCAGAGTCGCTTCATAGCCAAGCTTGGTAATCTTTTCCTCAATACCCTTAATTGCTTGCTGAACCGTTCCGCTCAAGTCTTTTGGTTTATCGTCTTTCTTTTTTTCTTCTTTGGTTGGCTCTTTTACTCCAAACATCACCGATTTAAAAAAGTCCGAACCGAACTGCTTAGCCTCGTCGGTGACAATTTTCATGACGCCACTACTTTTGATTGGATCTTTAATGCCTTTTATCACCTTCTCGCCCTCTTCTTGCCAAGCGTCGTCAATTGGCCGGATGATTAACTGCGTCCAAATTTGTTCATCGTCGCTAGTCGAGCTTAGAACGCCGGTAATGGCCGACAGTGGGTCGACTTCAAAGTTGAGAAAGGTTTTAATTGGGTAAACTCGCGGCTTTTTGAACAGTAGCTCGGCGGCGGCCACCGCTTTTCCTTCGTCAACTTGGACGTAGTCATCTGCCAGCTCTTCAATCTCCACCGTTGGGTACTGGGCGTAAACCTGGCTTAAAACAAAATCTTTGAGTTTTCTCGGAACGTGAACGTAGAACTTAATTGCTCGCTGCCGGCTAACCATCTCGAAGCTGACTTGTTGCTGGGTTGTCGTGTCGGAGCGAAATATACCGTGGAGCGCCGCGAACATCTGCTCGGCAGCGAGCGGTGTCCGTTCGTTGTTTTTTGGCACCTGAATTGACAGTAGGGCAAACTGGCTCGACAGCTCGGAGTGATCGTCGGTCACGATAATCACTTTTTTCAACTTTCGGGTTTTACTCCAAAAATAGAACGCCCCTAAAACAAAGATGCCGGTAAAGATAAAATTAATTAGCGCGAAATTCATGTGGTTATTTTACGGCCATATTGTGCCCGGCTAGATTTTTTAATCCAATCAGACATGGCTGGGTTGCTTTGGTTGGGGCTTTTTACCCCCCTCATATTAAACGGTCTAGTCGGGTTCAAATCAATCAGCAGTTTAACATACGCCTGAAATCTATCAAGATTAGCCAGGTCTTCACTGCTGACTCCCGGCATTTCGTGCGCTAAGTATTCGGCGTCATCGGCGCCGATCCGATAACTAACCAAAGTGCCAACGTTGCCGATTACCGCATCACGAATCCGCTCGGTCAGTTGGGCAAAGTATTGGTTGGTAATGTTGAGATTTAGACGGTACTTACGCGCTTCCGCCAGAATTGTCGCGAAAGTATCGGTGGTAAAGTTTTGAAACTCGTCTACATACAGATAGAAATCTCGGCGCTTTTCTTCCGGCGTATCGGCTCGGCTAAACGCTGCTACTTGTAGTTTGGAAACCAATATTAGCCCAAGCAAATTGGAGTTTACTTCACCAATTTTGCCTTTGGCTAAGTTTATTAAGAGAATTTTGTTCGAGTCCATCACCTCGCGGAAGCTAAACGATGAAGTAGGTTGGCCAATAATATGGCGCATCAAGTCGTTAGTCATAAAGCGGCCAAATTTCGAGATGAAGTAGTTGTACATCTCTGATTTATGAAAGTCCGACGTTTTCGCCAGTTGTTGCTGCCAGAAGGCTTTAACGGTCGGGTCAGCCACGTTGGCAATCGCCTGGTCGCGAAACTTGTCGTCGGTAAACAGCCTCGGCAGATCAATCAACGTGCCGCCGCCCGGTTGGGCCATCAGCG
>CAZRED010000005.1:0-53233 GCA_964599405.1 uncultured Candidatus Saccharibacteria bacterium
ATTACGCCGAGCGGGTTCAAAATGATATCAACTGGGGTGCCATCAGGTAAAAACGGCATATCTTCTTCCGGTAAAGAGCGGGAAATAACACCTTTGTTACCGTGGCGGCCAGCCATTTTGTCGCCGACAGTAATTTTACGCAATTGTGCCACCGATACTTCGATTTGTTGGTAAACGCCCGCTGGTAATTCATCGGCGCTGGCCTTGGAAAAGATCTTTACTTCCACCACTCGGCCGCGCTCGCCGTGCGGTAAGCGCAGTGAGGTGTCTTTAACATCTTTAGCTTTTTCACCGAAGATTGCACGAAGTAATTTTTCTTCGGCCGTTAGCTCGGTTTCACCACGAGGGGTAATTTTTCCAACCAAAATGTCGCCAGAAGATACTTCGGCACCGATTCGGATGATCCCTTGTTCGTCCAAGTTGGAGAGGGCTTCGTCGCCGACGTTCGGAATATCACGAGTAATTAGCTCGGGACCAAGTTTGGTGTCGCGAACTTCCGCCGAGTATTTTTCAATGTGAATTGAGGTAAACCGATCATCCTTGACTAAGCGTTCGGAGATAATGATGGCGTCTTCATAGTTATAGCCACCCCAGCTCATGTAGGCGACAGTAACATTTTGGCCAATCGCTAGTTCACCAGCGTCAGAAGCCGATGAGTCGGCAATCACATCGCCATTTTTAACTTTTTGGCCAACCGAAACGGTTGAGCGTTGGTTAATACAGGTGCTCTGGTTGGAACGAACAAACTTCAAAAGTGTGTAAGTTTTCTCGGTACGGCCTTTGATTTTAATCATCTCGCCATCAGCGTAAGTCACCACACCATCTTCATCAGCGACAATTAGTTGACCAGAGTCTTTAACAGCTGATTCTAAGCCGGTACCGATAATTGGGGCCTGGGGTTTAATCAGCGGCACCGCTTGTCGTTGCATGTTCGAACCCATCGAGGCCCGGACAGCTTCATCGTGCTCCACAAACGGAATAAGGGCAGTGGAGATAGAAACAACCTGCTGCGGAGAAATATCAACGTAGTCAATTTTTGAGACATTTTCGATCACTGGTTCACCCAGGCGCCGCGCGACGACTTTATTGCCGATGAAGTGGCCATTTTTATCAATATTGGTTGAGAACGGAGCGAGGGTGTATTTCTCTTCTTCGTAGGCATCCAAGTACTCAACTTTACTAGTAACCTTCGATTTACCGCCGCTGTGTTCAACTAAACGGTACGGAGTTTCGATAAAGCCGTACTCGTTGACTCGGGCAGAGGCGGCCAAGTAGCCAACTAGGCCGATGTTCTGCCCTTCGGGAGTGGTAATTGGGCAAATTCGGCCGTAGTGAGAACGGTGAACGTCACGAACATCAAAACCAGCGTGTTCCCGGGCAATACCACCGGGACCGGTGGCTGACAAGGTTCGCTTATGCTCCAGCTCTGAGAGCGGGTTGGTTTGGTTCATGAATTGACTCATCTGTGATGAGGCGAAGAACTCTTGGAGAATCGCCGCCACTGGACGGCTGTTGATTAAGGCAATCGGGTTAACTTCGTCCGGTTCGGCCACTTGGCTCATCCGGTCTTTGATAATTCTCTCCATGCGAAGTAGGCCGACGCGAAGACGGTTCTGAACCAGTTCGCCAACTGCGCGAACCCGGCGGTTTTTCAAGTGGTCAACGTCGTCCGGCTCGCCATTGGCGTCGTTATTGAGGCGAATAATTTCGCGGATGGTTTCAATAATGTCTTCCGGCCGTAAAACACGGTTTTTGGCGGTATTGGGAACGTTCATCTCTAGGCGCTGGTTGATTTTGTAGCGACCAACCCGTCCTAAATCGTAGCGCTTAGCGTTGAAGAAAATATTTTGAATAAATACTTCCGCCGTTTCGGGAGTTACTAAATCACCTGGACGAATTCGTTTATAAACCTCCACTACCGCTTCTTCGCGGGTTTTGGCTGGGTCACGGGCCAGGGTGGATTCAATGTAGGGGTGCTCGCTGTCGGTATCAACATCTTTGAATAGTTTTTTCAGCTGTTCGTCGGTGTAGTTACCGATCGCTCGCAAAAAAGTCGTGACGGGGATGCGGCGCTTGCGGTCAACTTTAACACTCATCACGTTACGACTGTTGGTTTCAAATTCCAACCACGCGCCGCGGTTCGGGATGATTTTGGCACCAAATAGGTTACGACCACTGATGTTCTCGTTAACAAACAATACACCGAATGATCGAACAATCTGGGAGACCACAACGCGCTCGACACCGTTAATAATAAAAGTGCCGCGCTCGGTCATTAGCGGAAAATCACCGAGAAAAACTTCGGCCGATTTAACCTTTTTACTTAACTTGTTAATTAACTTAATTTCGCAGCGCAAAGGAGATTTAAAAGTCAGGTTTTTGTTTTTGGCGGTTTTTTCGTCGTATTTGGGCTTCTCTAAAGAATACTTGCCAAATTCCAGAGTAAATAACTTACCAGTAAAATCGTCCACCGGTGAGATTTCGTTTAATAGCTCGCCAATTCCCTCTTCAAAAAGCCAGTTATAGCTTTTTAACTGAACTTCAATGAGGTTGGATAGTGTGCTGTTGGACTCAATTTGACGGAAATTTTTTCGCAGCTTGGCCTCCCTTGCCCTTGGTTAAATTACTTACTCGAAGACACAATAAATTGCCCCGAACGGAGCAAATCAATAGCGGACTGTGTTGTCGCTTTCGTGAAAATCTCTAATACCTCAACTAACTTGTTGATAATGTACAAGCTGTGCCGGCAGTTGTCAAGCGGTTAATCCCACTAATTTTTGACGGAGCGACTCAATCCCAACGCTTGTGGTGGCGCTGACAAACAATGCATCCGGGAACTGGTTAATAAGACGAGCTTTTTCCTCTGGTGTTAACAAGTCTAATTTATTGAAAACAATGATATTTGGCCGCTCGATTAAGGCTGGGTCGAATTGCTCCAGTTCGTGGCGAATTTTTTCTAATGATTTCTCCGGTTCGGGTTGACTGGCGTCAATAATATGGGCAATCGCTCGGACCCGCCGGGCGTGTTTCAAGAATTGATCGCCCAAACCTTTGCCAGCATGGGCTCCCTCCAATAAACCAGGTAAGTCTACTAATGTAACGGTATCGCTCCCCGTATTCATTACCCCCAGCACCGGTTCGTGAGTGGAGAAAGCGTAGGACCCGATACGTGATTTAGCGTCAGTTAAACAGTTAATAATCGAGGATTTACCAGCGTTTGGTTCGCCGATCAGGGCAATATCGGCAATCAGTTGTAGTTCCAACTTAATTTTCTTAGTTTGGCCGGGTTTGCCAGGCGTGAATTCTTCTGGGGCTTGATTGGTAGCGGAGGCAAAATGCGGATTGCCCTGCCCACCCTCACCGCCGCGAGCAATCACATAACGTAGGCCAATTTCGGTGAAGTCTCTATACAACCGGCCAGTTTCGGCGTCTGTTACAACGGTTCCTACGGGAATTATCAATTCTAAATCGTCGCCGCCGTGACCGGTCATTTTTTTCGAGCCGCCACGCTCACCGTCCTGGGCAAAGAAAACTTTTCGATAACGAAAGGAAGTTAAAGTATCAACATTGTTGTCGGCAATTAGCACGACATTACCGCCGCGGCCACCGTCGCCGCCGTCGGGACCGCCCATCGGCACGTGCTTTTCCCGCCGCCAGGAAATAATGCCGTCGCCGCCCTTGCCCGCTCGGACGGTAATCTCAACTGTATCTACTAACATTGTAGCTTAATTATACTGGCTTAAAGGAGTAAAAACCAGGTTAGGAAGTGGTAGTGAAGACGATATTGAGCAGATTACGAAATAGGGCAGACGGGTCAAGGGCGAAACCAGTGTCGTAGCGGATGGTGTAGCGTGCGCCGCTTTCAACCGTTGGTAAGTCGATTGTGTCGCGAGCAACGAAAATTCCCTTAGCATCCTGCAGTCCGCTAACCGTACCGTTAATATTAATGCTTCCACCAAGTGCCGTGTAAGCACCGCAATTAATTGTCGGGCTGTTGAAAGTAATGCTACCGGTGGCAATCACTCCCAGACGAGTACCAGTGGCGCAGCGAAGATCACCGTTAATCACTAAGCTTCCATTGACAATAATTGTGCCAACGCCCCCAAAATTAACATTAGTCAGCGTCAGCGTGCCGGTAGTTTTCCACAGCTTCCCCTCTGGACCGGAGCTAAAACTCGAGCTGGCCGGATTGGACAGACTAGTATTTGGCGAATTGAGATTAAGATTAGTATAACCGTTAGGGCTACCGTAGCTGTTAGTTTCAATTTCCGTACTCTTAGTATTTCCTTCCTCTTTCAAAACATTTAGACGGTGTGCGTAGGTGCCGGGGGTACTAACACTGCCCCATTGAAGTTTGGAGCCGGTTTGAGCCAGATAGTCGTTAAGTTTTTGATTATCTGCGGCGTCGGTAATGCCGGTAATACTGCCGCCAACTGCTACCCAATCCCGGTTAGAAAAGGCGAACCCACCAATCGTTGTTGCGCCTAATACGTTGCCTTCAACAATTATTTCTCCAGCAATATCGCGTTCAATGGCTTGGAGCATGAATACACTCCCAGTGCGATTCTGAAAGTTGTCAGCAATTATTTGCGGCCGGAGACAGAGATGGGTAGTTCCGGTGTTACAATTTCCATCACCAAGAAATGCATGAGCGTGCGGCTGGCCAATTAACAAACCGGCCAGATTGTTGACGTCAGTTTTAGTCACGTCATCCTGAAACGTCAGGGTAACGTCGTAAACGGGGTTACGGCAGTAGCCAGCGATACATAATATATTAGTAGCTGGCGGCGGCGAGTAGGCTTTGGCGGAAATTCCGGACAGTAACCGGTTAAACGCAGTTACTTTATCTATCCCTGGCAAAAAAGCTGCTCCGCCCTTGGTAAATCCGGTAATAACGATTTGGTAGTAAGGGATGTTGATGTCTGACAGTTGGTTAACGGCGACCGTGAAACCATTTTGGCTAGCTGGTTCAAACTGACCGCTGGTTGGGTTAAAAGTGAAGTTGTTTGTCGTTTCAATTCTCAGCACCTTTGGTGTGTTGATTGCCGACGGTGGTAAATTAATAATTAGTGACTCACCGCCGACAGGAGGTGGCGGAGGTGGTGGAGGTGGTTGAGCTTGGGCAGTTGGGCGGATTGTCAGGGCAACCAGTAGCGCAGCTGCTAAAACAAAAATGACGGAAGGAAAAAGTTTTTTCATCGGTAATCAACACGTATTTCGTAACGCGCCAAGTCTAGTGAGTTGCCGTCAAACTGCAAAACTGTTGGGTTATTTTGAATATTGTAGTTGAAAAACGGCGCAGTTGTATCAGTTAAGTTATTTGGCAAAGGGTTGGCCGAATCGTCACGATCGCTGGCACTTAATTTTAAGATTGGGTCGTTAGTGCTAATCTCATTAATTGGCGAAAGCAGCTGGCCGAATTGCCAAACGCCGTAGCTAATTACCACCAGCAGGACACTGGCAGTAAATACCAGGGTGACCGCCCGTTGTGGCGACATATGCCGCCAGTCAAACCAACGCTTGAAATCGATCCCCTTCATCTGTTCTCTAACGTAACATCAATCGCACTGGGAAGGAAGCTAGAAAGGCTGACAGACGCCGGTAAATCAAAGTCGCTGTTCTTGATTGGTACCGAATAAGTGCCCGCCGATTTGTAAGCGCCAAGATTGATATTTAGTTTCACCTGCGCACCGGTAATACCGGCCAAAATGTCGGCGGCAGCACTAATAACGGCCGAGATACTGGTGGGGGTAATGGAAGCCACCTTTAAGGCTGGATCGAGCCCGGCATAGACAATTTCGGGCGTTACGGCTTTAGTGGTGTCGGTTTTAGAGAGTTTGATGGTTATTTTCACCGTCGTGATAGCGCCAGCACTGGTAATGCCCCCCGGAAAGTCCAGTGTAACGGTTTGCGTACTATCTTGAGTGAGATTGGCAACGGAAATTGAAGCTGTTGGGACATCTTTAAGGGCAGTCAACAAGTCGGCACTGCCCTGAACTGTGACAATTGCCGGATCAAGGGAAATACCGCTAATCCAGTACCCGGCGGCTGGCGAGCCGGAAAAAACCGGCCGAACTCCGACAGTTTTGGTGCTACCAGCCTTAACTAACGGTACCGTTACTTTGGCTTGGGCGGGAACAATCACTACCGAGTCAATTACTTCCCCAGCGGAGTTGAGCGCGACAAGCGTTACAGAAAGCTCAACTGTCGCAGTTTCGCCGTTGAGTTTGATTTGGGCATACACCTGGCTGATGTCGGCGATTATTGTTTTCGGCCCGGCAATCTCCACTTTATCCGGGTCAAACACTGGCTCGCCGGGAATCAGCTGATCGCCGGCCGCTCCCGTCGCTCGAAGAGCTACCGGCACGGTTTTTTTAATTACTGGCTCAATCGTTATTACCGCTTTTTCCGGTTTAATACTGACGATTTTCACCGAATCGAGCTGGCTAACAACGGCAATTGGCAAGTCGTACGTCCCTTCGGTCCGTCCAGCCGTATCGACAGTGGCAGAGAACGTTTCTTCGGATAATTCCGCCCAAATATCGCGTGGCGCCGAAACAATTATCCGAACACTTTTGCCGCTGCCGAAATTGGCAGTTAAACCTTCAGCTAAATTAATCGCTTTAACGCTAATCTCCGAGGGAACTTCCGAAATTTTCACTAACCCACCGGAGCCTAAAAACACGGCCACCGCCGCAAACGCTAATGCCCCCAAAATCAAACCGTAGCGGGGTAAATATGCCGGAACATTAGCCGGTGCACTGGTCAGTAGCTGCGTCCATCGCTCATGAAAAATCACCGGGAAGCTGACAACTAAAGCCACTAGACTAAGTTGGAATATCGCGTGCAGGCCGGGGAGACGCCAGAAGGCGGAAATGGTTAGCCCGATAAACCCGATCGCCGCAATTCCCAGATAGCGCAATCCTTTTACCGAGTTAAGGAACTGTAAAATTCCGTAAGCCACAACGGCTAAGAGAATAAAATCAACGGCTGTAAACCAAACCTCGTCGGCCCCGCCAACACCAAACTGCAACCAGCCGTACCACACCTGCTTAAAGAATTCTATCTGCCCCCCTACTACACCAGGCTAGCTAAAGAGTGTAACAGGCGCAAGCTAATACTGCGTATTGCTGTTGCTCAGCTATCTTGCGAAGTAATAAGCTGCGCTAGCAACTAATCAAACGAAATCTCGTTAGCAACTATAACATCGCCAACTTCAATGTCGGTAAATCCTTCAATTGACAGCCCGCACTGAGTGCCGGCTTCCGCTCTGTCGGTATCGATTTTTCCCACTTTAATTTGAGTAATTTTTGCTTGGCCGACTTCTTCTTTGCTGCGGGTCACAATCAGCTCCAGGCCATTTTTTAGCTCACCCTTAGCAACTTCACCGCCGATAATTGCCGAATCACCCTTTTTGGAAAACAGCGCCAACACTTTGAAACGACCTTGTTCGGTAACAACTCTCACGGGTGTGGCAATTTTCTTCAATTGGTCTTGGAGAAATTCGAAGGCATCATAGATAATCCAATATTCCAGAAGTGTTACTTCTTCTTTGGCGGCCAATTCCTTAATTCGCTTCGGTATTTGAACGCGAAAGGCAATTAGGTGGGCGTTAGTGGTTTTCGCTAGCGTGACATCGTTTTCATTAACCGACCCGATACCGCTGGAAATAATTTCCACCGTGGCATCTTTAGTTTTGAGTTTACGAATCGATTCTTCTAGTGCCGCTAGCGAGCCGCCAACGTCGGCTTTGATAATAATTCGGAAGGTGTTGTCGCTTTCTTTGCTAGCGGCACCCTTGGTAGTTTGTCCGGCTTGGGTCATGGTGCGAGCAACTTTTTCGTTTGGCACCACTTCTAACCGCTCACCAAAATTTGGGACGTCTTTGAGGCCGGTAATAATCGCTGGCTTGGCCGGACCAGCGGACGTGATCCTTTCCCCCAAGTCATCAAGCAACGCCCGGATCCGGCCGTAGGTTTTACCAATGACGATTACTTGACCCGGGTGGAGCGTGCCGTTGTAAACCAACACCGTCGCGAGTGGCCCCACTTGCTTGTCTAGGTTGGCTTCAATCACAATTCCTTCCGCGGTCGCATCGGCATCGGCTTTCAAATCCAGTAAATCGGTGGTTAAGATAACCATCTCTAGTAAATCATCAACTCCGTGCCCGGATTTGGCTGACACTGGCATAACGGTAGTTTTACCGCCCCAATCTTCTGGCACCAACTCTTGGTCGGCTAACTGTTGTTTGACCCGCTCAATATTAGCGCCCGGTAAATCTACTTTATTGACCGCCACAATTATCGGCACATTAGCTGCTCGAGCGTGGGCAATGGCTTCAATGGTTTGCGGCTTGATGCCGTCGTCGGCCGCCACCACTAAGATCACCACGTCGGTTAGGGCGGCACCGTGAGCCCGCAGTGCCGAGAATGCTTCATGGCCGGGGGTATCAACAAAGGTAATTTTCCGTTTTGAGCCTTCCTTGGTTGTAAAATTAATCTGATAGGCACTAATGTGTTGGGTAATCCCGCCGGTTTCGCCAGCAGCAATATTGGAACGGCGAATGAAGTCTAGTAGACTAGTCTTCCCGTGATCAACGTGACCCATGATTGTGACAATTGGCGCCCGAACAGCGGCGTTTTTGGATTCAGTAGTTTTTCTGACGGCGCCCACTGCTTTTTGCGCGGTAGTCGTAAAGCCAAATTCTTCGGCAATTAGGGTGGCTGTATCAAAGTCTAGCGACTGATTGATGGTCGCCATCACGCCGCCGGCTACCAGTTTGCCAATAACTTTTGTGGGATCAACGTTAAGTAGGCTGGCGAGCGCCCGCACGGATATTTCTTCGGGAATAGTAATAGTTGTTTCTGGTGTTGGCTCTGCCATGGTTACTTTTCGTTGTCATTTCCGTCACTGGTTTCGTAGACAACGGTTAAGTTACTTACTTTATCACCTGGGTGAGTGCGCATCAAGATAACGCCACTAGCCTGACGCGACAGTTTCTTAATGGAGCTGGCCGGAATTTTAATAACCTGGCCGGAAGTAGTAGTAATCATCAAGTCGGCGCTGCCTGGTTCAATTACCTCGCCGGCCACTAGTTTGCCGGTTTTGTCGGTAAGCTTGGCCACCCGGATACCCGAGCCACCTCGGTGCTGGTTGCGGAAGGCTTTGACATCAACTTTTTTGCCGATACCGTTCTCACTAATCACACAAATTGCTTCTGACGATTCAGACAGAATCGCCGTTTCAATCACTTCGTCGCCAGCTTTGACGTTGATGCCGCGCACCCCGGCAGCACCACGACCCATTGCCCGGACGTCCGTTTCGTTGTAAACAATCACTTGGCCGTTACGGGTAATTTGGGCGATTTCATCGTCGCCCGATGTTTGTTTCACCCACAGTAGTGAGTCGGTACCCTTTAGGCCAATGGCGGTGACGCCGCTCTTACGGACGTTTTTGAACATATCGCGCTCTACCCGCTTGACGGTGCCGCGTTTGGTGGCAAAGAAAAAGTACTGGAAAGATTCGTCGTTCTTGTGAATTGCCACCATTTCGGTGACTTTTTCTTCAGCGTTAACCCGGATAACATTTGGCAGGGCGATACCTTTGCTTTGGCGACTGGAGGCGGGGATTTCGTAGGCCTTAATTTGGAAGACTCGACCCTTGTCGGTGAAGAAAAGAATATCGTCGTGGGTGGAAGCAATCATCATATCAATCACTTCGTCGTCTTCACGGGTGGTCATGCCGATTACCCCTTTGCCGCCGCGAAGCTGGCTGCGATAGGTGTCGGGGGGCAAGCGCTTAGCGTAGTTGTTGGCGGTGAGGGTGATTAGCACGTTTTCTTCAGGAATTAAGTCATACGCCGTCATCTGGCCGAGCGCTTCGGGGCGGATTTCGGTGCGGCGGTCGTTGCCGTATTTCTTTTTCACCTCTGTCAGTTCGTCGCGGATAATTGCTTCAACCCTTTCAGGGTTGGAAAGGACATCTTCTAACTCACTAATTAGCTTCAGAATAGCGTCGTACTCGTCGTAAACTTTCTGGCGCTCCAGGTTGGCCAGCTGGCTTAAGCGCATATCCAAAATGGCGTTAGCTTGGATGTCCGACAACTTAAATTCGCTCATCAGGGCAGACTTGGCGGCATCGCGGTTGGCGGATTTGCGAATTAGGGCAATAATCGCGTCAAGGTGATCTAGAGCAATTTTTAGCCCCTCTAAAATGTGGGCGCGGGCTTTGGCAATTTTTAGTTCGTAGTTGGTTCGGCGAGTCACCACGTCGGTACGATGGGCCAGAAATTCCGTTAGCATCTCTGGCAGTGACAAGAGTTTTGGCTGGATACCATCAACCAGGGCCACCATATTATAATGAACAACTGTTTGGAGCTCGGTCATTTCGTAAAGTTGGTTCAAAATTTTCGATGAAACAGCACCGGTTTTTAGCTCAATCACCACCCGGACGCCCTCTTTACGGTCAGATTCGTCACGAATATCGTGGATGCCTTCAATTTTTTTGTTTTTGACTAAGTCGGCAATGTGGGTAATGAAAGTCGCCTTGTTAGTTTGATACGGTAGCTCGGCCACCACAATTTGTTCACGTTTTTTGTCTTCCCCAATTTCCGCTTTGCCGCGTACTACAATCCGGCCACGGCCAGTGGCAAAGGCTTGTTTAATATCGGCCAAACCATAGGCAACGCCACCGGTTGGGAAATCTGGGCCTTTTATCACTTCCACTAATTCGTCAACGTCGGCATGGGGATTTTTTTGGAGCATTAACAAACCGTCAACAATTTCGCCAAGGTTATGGGTGGGGATGTTAGTGGCCATACCAACGGCAATACCTTGTGAGCCATTAACTAACAGATTGGGGAGCCGGGCTGGCAGTACTACAGGTTCTTGACGGGTGCCATCGTAGTTATCACGCCAATCCACCGTTTCTTTTTCAATGTCCGTTAGCAGCGCTTCGGCCGGCGGCGCTAAGCGGGCTTCGGTATAACGAGAGGCGGCCGGCGAGTCGCCGTCCATCGAGCCAAAGTTACCTTGGCCATCAACTAGCGGTAAGCGCAGGCTCCACCACTGGGCCATTCGAACCATCGAGTCGTAGACCGCTAACTCACCGTGTGGGTGGTAGTTACCTAACACTTCACCGTTAATCTTGGCGGATTTACGGTGTTTTGCCCCAGGCGACAGGCCCATATCGTGCATGGCGTAGAGAATGCGGCGGTGAACCGGCTTTAAGCCGTCGCGAACATCCGGCAGAGCGCGCGAGACAATGACGCTCATGGCGTAGTCGAGATAGCTCTCGGTCATCTCATTGTTAATCGAGCGAGCCCGGATCAGGCCGTATTCGGTCTTTTTATCGGCGCCGGTTTCCGGCGTCACTTCAAAAGTACCCGGCTCGCGGTCAGTGGCCCCTCGACTTTGCTCGGGGTCGCCCTGACCTTGTGGAAGGGTGGTTGGTTCGTCTGGTTTGTCTAAAATTTCTTTATTGTCTTCCATGATGTGAATTTAGATATCAATGTTTTGAGCGAGAGTGGCGCGAGACTGGATAAAACGTTTCCGTGGCATCACGTCATCACCCATTAAGTCCGAGAAAATTTCGTCGGCTTTTTCCGCCTCGCCAATATTCACTTGGAGCAATACCCGATTTTCCGGATTGAGCGTGGTGTCCCACAGTTCTTCTGGATTCATTTCGCCCAAGCCTTTGTAGCGCTGAATGTTTAACCCCGGCAAGGCGCCGGCGTTGCCTTTTTTCAGCCTTTCAATAATTTCGTCACGGACAGCGTCACTGTGTGCGTACTCCACTTTACCGCGAAATTTCACTCCATAAAGCGGCGGCTGGGCAATGTAGAGATAGCCTTTTTGAATGATTTCCGGGTAGTGGCGGTAGAAAAAGGTTAATAGCAGGGTGCGGATGTGGGCACCATCAACATCGGCATCGGTCATTAAAATCACTCGGTGGTAACGCAACTTATCCATATTTATGTCTTCGCCGATACCCACGCCAAGAGCAACGATTAAGGCCCTAATTTCGTCGCTAGCCAACATCCGGTCGAGACGGGCCCGTTCAACGTTCAAGATTTTACCCTTGAGCGGCAGAATTGCTTGGAAGCGCCGATCACGGCCTTGCTTGCCCGAGCCACCGGCCGAATCACCCTCCACTATATATATCTCGGATTTAGCTGGATCTTTTTCCGAACAATCGGCTAGCTTGCCGGGCAAGGTCATGCCTTCCAGCGCACCCTTGCGAATGACGGCATCGCGAGCGGCACGGGCAGCTAATCGGGCTTTGGCGGATACGGCAATTTTTTCAATTATCGCCCGGGCTTCGTTGGGATGTTCTTCCAACCACTGGCTCAACCCGGCGTTAACGACCGTCTCCACTTGGCCGCGCATCGCCGGAGAACCCAGCTTAGATTTGGTTTGGCCTTCGAACTCCGGCTCTGGCAACTTCACGGACACCACTGCTGTCAGACCTTCGCGAATATCTTCGCCGGTAATTACTACGTCCGAGTCTTTGGCGGCTAGTTTCTTCGCGTATTCGGTAATTACTCGGGTAATTGCTGAACGAAAGCCGGTGAGGTGGGTACCGCCTTCAATGGTGTGAATATTGTTGGCAAACGAGTAAACGTGTTCGTTGTAGTCGTCAATATAAATGAACGACACTTCCACAAACGAATCGCCGACAGTTTTGGAAAAATAAATTGGCTCGCCAATTAGCGGTTTCTTGTGGCGAACTAAATGACTAACGTAGGCGGCAATACCGCCCTCAAAGTGAAATGAGTATTGGGCGGGATAGTATTTGTCTTCGACTGGCAGTTTTTCGGGGTCACGCGCATCAACAATATTTATCTGGATTCCCTTAGTTAGGTAGGCTTGTTGGCGAACGTGGTCAATTATTGTTCTCCGGGAAAAAACGGTGCTCTGGAAGATCTCGTGATCGGCTTTAAAGGTAATCCGGGTGCCGCGCTTGTCAGTAGTGCCGGTTTCCTTAACGGAATACTGCGGCTTGCCGCGGGTGTACTCTTGTTGATAAATTTTGCCGTCTTTGAATACTTCGGCTTTAACAGTTTCCGACAGGGCGTTAACCACCGACACGCCGACACCGTGCAAACCGCCGGAGACTTTGTAGCCTTCGCCACCGAATTTGCCGCCAGCGTGGAGTTTCGTTAATACTGTTTCCAGCGCTGAAACTTTAGTTGTCGCATGGATATCCACCGGAATTCCCCGGCCATTATCTTCCACCGAAACAGTTTCGTCGGCGTTAAGCTCAATTGTCACAAAATCGGCATGCCCCGCCATTGCTTCATCAATAGCGTTGTCCAAAACCTCCCAAATTAAGTGATGAAGGCCTTCAATACCGGTGCCGCCGATATACATTCCCGGGCGTTTGCGGACCGGCTCAAGACCCTCCAAAACGGTGATTTGCGACGCGTTATATTGCCCTGACATTGGACTCATCGTACCATATCCAGCCCTGTTTACCAAGTCAGTAAAGGCGTTATTTGCGCAGTTATTGTAGGGGGTAGGGGGACTACTGGCGAAGCGTTCCCCTACCCCCTACGACCCCCACCCCAGCACGCTTCACCGGCCGTGGGCAAGGTGAAAAACCTGCTCATGAACCTGTGCGGGTTGACTCGCGGTTTTTCGATTAGTTTGTATAAAAACTACCAGCAAAACCATTGACTTTTCAGGTTTGTTTATGTATAATTTCGTCACATCTTTGAGGGAATTATGAAAGATATGCACATTCGATCCGCATTTGAAAAGTTAAAAAGGGAGTTGAGCTCTGGCAACGCCAAGTCTGTCGTAACTGCATTGAAAGATGCGGCTGGGGCAGTTGGCTCAAGAACCGAGCTAATACGTTTATTGGGTATTAACCAATCAACGTATACTCGATGGATCAATGGAACTGGTCATCGAGGACTAGCTGTTAGAGTTAAACATGTTCTTACGAGTCAGTCGAAAGGATGTGTGGCGTCTACACAACAGTTCACCGATGCCCAAGTTCGGGCCGTCGCTGAAACTGGCGTTGCTAGCGCAAACTCGTTGTCTTTTCTCATTCGTATGAGGGAAGCGGCCGAGTTCGACTTGTCAGAACAGCTCTATGTCCAACTCCTCAAGGAGTTCCAAACACATGAGCACGACACTGGATAATCCAGTAAGGCTTTCGCGCAAACGCGCGGAGGCCTTTTTAATATTCGAAAAACGGGCGAATCTAACCCACAGCAGGTTATAGCGCGCAACGTGTTGCACGCTAAGCAGTTCAAAAGCTGCTATGAGTCCCGTTTTTCTCCACACCCCGTGGGAAGCGTGGCGGGGTAGGGAGCGCGAGGGTGTAGGGGCGGCCTTCGCAACTTGAGCCCCTCACCCTCGCAAAAAATGTGTTTCCTAATTTGAGACGGAAATATTTTCAACAATTTTATTAATTTCGTGTTTAAAATTTTCCACATCAAACTGCCTAGCGTGATCACGAATCATTTGTGGATCGTATTTTTTGTGGTCGAAGTTTTTTAGTACCCCCACTAGTGATTCCACAGTTTGTTCGATGAAAAATTCGCCAGTGACGCCCGGCAGCACCGATTCCACCGCTCCACCCTCACCGTAAGCCACCACTGGCCGACCGGAGGCCATCGCTTCCAACGGTGTCATACCAGCATCTTCTTTCGGTGGGAAAATTAGGCCAATCGCATGCGAATAAAGATCGGCCAATTCATTGTCTGACACGCGACCCAAAAACTCGACGGTCGGACCGGCGATAGCTTTTAATTCTTCCATTTTTGTACCGCCGCCAACTACTTTCAATTTAATCCCCAGCTCGTTAGCCGCCTTAATCGCTAAATCGGTCCGTTTGTACGGCTCATTTCGCCCCAAAACCAACCAGTAATCGCCAATTTGGTCGGCAATATTAAATTTTTCCATATCAACCGGCGGAAAAATCACGACGTCCGGTGTGCGGCCGTAGTACTTTTTGGTGCGTTCGGCGATGTAATTGGAGTTGGCAATTAAAATGTCCGGCCGTTTGCTGGCTTGGAGGTCCCACTTTTGTAGCCCATGGAGAATCGCCCCTACCACTGGGCGCCCGACAGCTGGAAAAGGAATTGGCGCGTTGGCAAGATACTCTTCTTTATCGCTAGTTAGGTAGCGCGTTGGTGTGTGAAGGTAGCAAATATGTTTGGTTGGTGGTTTAGTAATTGCTCCTTTGGCGTAAGCCGATGAGTCAGACAGCACCACGTCAAAGCCAGATAAATCAAAAGATTCGACGGCTTTCGGCATAAACGCCAGATAGTACTTAAACGCCTGGGGCATGCCGGGCCAGTCCTGCAAGAAGCTGGGAATGACCGTTTTGCCTGGTAGGAATTCATCAATCAGTTTTTGGTCTTTGGCAATTAAATAGATTGGGGCATCTGGATAGATTTCGCTAAATACTTTCAACACCCGTTCGCCGCCACCCCATTGGGTGAAAAAGTCGTGAACCAGGGCAACCTTCATCACCGCAGCCTCAACAGCTGTCGCAGCAGCATGACAATTGTTGAAAGAATTATTCGAATATCAAACCAAATAGACCAGTTTTCAATGTAGTAAAGATCGTATTTAACTCGTTCGGGAATCGAGGTATTGCCCCGTAAACCATTAACTTGTGCCCAACCAGTCAAGCCGGTTTTGACGTGATGACGTTTTAAATACGTGGGGATTTCTTGGGCAAACTTTTCCACATATTTTGGCTGCTCCGGCCGCGGACCAACTACGCTCATCCGGCCAGCAAAAACGTCCCAAAGCTGGGGAAGCTCATCAAGGTTCGATCGGCGCAGCAGCCGGCCAATCATTGTTACACGAACATCGCTGTCTTCGTCAGCCGACCATTCTTCAACGTTCGGAAATCGCTCCCGCCAGTTGGTGTACATGCTGCGAAACTTACCGACCAGAAATTCTCGACCGTCTTGGCCAACACGGCGCTCGCGGTAAATTATTGGTCCCGGCGAGGAGATTTTTACCAGCAGTGCCAAGATTAAATATATTGGAGAAAGTACTAGTAGAGCTGGGATAACCACAATTAAGTCCAGGGTTCGCTTGTACACCCGCCCCCAGCCGTCCAGCGGCGTGCGGCGTAAAAACAACACGGCGCTACCAGCCAACGAACCATTTTCCACATTAGTTGCCCGAACCGCCAGAATTGAAGGGATTAAAACGACTGCGCAGTTAACCGATTCCGCCCACTCGATAATTGGCAGCACTGTTTCTTCGGCCGCATTCATTTCGGAGATTACTACTTCATCGAATTTTGCGGCGCGGTAAAGGCTGCTTAGTTTCTGCAGCGCATCTTGAGGAGTGATTGTTGCCACCAAGATCCGGCCGTGGATCCGGTCGTTCTCAATGGCTTTGGCGATTTCTGGGGTTGGGGAGGCGCTAATTACAACAGTCTTAACTAAACCCAATCCCTGCCGGCGCAGTAGCGACGACACCGCTCCCACAACCACTCTACCAAACAAGGTGAATAGCGTAGTTAGAGCCACGCCGTAAACAATAATCAACCGCGGAAACACCAGCGACTCCGGTGAGCGCCACATATATAGAGCAATTAATAACGCGCCCCAGCCGGCGATTAAACCGGTGATAATTTTAGCAAAAGCACCCCAGCCTTTCGGCAGGTTCCGGGCATTGTAGAGACCTTGGCTGGCAAACAGTAATATCCACAGCGGCACTACCCAGACGATGTACGATAAGTAGCGCTCAAACGGCCACGAGAAAAGATCCAGTCCTTGAGCCCGAATGTTGTAGGCCAGCACTAGGCCACCAAAGAGAGCGGCAACATCAACAAGCAGCGAGAACACCGCTAGATATAGATTCGATTTTTTCATCAGTTACTGTGGGTATTATGTGTGAAAACTCGAGTAATTTCCAGACAACCTAAAAAGCCCGCCTTCAAAACGGACTTTTTAGCGGTCATGCGACATAGTCGCTTAACCCTTTTTCAACATCGGTAAACCAGTACGGTCATTCTCCATTGTCACGTAACCTGCGGGGACCGCATCTAATGATCCATCGCGAACGTCTTGTGCGAAGAAATAGATGGTCTGCTGTCGGCCACCTCGGAGGGTGACTGAGCGGGAGTGCAGGTAGTATGTCTTACCGGACTTTTTTGAAACTGTGCTAAATGCCATTTCTGTCACCTCCTTCCCCGCAAGTGGTTATTTTTCAATTTCTCGACAGCAAACCTGTTGCTATCTTTTACCATTAGTAATGTTACCTGGTAAACCTGTCAAGTACCTGGAAACTTCTGACAATATGGTTTAACGTCGTGTTTCTATTTTCTCTTGGGAAGAATATGGGTTTAAACATATATACATATTTCAATAGTCAGTATCCGGTCTTCCAATACAAGGCAGACATTCCGGTGTCGTTAAGGTAAAATTACCCCGATGAAGTTCGAGTTGGCGACTGACAAAAAACCGGCCGGTGATCAGCCGAAAGCGATTACCGAATTGGTTAGTGGGTTGAAAAAGGGCCTGAAACATCAGGTACTTTTAGGTGTGACCGGTTCCGGTAAAACTTTCACTGCAGCTAATGTGATTGCCCAAGTTCAGCGCCCCACATTAGTAATTGCCCACAACAAAACCTTGGCAGCCCAGCTAACTAGTGAGTTCCGCCAAATCTTTCCCAAAAACGCCGTTGAGTACTTTGTTTCCTACTACGACTACTACCAACCAGAAGCTTATATGCCCAACACTGACACCTATATCGAAAAGGAAGCGCAGATTAACGACGAAATTGATCGTCTGCGCCACGCTGCCACCCAAGCGGTGTTAAGCCGGCGCGACGTGATTATTGTCGCCTCTGTTTCTTGTATTTATGGCTTGGGTTCGGCCGAGGAGTACCAAAAAGCGACATTGGTAATTCGTAAGGGCGAACAAGTGAGCCGCGAAATTATTATCGACAAATTAGTTTTCCTGCAGTATCAGCGCAACGACGTGGAGCTTTCTCGTGGTACTTTCCGCGCCCGCGGCGAGATTATTGAAATTATGCCGTCCAACTCCCAACGGATTATCCGGATTTCGCTGTTTGGAGACACAGTTGAAGACATTGAAGAAATCGACCCAGTTACCAATTCTGCCATGCAAACTTTACGAGTAGCGGTTGTTTACCCGTCGCGCCACTTTGTTACCCCACCGGAACAAATTGACCGGGCATTAAAATCAATCGAAACGGAATTGGCAGACCGGCTAAAGGTCTTAGATAAAGATGGCCGTCTTCTAGAGTCAGAAAGATTAAAGCGCCGAACCAATTACGATATGGAGATGATTCGGGAAGTTGGCTACTGCAACGGTATTGAAAACTACTCCCGACATTTTGACGGC
The DNA here is from genome assembly GCA_964599405.1 of uncultured Candidatus Saccharibacteria bacterium. Classification (GTDB taxonomy): domain Bacteria; phylum Patescibacteriota; class UBA1384; order 2-12-FULL-50-11; family 2-12-FULL-50-11; genus BOKZ01. The sequence goes on from CAZRED010000005.1 coordinate 18,347, forward strand.
CGTGCTCCCGGCTCTACTCCTAATACTTTGATGAATTACTTCCCAGAGGACTTCCTGACAATTATCGACGAGTCGCACGTGACGGTGTCCCAAATTGGCGGCATGTACAACGGCGATAAAGCCCGCAAAGAAATGCTGGTGGAGCATGGTTTCCGCCTACCGTCGGCCAAAGACAACCGGCCACTGAAATTCGGTGAATTCGAGAAAAAAGTTGGCCAGGTAATCTTTACCTCGGCCACTCCCGGCGATTACGAACTGCAAAACTCCGATAAGACCGTTGAGCAGATTATTCGGCCAACTGGTTTGGTTGATCCAAAATTGACAATTATGCCGCTGAAAAACCAAGTTGGTGATTTGATCGAACGGGTTAAGGTGCGCATCGAAAGACAAGAACGAACGCTGGTCACCACCCTAACCAAACGAATGGCCGAAGACTTGGCTGAGCACATGCAGGAGCTGGATATGAAAGTCCGTTATCTGCACAGTGACATCGAAACATTAGAGCGAGTGGAGATTTTGCGAGATTTGCGAAAAGGCATTTTCGACGTGTTAATCGGTGTTAACCTACTCCGTGAAGGGTTAGATTTGCCTGAAGTTTCTTTGGTGGCAATTTTAGACGCCGACAAAGAAGGATTCCTGCGTAGCGCGCGTAGTCTTATTCAAACCATCGGCCGAGCCGCCCGCAATGTTCAGGGCGAAGTTATTCTTTATGCCGACGAAATGACTAACTCGCTCAAACAAGCCATTAAAGAAACCGATCGCCGTCGCAGTATTCAAGAAAAATACAATCAGGAGCACGGCATTACCCCAACCACCATCTCCAAAGAAATCACTAGTATTATTGAACGGGAAATCGTTGAGTCGGTTGGTCTGGACAAAATCGAGAAAGAACTGGCTCGCGGCAACATCGACGCCATGATTAAAGATAAAGAGCGTCAAATGAAACTAGCTGCCCAGGAATTGCAGTTTGAGTTGGCGGCAATCCTCCGCGACGAAGTGATTAAGTTGAAGAAAATGCAAAAAGACCGAAACGCAATCCAGCAAAGAGAAAGTGAGTCAGCTGGTCAGTAGCCTCTAACAGAACGTTCGTTATATCGCGACATAAATACGCCGTGCTTTACCAACTCCTGAGCACGTTGCCATAAGTCGTCAAACTCTGATGTATTAATGGACTCCCTGTAAGGGTCTATGTCGAGGCTTTTGGCATTGTCAGTCCCTCTCTTAATCATCGCTTTCAAGTATTCGGGAATATCCAGTTGAAGAGGGGTGTGTTCGTCGACACTATAGGTCATGTCGGCGTTCGGCCCAACAACCCGGACATCCCGACTGTAGTATCCAGAAGTCGATAAACTTGTACCATTGTCGATCGCAATCAGTTCAGCGCCGTAATCACCTTGCGGGATTATAGTTTGGTTACCTTCCGTGGAATGATTAACCATCACATTTTTGGCGTGACGATCAGGGTTTGCGATAATGTAATCAAAGGCCGCCATTATCTCCCAATCAATCGAACCTCTGGCAAAATCAAAATGGCTTTGTTGAGATTTCTTTTCAACCCAATCGATTGTTTGATAGTGTTCGTGGGGAAGATATAACTGAATAGATCCAAGTCGACCATCTATTTCCCGCAATACAGTTGGTGGGACAAGATCAAACCCGAAGTGTTCTGACAATGTATACGCCAAGGCTTCTCGTGGGGCGAAAACATTGACTTTGTATTGTTCTTTTACATATGGATCCTCACCGTCAACTGGTTTAAATATCCCAAAAATGTGTTCACCTCCAGAGTTATCGAAAAATATTGGTTTCACTTCATTCTTGGCATTAGATCCGGCAATTAGTGTCTCTAATTCAACTAATTCAACTATGTTCATATGTGGTTCAACTTCTCGCAGCTCATCAATTGAACCTAAAATATGCGGTTCACCGTTTTGCAACAGTGTTCCGAGTGACTCTTTGTCACCAAACCGGCTTTCAATTTCAACTAAGTCTTCCGACTCTTCGCCAATTTCATTCTCGCCCGGTCCAAGTGTTTCGCTCATATACCCATATTGCAATATTTTACAGTGGAAACAAGCTTTTACACCTCGCACCGCTCGGCGGTTGATATAATAAAAACTTATCTATCGGGTTTTGTATGGTAAAATGTTTAGATGCCAGGAAACCAAGAAAAGATCATCATCAAAGGAGCTCGCGAACACAATCTCAAGAACATTGACCTGGAATTGCCGCGCAACAAACTGATCGTCTTTACCGGACTCTCTGGATCGGGAAAGTCTTCTTTAGCGTTTGACACCATCTACGCCGAAGGACAGCGCCGCTATATGGAGTCGTTGTCTTCTTACGCCCGGCAATTCTTGGGCCAGATGGAAAAGCCCGACGTTGATTATATCGAAGGGCTCTCCCCCGCTATTTCCATTGATCAAAAAACTGTCTCCCACAATCCCCGCTCCACCGTTGGTACCGTTACCGAAATTCACGATTACTTGCGCTTGTTGTTTGCCCGTATCGGCATTGCTTACTGTCCGCACTGTGGTCGGCCGATTTCCCGACAATCGGTTGATCAAATGGTTGAAACTATCGAACGTTTACCGGAAGGTAGCCGAATTGTGATTTACGCTCCCGTAGTTCGCGGCCGTAAGGGCGAATACCACCAGCTCTTGTACGATTTATACAAAGGCGGTTTCGGTAACGCTCGAATTAACGGTGAGGTCCGCAGCTTGTCCGACCGGATTGAGTTGGACCGCTACAAAGCCCACACCATTGAAGTGGTAGTTGACCGGTTAATTGTTGGCCAATCCACTCGTTCCCGATTGGTGGATGCCGTTGAGACGGCGATTAAATTGAGCAAGGGATTACTGCAAGTGTCGGTAGAAAAAACTGAAAATGACGTTAAAAAAACCGAGGAAATATTTTTGAGCCAAGAGCTATCTTGCCCCTACGACGGCTTTTCGTTGGGCGAAATTTCACCGCGCGCTTTTTCGTTTAACAGCCCCTACGGTGCCTGCGAAGATTGTCACGGCTTAGGCATTAAAAAGGAAGTATCAGAAGTGCTACTGATGCCAGATAAAAACCTGTCAATTTCCCAGGGTGGTCTAATGCCGTACACTTTTAGCCAAACCAATTATTATGGGGTGCTACTGCGAAATGCCGCCGACCATTTCGGAGTTTCTTTCGACGCGCCATTAAAAGACGCCGACCCTGCCAAGTTGAAAAAACTGCTTTACGGCACCGGCGCACCGTTTCAGCTGAAACTACGCTATTTCTCTAGCGGGCGGGCCCAATACTTTAATGTTTGGTACCGCGGTTTAGTACCACACCTAGAGAACCGCTATAAAGAAACTGAGTCCGATTCGGTACGCGAGGAAGTTGAAAAATACATGCTTTCCAACTTTTGCCACTCCTGCAAGGGAGCTCGGCTAAAAAATGATGCGCTGGCTTTCAGGGTGGGTGAGAAAAATATTGCCGAAATTTCCCAACTGTCTATTGCCGACGCGTTCACCTTCTTCAAAAAGTTAAATCTGACTGAAAAAGAACTAACGATTGCCGAAAAGGTGATCTTTGAAGTAATTAACCGGCTAGAGTTTTTGAATAAAGTTGGACTGAACTACTTATCGCTCGACCGAGCCGCCGCTACCTTGGCTGGCGGTGAGTCACAGCGCATTCGATTAGCCAGCCAAATTGGGTCAGCACTGGTTGGTATTCTTTATGTGTTAGACGAGCCAACAATCGGCCTGCATCCTAGCGATAATCAACGGCTAATTGAAACTCTCCTGAAACTGCGCGACTTAGGAAATACAGTGATTGTGGTTGAACACGATGAAGAAACTATTCGGGCAGCCGACCACGTGGTGGATATTGGCCCCGGCGCCGGCGAACACGGCGGACAGATTGTTGCTAGTGGCAATTTGGAAGCAGTACTAAAGAACCCTCAATCAATAACAGCACCGTATTTAACGGGGAAAAAAGCCGTAGTTATTCCAGAGCGCCGGGAGATACCAAAGGGCCACCCGCACTTGACCGTTCACCAAGCCAAAGAAAATAATCTTAAAAATATCACCGTCAATTTCCCGCTAGAGCGCTTTACTGCCGTTACTGGTGTTTCAGGATCGGGCAAATCCACATTGGTCACGGATATTCTAAGCAAAGGCATCGCCCGAAAGTTGGGTATTCGTGCTGCTGTGCCTGGCAAGCACGCATCGATTGCCGGAATTGAGCACATCGATAAAATTATTGAGATTGACCAATCGCCAATTGGCCGCACTCCCCGCTCTAACCCAGTCACCTACACTAAGTGTTTCGATATGATTCGCCAGCTTTTCGCCGCCACACCGGCGGCCCGCTCACGTGGTTACCAACCCGGCCGGTTTTCTTTCAACGTTAGCGGTGGACGCTGCGAAAACTGCCAAGGTGACGGGACGATAAAAATCGAAATGAATTTTTTGCCAGACGTTTACGTGACCTGCGATGTCTGTAAAGGCGCTCGCTACAACAAGGAAACCCTAGAAGTTTACTGGAAAGGGAAAAATATTAGCCAAATCCTTAATATGACCATTGACGAAGCAATTGAGTTTTTTGCCAATGTGCCAACGCTCGCCGATAAATTAAATACTCTTCAGCAAGTAGGATTAGGGTACATTCGGCTTGGTCAAAGCGCTCCTACACTGTCCGGTGGTGAAGCCCAACGAATAAAGTTAGCCGCCGAACTGTCGCGGCGCGACACCGGTAAGACTTTATATATTTTGGACGAGCCAACGACTGGCCTGCATTTTGCTGATATCGAAAAGTTGCTGACGGTGTTGCAAAAGTTAGTTGACCGCGGCAATACGATTGTCGTGATCGAGCACAATCTGGATGTAGTGAAATCAGTTGACTGGGTGATTGACTTGGGACCGACTGGTGGCGAAGGCGGCGGGGAAATTATTGCCACTGGCACACCGGAGGAAATTGCCAAACAAAAAGACTCACTGACTGGCCAGGCGTTGGAGCCGGTAGTTTTTGGGAGAAAAAAGTAGAGGGCCCCGCCGAAGCGGGGCCCGTATGCCGACGACCCTGGGAAAAGGGGTCTCGGAGCGGAAGGTTAGATAAATGCCGCCACCCGTACCGAAGCACAAGCGACGTAAAAACTATACAATAAGCCCTGCAAAATGTCAATATCTCAAACTCTGATTACTAAAGTTAAGAGCCTTCCCGCCAAGCCGGGTATCTACAGGTTTTTCGATAAGACCGGAAAAGTACTTTACGTCGGTAAAGCTATTAACTTAAAGAGCCGGGTTGGCAGTTACTTTTCCAGCAAACACATCGATCGACCGTGGATTGCCGTGATGATGGGGTTAGTCGCAGATGTTGAAACAATTGTGGTTGAGAACGAACTGGAGGCGCTATTGGTAGAGTCCAGTTTCATTAAAGAATTCGAGCCGAAGTTTAATATCAAATTAACCGACGATAAAAGTTTTCCGTTCATCGTGCTCGAAACAAACGAGCCATTCCCCCGTTTTAGCGTCACTCGCCACCGTCGGGCTAAACCGGGAATCCAATATTTCGGTCCCTATCTTTCGGCTCGAGCTGCCCGGTTCACCTTGGAATTTTTGCGCAATTTATACGGCATCCACTATAGCGCAAGAAAGTTAGCAGCTACTACCCGACCCTGTTTTTACTGCCAGCTTTCCGATAACCCTTGCGTACTGGCTGACGAAGTTTCCGTTGAGACATATTTGGGAAACATCACAAAAGCGACTGAATTCTTACGGGGAAAACGAAAAAATCTGATTAACGATTTACATCAAAAAATGGAGCAAGCTTCCGCAAATCAGCAATTTGAGCTAGCCGCCAAGCTGCGTGACCGGCTAGACGCATTGGACCAGGTGACAACTCGTCAGCAGGTAGTCGCCACCGACTTCGACGACTACGACGCCATCGGCGTCTACAAGACCAGTGCTAACGCTGCATTAGTGGTGCAAGCGATCCGGGAAGGCCGGTTAGTCGGCCAGCGCGACTATTACTTCGAAGTTCGTCCCGACGAAACAGTCGAAGAAATCCTCCGCCAGTTTTTAGTATCGTTTTACCGAACTGCCAGTACCGTTGCAAAAACGGTGGCAATTCCTGACTCCATTGCTGACCAAGAGACTGTCGCGACATTGTTGGCCGATGCTGCTGGGCATCGAGTAACCATCATAGTTCCGGAGCGCGGCAGTAAAAAACAGATGGTTGATTTGGCTGGACGCAATGCCCAGTCAAAACTAGAACTACGACTACTCAAACAAGGTGATTCAATGATCGGGGTGTTCGCTTTGCAAGAGTTACTGAAGCTTAGCTTCTTGCCGGAGCGAATTGAAGCTATCGATATTTCGAATTTAGGTAAGAGCGAAGCGGTGGGAGCGTCAGTTAGTTTTCTCAATGGCCAACCATATAAAGACAATTACCGCCGCTACATAATTAGAACCGTGGTTGGTCAGAATGACTTTGCGATGATCCGGGAAGTTGTGTCGCGCCGTCTTCACGATACTTCCCGGCCGGCACCGGACTTGTTGTTAATTGACGGTGGCATTGAGCAGCTGAAGTTTGCGCTTGATGGAGCGAGCGGTGCGCCAATGCAACCCAAAGCGGTTATTTCCCTAGCCAAAAAGCCAGATCGGATTTTTATCCCCGGTCGGAAATTGCCGGTGGCAACGCCGCGTGGCCACAAAGGGCTGCGCCTGCTCTCGCGCATCCGCGACGAAGTTCACCGTTTTGGCATTACGTTTCAGCGTTCTCGACAGCGGAAAAAATCGCTGGGAACAGACTAAGTGTTCTTGAGTTTTTCTACGTCGGCCAACACTTCGTCGGCGTGCTCGGCCGGTTTCACTTTTTCGTAAGTTTTGACAATTTTGCCAGTTGGGTCAACGACAAACGAAACTCGTTCAGTACCCATGTATTTGCGCCCCATCATATTCTTTTCACGCCAGGCGCCGTACTTTTGAACAACTTCCTTTTGCTCGTCGGCCAGAATTGTAAACGGCAGCTGGTACTTGTCGGCAAACTTATCGTGGCTTTTAACCGAATCAACGCTGACGCCCAGCACGACAATTCCGGCGTCAGTAAATTTTGAATAATTATCGCGTATGGTGCAGGCCTCCGCCGTGCAGCCCGGCGTGTCGTCTTTTGGATAAAAATAGAGCAAGACCCACCGGCCTCGGTAATCGGATAGTTTGTGTATTTTGCCTGTTTGATCCGGCAGCTCGAAGTCCGGCGCTTGCTCACCTACCACCATACCGTCAGCATAGCACTAATAATTGCCATCGTTAGTGTTGTCGATTATATTAGCCAAAGACTCTTTTGTAGAGGCGCACCTATGCAGATAACACGCAGAGATTTGCTTTTTGCCGGATTGGCAGTACTGCTACTGCCCGGTTGTGGTGGCGGTGGCGGGACGAGAACAACGACAGTTAACGCCGCAACGTTGGCACTCGGGCTTTACCCGGTTATTGACGAAGAAATTTCCACTGAAATGGGCTATCCGTTCGTGGTTGCCTTGAGAAATTCGCAAGGGAATATCGTGATGGAGGGTTCGCTGTACTTTACCGTCAACGGTCAGCCGTATTTTGATAACGGACAGGTTGGCGACAAATCAATCCTCTCAACCATCTATGCCAGCGACATCGTCGCCTGGCAACGACTATAGGCAGACGCTTGCGTCTGCCTTCTTTTTTTAATACACCTAACAGACATGAAAAAATCATTACTGCTGATTTTCGCGTTCATTGTTGTCGCTACCGCGCTCCCAGTTGTCCTTTTCGCCAGCAACTCTGGTTTTGTCCTGGCAGCAATTAGCCCGGATAAACAAAAAGTTAGCTGCATCCGCTCACATGAATCAGATATTCTCACGGCGTTAAATAATAACGGTTTCATGCCGAAACAAGACGAAACCGGTTTTATCTACTCGCTGGTTGGCCACAACGGCCCAGAGTCAACAGACCCGACCAGCCAACAAAGCTTTTGGTCGTTTTGGATAGCGCCGTCAGTCAACGACCAGTTGGAATTCAGTAACCTGGGTCCGGCTGGTGTTGTTCCTGAAGATGGCCACGCTTACGTTTTTTCCTTTGGCAACGGTTCAGCCCCGATCACCCCGATGGAAGCAAAAACAATCTGTAATAATAAGCCACCAATTATCCAAACCCCACCTCCGGTGACCCAATCCCAAACCACCTCAACTCAGTACCTGCTCAATAACTACAGCAGTATGACCAAGGCCGATCAAGATTGGGCGGCGATGGCCCTGGGGAGCAGTAACGTCAATGTTTCGGTTAGTGACACCACGAGCACTGCAATCACTTCCCTGGCCAGAGTAGCGTTAGCAAAAACCGCCCAAGGTATCAGTGCTGGAAAAGAGATCGAGAGAATTACTGCAAGTTTCGACGGCAGCCAAATTGGCGATGCTAGTTTGGTTAACGACGATATTTTTGCCGTTTTAGCAATCGCTGGTAGTAACCGGCCCTGGCTTGACGCACGTCCGCAGGTTTTCGCTTTCATTGTCAGCACTCAACGCAGCGACGGCAGCTTCGGTTTTTCCACTATTGGTAGCGGGGATGTGGATATGACCGCTGCAGCATTATGGGCCTTACGTTTTTCCAACGACTTCGCGTTACAAAAACAGACAGCGCTAACCTACTTACGGCAGGCCCAAAACACTGACGGCGGCTTTGGTTTTCAATCCGGTCAATCTTCAAATGTTCCTTCGACCGCCTGGGCGATTCTCGGATTTCAAGCTATGGGAGTGGGGGTTGGGTCGGCCGAAAACTATCTCGTTTCCAATCGCCAAAACGACGGTAGTTGGCTTTTCGCCGGGCAGAAGTCCAGTCTGGCTACTAGTTATGCTGTACTGGCTCTTTCTGGCAAACAGTTGCCGATCGTCCGGTCTGCTAGCGTCCCACCAACGTCCAGCAACACTCCACCAACAGAAATCAACAGTAGCAGCTCAATAAAAACCTCACCCAGAATTGGAAAAACCCGGGTCAAAACCTTCGCTAATAGCATTGGGGTTTCTCATGGCTGCAGCGCCTCGGCTTCAGCCAGCGCCAGTGCGTCAGATGGTTGGGCCCTTGCTTCGGCTAGCGCTACCTCAGTGTGTTGGTAGCTTTTCTCTTGACTTTTCCGGAGTCACTCATTAGAATTGCTTTATTAATTTGCACCTCGCAAGGGTGGTGAAAAAATGGATGCCCATAAAACCTGTACGTGTCACGAGGTGGCACTGGAAGCCGCCTTACGTTTTCTCCATGGAAGGTCGTTCCAAGACTTGGTTGCTTCTCTTCGACTATTAAACTACACCGTTGAAGAGCTCGCCCCAGCCGTTGATCGGTACGGACATGTTTACGCCTCTGGCCGTAACCATTTGTGCTGTAAGCACAACGTTTTCCTGGCAATCAAAAGACAGGGCGGCGAGACCAAGACTCAAAGCGGGATCTTGAGTCCGCCCAAACCCAAGAAGCCAAAAAAGAGGCGATGGCTGATCCTCAAAGCCGCCTGACTGTAAATCAAAGGCCCCGGCGCATGCGCCGGGGCCTTACTCATTCTTCTAACTACTTTTTTATTGCCAGTAAAACAGGATGGCGGCGAAAATCATCAGAGATAGTAGTTGGTAGAGTCCGTTAATCCAGAACAATTTCCAAGTCCGACCTTCGTACATCAAGTTCATAGCAGTCACCGTGGCGATAAAACCTAGCCATGCCCAAAAAGCGGTGCCCAGAGCATCGGAAAGCGTAGCAACGCCAGCCAACCACATGAAGTGCGCTAAAACGTAGGCCATAATCACCGCCATCACATAAGAAGCAAAGTACATCATTGGGTTAGCTCCGCTGCCGTCAATTTGTTCTTTAGTTTTACCAATTGCTGCCATCCAGGTATTACCCACTACTGACGGCATATACCAAATAAAACCCAACACCATCGCGGCCACGCCGCAGACCAACACTGCCCAATAGTTAATTACCACTTCAGTCATTAGCCTCCTTATTAAGTTCTTTTGCTTACGATGCTCGCAAGGCCTTTAGTTTGTCAACATTTGGCTTGTCTGGCCCGGCGTCCCCATAGCCAGGAACCTCTAAATAGCTGGCCGTTTCCTGCCAGTGTTTATCATTCAGAATGAAGCTAAACGCATCGACACCAATGTGGCCTTCGCCGATATTTTCATGGCGATCCATTTTTTCGCCCAAACCAAACTTCGAGTCGTTGAAGTGCCAACAGAAAACATTTTCGAGACCAATTTTTGTTTCAACATCTTTGATGTATTTTTCGTAACCATCTTTGGTTCGGATGTCGTAGCCAGCGGCAAAAGCGTGGCAAGTGTCCAAACAAACACCGACCCGGCTTTTGTCGGTCGCCGCGTCAATCAGCCAGGCTAGATCTTCGTTTTTCTCACCGATTTTGCCTTTGACTTTCGCCCCGGCGGCGTTCTCAAAAATCAACATTGATTCCTTCGGTGTTTCCGCCAAGACTTCGTTAATTATTTGTTTGATCTGTTCTGTCCGGCCTATCGCACCATCAACATAACTGCCTGGGTGGAATACTGTTCCCACCACACCGATTTTTGGTGCAAGCGTCAGCGTATCGATGAGGGCTTTTTTGGTTTTGGTAACGTTTTCGGCAGTTTCTGCAGCTAGGTTGGTAAGGTAGATGCCATGAAAAATTATTTGTTTGAAGTGTTTCGGCCATTCCTCTTTGAACCAAACGCAATCGGCGTCGCTCCAGCCACGAATATTCCACTGCAATGGGGCGGAAGGAAAAATCTGCAAGGCTTCCGCACCAATCGCTAGCCCGGTATCAATCGCTGTTTTCAGGCCGCCAGCCGTTGAGACGTGCGCACCAACGTGCATTAGCTCAAATCGTGGCTACCAAAAACCTCTTCAATAGATTTCCAGTCGAGATTATTGAAGAAGACATCAATATAATCCGCCCGCTTTGTTTGAAAGTCCAAATAGTAAGCATGCTCATAGACGTCCAGGGCTAAAAAAGGAATAGCGTTCCAGACTGGGAAAGTATTTTGTGCGTCACCAATATAATTGAAGAGCTTTTTAGTATCCCAATCATAGGCCAGCCAGGCCCAGCCACGAGCTGCCATTGCAGTAGCTTTCATATCCGTTTTCCAATCTTCAAAAGACCCAAAATCGCGACAAATCATTTCATGAAGCTTACCGCTTGGCTCGCCGCCATCACCACCAAGGTGGGAGAAATAGAGTTCGTGATTTTTAACGCCGCCCACCGCAAAGGTGAGATCAACTTTGAGCGACCGGATATCGCTAAAAACCTGGTTGGCTGTAGATTTATCAACAGTCGCCAACTTTTCCATAATCTCGTTAGCTTTCTTCACATAACCCTCGTAGAGTTTATTGTGCTCGGTCATTGTCTGCTCGGAAATTCCGTTGAGTTCTTTAATCGAGCTAAACTTTTTCGCTTCCATCTGTACCCCCTTTATCTTGACTTTTGTTTAGTTATATGATATAAATGGTGTCTTCGCAACAGCGAAGTGTACGGTGTTCTTTATGGGAATAAGAGAAACTGATGATTCGGAAGTGATGCCCTGGCGATGCCCTTGGCTTCTCGTCGTCTTGGCGTTTGCGGTGATTGGCGGAATATTCTTCCCCCAAGAGATTAACGCAGTTGTGTCTGGAGTGTTTCGATGAACTTCTCAGCCGTCTGCAACGCCCTGATTGCAATGTCTACCAACAAAAAAATCGTTGTCGATTTCATGACTCCCGCTGGGATTGATGAGCCTCGATACGAAGAAGGTGACTCCCAAAACAGCCAAGCAACACGAGACGACCCCAACCTACCCCCTAGCACTAGCTAGGGGGTTTAAATTAACTTCACGATTTTATTGATTTCGTCTGCAGCCGTTTGGCAACCCAAGCTAATCCTGACGGTTTTCTGAATTTCATTACCACTAAGCCCAATTGCCTGCAAAACGTGGGATTCAACTAAAGACTTAGAGCTGCAGGCACTGCCAGATGAGACAGCGATTCCCCGCTTGTCGAAATATTTAACCACGTCGTTTTCGTCAATTGGCATTACTGCTGAAAGATGGTTCGGCAAACGGGGTGAACTTTTGACATTAATTTTTGCTCCGCGCTTTTCCAGCTCTGTCTGCAATTTATCACGCAGTCCGGCAATCCGCTTCGACTCTTTGTCGCACTTTTTCTTGATGATCTCGGTGGTTTTGGCTAAACCAACGATCCCCGGGACATTTTCTGTTCCGGATCGCAAGCCTTGCTGTTGGCCGCCCCCGTAATGAATCGGAAAGATTTCTACGCCGTTACGGACGTACAGCACGGCAATGCCATTTGGTCCATAACACTTTGAGCCGTTAAAAGTTAACAAATCAACACCGAGCTTCTGAACGTCGAGCGGCAAGTAGGCAGCCGCCTGGCAGGCGTCGGTATGAAAATACGCCCCGTGTTTTTTTGTAATTTTTGCCAATTCGGCAATCGGCTGAATAACACCAATCTCGGAATTAGCCAGGTGAATTGAAACCAAAATGGTTTCTTTTTTTAGTGCTTTTTCCAAGTCTTTTGGATTAACTAACCCGTCTTGCCCGACTGGCAAGTAATTAATTAAGAATCCGTCTTTTTCCAGCGCCCGGCAGGCATTAAGAATACTTGGGTGCTCAATCGCCGTAGTGATGATGTGATTACCCTTACTGCGATTGGCTTTTGCCACGCCAATTAGCGCCAAATTATTGCTTTCGGTGCCGCTGCCGGTGAAAAAAACCTCATTTCCCTTCACGTTCAAAAATTGGCTAATCGTTTTTTGGCTTTTTTCGACCGCTTCGGACGCGCTACGTCCGAAAGTGTGAATACTAGAGGGGTTACCAAAAACATCGTTGTAAAATGGCTTCATTGCTTCGACCACTTCCGGAAAAGTTGGTGTGGCGGCAGCGTTATCTAAATATATTAGCTTTGGCATTGCGGCGTAATTTTACCCGAAAAGAGTGCAGCAATCTAGAAGTGGTGTGCGTCGGTAACGACCAGCACAGGGATATGCTCACGCAAGATATTTTGAAAACGAGTTGCTTCTGCCACGCTGCCCAGGAGTTTTCCGTAGTGCATTGGGATAACAACTCTTGGTTCAATTACCTTGGCCGCCTCAATCGCTTCGTCAGAAGTCATTACAAACGTGCCGGATATTGGCAGAAAAGCTACATCAATTTTCTTCAATTTTTCCATCTCGGGAATCTTGTCGGTGTCGCCAGCGTGGTAAAAACGGGTCCGATCCACTTCCACAATAAATCCCACCCCACCCAGCTCCGGCGGATGAAAAACTTCGTTGGGCGTCCGGAATTTATCAATATTGTAGGCTGGGATCGCCCAATAGATTAAATCCTTGGTTTCGTGTTTTTCTTTGTCTGCCAATAACTCCAGTTGGTCACCAAAGTCTTCCAATTCGCGCTTACAGCACTCTGGGGCGATTACTTTGGTTTTTGGTTTAAGTAGTTTGCGGATGGATGCCGGATCGCAGTGGTCGTAGTGAGGGTGGGAGATAAAAATGTAATCAACCGGATCTTCTTCGTTGATATCAAATGGGTCAAAAGCAAATGACAGTTTTTTGTCTGGGAATGTCACAATAAAGCCATCGTGGCCGGTCGCTTTGATTACAGCGTCTTTGTAGGAGGCGGTTTGATTCATCTAGGCAATTTGTTTGGCCAGCTCCACCAATCGGCTGGAGTAACCGTACTCGTTGTCGTACCAAGCCACCACTTTCACAAAGTCGCCGTCAATTACTTGTGTCAAACCCAAATCAACAATGGCCGAGGCCGGGTTACCGATAATGTCTGACGAAACAATCGGGTCGTCAGTTACTTCTAATATTCCTTTGTAGCGCTCTTGTTTGGCGGCTTCACGGAAAACTTCGTTGACTTCCTCAACGGTCGTCGGTTTACCTACAAGCATTGAAAAGTCGGAGAGGGAGCCAACGGCGGTAGGGACGCGAATCGCCATGCCGTCAAAGATCCCTTTCAGCTCTGGAATTACATCTCCGGCTGATTTGGCGGCGCCAGTTGATGTTGGGATTATATTGGTTCCAGCTGCCCTCGCTCGACGTAGATCATTCTTTTTGCCTCCCGGCGGTGGACCGTCAACTAAATTTTGTTCGCCGGTGTAGGAGTGAATTGTTGTCATCATCGCTTTTTTAATTTTGAAATGGTGATGCATTATTGCCGCCACCGGCATAATGCAGTTGGTGGTGCAGGAAGCATTGCTAATGATTTGAGCGTCGCCGATTTTATCGTCGTTAACGCCAATGACGTGGGTAGGGATATCACCTTTCGGCGGGGCGGAAATAATTACTTGCTTGGCGCCAGCGTCGAGATGCCCCTTGGCCGATTCCGGGTCGGTAAAACGGCCGGTACACTCCAGCACCACATCAACTTTCAATTGGTCCCACGGCAGTTTGGCTGGCTCTTTTTCGGAATAACTGTGAATTTTTTGGCCGGAAATTACTAAATAATCATCATCAGCGCTAACTTCGCCTTTGAACTGGCCATAATTGGAGTCGTATTTAAACAAGTGGGCTAGTGTTGGGTTGTCGGTTAAGTCGTTAACAGCCACTAGCTCAATGTCGTGGTGTTTTTCAAAGATAATCCTGGCCGCTGTCCGCCCAATTCTGCCAAAGCCGTTAATCGCAATACGCATTAGTTAACGATAGCCCCCACACACATATTCATCAACTTTGCTTGGAGCGGGGAAATTCTTCGCAGCAACGTACGCAGCCGTCTTGGCATGGTCGCGCCGAAGGCGCGCAAGCGGCGAGGAATTAAGCGCAGCGAGTCGCTGGACGAGCAAGCGGTTGCGAGAAGAACTTTCCCAGCGACGCACTAGGCTTTTTTCGATGAACCGAAGAGCCGGATTTTTTCTTGGACGGTTTTTTTGACGGCTGGGATAGTTGGTCGCAAGATATCGCGGGGATCGTAGATTTTTTTATCAGTAGCCAGCGTTTCCCGGATTTCGTCGTTAAAAGCTAAGCGTAGATCGGTATCGATATTAATTTTGCGCACCCCTAGCTCAATCGCTCGGCGGATTTTATCGTTCGGTGTCGAGGAAGCGCCATGCAAAACCAGCGGCTTATCAACCGCTTTGTCGATTTGCTCCAACAACTCTAAGTCAAAATCCTCGTCTGGCAGCGCCTTGCCGTGGGAATTACCGATTGAAACAGCAAAAGCATCGCAGCTGGTTGCTTCCACAAATGCCCGAGCCCGTTTCGGATCGGTAAACTTCCAGCCCCGCCCCTCCACGTAATCTTCGCGGCCACCGATTTGGTCTTCTTCCACCTCCACCGACACATGGCGGCGATGGGCTTTCTTAACAAACTCCCGCACGAACGGGATTCGGTCTTTTTCGGGCATCTTAGAGACATCGAGCATTACCGAGCTAAAACCGATATTCATTGCTTCTTCGACCAATTTGAAGTTACGGCCGTGGTCGAAGTGAATCGCTGCTGGTACGGCCGTTCGGTCGGCCAGCGCTTTGGTAACGGCAAAGATCACATCTAGCCCCATGTAATCGATAGTTTTTTCACTAACTTGCAATATCACCGGCGATTTTTCGGCTTCCGCCGCTTCAATAATTGCTAACGCCGTTTCTAAGGAAGTGATGTTAAAACCGCCGATGGCGTACTTGCCCGCCTCGGCACGCCGGTACATTTCAGTGGTGTTAACCAGCATTTTTGCGTGTTTTTACTTTCAAGACGGCGTTGATAATATCGTCTACGCCAAGGTGGTAATGCTCCATTAATATATTTGGGTCGCCGGATTCGCCGAAGGTATCAAGAATTGCCACTCGTTCCATCGGGACCGGGTGATGATCGGCAAGTACTTCCGCTACTGCCCCGCCTAGCCCACCGTTGATTTGATGTTCTTCGGCCGTAACAATCGCCCCAGCTCGCTCGGCCGCATCAATAATTGCTTTTTTATCGATTGGTTTAACAGTGTGCATGTTAATTACCCCGACTGACGTACCTTTTTCGTGCAAACGTTTGGCTGCTTGCAAGGCTCGGTAAACCATCTGGCCGTTGGCGATAATAATTACGTCGTCGCCATTAAGAATTTTTACCCCCTTGCCGAGCTCAAACGGCGTTTCGTCGCTAGTAATTACGGGGGTTTTTTCGCGGCCAAAGCGGATGTAGCATGGCCCCTTGTGGCCAGCGATGGCCAATGTCGCTTTTTTGGCTTCAATATTATCCGTTGGCACCACCACCACCATATTCGGCAACACCCGGGTAATCGCCACATCTTCCAAAGCCTGGTGAGTAGCACCGTCCGGCCCGACAGAAATGCCAGCATGGGCGCCGACAATTTTAACGTTAGCCATCGAGTAACAAATAGATACCCGGATTTGGTCCCAGTTTCTTCCGGGAGAGAAGACGGCATAGGAAGTCATAAACGGAATTTTTCCGGCAAAACTTAATCCAGCGGCAACACCGGCCATATTCTGCTCGGCCACACCCATTTCAATAAAGCGCTCTGGATAGGCTTCGGCAAATTCTAAGACACGAGTACTTTCGACTAAATCGCCGGTTAATGCCACTACATCTGGATTGGTTTTTCCCAACTCTACCAAACCCTTACCAAAGCCGTCGCGCGGGGCGATTTGTTCGTCAAAATCCTTAGCCGTCGGCACTAGGTATTTCATCAATTGCTCTCCAGGCTGGAATTGTTGCTTGAGAAGTGTTCGCAGGCATTGCGGGCATGGTTCGAGCTGGCGAGAGAGCAATGCCGAGGACTCAAGCGAGATTTTCTCGCCGGGAAAATCGAAGCGTCTTCGAAAGTAATAATTCCAGCCAGGTTGCTATTCATGCTCACTCCTAATCTTTCCGCGCAGGGTCCGTAGTTCTTTCAGGGCAATTTTGGCCTCGTCGGATTTTGGCGGCTTGCCGTGCCACTTGTAGTCGTTTTCCATGAAATCCACGCCTTTGCCAGGAATGGTATGGGCAATAATGACAGTGGGTTTTTCAAAAACCGCCCGGGCATGGCGCAAGGCTCCTAAAATCTCGTCGTAGTTATGCCCATCTACTTCCAGCACGTACCAGTTGAAAGCCCGATATTTATCGGCCAGGGGTTCGAGCGGCATAATATCTTCAGTGAAGCCGTCAATTTGAATATTGTTGCGATCGATAATCGCCGTTAAATTGTGGAGTTGGTTCTTACCGGCAAACAGCACCGCCTCCCAAAGCTGCCCTTCATCGTGTTCGCCGTCTGATAATACGGCGTAGGTTCGCCATTTTTTGCTGTCCATCCGGGCGGCTAGCGCCATCCCGACGGCCTGGCTCAATCCTTGCCCAAGTGGTCCCGACGAGTTTTCCACACCGGGGAGCGCCAAATTATGCGGGTGGCCAGAAAGCCGCGTGCCAAATTTGCGCAGAGTGTTTAATTCTTCTCGTGGGAAATAACCACGATGCGCCAATGTGGCGTAAAAAACTGGGGCGATATGGCCGCAGGACAAGACCAATCGGTCACGCTCCGGCCAGTCCGGTTTTTTCGGGTCGATATTTAAGGCGTCAAAATACAGCGCGGTGAAGATATCGGCCATCCCCAGCGGCCCGGCGGAGTGGCCAGAACCGGCTTCCAGCAACATCTCGATGATTGACTGGCGAATTTCGTTGGCTTTCAGCTCTAATTCTTTAGTAGTCATCCGGTGGCCTTCATCAATTCATCGTAGTTCTCTTGCCAGGATTTTTCACCTTCGTAGATGGCGGCACTGGTCACAAAATAGTCAGCGCCGGCGCGTTTCAATTCCGGGATTTGTTCGACAGTCACGCCGCCATCAACGGTGACAATTAGACGGTGGTTGTGGCTAGTTCGCCGAATGTAAGCGATAGCCATGGGTGTGGTATCGAGCATCACTTGGCCGATTCGTCCCGGGTGAACACCCATGATCTGAAAATAGCTGGAGACGCCGTAGAGGGGCCGGAGTTTTTCTAGGTCGGTGTCCGGGTTAATCACAAATCCCAACAATAAATCCACCCGCCGGGCTTCTGCTACTAGTTCGTCAATTTTAAAATCCGACTCCACTTGCACCAACGCCCGCATCACTCCCTTGGCTTTAACTTTCTCTAGATAGCCGATAGGTTCCTTGACCATTAAGTGAGCTTCGGCGTAACCAATCGGCAGATCCGGCCACTGTTCCACGGACAAGGTTGCCCCATCACAGAACTGGCCATCAATCACGTCTATGTGGATAGAATCAGAATTCTTCTGGGCAAATTCCAAACGCTCCAGCATTGCTTGCTCGCTGGTTACCAGGGCGGCTGGGATAATTGGAGTTTTACTTTTCATTTGTCGTCTATTTGTTTTATTCGTCGCTTATGGCGTTCTTCGTGGGAAAATGATGTTGATAAAAACGTTGCCACAATCTCCCACGCCTTCTCCTCTGTAATGAAACGGGCCGGTAATGACAAGACGTTAGCGTCGTTGTCTTCGCGGGTTTCTCGGGCAATATCTTCGTCCCACACCACGGCAGCCCGGATCCCTTTATGGCGATTAGCGACCATCGCCATCCCTTGGCCGGAGCCGCAGAACAGAATCCCTTTGCCGTTATGTTTTTGGACGGCTTTGACAAGTTGACGAGCTAGACCGGGGTAGTCAACGGCCACATTGGAAAATGTCCCAAAATCTTCAAAAGCCACCCCCCGGGTAATTAATCGGTGACGAATTGCCTCTTTCATGTCGTATCCGGCGTGGTCGGCGGCTAAAAATAGCATGGCCGTTAATGCTTTTCGACAGTATTAACAAAATCGCCGTCGAGCATTCCTTCAAGATTATCAACGGTCGTCTGCATAATGTTGGCCAAGGCTTCTTTACTGTTGAAGGCGTTGTGCGGCGTTACTAAAACGTTGGGGTGGCGCATCAAGGCATGCTCGGCCATGGCCGTTTGGTAGTCATCTAGTTTGAAATATTTAGAGAAGAACTGCTTTTCTTCTTTGAGTAGGCCTTCATCGTCCAACACATCAATGCCGGCTTCTTTGACGATGCCCGTGGCTAGCGCTTGCAACAGGGCGTCTGGCTCAATTAGGGCACCCCGGGCAGTGTTAATGACTACCATGCCTGGTTTCATCTGCTGAAAACTTTCAGCGTTCAACATGTGTTTGGTTTCCGGCGTTAGCGGAACGTGCAGTGTAATCACGTCGGCCGTATGCAAAACTTGTTGGAGCGTCATATACTCCATATTCATCGCCTCTCCGAGCTCTTTGTTGGGCTTGGGGTCGTAGGCGATTAAGCGCATCTCAAAGCCTTGAGCCATCTTAGCAACAGTGGAGCCAATTTTACCGGTACCGATAATTCCTAGGGTTTTACCTTTGAGATCCCAACCGGTCAGGCCAGTGTATTGGTAAACTCCTTCACGAGTCCGCTCCACTGACGGGACAATCTTGCGCGACAAAGCCAAGAGCAGTGCCATCGCGTGCTGGGCCACAGTATTGGGGCCATAAGCTGGGACGTTAGAGACGTTGATTTTGCGGCGCTCGGCTTCTTCCAGATCGATATGATCCGTGCCAACCGACATCGTCACAATCCCTTTAAGCTCACGAATATGATCGAGTGTTAGGTGCGATAAGTCCGAATATATAAAAGAAACAACGTAGTTAGCTCGTTCGGCTTCGTCTATAGTGTCTGGCGTTAGGCGGTGGGGATAAAAAACCAACTCGGCCTTACTGCCGAGCTTATCGCGGAAAAAATCCTGTTCCCACTCCTCTACCTCGAAAAAGACGATTCGCTTCCCTTCCATATATATACACTAGGAGAAAAAATGCATCCCTGCAAAGAATTAATCAACATTCTTGGACACTTTGGTATCGACACTATTACTTTGACAATTTCTTAATTTGTTCCTTAAGAACGAGTATGTGTTTAAACACATACTCATCCCAAGAAGTTAATGTGGTAAAATTATCCCATCACTGCGGGAGTAGTTCAGTGGTAGAATGCTTCCTTCCCAAGGAAGAGGCCGCGGGTTCAATCCCCGTCTCCCGCTCTGTGTTTTTCTAACCACAAAACAGCTTGCCTGTTTTGTGCACACAGCAAATACCCCAGAGTCATCGTCTGGGGATATTTGCTAGAGCTGAGGTGGAACCATGTCTTGCGGTTGGCCGCCTCAAGTAGGGTGGTCGTCCCGGTGTTGCACGAAAGCGACCTTCTCTTCGCTAAGTAACACCTTAATCATGTCCTCACCGTACTCCACCTGTCTGGCAATGCATTGGCCAAACGGACAATAATCGCACTGGTAGTAGTATTTTTTTGTGAGAAACAGCAACGTAAAGGAGTCTTTACACAGTAGTAAGAATCCAGGAGAATAGTTTGGTATGTCAGACAATATAATTTCCGTAAAAAATCTGCAAAAGACCTACCCTGGCGACATTAAAGCCGTCCAAGGCGTAACATTTGATGTTAAGCGCGGCGAATTCTTTGGCTTCTTGGGCCCGAACGGCGCCGGTAAAACCACCACCATTAATATGTTGGTCAATTTAGTTAAGAAAACTGGCGGCGACATTAGAATCGACGGAATGAAGTTGGAAGACAATCTCGATGAAATCTACAAACGGGTGGGTTTTGCCATGCAAGAAGTCGGCCTAGACGAGGTGGCTACCGCCCGGGAAATGTTGTTACTGCACGGCAAGCTCTACCATATGTCCAACGAAAAAATTGCCGAACGAGTGAAGATGCTACTGAAACTTGTTGAACTGGAAAAAGTTGCTGACAAATTCACCTCTACTTACTCCGGTGGCATGCGCCGCCGCTTCGACTTGGCGCTATCTTTAATGCACGAGCCAAAAATCCTTTTCTTGGATGAGCCAACCCAAGGGCTCGACCCGCACGCCCGGCAGTTGATTTGGGGACACTTGCGATCGCTCCAGGAAAAAGGGATGACGATCTTTCTAACCACCCACTTCATGGAAGAAGCCGAGCTACTTTGCGAACGGATTGCGATTATTGATAAGGGTAAGATAGTCACCGTTGGCACCCCGGAGGAGCTGAAAACTAAATTCAACGCTAAGAATCTAGAAGAAGTCTTCCTTAAAACCACCGGTAGCAATTTGGCCAATGAAGAAGTTAACTCAAAGGCGTCTGACCCCTATATTAGAAACCGCTGATGAATACATTTTTTAGTGACTGGTTCTATCTCTCAATTCGCAACATTAAACTGATTTGGCGACCGCTATTGGCGTTGATCCCATCGCTGTTTATCCCAATTTTCTTCTTTGCCGTTAACGCCGTCTCACTTTCGGCTTTTGCCAGCGTGCCGGGATTCCCCGACGTTTCTTATAAAGACTTTATCGCCCCGATTGCAATTTTTACCGCCATTTTCTTCTCGGCTGGCAATGCGGGAATTGAGTTGGTCCAGGACATTTCTAGCGGTTACTTCAAGAAATTGGTAATTATGCCAATTAACAAACTAGCGATTCTGCTCGGAAAACTGACCGAAGTGGCTGTTCAGTCGCTGATTCAAGGGACAATCGTGTTGATTTTGTTGTTGGCTGTCGGCGTTCACTTTAACACCGGCTTTTTGGGAATCCTGGCAATCTTTGGCATCCTAATGCTCTTTGCTATGGCCTGGAGCTGTATCGGCATGATTTTTGCCCTCCGTACCCAAAACGCTCGGCTGGTTCAGTCGCTGTTTATCTTGGTCTTCCCGCTACTGTATCTAACAACTTCGCAGACGCCGAAAGAATTATTGCCGCAAACATTCGCGACCATTACCAGCTACAACCCAGTGACTTACATTATTGAGGCTGTTCGAGCACTGGTGTTAAGCAACTGGGGCGACCCGAAAATCTGGCAAGGCGCCGCCGTTGCCGCCGTACTGTTTGTGGTCTTAGTCGCTCTAACCCTGTCTTCCTTCAAAAAAGCCCTGAAGTAACCAAGTAAATAAGGTATAATTTTTCTACCGCCACCTTAGCTCAGCGGTAGAGCAGTTTCTTCGTAAGAAAAAGGTCCGGGGTTCAATTCCCCGAGGTGGCTCATGAAATACCAGCCCGAAGAAGTGGTAGCGATTGTTTATACAAACTATCGCGGCGAAACAGCCGAACGCCAAATTGTCCCACAGAAATTGTGGTTTGGCTCAACCGAGTATCATCCAGAAAAACAGTGGCTACTTGATGCTTTCGACGTTGACAAGAACGCCGAACGGACGTTTGCAGTTAAGGATATTGAAAACTGGAAATAGGCATTCTATTGAGTGGGGACGGTGCCTCGAAAGGTTGCGAGTATCTTACTCGGGCTTTTCAGCAGAAGGCTCGGCAGCGGCTGGCTTGTCGGCAGATTCTTCGCCTTCGGCAGCTTCACCTTCTGCAGGCTCTTCGCCTTCAGCAGCCAGTTCTTCCACGGCAGCATCTTCGGCAGCCTTGTCTTCGGCCAGCTCGGCTTCCAGCTCTTCTTCAGAACGTGGCGGAGTAACTAAGGCGACTACTTCTTCCGGATCAGTTAGGACCTCAATTGTCTCTGGCACTTTGATGTCCGAAACATGGATTTGGTCGTCAAAAGTTTTCAAAACCGAGATATCCACTTCTACAGCGGCGATCAGGTTGGACGGCAGACATTTAATGTCCAGTTCGTCGCGGTTAGAGATAAAGTTACCCTCCAGCTCGGTCACGGCAGCAGATTCGCCAATAAAGTGAATTGGGATGGCGGTTTCGATTTCTTTGGTCATGTTCACGGCGTACATATCGGCGTGAATTGGCTCGTTGTTTAAATAGTGGTACTGCGGTTCGTGCATCAGCACTTTAATCGGAGTCTTGTCATCAATCGCTAAATCAACCAGCGTACTGGTTCCAGCCTGGCGATAAACTTTCTTAAATTCTTTGCCGTCCACAAAAACCGGCTTAGTGTCCAGGCCGTGGCCGTAGACAACTGCCGGCATCAGCCCCTTTAAGCGGCTGCGTTTAACTTTTTTCCCCACGATTTCGCGGGTGGTGGCAATAAGACTAACCTTTTCTGTCATGTTTATTGGTAATTAACTCTCGAATCGTTGTATCCAGTTTGGAGATACGCTTGCCCACCCGCTTCAATTCCTGATCGGTAATTGGTCCGGCGCTAACCACGTCTTTTAAGTTGATTGGCACCAGTAGAATCACCGGGAAGTGGCCACGGCTGCAGATTACCGATAATTCGGCACTGCTTTGGCCAGACGGGCGGACACGAATATCTCGCAACTGGAAAGTGCGGGCACAGATCGGGCAAGACAGGTCCTTTTGTGCTTGACGAATCTCATCCTGAAGTGAACGCATGTAAGAATAGTTTACCGAGAAACAGGTTTAGTGTCAATTGACCCTGCGCGATTTTGTTTGAGCGGGAATGGTGCCTCGAACGATTGCGAGCGCTGTGTGCTATGAAAGTTGGAACACCTTCCCCACAGCGACGTGGCGTTTAGTGAGAGGTATCGTTCCCGTGAAAAATTAGTTTGTCTTCCGCTTCTGTTCGTTTCGCCAAGCTTCAATCTCGGCGTGGTGGCCAGAAAGCAGTACCTCTGGCACTTTTTGGCCGTCGTATTCTTCCGGACGGGTAAAGACTGGGTAATCAGTAGAGTTATTCTCAAAGGTTTCGTGTTTTAGCGATTCTTCATTGCCTAACACTCCCGGCAACAGCCGGCTAACGGCATCAATAATTATCATTGCTGGCAGCTCCCCACCACTTACCACATAGTTGCCGACTGACACTTTTTTGTCGACGTATTTATCAATCCGGCTGTCAAAACCTTCGTAGCGGCCACAGAGTAAAATAATGTGTTTTTCTTTGGAGAGTTTTTTGGCCATTCGTTGGTCAAACAGCTCGCCGTCGGGTGAAAGCATGATCCGTAGAGCTTTGTGCTTGGGATCAGCCGCTTCCAAGGCAGCGTGAGCCACATCCACTCGTAACACCATCCCTGGACCACCACCGTACGGCGCGTCGTCCACTGTGCCGCGCTTGTCGATAGCGAAATCGCGCAGAAAAGTAGTATGCAGCTCTAATTGGCCACCCTTTTGGGCCCGGCCTGGCATTGAATAGGTTAGCGCGTCAGCGACCATCTCCGGAAACAGTGTTAAAACGTCTATACGCATTGTATTTACATTGTACTAAAGAAAGCCCCAAATGGGGCTTTCTTTTTAATGCACAAAGTTCGTTATATTACTTCAGTCGCTTTTTCGGTCTCTTCGGCCACTGGCTCCATCACTGGCTCTTCAGCTTTCGCGGCTGGCATTTCTTCGGCCATTGCCGGCTTAACGCTTTCCATTGGCGCGTTGTCGCCTTCCGGGATTGCTACTTCGCCGCCATCCGGCTCAACAATTTTCAAGTTGATGCGGGCTTGGCTTCGGGCACCAAAAACTCTTAGCAGAGAGCGAATTGCCTTGGCGGTGCGGCCTTCTCGGCCAATCACTTTGCCCATGTCGGCTTGGTTAACCGTTAACTGAATCAGCACGCCGCGTTCATCGAGCACGCGGCTCGTTAAAACGTCGTCGGAATTATCGACTATCGGCTTCACCATGCTTTCCACGTATTCTTGGTCTGTCATTTCTTTGGCTGTCATTCGGGACTCCTGTCAATCATGCTGTACAGCTCGACCTTCTCGCTGCCGTTACACTGTTTTTGTAACAAAGTAAGCGCTTTTTGTAAATACGACCCTAAGAAAAAAGACTCTTACGAGTCTGATTTTTCTTCTTCGGACGGTGCTTCGACCGCCGGTTCTTCGGCGAGAGCTTCCTCTGACGCGGGTTCTTCAGCTGGGGCTTCAGCTGTGGCTTCTTCAGTAACCGCTTCCGGAGTTTCTACTGTTTCAGCAGACTCTACTGGAGCGTCGGCAACAGGAGACTCTGCTTCAGCGGCCGGTGCAGCTGCAGCAGCTTTCGGTTCGGCGGATTTAGCCTTTGGTTTCTTGTTCTTTTTCTCCACTACCACCGAGCTGTGTTTAACTTTTTCCTTTTCGAGAATTTTAGCGATAGTATTCGACGGCTTGGCGCCTTTTTTCATCCAGTCCACGGCTTTGTCTTTGTCTATACCGGCAGTCTTGGTATGCGGGTTGTAGAAACCCAAATCTTCCACAAAACGGCCGTCAATCGGAAAACTATGTTCCGCCACAACAATTCGGTAGCTTGGTTTGTTTTTTTTGCCTACTCGGCGTAGTCGAATTACTAGCATTTACCAAGTAATTTTACCCTTCCAAGCTTCCTTGGTCAACTGGTTAGCGTAGCCCTTCACAAAATCCGCCCAGGGTGTTGGAGTTTTCCCCTCGAGTTGAACGGTGATCGGTAGAACTTTGTCGTCCTTGAGGGTGGCCTCGATAACCTTCAACCGCTTCTCGCCTAAAAATGTAAATGTGCCCGGCCAGGGCTGTAGGGCGCGGACTTGTCGGACGATTTCAACAGAGCTCTTCTCCCAGTTAATTTGGCCGTCTTCTTTGGAAAAACGCTTGGTCATCGAAACTTCCGCTGTGTTTTGCACGGTCAATTTGGCTTGGCCGGACAGATAGGCTGGAACGGCTTCTAACAGCATTTTGGCACCAAGTTTGGCCAGGCGTTTGCGCAGCTGCCCGGCTGTTTCTTCTGGTAAAATATCGGTTTTTTGCTGGGAAATAATCCGGCCGGCATCTACCTGGGCGGTCATCTCCATGATTGTGACACCGGTTTCCGTTTCGCCGTTTAAAATTACCGATTGAATGGGAGTGGCACCGCGGTATTTCGGCAAGAGTGAGGGATGAACGTTAATGCAGCCGTAAGCTGGTTGCTCAAGAGCCTCGCCCGGTAAAATCTTGCCGTAAGAAGCTAGCACCACCAAATCCGGCTCAAGTTGGCCAATAATCGAAGTGACTTCATCCTTATCTTCCGGCTGGAAAACGGCGATACCGATTTCTTTGGCGGCAGTTTTAATTGCTGACTCTTTAATCTGTTGCCCCCGGCCAGCCGGCTTGTCGGTTTCGGTAATGCCAGCAATCACATTTAATCCGGCTTCATGGAGGGCTTTTAGTTGTACCAACGAAAAGTCATCACTGCCGATAAAAACAATCCGAGCGAAGCGGTAATCGGCCAGGTTTTTGTAGTTTTTGACGTGATCGGTAAATAAAATGCCGTTCAAATGGTCAATTTCGTGCAGCAGCACCCGCGCCAACAGCCCCTTGGCTTTAATCGTGGCTTTCTTGCCAGTTAGGTCTTGGGCTTCCACCGTTACACCCACCGAACGCTCCACCGGCAGTTCCAGGCCGGGCAAAGACAAGCAGCCTTCGGTCATTATGTCTTTCTCTTGGCTGGTCTTGAGCGCTTTTGGATTACAGAGCTGCATAAACGGCATTTCCGGCAGTTCGTCGTCCGGCCCGGTTCGTTTATAACCCAACACAATTAACCGTTTGTTCAGTCCGACCTGATTAGCAGCTAGACCGATACCAATGTGGGATTTCATCGTTTTGAGCATTTCGTCCGCCTCTTTTTTCAGCGCAGCGTCAAAAACCGTTACCGGCTCGGCAACGGAGCGCAAAATTGGGTCGTAGATAACGCGGACGTCCATCCGACTTATTTTACCTGTTTTTATGTCTAATTTGGAGCTTTATTGGCCCGTTACCGCCCAGTTTGGCGGTAACTCGTCGGCTAGTTTTTTGCGCAGCTGCTGTTCCCGCGATATCGGCGAAAGGATTTGCAGCTCGCCGACCACATGTCTGGAAGCTTGTTGAACAATTTCCAAACCCGACGAACCGGCTCCGTTGATAGCTCCAACGGCTTTCTCTAATTCTTTGGCTTGTAGTTCCAACGCCACTACGGAATTGGCTTGGCCGTGCAGCCGCAAAGCATAGCCGTACGGCGGCAGGCCGAAGCGTTTTCGCTCGCCAAGCTCCACCTGGAAAAACTGCCGCAGATCGCCTGACGAAAGCGCCTCAAATACCCGGTGCTCGGGAAAATATGTCTGAACTGCCAGGCTTTTCGCCTGCCCAGCCAGCTCCAGCAAGATATTTAGTAGCCGCCACGGCCCATCTATCGCACTGGCCGACAATGCTCGATCAGCGCTGACAACAATCACTTTCCCAAACTGCAGCTGTGGATAACTCAATATTTTTTCAGTGGCGATAGTAATTTGCGCTGCTTTTGGTTCAATTTTGCGATTTCCCGCCAATACCTGGAGTGAGGCTTTCGGGAACCGTTTCTTTATCTCGTCGACAATTTGGTCAATCCCCTCCCCCACTGTTACTAAGTTTTTCTTTGAGCAGCGTGGGCATTGCGCTGGTAGCTCTGCTCGGAGCCCGCAATAGCAACAATGGAGCTGCTGTTCCGCCCCTCGACTTCGCTCGGGGTCGCCCTGACCTGGTGGAAGGGCGGCCACACCGGCTGGACGGTGACAGCGCTGGCAAGTAACGACGGTTTGGCAATCGCGGCAGAAATAGGCATTCGCCCAACCTTTCGAAGCCACCAACAAAGCAACATTTTCGTTTTCCTCCATTGCCGATTCTATTTCTTCGACAATCGTTGGCAGCAATAATTCTTTACTCCCCAATCGCGAGCAAACCAGAAGTGGCACTTTTTCAGTTTTTGACTCGAGTGTAATGTTCTTTTTCTGGACATCTAATAACTGCTGCGGGTGAATAATTGCCTGGCCGAACAAGCAAACTAAGCCTTCGTGGCGGACTCTAGCGCCAACGATATCGGCTGCCTTCAGAAAAGGCCGGCTGGAGTACTGGGCGCCGATATGATCCGGCTGATCAACGATTATCAACGACCCACCCGGTAGTGGAAAGAAAGCATCGCCCACCGTTCCCAGAAAAACTGCACCCGGTTTAGCTGTTGCAACAGCCTTCCGAGCCTTGGCGCTACCATCCAAAACTATATCGCCAGAGCTGGCAAAAGCTTCGAGGTGGCTATTGGTCGCAAACAATATCAATGTTTCGCTATATTTTCCGACTAGTTCCCGATATTTCTTCACTCGCTCGCTCCAATCGGCCTGAAAGTAGCGAACTTTCCCATTTTTCGCCGCATTTTTACCATCAATTACCCTTTTCGGTTGGTTCAGCGCCCGAAATAGTACATCCGAAGGGTTGGTTAGGTACTGCTCGGCCAACTCTGTCACGACCGCCATTTGGCCTTCACTAAAACCACCTTCTCGCTCGATCCCGGTCATTTCCCGGATTTTTCCGCGTAGTTTGGCAGGAATCCGCTCGTGCAGCCGCAGTACCACCGCCCGAACACTTTTTTGGCGAACTGGCACTGTGACCATGCATCCTTGCCTTATATAAGGTATAATTGCAGCAGGAACGGCATACGTTAGCTGCTCGCTACTGCCGCGCTTCGCGACCAAAACGTTGGCGTAAATCATGAGAGCATCATATGTTTGATACACCAAAAAACCAAGACACTAGCCAACTGCCAATGGTCGCCCTCATCGGGCCGGCCAATGCTGGTAAATCTACCCTGTTTAACCGCCTCACCAGCTCCTGGCAAGCAATAACTGCCAAAGAAGCCGGCACCACCCGCGACCGCGTTTATGGCGAAGTGGAGTGGAATACCAAAAAGTTCAACTTAGTTGATACTGGCGGTTTAGTGGATGACGAATCCGAACTGAACCAGCGGGTCTTTGCCCAAATGAAAAAAGCTACCGACGAGGCCGATATTATCCTATTTGCATACGATGCTATCGAGGGCTTATCGGAAGTTAACCGCCAATTTTTAAACGATTTGCGTGGCAAGAACGTTTGGCTGGTCGCTAATAAAATTGATTCGTTCAACCGCGAAAAAAAGGCCGAGCGGCACGACAACTTGGGCCTACCGTACTTTGAAGTTTCTGGCGGTACCGGCCGGGGCACCGGCGATTTGCTGGATGCCATAACCAATGAGATCCCGAAAGTCGAACCAAGTGTTCTTCCATTACCAGTTATTGCAATTATTGGCCGGCCAAATGTTGGTAAATCTTCTATTTTGAATGCTTTGGCGAAAGCGGACCGAGCGGTGGTTAGCCCGGTGGCTGGTACTACCCGCGATATTGTTACTGAAAAAATTACCATCAATGACCAAGAATATTTACTAGCCGACACGGCCGGAGTACGCCGCCGGGGTAAAATTGAGCGCGGTCCGGAAGCCTTCAGTGTTAAACGGGCCTTAACCGCCATCAATCAAGCCGACTGCGTGATGGTAGTGGTTGACGCCACTGTCGGCAGCGCCCGCGGCGATTTGCATTTGCTGTACTACGCTTCTTCGTTAGAAAAGCCAACGGTCATTGTTTTTAACAAAACCGATCTAGTTGACCAGAAAATCCAATTTCACGGCCATATCTCCCGTTTTGAGCATTTGTTAGTTTCGGCTAAAACCGGCGAAAATATCAGCCAACTAGCCGATTGGATCAGCCAAAACGCTAAAAAAGGTTAGTTCTGTGAGTAGATGGTAATCGCCGAGCGGCCAACAATGTAGTTGTTCGGGAGCAGCCAGCCGTCGCGAGAATCCGAAGAGTGGTCGCGGTTGTCGCCCATCACGAAGAACTTGTCCGGCGGTACCGTTACCTCAAAAGTGGCGTTGGGATTGCGGTTAATAATCGTCTGGACTCCTTCGTCCAAGTACGGCTCGCTTAGTTTTTGGCCGTTGATCAACACACTGCCACCTTCAATCCGCACCGTTTCGTTCGGCAGGGCAATAATTCGTTTGATGTAGTTAATGGTCGGGTTGTTGGGGTAGCGGAACACTATCACGTCACCGCGCGCCGGTTCGTGCAGCCGGTAGCTAACTTTTTCAATAAACAAATACTCGCCGTGGTGAAAATTTGGCTCCATACTTGAGCCTTCCACCACAAACGGCTGAAACAGGAAAAAACGGATAATTACCGCAGCTACAAAAACCGTACCGATAACTTTCAACACTTCAACGAGTGAGGTGAACTTGCGCATTGGGTTATATTGTAGCGGAAGTTAACGGGGGAAGAAATGTGAAGAAATTCCCACATCCTACCTGGCTTTTTTTGGCAATAAACAGTAGAATCTTTACACACCCTTATGGAGGTACTTTAGAAATTGCAGAAAACAATCATTGCCCTTGACATTGACGGCGTCATCGTTGATTTCGCCCGCCCTTTTATCGCCCACACAAATGAGCGGTTGGGTAGAAACGATTGCTACGAAAACTGCCGCGCCCACAATTTTTCCGTAGCATTCGGCATCAGCGAAACGCTAACGTTCAAACTCCTGGCCGAATTCGAAGAAAACTTCGACATGGAGTATCCTCACCTTATTGAAGGAGTAGTGGAGGCGTTGGACATTCTTAAGCAACGCTACGGCTTTGTTGCCATCACGAGCCGCGGTGCCCACTTGGAGGAACCAACAAGACGCTTCTTTGAAACGCACTTCCCGTTCGTCACGCCGTACTTTGCCAATGGGCGCAATAACCCGTTTGCCACTACCGAGGGTCGGCTTACCAAAACTAGGATGGCCGAGCAAATTTCGGCGGCAATCCTAATAGAGGACAATAAGGAAGAGTTCCGCCATTGGGACTCCCGTGCCGTAAGGCCGATCTGTTTCCGCCACCCCTGGAATGCCAGCTTGGCTGAAACCCACCAACACATTCCACGCCTGGATTGGCCGGAAATCGTTGAAATGTTAATGTCAGCACCCTGAGCCCGCTTTCGCGGGCTTTTTCTTTTAAGGAAGAATATGTGTTTAAACACATATCCTTCCTTAGTACCTATCTGGTGGAAATAAATACTAGCCTTCGACGACTTCGTCTTTTAGCTCTTTGGCTGTGTCGGAGACTGTGCCGGCGACATCCTCGGCCAGTTCCTTGCCAGCGTCCACCACTTTTTCGGTCTCATCAACTACCGCGTTGGCAGCGTCTTGAACGCCTTCGCCAATTTTCTCGCCCAGTTCCTTTACGTCTTCTCCCATTGTTGTTCCGTCTGTATCGCTCATTACACCTCCTTAGTTACTTATTTGTTAACTACAATATATCATTTGTGGACGGTATTGGACTTGAACCAATGGCCCCTACAGTGTGAATGTAGTGCTCTACCGCTGAGCTAACCGTCCGTGGCAACTATTATAGCCGCTCGTCAACGGCTACCCAAGCATTAACTGCTTGGTATATCTCCATTAGATTAATCAGGTAAGGCCAGATTGACGCCAAAGGGGTGCTTTGGGATACTGGAACAGTAATGACACCGGTACTATTTGAGCTGGGTAGCTTTAAGTTCTATTCCTTCGGCACCTTTATTGCCCTGGGCACGGTGGCTGGTGGCTTATTTCTGTTTTGGGCGGCGCGGCAGCAAAATCTGAAGACCCATCACATCTTTGATACTGTTCTCTATACCCTATTGTTGGCACTGGTTGGCTCACGACTGGCTTACTATTTTCTTTACGCCAAAGAATTTCAGAGCTTTTTCCAGGTGTTTTACTTCTGGCAAGGTGGATTAATTGCCCTGGGTGGCTTGTTTGTGGGCTTTTTGATGTACCTGTACTTTATCCGCAAGGAAAAAGACCCGCTTTGGCAAATGCTAGATATCGGGTCGTTAAGCTTTCTAGTGGCTTGGGCGGTGGGGAAAACCGGCTGCCACCTATCCAGCTGCTCAACCGGCCGCTTAACTGATAGCTTCTTAGCGGTGAACGGATCCTATCCGATCGATTTATTCAGTATCGTTTGGGCGGGTTTACTGTTTGCCTTGCTGTTTCGCACCTGGCTGCGCCACAAATTAAGCGACGGGGTGGTATTTTTCCTGGCCATGGAAGGGTTCTTCCTGGGTGAGCTGTTGATTAAAACCTTAAAGATAGACTTCGGCAAAGATATCGTCCGGATTGAAGCGATTATTCACTTAGTTCTAATTGTGGCGATCTATCTGATTTTCTGGAAGTTGCACGGGCCAAAAATTGAGAAAAACAAGATCGGCGAATCGCTTAAGAACTTTGTTTTCCGCCGCCGCTTTCGCTCGTAATTTCCCAAAATACTAGTCGTATTTTGGGGTGAAGACAGAATTATGACTAGCTCTTCTTGAGTACTTCTTTGACTTTCGAAATAACATCAGCAAACTGAGCCGGTGCTTCGATTGAGAGCTGGGCTAGAACTTTGCGGTTCAATTTCAGACCGGTTTTGTCCAAGCCATAGATAAACTGGCTGTAGGAAAGTTCGTGAGCCCGGACAGCGGCGTTCAATTGAACTATCCAGAGACGGCGAAAATCCCGCTTTTTGTTGCGGCGGTCACGGTAAGCGTGCTGGCCGGCCTTCAAAACGGCCTGTTTGGCCTGACGGAACAGATTTTTTCGCCCTAATTTGTAGCCCTTAGTGAGCTTAAGAATTTTTTTGTGTCGTTTGCGTACCGTCGTACCGCGTTTTACTCGTGCCATTTTTCTCCTTTAGCCCTTCAAAACTTGTCGAAGCTTCTTGGCGACTGACTTTTCCACAGTATTGGTTAGCGCCTTCTGGCGTTTGGAACGCTTGGATTTAAACCGAGCACGGTGCGCAACTGACATCTTACGTCCAACCAGCGCGCCGGAGCCGCTAATTCGAAAACGTTTGGTAGTGGTTTTATGTGATTTAATTTTAGGCATTATTTTTTCTTTCTTAGAATACAGATAATTCGTTTACCGACTTGGGTGATGGGCGAATCCATCTCCGAGACTGTCCGTTGGCGGAACTGGTCTAGGGTTTGCTTGGCTTTATCGGGAAAAACATTTTCCCGGCCGCGCAGTTGAATGTAGACGCGAACGATATGGCCTTGATCTAAAAACTGCTGGGCACGTTTGGCTTTGGTCTCCAAATCGTGATCATCGGTTTTAAAACCAAGACGAATTTCTTTCAAATCGTTGGCTCTAGTCTTGTTGCCGCGGGCGTGCTTCTCCTGCTGGTAGCGATACTTATTAAAGTCCAGTAACTTCGTTACTGGGGGGGAGGCATTAGGACCGATCTCTACCAGATCCAGCTCGGCTTGGGCCGCTAAGTAACGGGCTTGATCGAGCCCGACTTTACCAGCGGAGCGGCCATCATCCAAAATCAGATGAACTTCTGGGGCGGTGATCTCCCCGTTGATGCGCAGTGGTTTTTCGATGATTACTCCGCGACTATTACAGCCGAAACTTGGTTACGGTTAACGTGCATGCAAACTGGGCTGGATTATCCGACCCACTGGTTCTAACAAACAATACATTTACTCAAGAACTGTACCACGTTTGGTGATAACTTTCAACGACTCGGGAACCAACCGCAGCTCGGTGGGGGTTTGGGCGACTTTCGTGCCCCCAACCATCAGCGGTAGTGGTGGCTCCGTAACAATCCGAACTTGGCGGGCGTGAAACAGACTTTCCGAGGTGATTTTTTTGCCGCCGGAGCTAAATAGTCCCAGAAATTTCTTGGCTTCGATTAGATGCTCGCTGGTTAAACATAGCTCTAATGCCCTGGTTACAGAAAGCGAATTAAAATATGAGTGGACCCGGACCTTGTTGTCCAACACTAAGCTCACTTTTGCTAGTTTTGGGGCAACAATAGTGGCGTCCAGGAAAAACGCGTTGTCCGGTTCCACAAAAACCACCGAGTGGGTGGTGAGCCGACGGCGCTTCAACGATTCGGCTGCATCGCGTAGGTCGCGCACCCCAACAATGTCAGTTAATAGCGGCGAGGCATTAATTGGCACCACACCCAGTACGGCTTGACCGAGCGTGGCAATCGCTACTTCATCAACATGGTCGTCACCCCCCACAGCCACAATTGTCGAATAGCCCTTCGAGATACCCATTTGAGTCAGCTCGGTGGGGGTTCGGGCCGGGCTGGCGGTGACCATTTCGCCGGCAATACCAAGATTGGTCAGAGTGTCGCGTAGCTTCTGATAGGTTTGCCGGATGGCCCGACTTGATGGCGATTCCAGGACGTAGTAGTACATCAATTCTCCAGTCAAACGAAGACTGGATTACTCTTCGTCTGGTTTAAGAGTCGGCTCTTCGCCGTTAGTTTCTTCTGTATTAGTTGGATCTTGCGATGCTTCGTCGATAATTGGCTCGGGGGTGACATCGTCGGCCTGTGGTTTGGCCGCTTCATCTTCGTCCAAGCCCATCGTCACTTTGCCAGAGATTTGGGCGCCGGAACGGACAACCATATCCCGGGTGGTAACACTGCCAAAAATCTTACCGGTTTCCAACACTTCTAATTTTTCGGACGCATCGATTGAGCCGCGAATCACGCCAGCGACGGTGATAATTTTACCTCGAACCGGCCCTTTGACTTGGGCGGTTTGCCCAACGGTGACGGTTTTTTCCGACACCACCTCACCTTCAACCATGCCGTGAACCGAGATATCGTTCTGATCTTTCAACGTTCCAGAAAGGGCTACATTAACCCCAACCACGGTACCGGGCCCTTCACCTTCTGGCATATTTCCTTTGAGCATTACGCCTCCCTTTCCATATGTTTTCTACTTAACTCTTTGTAGCGGAGCCCAACGGAAAATCAAGCCCCGTCGTGTTAAAAACCCAAGGGCGACCCTTGCATTCCCGCATAATTGTCTGCTACAATGCCCCCAGCAACGCGTGTAACACGCGTCAACCAGAAAGGAAAAGCAAAATATGGAAAAAATCCGTGTCGTCGGCGCCCGCACTCACAACCTGAAAAACTTGACCGTGGAGATTCCGAAAAACAAAGTGACGGTGATTACCGGTTTATCCGGCTCGGGTAAATCCTCGCTGGCTTTTGACACGATTTTTGCCGAAGGGCAGCGCCGCTACGTGGAGAGTCTTTCTTCCTACGTTCGTCAGTTTATGAGCGATATGGAGAAACCAGACTTCGATTATATAGAAGGTCTGGCACCAGCTATTGCGATTGACCAAAAAACCGCTTCCCGCAACCCCCGTTCGACGGTTGCTACTACCACCGAGATTTACGACTTTTTACGCCTGCTCTTTTCCCGAGCCGGTACGGCGCACTGTCCGAAGTACGGCATTGAAGTGAAACCGCAAAGTGCCGAGGCAATTA
>CAZRED010000006.1:0-17328 GCA_964599405.1 uncultured Candidatus Saccharibacteria bacterium
AGTGCGCTTTTGGTGACGTTTAACTATATTGATACCGGTAACGACCGCTCGGTTTTCTTTAATTAAAACTCGCTCCACCAGACCGGTTTTACCGCGATCTTTGCCGGTAATCACCAGAATTTTATCGCCTTTTAGTATTTTCGAACCTCTAGCTTTGCTACTTACTACTTGATACTTGTTCATAGTACCTCCGGGGCTTGGGAAACAATTTTAGAGTAGCCACGATCACGAATTTCCCGGGCAATTGGGCCAAAGATCCGAGTGCCACGCGGTGTGCGATCCTCGTTAATTATCACCGCTGCGTTATCGTCAAAACGAATTGTTGAGCCATCGGGACGACGATAGGGTTTGGTTTGGCGGACAATCACCGCTCGAACAACCTCTTTAGCTTTAACGTTCCCGCGCGGAATGGCGGACTTAACTGAAGCCACTACGACATCACCCAGCTGGGCACCGTCGTGACGACCCTGTTTAACCACTTTAATCACACCCAACCATCGAGCGCCGGAGTTATCGGCCACTTTTAAGCGGGACATTAACTGAATCATACGATTTCCTCTTTTTTGGCCTTAGCAATAACTGTCCAGCGCTTGTGGCGACTAAGCGGTTTGCTTTCAACGATCTTGACTAAATCACCAGTTTTATACTGGTTTTCGGGGTTTTCTACCATAAATCGAGAGTGGCGCTTATAGCGTTTTTTGATAACGCGGTGAATTTTCCAAATTTCCACTTCGACAACGGCAGTATTGGTCATTTTGTCGGAGACAACGCGGCCAATTAAGGTTTTTTTAATAGTTTGTTTACTCATGGGAACTTTCTTTATTAGTTAACGCCGCCATTACTTTTTGATCCAGCAATGTTTTCATCCGGGCAATATCGCGGCGCATTGTCCGTAATTCGGCGGTATTTTTGAGCTTGCCAAGCAACTTCTCTTGCCGTTTGACGATCAGACTTTTTTGGCTCTCGGCAATCTTAACAGATAACTGCTTATCTGTTAAGCGTTCCAATGCGGCTAAATGTTCGCTACGTTTCATCGGTCCTCGGCTCTAACAAATTTGGTTTTAACTGGCAGTTTATTAGCCGCTAAACGAATGGCTTCGCGAGCCACTTCTTCGGTAACGCCAGCCATTTCGTAAATAATTGTTCCCGGCTTAACTTGAGCCACAAAATGGCTCAAAGCACCCTTACCACCACCCATACCAACCTCCAATGGCTTGGAAGTAACAGGTTTGTGGGGAAATACCCGAATCCAAATTTTACCGCCACGTTTAACGTAACGGGTCATCGCCCGACGGCCGGCTTCCAATTGACGAGAGCTTAAGTAGGCCCTGTCCATGGCTTTCAAGCCGTAGTCGCCAAAATCGACGTTAGTCCCTCGCGTTGCCGGTCCAGCAATAGTGCCGCGGAACCATTTGCGATGTTTGAGCTTACGTGGCAGTAACATTAGTCGCTCTCCTGTTCGGCAAACTCACCGCGATTAACCCAAACCTTAACGCCAATCACGCCGTAGGTAGTCTTGGCGTGGTAAACATCGAAGTCAATGTCCCGACTATAACGCGATAGCGGAATGGTGCCGTCTTGGAATTTTTCGTTACGGGCAATTTCGGCACCGTTCAGACGACCGGAGATGAGAATTTTAATTCCTTTAGCCCCGCTGGCCATGGATTTTTCAATGGCTTGCTTACAGGCACGGCGGTAAGGAATACGGCGCTCGATTTGGCTACCAATATTTTGGCCAACTAGGGTGGCTGACAGATCAGGATGGCGATCTTCAACAATGTCCAAACGGACAACTGGCTGGTTGTCGGGGTAGAATTTTTTCTGGATATCGTCTTTAAGCAAATTTATTCCCTGGCCACCGCGACCAATCACTAGTCCAGGTTTGCTGGTAAATACTTGGATTGCCAAACGATCGCGAGAACGGATAATCTCGACCCGGCGCACACCAGCATTCGACAACTTCGCTTTTAGAAAATCGCGAATCTTCAAATCGTCAATTAGATACTTTTTATAGTTTCCCTTGGCAAACCACTTGCTCTGCCAGTCCGGGTTAACGGTTAGGCGGTTACTGATCGGATTGGTTTTATGGCCCATTGTTAGTCCTTCTCCTTTTTACTGGCAATGCGGCGTTTCATTGGTTTTTCGGCCACCGTTGCTTCTGCCACAGTGACAGCAATATGAGCCAAGTGCTTTTTGTAAGCATTCCCCCGGCCGCGGGCATTGGGACGAACCCGTTTAATGTGTGGGCCTTCAGTGGCGGAAATTGTCGTTACTACCAACTTCTCGGGTGAAAATTCTTTTGCAGTAGCGGCGGCTTTTGCCATTTTAAATGCCTTATTAAAGAAATACGCCGATTGCTGCGGCATCAAGGAGCTGGTGTCGATAGCCTGCTCTAAATTCTTACCAACAAACAGCCGACCGACGGGACGGAGTTTACGGGCAGAGTGACGGACATAACGAAGTTTCACAGTAACGGACATTATGATTTACCTCCAACGGGAGCGGTTGGTGGTGTTATTGGTGCGGCCGTACCAGTTGCCTCTTCTTTAGCCATACGGCCACCGTGGCTGCGGAATTTACGGGTTGGGGCAAATTCACCGAGCTTGTGACCAACCATTTCTTCAACAATTTGGACCGGTAGATGGGCTTTACCGTTGTGAATAGCGATGGTGTATCCAACCATTTCTGGGAAGATTGTTGAAGAACGTGACCAAGTTTTGATAACTGTCCGCGCACCGGCCGGCAAGTCTTTGATTTTCTTCAGTAATTTTGGATCGACAAACGGACCCTTTTTCAGTGATCGTGACATGATTACCTCTTGGCCTTTCGGCGGCTAACTAAAAACTTTTGGGTGCGCTTATTGCGACGAGTGCGATACCCGAGCGCTGGCTTACCCCAAGGAGTTTTCGGATGTTTCATACCGATTGGGTTAACACCTTCACCACCACCATGTGGGTGGGAATTCGGGTTCATCGCTTTACCACGAACAGTTGGACGAACGCCCATGTGGCGCATTCGACCAGCTTTAGCGATCCGAATCCGGTTGTGGGTAGGGTTGGAAACCTTTCCAATCGACGCCATACATTCTAACAGGACTTTACGGATTTCTGAAGAAGCCATCTTGATGTAGGCGTATTTACCCTCTTTGGCAGTGATAGTAGCGCTGGCGCCGGCGGAACGGATGATTTTACCGCCCTGACCTGGGTTTAATTCTATGTTGTGGATTTCGTAGCCAACTGGCACATCGGCCAATTTCATTCGAGCACCAATCGAGTATTTCTTGGTTTTGCCGCTCGTCACGGTGTCCCCCACTTTCAAGGTGTCTGGTGCAATAATGTATTTTTTAGTGGCGTCCGGCATCTCCAATAGTGCAATAAACGAGCTGCGGTTTGGGTCGTACTCGATAGACATAACTTTAGCCGCACCCTCAAACGGTAAAAATTGGAAGTCGATCACTCGGTAAAGTCGTTTGGCACCACCGCCCTGGTGACGAACGGAAATTTGGCCAGTTTTATCGCGACCGCCGTGTTTTTTCAATCGGAAAGTTAGTGATTTTTCTGGACGCTTTTTGGTTAATGTTCCAAAATCACCATATGTCATATGGCGAGTGGCGGGTGTATTTGGTTTGATGGCGCGTGGCATTATTTACCTTTCTCCGTTGCGTCTTTTTCGCCTTTTTTCTTTGGTAATTCAAAGCCCGGGATTAGCTGTTTAGCAGCTAGCTGGACGTAGGCTTTGCGGCGGACTGAGCGAACACCGGGTTTGCGTTTGAAGTTAACTTTTTTGGCCGGTAAATTGACAATCCGAACTGATACGGCGTCAACTTCGTAAAGTTTTTTCAAGGCATCAGCAATTGAGGTTTTCGTGGCATCGATGGTAACAGCAAAAACGTACAATCCTTTATCAATATTGAGTACAGATTTTTCAGTCAGAATTGGTGAAATAATAGTTTTCATCTGGTGAGTCTTGTCGAACCAAAGAATTTATTCATCTTAAGAGGTTTTCGCTTTCTTAGCTGCCGCTTTAACAGCTGGCGTATCTTTAACAATTCCCCAGGCTTTGGCGACCGCTTCTTCGGCGACTACAGTACCCGACGCCAAGTCGATTATTGACAGGTTAATGGCGATAGTAGTTTTAATACCTTTAATATTGCGGGTTGCTAGCACCAGTTCAGGTTCGATTTTTTCAGTAACTAATATGGCTTTTTTACCAGTTAAATTAAGTGCACTTAGCAGTTTGAGAGCTGCCTTAGTCTTGGCATCGGTCAGGGCTAAGGATTTCACGACAATAATTTGCTGTTGGCTGTGTAAGTGGCGCAGTAGCTCTAATAGTGCTTGGCGACTCATCTTTTTTGGTAAGCCAACTTTATAGTTACGCTCTTTGCTTGGTCCAAAGGTAATACCGCCGCCCGACCACAGTGGCGAACGATTGGAGCCGGCACGAGCCCGACCGGTGCCTTTTTGTCTCCATGGTTTTTTTCCGCCACCCGAAACTTCGCCGCGGGTCTTAGTATTTGACGTACCTTGTCGTTTACTAGCTTGGCGAGCCGAGAGTGCTTGTTTTACTAAGGGAATGTTAATTGCTGTTTTGGCCATAATTAGAGTCCTTTAACGACTACTCGTCCGCGATTTGGGCCTGGTACTGCACCAGATAAAATAACGATGCCGTTTTCGATAAGCACGTCCACAACCTTATTGCCGCGGGCGGTAAAGTTTACGGCGCCCATATGTCCGGCCATTTTCTGGCCCAATGGTACGCGCTGCGGTCGTTGAGCACCAATTGAACCAGGGCGGCGGACATTATCGGAGCCATGAGAAACTGGACCACGGTGGAAGTTGTGTCGTTTAATGGTGCCGGCAAATCCCTTGCCTTTAGTAACGCCGGTAACAGCAACAACGTCGCCCTTGGTAAATTGGGAGACGTCGAGTTGCTTTTCTTCGGTTTCAAGTCCAGTAATAGTTTTTACCCAAACATTGCGCTTGCTGCCAACTTTCTTGGCGAGTTCGGCTTGGGCTTTATTAACTTTACCAGCTACGGCCACGGCCAATTTGGTTTGATCTTTCTCTTTAATAATAATATTTGGTTCAGCTTTAATAACGGTCGCTGCCACCAGCTTGCCGTTGCTGTCCCAAACTTGGGTCATACCAATTTTATGGCCTAAAAGTATCTTCATCTTTCGTAGTAATAACATTCAACCGTCCGAACAGGTTGAATATGCTTAGATATTATCTAATGAATCAGGGTAGAAGTCAAGAAAGTTAGAGTGGGAAAGACAGCCCTAGTGCGTCTTACTTATTTAATTATAATTTGCTATTATTATTGCCGTTGAGAAACGAAGTGAATCCGGTGCTCCGCACCAGAGAAGCAGTCGCTTCATCTCGACCGTCCATGAAGGGCCCGTCTCACGCGAGCGGGCCCTATTTATATAAAAAGGGGTCTGATGGTGGCCCCAAAGTTTCAACCGCCCGTTTTATAGCTTGCGGCCAAGGCAGAGGGAGTGTTTTGTACTCTTAGTTA
The DNA here is from genome assembly GCA_964599405.1 of uncultured Candidatus Saccharibacteria bacterium. GTDB lineage: Bacteria > Patescibacteriota > UBA1384 > 2-12-FULL-50-11 > 2-12-FULL-50-11 > BOKZ01. The sequence goes on from CAZRED010000006.1 coordinate 5,518, forward strand.
CTATATCACATTTTAAGATTTGGCCCCGCTTAGCGCGGGGCCTTTTGATGATCACTTTCTCCAGTTGAAAAACTCGTCTACCGTCATGCTGATGTTCGAGTTCGGAAAGGCTGGTTGCCTACCCAACTCTTCGGCTAATCGTTCGACAGCCGTCTTCGGGGTGGGTCGCACCGAGACGACGGTCGGATCAACGACTCTGGCCGGCCGACACGTCAAGCTGTAGAAGTGCACGCGAATACACGGCACTAATTCGTCCAAATTAACTAGTCCGGATATACTCATTCTTGCTCCAAGTGCGACAGCTCGTGCTGTTGCGCCAATAGTAGCACAAAACTAACTCGTTTCGTCCAACAATTGGGCGAATTTCTCTTTAATTTTTTTTAACTTGGGGTTAATAACCACTTGGCAGTACGGCGCATTTTGATTCTTGGCGTAGTAATCGCGGTGATAATCTTCGGCTGGGTAGTAGTCTTTTAGCGGCTCAATCGAGGTAATAATTGGGTCTCCGAATTCCGAAGACTTGTTTAGGTCTTCGATGAATTTTTCGGCTTCATCCTGTTGGGTGTGCGTAGCATAGAGAATAACCGACCGGTACTGCGATCCAACGTCGGCGCCCTGTTGGTTGGGGGTAGTTGGGTCGTGGCTGGCAAAAAATACGGTCAATAGATCGCTAAATTTAATCTTTGTTTGGTCAAATTCAATCTTTATCACCTCGGCATGGTCGCCGATATTGTGATAATCGGGTTTCGGCGTTATCCCGCCAGCGTAACCCGGTTCAACACTTTCAACGCCTTTGAGCATTTTGAAAACCGCTTCCGTGCACCAAAAGCAGCCGCCACCGAATACTGCTGTTTCCATTAGCGGAAAGTGACAGGTACCCGTAAAAAGTTGTCGTTCTCCGTCAGGCCAGATGGGTTATCCTTCTTGAGCAGTAAGTAGCCATCGGTGGTACTCGGTATAGCAAATGTTAACACCGACTCATAACTAATAAAGTCTTCAGTCATCCATTCATCCTTCGTTTCAGCTATACCGGAAGCGATCTTTATACCGTTACCATCGTAGAGCTCCACTCCGAAACTAGCCTCGAAAAACCAACTACCGGTGGCTGTCCCCTTGATGGTTACCGGACTTGTTAGTTGGTCACCCGGACGGGGGTATTCACTGATAATTTTATCACCCACTTCGAGCTCATTGCCGATATCTTGGGTAAACGTTTTGCCGCCAACACCGCACTGCGGCGGGTAGATGGCAATTATTGCTTGGCCTTTGGTGTAGGCTAGGCACTCTTCGTAACTGTTTACAGCGTTGTTTATGGCATAGCTACTGGCTTTTTCGTAGCCAATATCGTAACCGAAATAATATCCGCTAAACGCCCCAACAATAATTGTGGCGACGGCAATTAGGCTAGTTTTCATGCGTTTAGTATACACCCATAAAAATGACCCAGCATTGCACGCTGGGTCAGGACTTTTTAAGAATTTCTTCGAGCTGGTAGAACCCGATAAACCTATCAACACGAACATGTGAGCGGCGAATCCGGTCGATTAACATTACCAGCAACGCACCGTCTGGTTTATTCAGCTGCCCCGTGAGCGAGCCGAGTTTTTCCAGATACGTTCGATCGTTGGCAACGTCATCAAGAACTTCCTCAACCATCCGATTATTCAGCTCCTTGAGCCTTTTGTAAGCATTGATATCGAATTGGGTGGGGTGGTACTCGGCCATTAATAGAAGGGTGCAAATTACATGTTTGTCGCACCCCGTTCGCGTTAGAGACGCTAAGTCACTTAGAACGTTCGACAAGTTATTTCGGAAGCGGTAGTCGTCGCTGATCATGTAATCAGCCAGCTGGGCATATAGCTGTTTACAGGTGTGGGTGCAGATGTTCAAAACATGGTTAGTCTACTAGAAAATCTTGGGAAAAGTAAGAGCTAAGCAAAAACCCGCCGGAGTTAGAGGCGAGTTTTTGCGAGTACTTGGTCAAGTATTAATTTCAACTACGAGCAGCAATGCTGCGAGGAGTGAGATGAAGACCGTTAGGTTTTAATCTCAATATCGACGCCGGCTGGAAGGTCAAGATTCATCAACGCATCCAGCGTTTTTGGTGTTGGGTCCATCACATCAATGATGCGTTTGTGAATGCGGATCTCAAACTGTTCCCGAGCGTCTTTGTGCACGAACGTCGAACGGTTGACCGTTACCAACGACTTTTCAGTTGGCAGCGGGATCGGTCCGGCGATAATGGCACCAGTGCGCTCGGCCGCCTCAATAATTTTCTTGGCGGAGCGGTCAATCACCCGGTAGTCATAAGCTTTAAGCTTAATGCGGATGGACTGCTTGGCTGCTTCACGAGCGGCTGATTTTGCCATAATGTGCGCCTTTCTTGGTTAGTTACTTAAGAATTTTGGTCACAATGCCGGCGCCGACGGTTTTGCCGCCTTCGCGGATAGCAAAGCGCAGTTTGTCTTCCATGGCGATTGGCGCAATCAACGTGACTTTAAAGGTGGTGGTGTCGCCTGGGACAACCATTTCCTGACCGTCAGGTAGCTCAACTTCGCCGGTAACATCAGTGGTACGGAAGTAGAATTGCGGTTTGTAGCCCTTACCGAACGGGGTGTGCCGGCCACCTTCTTCTTTTTTAAGGATGTAACACTCGGCTTCGAACTGGGTGTGCGGAGTGATTGAGCCGGGTTTACAAAGCACCTGGCCACGCTCCACGTCGGCACGCTCTAAGCCACGAACTAGCAATCCAACGTTGTCGCCGGCTTGGCCGGAATCCAACTGTTTGCGGAACATTTCGACTCCGGTAACCGTAGTTTTAGCAGTGTCTTTTAGACCAACTACTTCCACTTCTTCGCCGACTTTGACGGTACCGCGCTCCACCCGACCGGTCACAACGGTGCCACGGCCTTTGATGGAGAAGACGTCTTCAACCGGCATCAAGAACGGTTTGTCGGTTTCGCGAACTGGCTCCGGCACGTAGGTGTCGAGAGCTTCAATCAGTTCGAAGATGGCTTTCTTAGCGTCAGCGTCACCCTCAAGAGCTTTAAGAGCTGAGCCCTTAATAATTGGGGTGTCTTTGCCTGGGTATTCGTATTTGTTCAAGAGATCGCGAATTTCTTCCTCAACCAACTCCAGCAACTCTGGGTCGCTAACTTGGTCGCACTTGTTCAAGAAGACAACGACGTAAGGAACGCCGACCTGCTTGGCCAAAAGAATGTGCTCACGGGTCTGCGGCATTGGGCCATCCGGAGCGGAGACCACCAAAATGGCGGCATCCATCTGAGCAGCACCGGTGATCATGTTCTTAACATAGTCAGCGTGACCTGGACAGTCGACGTGGGCGTAGTGACGCTTCTCCGACTCGTACTCAACGTGATACGTCGCGATAGTAATACCGCGTTGTTTTTCTTCTGGAGCGTTGTCGATTTGATCAACGCCGCGCTTTTCCGCCCAGCCTTTTTCAGACAGGACGGTAGTGATGGCCGCAGTCAATGTGGTCTTACCGTGGTCGACGTGACCGATGGTGCCGACGTTAACGTGTGGTTTATTTCGTTCAAATTTTTCTGCCATTTGTAACTCCTTTGTACTTAACCTTTTACTTTCAAAGTATACAGAAAGTTTCTAGAATATTGTACCTGTAAAGACTGGCGTCAGTCAACAGTTGTTGCTTGGCAAACCCCGGACAAGCCGGGGCTTGGTGTGGGAGGGTGGTAATTCCAATTTGGGCTCGGTAAGAGGCGCTTCGCTTTACCGGAGGGACAAACGACTACACTTGGTCAGAAGCAACGTAACATTGTGACGACTGTAATCAATGGAAAAAATACTAAATTAAATCCCCCGGTCATTGGCACCGGGGAATTAGGAGCCTCTCAATGCTAGGCTTGCACGCTAGCCTGCTGGGACGCCTGGAGAAGGTTGTACGACCAGCTTGAGAGTGCCTATACGTCGCATAGCTGCAGTTCTAATGCGCTTGTGACTAACCGTCCAGGAAGCATCAGCATCATGGATCGATCTGGCAACGTAATTATTCTACCGACAGTTAGAAGTGTCAATGGCTGCTAACTGGCCTGTTTAGCGCCGGCGGCTTTGCCAACAATGCCTTCAGCAATGTTGCGTGGCACTTGCTCGTAATGGTCAAATTCCATTGTGTAGGCTGCCCGACCCTTGGTCATACCACGTAGATCGGTGATATAGCCAAACATTTCGGAAAGCGGCACCATTGCTTCAATTACTCGAGAACTGCCCCGTTCAATGCTGCCCAACACTCGGCCACGGCGGCTGTTTAAGTCGCCAACCGTATTGCCGAAGAACTCGTCCGGTGTGGTCACTTCCACTTTCATGATTGGTTCAAGGATGACTGGCCCGGCGTTTCTGACACCATCGCGCATCGCCATCGAGCCCGCCACTTGAAAAGCAATATCCGATGAGTCCACATCGTGATAGGAGCCGTCGTAAAGTGAGGCGCGCACATCCACCAGTGGATAGCCGGCAATTACGCCCTTAGAAACCACATCTTTAATACCCTTTTCCACGGACGGAATAAATTCTCTAGGAATGGTGCCGCCGGTAATTTTATTAACGAATTCGAAGCCTTGGCCGGTTTCTAGTGGCTCAATTTGAATCCAAACGTGGCCGTACTGGCCGCGGCCACCACTTTGTTTAATGTATTTAGCCTCTTGTTTAACGGATTTGGTAATCGCTTCCTTGTAAGCAACTTGCGGTTGGCCCTTGTCAGCTTCCACGCCAAATTCGCGCTTCATGCGGTCGACGATAATGTCTAGATGGAGTTCGCCCATGCCTTCGATGAGAGTTTGGTTGGTAGTTTCGTCTTGGCTCAAGCGCAGGGTGGGGTCTTCGGCGGCTAAACGTTGCAAAGCGGCGCCCATTTTTTCTTGATCGGCTTTGGTTTTTGGCTCAATTGACATCTTGATAACGGGCTCGGGAACGGTAATTCGCTCTAAGACAATCGGAGCGTTCTCGGCGCAGAGCGTGTCACCGGTGGTAGTAGCTTTTAATCCCACGGCGGCGGCGATGTCGCCGGTGTAAACTTCCGTTACGTCTTCACGGGAGTTAGCGTGCAAGCGAACGATTCGGCCAACTCGCTCTTTTTCACCTTTGGATGTGTTTATAACGTAGGAGCCGGCGGTGAGTTTACCGGCGTAAACACGAAAGAAGGTTAGCGTTCCAACGTATGGATCGGTTGCAACTTTAAAAGCCAGCGCGGTAAACGGCTCGTCGTCGGAGACGGCTCGTTCAAGCTCTTTTTCAATGTCTTTAACGTCAGTTCCTTTAACCGGTGGTTTATCGAGCGGTGAGGGTAAGTAATCCAAAACGGCATCAAGTAAGGTGTGAACACCTTTGTTTTTTAGGGCCGAGCCGGCCAAGACCGGGAAAACTTCGACGTTCAAAACGGCTTTGCGCAGGGCCGCTTTTAGTTCGTCTAATCCCAGCTCTTTGCCAGCGAAGTATTTCTCCAGCAGGGCTTCATCAGTTTCGGCAATTTGTTCTATAAGTTTGTTGCGGTAGGTTTCAACTTCCGCTTTCATTTCAGCTGGAACTTCTTCTTCAGTTGGTTGTTCAGTAATGTCTTCGCTCCAGATAACGGCTTTATTCTTAAGTAAATCTACCACGCCGCGCAGTTGGTCTTCGTCGCCGATTGGCAGCTGCAGAACGGCGGTTTTGGCGCCTAGTCGGTCTTGAATAGTTTTAATGACATGCTTAAAATCAGCGCCGATGCGGTCGAGTTTATTAACAAAACAAATTCGGGGAACTTTATACTTGTCGGCTTGGCGCCAAACAGTTTCCGACTGGGCTTCGACGCCAGCCACGCCGTCAAAAACGGTGACAGCACCGTCTAGTACGCGCAATGAGCGCTGAACTTCAATCGTAAAATCAATGTGACCCGGCGTATCAATAATATTGATGTTATGGTCTTTCCAAAAGGCGGTGGTTGCGGCGGCGGTAATGGTAATACCACGCTCCTGCTCTTGTTCCATCCAGTCCATGACGGCGGCGCCTTCGTGAACCTCGCCGATTTTGTAGGTTTTACCGGTAAAATAAAGAATTCGCTCTGAAACGGTAGTCTTTCCGGCGTCAATGTGGGCAATAATACCAATATTTCGCACTCTTTCGAGCGGATACAGACGGGCCATTAGTTGCTCTTTGTTCGCTTTCTCAGTGCAAAAACTACTAGAGAAATTATCAAGCCGACAATTCCTACAAGAGATGAATAAACGGCAGTGTTTATTGCAGTTGCTTGCCACCCATGGCCAAAACATGCAGACATTGTTGTTTCAGTTCCGCAATACCAAGACTCTGGCAAACTAAAGAAGATAACGCCTAGTAATAAAAAAATAATCGAGCAATAGAAAAGAACCTTCATATTAATATCTCGCAAAGTGAGCAAAGGCACGGTTGGCTTCGGCCATTTTGTGGAGGTCTTCGCGCTTTTTCATGACTGTGCCAGTGTTTTCGAGGATGTTTTTCATCTCGGTGTATAGCGCATTACCCATGCTTTGACCTTTTTGTTTGCGGGCGGCTTCCAACAGCCAACGCATTACCAATACTGTCTTACGGGCCGGTTTGACTTCCATTGGCACCTGGTATGTTGCACCACCAACTCGGCGGGAACGGACTTCTAGAATCGGCGAAGCTTTTTCAATAACTTCCCGCAGCAGTGGAGCTGGCTCGGTTTTTAATTCAGTAGCCAAACGCTCTAGAGCAGCATAAACGATGGTGCGAGCCGTTTCTTTCTTGCCGCCCCACATCACCTTGTTGATGAATTTACTCATCAACGGATCGGCGTATTTTGGGTCGAGCACCAGAGCTGGTTTCTTAATTTTACTTCGTCCACGCATTTTAGGATTTCTTAGAGCCGTATTTAGAGCGGCCTTGTTTACGATTTTCCACGCCCTCAGCATTCAAAACGCCACGAACAATGTGATACTTAACACCCGGCAGATCTTTAACACGGCCACCACGCACCAGTACTAAAGAGTGTTCTTGGAGATTATGTTTGATGCCTGGGATATAGGCGGTAACTTCCTGACCACTAGTTAAACGAACACGGGCAATCTTACGGAGGGCCGAGTTCGGTTTCTTCGGTGTCATGGTAGTAACTTTCGTGCAGACTCCACGCATAAACGGCCGGCCCTTAGGTAGTTCGGTCGGACGGTTTTTTAGTGAGTTAAAGCCACGATGGAGCGCCGGCGATTTGGATTTCGCTTTAACAGACTTCCTTGGCTTGCGGATGAGTTGGTTAATTGTCGGCATTGAAGACAAGTTTACTCGGTTTTGGCGCTCTCATCAACCGGTGCCAACGTAATTGGACGCTTTTCAAAGGCCGGAGCCGGGCTAACTAAGTCCGGATTGTAACCGGTACCAGCTGGGATAAGTTTACCGATAATAACGTTCTCTTTGAGGCCACGCAGCGGATCAATTGCACCCTTAATGGCAGCTTCGATCAAAACACGGGTAGTCTCCTGGAAGGAAGCGGCCGAGAGGAAACTATCAGTCTGCAGCGAAGCGCGGGTGATACCCAGGATAATTTGGTCGTAAACCGCTTGAATCTTACCTTGTTTCTTTAGCTCTTCGTTCATTCGCTCAATATCTAATTTACTAACCACCTGGCCGCGCAGCAGGCTAGAGCTGCCGCCGTCAATTAAGCGGACTTTAGAGAACATGCTGCGTGCAATGATCTCGATATGTTTTTCGTTAACACCGGCGCCGTGAGAGGCGTAGATACTTTGAACTTCCCGGATTATATAGTCTTGGGTTTTGTCGATACCACAGAGCTCGAGCGACTGATTTAAATCGACATGGCCTTCTGTTAGTTTGTCGCCAACCGCCACTGTATCGCCATTTTTCACTTTCACTTCTTTATCGGCGGGAACAGTATAGCTAACTTTATTTGGTTCGAGGGCCGTGACGGTAATTTTTTTGCCCTTAATATTTACTCGGCCAGAGATTGCGGAACGAATCGCTTTGCGTTCCGCAGAGGTGGCGATGGCTTGCTTGGCCTTAACAGTATCTTTGTCCTTTACGCCGGCCACGTAATCACCCTCCAACACAAACTCTTCAGTTGGGATATCGCCACTAACAATTTCAATATATTGCTTATCTTTAGCTTCGTGGACAACGACTTTTCCGGGAATCTCGGCTAAAATGGCCGCACCGTGCGGTGGGCGGGCTTCGAAAATTTCTTCGACACGCGGTAGTCCAGAGGTAATATCACCGCCGGAGACACCGCCCATGTGGAAGGTCTTCATCGTCAGCTGGGTGCCTGGTTCACCGATGGCTTGAGCGGCCATAATACCAACAGCGGTACCACTAAGAACGATGTTGCCGGTGGCTAAATCACGTCCATAACACTTCTGACAGATGCCCCATTTGGCTTGGCAGTGCAACACCGTGCGAACCTTAACTGCTACCACGTTATTGGCGGTAATAGCGGCAATGTCGTCTTCAGTAATTTCGCCGCCCGCCTTAACAATAGTTTTGCCGTCTTTGGCTTTAATTGTGTCCATGGTGACACGGCCAATTAGACGTTCTTGGTAGGTTTCACCATACAGTTCGGATTCGGCTTCGATAACATCAATCCCCTTCTTGGCGCCGCAGTCTTCTTCGGTAATCACTAAGTCTTGGGAAACATCAACTAGGCGACGGGTAAGATACCCGGCATCGGCAGTTTTCAATGAGGTGTCAGATTTACCTTTACGAGAACCGTGGGTAGAGGTGAAGTACTCCAAAACGGTTAGGCCTTCTTTATAGTTATGGGTAATTGGCACTTCAATAATCGCTCCAGACGGGTTGACCACTAAGCCCTTCATGCCGGCCAGCTGCACCAGCTGATTAGACGAACCACGGGCGCCGGAAGTAACCATTGTCCAAATTGACGAATTAACTTTGAAGGAGTCTTTAACTTCTTTCTCCATTTTATTGCGAATTTCTGTCCATTTCTCAATGGATAGTTTGCGACGCTCAGCAGCGGAAATTAAACCGCGGCGGTAACGCTTAGCAATCTCTTCAACGGCGTCTTCACCTTGAGTAACAAGCTTTTCTTTTGACTCCGGCACGGTAATGTCGAAAATTGACATGGTCATTCCGGATTTTTCGGCAAAACGGAAACCAAGATTCATCAGGCCATCGGCCACTTTGGCGGTGGCTTCTCGGCCGAATACTTTGTAGATTTGGCGCATAATCGTTTTCAATTTGCGGGTATCGAGGGCGTCGTTTACGTATGGATAATCAGCAGGGAAAATTTCGTTAACCATCACTCGGCCGACCGAGGTTTTAACTCGTTCGTTGTTGATCCGCAGTTCAATTTCCGCTTGCGGATGAAGATCACCGCGTTGGTAGGCCAACTCAACTTCTTGGGCGGTGCTAAAGAACTTGCCTTCGCCTTGGGCGCCCTTGTCGATATTGGTTAGGTAAAACAGCCCAAAAACGATATCCAACCGTGGTGCTACCAATGGCTCACCGGACGAGGGTTTAAGTAGGTTGTTGGCCGAACTCATCAATTCTTTAGCTTCATGACGAGCCATGATTGATAGCGGCACGTGAACAGCCATTTGATCGCCATCGAAATCGGCGTTGTAGGCAGCACAGACCAACGGGTGAAGTTGAATGGCTTTACCTTCAATTAATAGTGGTCGAAACGCCTGGATACCTAGTCGATGCAAGGTTGGGGCACGGTTAAGTAGAACATGCGACTCCTTAGTAACATCTTCCAAAATTTCCCAGACTTCTGGGGTGCCTCGCTCAATTAAGCGAGCAGCGTTTTTAACGTTATGAACGTAGCCATCGTTAATGAGGCGGCTAATGACAAATGGTTTGAATAGTTCCAAGGCCATCACTTTTGGTAAACCGCATTGGTCGAGCTTCAAGTTAGGACCGACAACAATAACGGAACGGCCAGAGTAGTCAACGCGCTTTCCCAGCAAGTTTTGGCGGAAACGGCCCTGTTTGCCACGCAACATATCGGAGAGCGAGCGCGGCTGCCGGCCAATGGTGGTGGTTTGAGTTTTGCGGGCAGAGTTGTCGATTAAGGCGTCAACCGCTTCTTGCAACATGCGTTTTTCGTTGCGAACAATTACATCCGGAGCGCCTTGGTTAAGTAAGCGCTTCAGACGGTTATTGCGGTTAATGACACGGCGGTAAAGGTCGTTCAGGTCGGACGAGGCAAAACGGCCACCGTCTAGCTGAACCATCGGCCGGAGATCCGGCGGTAGTACTGGTAGCTTATTAATAATGAACCATTCCGGTTTAACACCAGCCAATTTCAGATCGGTGAGCATTCGTAGACGCTTGGATAATCGGCGCAGGGCCGCTGGCGGAGCGACTTCCAGCTCTTTTTTAATCAATTCAATACCTTCTTCAACGTTATAGGCTTTAAGAATTTCCAAGACCGCTTCCGCACCAATACCAACTTTGGCAATATTGCCAAAACGTAACGATAGCTCGTGGAATTTACCTTCGCTTAAAACTGCTCGCGGTTCGAGGGAGTTGAGATCGGCTTTAGTAGACTTGTAGCTTTGTTCTAATATCTCTAGGCGCTCTGGTGAGTCTTTTAGGGTTTCTTTGGCGGTTTTGTATTCGTTATCGAGCTGCTGCAAAGCCTCCAGCTTAAGGTCTTCTTTAACGGAGATCACCACAAATGAGGCGAAATAGACGACTTTTTCTAAATCCCCGACCGAAATATCAACAACCGTACTGATGGTGTAAGGCACACCACGGACATACCAAATGTGGGCGACTGGAACAGCTAGGTCAATATGACCCATTCGTTCCCGACGAACCGAGCTGCGGGTGACTTCCACACCGCATTTGTCGCAAATTACACCTTTGTAGCGAATGCGCTTGTATTTACCGCAGTAACATTCCCAGTCTTTGGTTGGGCCGAAAATTCGTTCGTCAAACAAGCCATCGCGCTCCGGTTTTTGGGTGCGGTAGTTGATGGTTTCAGGCTTGAGAACTTCGCCGTAGCTCCATTTTTCAATATCGTCAGGGCTGGCGACGCGTACCCGCAGGCCTTCAAAATTAAGTAGACTAAATTCTGGAGAATCGGTCCGAGTGGACATCTTTAGTTCGGGCATTTACTTATCCTCCTTAGCAATGGGCTTGGCGACGGGTTTAGTAACCTCTGCTGGTTCTTCAATTTCAATTACTTCCGAGCTGGCCATGGCCGGCTCGGGTGCTTCGATCTCAACCGGATCAAGGCTCAAGGTTTGAGCTTCAATTAGAGTGCGGCCAGCTTCGTATTCCTTCATTTTCTCAAGAGTTTCTATAACCTCCACGTTCAAGCCTAAGCTCTGGAGTTCGCGCACCAAGACGGCAAAGGAGGCCGGAATTTGCGGTTTTTGAATCTCGTCACCCTTAATAATTGCTTCATAGGCTTTGGCCCGGCCAATAACGTCGTCAGATTTAATCGTCAGCATTTCCTGCAAACTGTGAGCGGCGCCGTAAGCTTCAAGCGCCCAAACTTCCATTTCACCGAAACGCTGGCCGCCAAATTGCGCCTTACCACCGAGCGGCTGCTGGGTAACCATTGAGTATGGGCCGGTTGAACGGGCGTGCATTTTGTCGTCCACCAAGTGGATTAGTTTCAAGATATACTTGGTACCAACAGTGGTTCGTTGATCATAGTGATCGCCGCTGCGGCCATCACGGAGCTGGATTTTACCGTCTTCCGGCAGGCCGGCTTTAATTAGCTCTTCGTGAATGTTTTCCACTGGCGTACCAAAGAAGGCCGGGGTAGCGACTTTATAGTTCAGTTTGGAGGCGGCCCAACCAAGGTGGGTCTCTAAAATT
>CAZRED010000007.1:0-16200 GCA_964599405.1 uncultured Candidatus Saccharibacteria bacterium
GTTGTAAACTTCTTTTATGGGGGACGATTATGACGGTACCCCACGAATAAGGGCCTGCTAACTACGTGCCAGCAGCAGCGGTAATACGTAGGGCCCGAGCATTATCCGGAATTATTGGGCGTAAAGAATGTGTAGGTGTTCCTACAAGTCGGTCGTTAAATCCCACCGCCTAACGGTGGGGCCGCGAGCGAAACTGTAGGAATTGAGGTTTGCAGGGGCAAGTAGAATTTTTGGAGTAGGGGTGAAATCCGTTGATACCAAAAGGAATACCAATGGCGAAGGCAGCTTGCTGGGCAATACCTGACACTGAGACATGAAAGCGTGGGGAGCAAAGGGGATTAGATACCCCCGTAGTCCACGCCGTAAACGATGTCAACTAGCAATTGGGAGAGTCGACCCTCTCAGTTGCGAAGCTAACGCGTCAAGTTGACCGCCTGGGAAGTACGATCGCAAGATTAAAACTCAAATGAATTGGCGGGGGCTCGCACAAGTGGTGGAGCATGTGGTTTAATTCGACAATAACCGAGAAACCTTATCCAGGGCTTGACATCTTGGGAACCTCTCAGAAACGAGAGGGTGCCGCAAGGAGCCCAAAGACAGGTGTTGCACGGTCGTCGTCAGTTCGTGGCGTGAGCTGTGAGGTTAAGTCCTTGAACGAACGAAACCCTCGTCCTATGTTGAATTTTCATAGGAGACAGCCCTGGTAACAGGGAGGAAGGTGGGGATGACGTCAGATCCGCGTGGCCCTTATGCCCTGGGCAACACACGTGCTACAATCCGGCAGACAAAGGGTTGCCAAACCGCGAGGTGGAGCTAATCCCAGAAAATGCCGGCTAGTTCGGATTGGAGGCTGCAACTCGCCTCCATGAAGCCGGAATCACTAGTAATCGTGAATCAGCAAGTCACGGTGAATACGTTCTCGAGCCTTGCACACACCGCCCGTCAAGTTGGCCGAGTCGGTAACACCAGAAGCGTCGAAGTAATTCGGCACCAAGGTGGGATCGGTAAGGAAAGCTAAGTCGTAACAAGGTATCCGTAGGGGAATCTGCGGATGGATCACCTCCTTTCTAGAGGAATAAAACACTAGAAGTCGAGCTTGGTCTACCAAGTAGAGTTAAAAAAACAAAATCATTCTTACAACCGCCAAGTGTTTGTGAACACAAACACGTTTTTTACGTACATTTTGACGATGTCCCTTGCTTCCTTGTAACGGACCGGCAAGGGCGCGCCCTGAGTGGAGTTCCGGAACTAGAACAGCCGAAAAGAACTGCTTAGGCGCAACCGGCGCGACGGGTTCTGGGGGAAACGATCCTCCAAACCCGCCTCGCGCCGTCTCAACTTCAACGCCCCTCCATCGCGGAGGGGTTGTTTTTAATTTTTGGTGTATATTGAGGGGGATTCGGAGCGGAATATGAAAGAATCTTCACCGGATAGCCCCTTACGAGACATTGAAGAGGTCGCGGCCATCAGTATCAAGCAAGTCCTCCAAAATACAGTTGCGGAAAGGATGGGGATGTCGGTTGAAGAAATCCAACAGACGCCGCTCTGCAAACTGCGAGGATTTGGCACTGCCAAGGTTGTTATGCCCGACCCGCCACTCACGACCGAGCAAATTGACAAAATGGTCGATAAAGCTCTCGAACAAGAATGATCGGGCCGCACATACTCTGTGCGGCCTTCTGCTATCTGGATATTTTCTCCTATTTTTTGTAAAATAATCAGGTATACGATGCGCATTCAGTGAGAGCATCGCTCTGAAGTTGAAGTTTTTGGTGGGTGCGTAGCTCAGTGGTAGAGCATCGCTCTGATATTAATAGATTGTGAAGGGTGCGTAGCTCAGTGGTAGAGCATCGCTCTGATAAGGCGAGGGTCGATGGTTCGATCCCATCCGCACCCACCACAATCTATTAATTCTGCTGCTTAGGCAGCAGATAAGGCGAGGGTCGGAAGTTCGATTGCGAAGCAACGACCGCAGGGAGATCCTTCCCGCACCCACCTAAGACTTCAACACCGTAAAAGACAGTCTCTGGTTAAGGAAAAATATTTTAGGCATACTACTTCCAGATGATGAACTGGCGTAGTTCGAGCAAATTAGATCGAAAAAATTTAATTCAAATCACTTTGTTTATTTTAGCGTTTGGAGTGGTGGTGGCCGTTATCTCCAACTTATTAAACAATTTTATTGACCCAGCCAACAATCGCTATATTCAAGAGTTATTGCAGTATCAGACCCAAGCGCTAATATTTTATTTTGCGTTCGTGATGGTGGCTTCGGTAATTGTGCCAATTCCTACTTTGCCGATCGACCTGCTACTTTTTAGCATTTTTGACCCGGCAGTTGTCACAGTTTTGCGGGTGTTTGGTGGGTTGGCCGGAGGGACTGTCAGCTACTATTTGTCGTACAACTACGGCCGCCCGTTACTGAAGCGGTGGCTCTCCCAGAAAAATTACGAGGTAGTCGAAAAACTTTCCGACAACTTCAGCTGGCGGGAATTTTTCATTATCACGATGATTCCGGTAATTAACGCTGAATTAATGGCTTATGTCGGTGGTTTAGGCCGGCTTGGCTATCGAAAAACCGCTTCAACACTGTTTTTGGGTATTGCCTATCGGGTGGTGTTTGTGGCGGTGGTCACGGCTGTGCGCTAATTGCGCTTAACAACCAAAGCATTGGGCAGTCCCCGGCCGGGCCCGATTTTATAGGAATTATTGTAAATCAACGCGCTCGACCCGCCACCATCAATGTTTAGGGCGTAAGTAACGTCCAGAGCGTCCATGACTGCTGCCAAGTCAACGACGGTGGCGGACTTAGTAATTACCAAGTAAAGCGTTTGGCCGTTCAGGCCGATGGCGCCCCGGTTGGATTTGGTGTAGCGCTGTTTTTCGTCTAAGGAGTTAGGGTTTAAGACATTACTGCCACCGGAAACCAACAACGGCTTTGAGTTGATGCCGGAGACGGCAGCAAAACCGGAGCCGCTGTAGCTAGACCAAGCTGAAAAATAGCGGGCGGTACCGTTGCCAGCAAAAGCCATGAACGGATCGTTTTCTCCCAGGCCGTTACTGGCATTAATCATTGTTCCGTTTCGGTAATTCAAAACCTTCCAAAAAAAGTGGTTTTTTTCACTAGCACAGGCGGAGTAATCAGCTGGGCAAAAGTAGGTGCCGTTGATTCCGGCAAACGCCCCATGGGTGGAGACGTAAGAGCCCAAACTTTTGGTTGGGCAATCGGCAGGGCAATCGGCATCGTTAGCGGTATCGGTAATCACTTTGAACTGACCACTGGCTAAATTAAATGTTGCCACGTGGGCCGAAAAAACTCCGAGCCCGGTGCTGACATTTTGCAAGCTATAACTGCTGTCGCCGTTAGCTTCACTGCCAGAGTTTGTAGCGGTTGGCGGCGGCGCAACATAAACAGTTAGTGAAAAATCCAGCGTCATTGTTTGTTGGGCGGTCACAGTAATTTTTTTGCTTGACGAGTTGTAGCCACTTTTGCTGGCGGTGGCAGTGTAGCTGCCGGCAGTGATTAATAGGTGATATTTGCCAGACTTGTCGGTTTTAGCCGAGCCTTCCGTCGTGCCCTTGAAACTGACGGTCACATTTTCCAGCGGCGTACTGCCGGCGATCACCGTGCCGTCTGCAATTCCCAATTGGGCTTCGGCGTTCAGCAGTGCTTGCCGGTCGGCCAGGAGCTGTTGAGCAGTTTTGAAAAGGGTTACCACCTGTTTGTAAATTGCCAAGGTAATGGGCGACAGATTATTAAAAACCACCAGCTTCACTTCCGCATATGTTAGCTCGGCGGCAGCGGTATCAGCACCAATTTCTTTCGCTTGGTTTAAAGTGGTTTTGGTTGCCGCTAATTTCTCCAAACTACTTTGCCGCAACGAGTGCTCGCTGGCATTCTGGTAGGCGGCTTCCCGTGTTTCTAAAATGTTGGCGAATATCCGGTACTGGCCGAAAGCACTAGCTGCCACCACCACTACTACCATCCCCACCACGAAGTAGCGGGTGTATGGTTCACGAATTTTCCCCAGTTGAATTGGCGCCAACAGCCGTTCCAGCAGTTCCCTCATTATTTTTATTGTAACCTAGATTTTTCTCGGTTACGCTACAAACATGGCGAATATTGCCTTTCAGGAAAATGTTCCGCTCGCCGATTACACTACATTCAAAGTTGGCGGCCCGGCGCGGTTTTTTTTGGAAGTAAAAACCATCGAAGAAATTAGAAATGCCGTTGCTTGGGCAATTGAAAAAGGATTGCCGATATTCGTTCTAGCCGACGGTAGCAATGTCATCGTTTCCCAAAAGGGGTTCTCTGGGCTCGTGATAAAAACGTCGATTAACGGTATTAAGGTGGCCGACAACCGGCTAATTGCTGGGGCGGCAACTTCGATGAAAATTGTGGTTGATTGCGCCGTTAGCGCCGGGATGAGCGGTATTGAGTGGGCCGGTGGTTTGCCGGGGAGTTTCGGTGGGGCAATCCGCGGCAATGCCGGAGCGTTTGGCGGCGAGATTAAGGACTCCGCTGAAGAAGTGGTCAGTATTTCACTAACGGACGGGGAGCTTAGAAAAAGAGACAACCAAGCTTGCGAATTTGGTTATCGCGAATCAATTTTTAAAAAACTCGGTAGCGAGGTGATTATTTCCGCCATCCTGCGCTTAAAGCCGGGCGAAAAGAATCAGCTGCGGGCAATTGCCGATGACCATATTATGTTTCGTCAAAACCGCCACCCACTGGATTATCCAAACTCCGGTTCAATTTTTAAAAATACGCCAGTTGAGAAAGTTTCCGAGCAGTGGCAAGAACACTTTAAAGATTTTATAAAAACCGATCCATTCCCGATTGTTCCGACCGGGAAAATTATTGAGGATTCTGGACTAAAGGGCCGCCAAGTTGGGGGTGCACAAGTTTCTAGTAAGCACGCTAACTACATCGTTAACACTGGAGGCGCTACCGGTGAAGATATTTTTGAGCTGATCAACCAAATCAAACAGACAGTTCGAGAAAAGTTCGGTATCGAGCTGGAAGTTGAGCCGGAACTGCTAGGATTTTAGGCAATTTTTCCCCTTACTAAGCGAATTATGTGCTAAAATTTTGCCACGAACCTTAGGATTCATATTATGAAACGATTCTTTGCGATCTCCGAGAATACCCGTTTCCTGATTGAGGGTTACGGCATTGTTGTTCTAATGGCGCTAGTGGGAGTTGGTATGGTTGCTTCCGTGTTTTGGGCGGCATGGGTTTCTGCCCATGACGAGCCCAAAAATTCGGTAACAATCTACCTTTACGCCGGGCCGGAGCGGGAAGGTAGCCGCATCTTCGTCTCCACAACGGTGGACGGAAAGGCCGGATACCTTCGACTTAATCTCCGCACCAACTACGGAGTAACTGAAGTTAGCCGACACGATATCCTTCAAGCACCGAAGATGGTGACGAAAGACGAACCAACTGGACTGATTCGAAACTGGCCGACTCACAGCAACTTGATTGTCAGCAGTCGGACCCAGAACGACTGGACGGAGGAGCGACGCAGCGACACGGGCATCAAGGTGCCAACAGCTTTCCACCGTATCGATTTCACCCTCGAGCCCAAACTTGGCGGCAAATTCGACAGTGTGACAATCATCGGCACCGACTACGACAACCGCGAAAAGTTGATCAAGAAGGACTGCATCGTCATCAGCTATCAGGACGCTTTGGCGCTCTACCAATTCAGCGAAGCCGGTACTCCCGTTGAGATCGGCATTGAACTTCCCCCTGACCAGTAGCACATGCGCTACTGGTCTTTTCTTTTTGTTGACGGTGGGTGTACGATATTTCTTAGAGTGAACGCCTAGCGTAGCTCGATGACACGGGAAGTGTCGAAATGCTCTTTTACTGCCGGGAAACCGGCTCGAACGGTACTGTTACGGAGAACAATGAAAAATATAGGAGTTTTTCTCCTGGCTACGTTGGTTCAGATTGTCTCCTGCCTGACGCAGGCTTGGCGATACTTGGCCACTAGATCGTTTTCCAATCCGTACCGGCCCACTCCTGCCCGTGGTGTCAGCACTGACGCTACTACTCCCCGCCAACTGCGAGGGTTCTTACACACAAGAACCGGGCTGTTGATCATCCACGGCAGAGTGGCCGGTACTTGACCAGCCCCCGTTCAGTCGTTACTGGACTGGGCGGGGGAATGGTCCGACCCCACTGACTAGAGATTAGTCGAGTATACGAGTCGTCCCTACCGGACGGCTCTTTTCTTTTTGCCAGCGTCTGGATAAAGTTAATTTGAGCTTCGCATGAGCGGTGAAGCCAATCCAATCGCAGTATGCAGGAGGTGATCTATTAATCTTAAGCCCGCCCCATCCGGGGCGGGCTACAATTTTTCCGTTACAATTGGGCTATGCCATTTTTGCTGAAGCTATTGGTTATAATTATTGGCCCAATCGTCGGAGTGTTGATGATGCGCTACAACTACCAGCTAACCCAACTGTTTGGCTACAACTCGCTGGCCGAGCGCTATCTGGGCCAGGGCGGAACTTACTCCATGTGGAAACTTCTGGGGTTGCTAACGATTTTTCTTGCGCTTTGGTACGTCTTTTGACATCATCGAACTGTCCGGAGGATCTATGGATTGTTTACCTCAAGGTGTACCTTTACTGTCGTCGAATGGCGAGCTATTTGTTCGCAGCGTCTTGTGTGTTCAAAGTGACGATCACCCGTGCGTATGGGTAATGCACTTAGGAAGATCAACCGATTATTCTACGAAGAATCGGATAACGTTTGGTCATCTGACCGGTTTTACCGGACGGGTTGAGAAGGATGAAAACTCGCTCGATGCGCTGGCTCGTTACGCCGAAGAGTGCGGTGGAGTCATGCTGGTCGAGCCGAAGCTTGTTGCGGTTGTCGATATCGCTATCGAGACTCCTAAGCGAGAAATCAGGACGGAGGTTTATCGTTCTACGGCCTATATGGGCAAGCTGACCGATGGTTCGTTGATGTATGAGCATCAGCTTGCAAGAACTAACGAGCTCCCCTTTGATCAAATGCTGCCCAACGAAAACCCGGCCCGAAGCGGTTGGCTGCTGCCGGCACTGAAAGGAGAAAGACTGTACCAAAAGTATTTGGTCCGGGACATCTCCCTCGCTAATCCTTGTGCCGTAATAAGGCGCAATTTGTTCCCGAATCCGGCCACTGTGGCCACTTAACCCCGCCAAAGCGGGGCTTTTTTTACTGACAAAAGTATCGTTTCTTGGTATACTTTGGCGAGTTTAGGGCCCGTAGACCATTTCGAGACCTTGAGTCGAGAAAGAGCTACGGGAAAAGTTACCAGGGCCCGTAGCTCATCTGGTAGAGCGCCGGTTTTGCATACCGGAGGTGAGGAGTTCGAGTCTCCTCGGGTCCACGAGCATCTGCTCAGGAGTGGAATGTGCAAGAACGAACCTTTGCAATGATAAAGCCGGAGGGTCTCCGTGATAAAAAAGTGCTGATCGAAATCATCATCCAAATCTACGAACACGGGCTGAAAATATCAGCCAAGGATTTCAGGCATCCCGATGAGGCACTAATCCAGGAGCACTACTGTGACCACCTAAAGGAAGAGCATTATCCAAAATTAGTTGACCAGCTTGTTCGTAGTCAGGTATTGGCCATGGTTTTGGAGGGCGAAGACGCCGTCTCTGTTTGGCGCCAGCTGATGGGTCCATTCAAAGAAGAACGACTCCTTCCCGAGTTCAAAGACACCATCCGTGGTAAGTACATGGATAAGGGAGCACCGTCGAACTACAACTATTGCCACGGCGCTGATTCGGTTGCGGCAGCCGAGCGAGAAATTGCTTTGTGGTTTCCGAATCTGGCCAGCTAACTTTTTCAACCCGCCTCCCGGCGGGTTTGTTTTTATAAAAAAATCCCCCGCATTGCTGCGGGGGTGGAATCAGAGTATCCAGAAGCGGTTACTCCGGTTCGGCAGCTCCTTCGATAATCTTCCCCATTGTCTCGGGGAATTTATCATACCAGAGCTGTAGAAGGTCGTGGCAGTGCTGTGCATAGCGGTAATGCGCGCCCGCACCAGTCCGAAGCTCCATCTCGTAGACGAACTTATCGCCAGTTGTGAGGTGTTCGAACGGAAGTTGAGTGCCCAGCAGGAGCCAGTAGATATACCACGGATCTCCTCGATCAAGGTGCTGTGCGGTTCGGAGAGTTGAGAATTCTCCAATCTCACGCAACTCGCTTAAAGACCCGTACTCTTCAACGGCTTTTCTAGGGCACTGGTCTAGGGCACTGTGGAATCCCACGGGAATGATTGGACAGTACTTTGAGCCAGTTCGGTGACGGTTAAAGTCACGGATTTCGGCCAATCCGACTGCTTCCCAACCAAACCGAACCGCAGTGCGCCGAAGGGGTGGCCCAATCCAGGCGTAGCGATTCTCGTGACAGTCGAGCGCCCGCATTAGGTCCTTTCCAGTCACGCCCAATGGCAGCATGACGTGGAGGAACGGGAGTGGGTTGCATTCACCTTTGGCACTACCACCTATCTTGCTATTTAGCCCACGTGCATCGCTGAACTCATCGTTGATACCCATACGGGTACTGTCTTTGTGCGCGGCGTGTTTAGTCATCCTTGGAGCGTAAAGTCCCAGCTCTTCGACGATTTTCCCGCCCAGTGTTTTTGCTTCAAGCAGTGCCGAGGAGAGGAGGTATTGGCAGAGCCCAACCCACGATCGAGCTGACATCAGCAGGAACATGTTGGTGGCAACTCCCACTGGCAAGTAAACCCTTGCTCTGTCGAAGGCGAAGTTGCGCTTCATCCGTTCCACTTGCTTGGTTTTGGTCGGATCGTTGAGTATGTCGCTTGGGATTCTGGCTAGGCTTGGATCTTGCGTTAGCACGCTTTCCCAAACGGCTAGTGCTTCTTCGTATGCCCCAAACGCCTTAGCGTTTTGCTCCTGCCATCCAGCGGCAAGGCTGTCTGGTATCCCAAGTAGAGTGGGGTCGATTACGCCGTCCATTGACAGCTTAATGTAACGTGTTGAAGATTCCTGGCCAGCCGCTGTTTGAACGGGAGTTGCCGCCCAGATCTTGTAGGCTAGAATCTCTGAAATGCCGTCGATGAACATGGCTACTGGAACCATGTCGGCGATGCTCTGATGCCCGTAGTCGATGAATCTGAAGATTGCGTCAACTGATTTGTCGGGGTTGTTAGGGTCGATGCCGGACAGGATTGTTGCCAACCCCTCGTTACTACGAGAGTACTTAGCACCAACCGAAGCCAAGAGTTCGGGGGTCAGGCAAGGCCTGTCCACAGCCGCCATAGGCGGAATGATTGATACACCTGTTACTTTCATTGGATACTCCGAAATGTGAAGAACAAACTCTAAAGAGTTCTGGAAACATTCTAGCGGAAGTTTCCTCTAGGTAAAGGGAAAGCCCCTTGCGGGGCTTATGGGGAAACGGGCACGCCGAGCGACTGTAGGATTTCTCCGTAGACTAGCTCAGCCATTTCGTCACGGGACAGTTCTTGGCCGTTTTGAACACCGTTAACCACAGGCCAGCCAAAATGCGCTGACATCTGGCGGTAGACATCGGCAGCCCGACGCATGTGCTCTGGATCTTGTTCGTGGATGTCGGTGGTACTAACTTTCCCACTGGTTTCTCCTGAACTAATTGCAGCCTCCCTACGCTCGTTGAGACGTCTCTGGCGAACGCCATCGGGTAGGTCAAGGATGATCATCGCTCTTGGCTCAGGAAGTTGGCAGTACTTTAGTTCAAGCCACATCAAGCGATCCCAGAATTCCCTGCGCTCATCAAGAGTATTTATTCGCGAACCCTGATGCCCCATATTGGAGGTGTAGTAGCGGTCGCAGAGAAACCAATGGCCGGCCTCCATCGCTGGCTGCATGAATTCGACGTAAGTGCGGTAGCGATCCATTGCGTACATCACTGAAGCACAGATCGGATCCAGACGGATGTTGTTGGGCACCCGTAGCAGTTCTGGGGCGTCGTCGCCCTTCAAGTAGGCCTTAACGAGCTTCCCGTAAAAACTTTCGTAGTTGGGAAAGCTTTGAGGCAAGACATCGTTCTGACCGAATGGTCGGCGCTCATTGAGCAACGTCAACACATTTGCGACAACAGTTTCTTTGCCGACCCCATCCGAGCCGTCAATAACTATAATTCCTGGTTGCATAGACATGAAGTTCTCCGCACGTGTAAAAGGTGCTTGTTGCAGTACAACAAAACACAAAAAAAATGCAAGAAAAATGCCCGCACAATGTGCGGGCATAGAGCTTAGCCGTTCCAAGGGACGAACTGCTTAGCTAAAGTGATGTTTGTTTGCCCCTGGTAATGAGATTTACTTCTGGTACCAGAAGTTTCTCCGTAGACCTGTTCTGGCGTTTCATCAAGTTCTTCGAAACGCAGAACACCGATTTGACGACCGCTAGCCAGCTGGGCAGCTCCGGCGCCAATATTGGTGATCTCACAGACGATAGTTGCGCCGTCAATGTCGCCATGCCGACCGTGACCAAACCCTGGATCGATAAACCCAGCATCGTGATAGCGAATTTCCCCATGAGCAGGGTTAATTGCCATCATCTCGGCACAATACCCTGGCGGGATTCTGATTAGCTCGTGTGTTCTAGCTAGGGCAAACTGTCCGGGCTCAAGGTGAATTATCCCTCGAGCATCTAGTGGTTTCTCCCAGAAGTAATTACCGGGGTTTTGTTTTCTTCGGTCAGTTAGTCTTAATGCCCGTTTTGTTTCTTGAGCAATTAAGATTGCTGGCTTGCCAGTTAGATCGAGATGAAGCATTATGCCGCCCTCGCAAAACACTGGCTCGATCCCGGGGTTACCTAATAGTGGGGATTGGCGATGGATATGCTCCAGTTGCCAACCCGGAATGAACTTGCGAACACCATTGACGATCCTTAGCTGTGCGAGCGTCTCAGTTTGAGCGAGATCAATTGGAAATATCCTTGGCGTTACCAGTAAGTAAAGACCACCCTTATAGCCAAGTGGCACGTGGTCAAATTCCTTACCGTTTTCACAAATCAGCTTGCAGTGAATTGCGTTTCGCCCAGTTGAACTTTTCGGGTTTGCGTAGGCCGAAAGCGTTGACGGAAGACTGAGCTTAATATCCAGCTCTATCAAGTAGGTACTACCCGGAGTAAGCGTGAAGGACTTCTTGTTGAAGTTTTCGAAACTATACTCTGTTTGCGTGTAGTGCTTGAGAAAGAACTGGCGAATCGTGCCGTTAGCACTCAAGTCTGGTTCCCCAGAGACAAGCACAACCTTGTCTTTCAGCGGTAGATCTATTGACGCCGCTTGGACGTATTTTGGATCGACAATGATAGACGGACTCTTGCCGCCCAGTAGACTACGAAGTTGACGGTCGTTGAGGACGTTATTCAATGTTTTCTCCTGTGATGTTCAGTTACGAACTGGAAGCAGTATATTGGCCAAAGGCCATTTTGTCTACGAGTTGCCGCAGACAATATCAAAGAAGACTCGAAAATGTAGTAGTAATCTTACTTCTGGCAACTTGGGCAGAAGTGCGATGAGCGGCCGGATATTTTAATCCGTTCGATCGGGTCACCACAGGTTTTGCAGGGCTGGCCCTCACGTTTGTAGACGTTGGCAAACTCTAAGTAACTGCCGAGCGAGCCGTCGGGCTGGACGTAGTTTTGGCTGCTGGTGCCGCCGTGTTTGAGCGATAGTTCGAAAACTTGGGGGATGCAGTCAAAGATTTTTTTAATTTCTGCCGGTTTCACGTCTTTGACTTTGCGGGTGGGGCGGATTTTGGCACAAAAGAGTGTTTCGTCAGCGTAGATGTTGCCGACACCGGCCACTAAACTTTGTTCAAGTAGGGCTTGTTTGATGGTGACATTTTGTCGGCGAGTCAGTTTTTTCTTTAAATATTCCAATGTGTACTCTGGCCAGGTGTACTCGGTGCCAAGATTGGTGAACTCATGAGCGGCTGATTCAATATCCGGATAACTTTTCACCCAGCCGAACTTGCGTAAGTCGTTAAAGTAGAGCGTGCCCTTGTCCAGTTCAAAAATAATATGGCTGTGTTTGTGCGGCAGGTTCATTGAGTAAACCTTGTCGGGATGTCCACCAACAATCGCTTCGCCGCGGTTTGGCACGTAAATTAGCTGGCCAGTCATTTTTAGGTGAATTAGTATAACTGATTCTGAAAGTTGAATAATTAACACCTTAGAGCGACGGGATATTTCGGTAATTGTTTGGTTTTTCAGAGTATCGGGACTGCCGTGGAAAAGTTTAATAAAGCGAACATCAACCGAACGGATTTTCTGGCCAATTAAGACTTTTTCAAGGCCACGACGAATTGTTTCGACTTCTGGTAGCTCTGGCATATTCGGATTGTGGCAAAAAGAGAGGGTAAAGAAAATGGGCTGCGGAGGGCAGCCCTAGGGTCGGTGTCTCATGGGTTACTTGATCCCCTGAGATTCGAGGTAGTCGGTTTTAGCGTTGGCGATCACCGCTTCGGTCGTGATGGTTAGCGAAACAGTGCGTTCTTTGCCGTTATAGTTCAGAACCATGTCGCAGCTGGCATTGAACAGGTTGTTTCCTACCAAGGTGCCCGTTCCCGAAATAGCTGCATTGCCGTTCTGAAGTGTAACTACTAGATCTCTCCCGACAAAGCGACCAGTGACTGCGTAGGAGACTGGGCCGGTGCTTTCCCAGATCTCTACACTCCCAGTGAGGTTGCGAACGATCAGATCGTTCTCGGTGACCTGTTTGCCATTCAACAGCGCTTTTTCAAAGATCAGGTCGGTGAACTTTCCGCTTGACCCACCCTCCAAAAGCCCAGAGAACGGTATCCCATCGTATGTTTCCATGAACGGATCTTTGGCTATGACTGACGTCGTTGGTTTGGATGAGGTGGAGCAGCCAGCCACCAACCCGATGATAATTGCTGAACAGACCTTAGAGTAAATGAACATCTTCTTTCCTCCGCAACCCAGTGCGGTTGTGGCCCTATTCTAACCAGGGTTTAACACTTTGGGCAAATTAAGTAATAAAAAAGCGGGGCAGAGATCACGATTGTGATACCGCCCCGCTAGGGAGAGGGGATGGCTCCGTCTAGAGCCTTGTCCTCGAATAGATTCGGAAGAGGGCGTCGCCGCCGGTTTCCTGCCAGGTTCCATTCATTGCTTCGGAAACCAGTCTACCACCTGTGTATGAATTAGGGTTTGTGTTTGCCTTAGCAGCTAGCCCCTCACCAGCATTGTTGACGCCCCCTACCTTACGCAGGACGAGCCAGTAGGTTTGACCGTACGAACAAGTCACTGGGGTCGCGAAAGTGAAATCCTGCCAAGCTGCCGTTGGTGATAGACTAGCCGTTGCGATCGGATTTGAAGTTCCCAATGGAACCCTGCTTGGCAAGCCACCACTGTCGCCTTGAATGTCGACGGTGTAGGTGCCCTCACCTGCTCCTGTCCTGTAGACGTTAAAGCTGACTTTGGTGATGTACCGGTTGGAGCCAGCCAAGAAGCTTTGGGCGAGTTCGAAACGATAAGTGTCGCCGTTGTAGCAGGAAAACTCGGTGTTGGTTGGCCCCGTGAACGCCGAATCGAGAGTCTCACCACCACCAAGACAGGTGCCGTTGCCGCCACAACCCGATATAAGCAGGGTGGTGACGAGAAGTGAAATAAGCGCAAGAATTTTCTGCATGTTCATGTTCTTGTCTACGTTTGTAGTACCTGCGAACTATACCATATAATAGGTAAAAAGTCAAGGGATTGGGTAATAAAAAAGCGGGCGAACTTCTAGTGAAGTCCGCCCGCTGCAAAGATTGCCGAAAGGCTATGTGGTTTGGATCTGAGGCGTGGTAGGACCCTCCTGGTTTCCGTAGAGTAACCAGCGGCCGCTTTCCCGCCTTAGGACGATTTCGAGCACCTCGTCGGTGGTTTCGTCAGTCCAGATCCCGTTGTCGAAGATGCTGATCGTTAGGCGGTAGTGCATCGTTACCGAAGCATCCCCGTCGACGATTGTAATTGACGGAAAGTAGGGTTCTTCAATGCGTAGGCGAAGTTCGTCTTCCATGCTGAACAGAAACGCCCAGTTGAATCTCTCGCTGTCATAGCTGACCCCATCTTGCAGGTACTCCATGGAGTAGTGCGACATTACATCCTCGTTTCGAGAGTTAATGTCTTCAGTCCAAGCAGATACTCTTGTTTTGACGAGTTGGATATTGTCAGTGCCTGAGCTTTGGGCGACGTTGCCGCCGCAACCCGCGAGGGTCAAGGCGATGAGAAGGAAGAGTGCGGAGAAAAGCGTCTTGATTTTCATGTTCATTTATCTCTAAAGGACTTCGCGAACTGTACCATATAACTGGTAAAAAGTCAAGGGATTGGGTAGTAAAAAAGCGAGACAGTGTTTACGGCACACTGTCTCGCAGATCGAGAACTCTTTGACGGAAAAGCTTCGTTAGCGATACTCCGACGCAAAGACCCAAAAGACCAAGTCCGGGCCCAACAAACTTTTTCAAGAGAGAAAAGTCGTAGGGATGGACCTCACCACTGCCGCCGCAACCGACGAGCATGAGTGCGAAGAGGAGAAAAACAAGCACTATCTGCTTTTTCATGTCGATGTACTCCGAACATTGCAAACGATACCATATAAACTGGTAGGAAATCAAGACCCTCGAGTTAGATGGCAGTCCGCTTATTTACCTGTTGACACACTAGCTTCTGAACAGTAAAATCGGCTTATACATGGTGAAAAAGACACAAGGAGGCGCCGGCTAAGACGAGCCCATTTTTTGGACTTGGTACTACGCCGCCGCAAGCGGTGATTTTTTTACCCTCTGCGACTTTTAACAATTAGGTTCCAAGCTAATGCTGAAGATATTTCAGCAAGCAAGTAAGTTGCGTACTTTTTAGCGGTCGGCTTTATACCGTCGACCATCCCTAAGAAGTACGTGACAAAGAAAGTAATTCACCAAAGAGCACACAGGGGATGTCTTGGGAGTTATAGCTGATGAAGGACGTAGTAGTCTGCGATAAGCGTCGGGGAGCTGACAACAAGCGATAATCCGGCGATGTCCGAATGGGGAAACCCGTATGAGCAAACCTCATACACCCTGCATTTATGCAGTGGTAGGCACCCGGGGAACTGAAACATCTCAGTACCCGGAGGAAAAGAAAGTAGTAACGATTCCCAGAGTAGCGGCGAGCGAAATGGGATCAGCCCAAACTCATCTACCGAATCTTGGGCGTAAGTGGAAAACAGGCGATTCTTTAAAATAATGGATCTGGCCTATTAATATGTTTTTGCTTGCGTCCGGGATTTGGTAGGTGAGGGTTATAGGGTAGTATCAGGCCGCAAGGCCGAGCAATGTGTAAATGTTTTAGTAGAAGGACCTTGGAAAAGGCCACGATACAGGGTGATAGTCCCGTACACGAAAAAACATTGCCTGCTTGGATACTATTCCTGAGTACGGCTAGACACGAGAAATCTAGTCGGAAGGTCTGGTGATCGTGCCAGAAGGCTAAATACTATAACTCACCGATAGTGAACTAGTACCGTGAGGGAAAGATGAAAAGTACCCATAGTAT
Source organism: uncultured Candidatus Saccharibacteria bacterium (assembly GCA_964599405.1). Taxonomy (GTDB): domain Bacteria; phylum Patescibacteriota; class UBA1384; order 2-12-FULL-50-11; family 2-12-FULL-50-11; genus BOKZ01. The sequence continues at coordinate 15,562 of CAZRED010000007.1, forward strand.
GGGAGTGAAATAGTACCTGAAACTGTGTGCTTACAAGGAGTCGGAGCAGACTTGTTCTGTGACGGCGTGCCTATTGAAGAATGAGCCAACGAGTTAATCTACTGCCGCAAGTGTAAGGGCCTTTGGTCCGTACGCGAAGCGAAAGCGAGTGTTAATAGCGCGATAACCCGCAAGGGTTAACTTGGCGCAAGCCAAGTATTTAGCGGCAGGGATTAGACCCGAAACCGGGTGATCTTGCCATGAGCAGGCTGAACCCTAGAGAAATCTAGCGGGGAGGGCCGAACCCACCAGTGTGGCAAAACTGGGGGATGACTTGTGGTAAGCGGTAAAATTCCAATCGAACCCGGAGATAGCTGGTTCTCCTCGAAATATATTTAGGTATAGCCCGTATCCGCATGGCGTGGGGTAGAGCACTGAATGGTATGCAGGGACGTAAGTTCTTGCCGCCAATCAACCTCCGAATACGCGCCGTTAGGGATATGGAGTCAGACTGTGCGGGCTAAGCTGCATGGTCAAAAGGGAAAAAGCCCAGACCTACATCTAAGGTCCCCAAATTCTAGCTAAGTGGAAAACGAAGTGAAAAGGCGTAGACAACCAGGATGTTGGCTTAGAAGCAGCCATCATTTAAAGAAAGCGTAA
>CAZRED010000008.1:0-12873 GCA_964599405.1 uncultured Candidatus Saccharibacteria bacterium
AGACAGCGATGTCGGCTCATCCTATCCTGGGGCTGAAGAAGGTCCCAAGGGTTTGGCTGTTCGCCAATTAAAAGGGTACGCGAGCTGGGTAAAAGAATATGAGCCCAGCGGCACATGCGTATAAAAATAATATGTGCCTCGCTCGTTAACGCGAGTTAGTAAATTCAGCTCATAACGGTGAAGCCTTACTGCTTATAGTTGAACATTGACTATTATGGTTTTTGTTCGGTACTGTAAGTAAGGGGTGATACCGTGGGAAGACAATTATGCTAACCAACCAACAGAAAGACATCCTGGTCGGATGCCTACTCGGAGACGGTCGGTTAGAGTGTCGGTCAAAAATCGGCACAGCGCGCTTCCGCGTTCACCACGCGGATTCACAGCGTAACTATCTTTGGTGGAAATATAGGTGTTTCCAAGAAATAGTTACTCGCGCGCCGTGGTCAACGGATTGGTTAGATAAGAGAAACAAATGTTTGTATCGATCGTGGTTTTTCCACACCGTTACAAGTAATCTTTTTACGCCAACGTTGAATAGATTCTATCCACATAGAAAGAAGGTAGTTCCAACTGATATTGTTCAGGATCTAACACCACTAACAGTGGCTGTTTGGATCATGGACGACGGTTGCTTGTCAGAAAAATCCTTAATTCTCAATACACAGTCGTTCACACTTAACGAGCAGCATCGTCTGCTCTCAGCAATGAAACGACGTTACGGAATTGAAGGATTTGTTAATCGGGATCGAAGTAATTTTCGGCTCCGATTTGGACGCGAGCAAACTGAAGTATTGTCAGGAATTGTCCGACCCTATGTTGTAGAGTCGCTACAAAGCAAAATTGTCCCCGTATCGACTGAGTCCAGAAAGACTACTGGACCGGTAGTGGAAAATTCCACTACAACACGCTGAGTCATGCCGTGAAGCATGAAAGGTATAGTCAGTACCATTGGTAACAATGGAATAATATGTCAGAACGTCGCGAGACAGTAGAATGTGCTGTCTTAGGTAATGCGGCTACTATTCACAGCAGGATAGTAGTTTGATTACCCGACCGGAAACGGTCGTTAAAAATTTGGCTATATGCTGGAAACTCCGAGTATCCGGTGGTACCGAAAGGTAAAAATCCATCCGGTGCGGACAATCAGCAGGAAAGGTCTTACAACTTTATGTTGTAAGGAATCCTCAGAGACTATACGCCAGAATCCGCCAACCGGCGGATAAGACATAGTCCGAACTGCATAGCGATATGCAGATCTCACAGAAATGGTGGGACGCCACAGATAAAATTCAGTAACAGAAGTGGTTAAAAAGTAACAGATTGTCGGTCCTAATCTGCTGTAAGCGTGGAAGATTGAGGGAGGCGGCTCCTAGTATGAGAAGACCGGAGCGGATGATCCTCTGGTGTATCGGCTGTTCTGCCAAGGGCAATGTCGAGTAGCTACGATCATAACTGATAACCGCTGAAAGCATCTAAGCGGGAAGCAGGTCCCAAGATTAATCTTCGTTATGAGACCCCCGGAAGACTACCGGGTTGATAGGCGCTACGTGTAAGGCCAGTAATGGCTTGAGCGGAGGCGTACTAATTGGTCCATGAATTACTTCTTCTTTTTTGCGACAAGATATTTCCTCGCAGGAAAGAAGATTCAGCGCGCGCTGAAATATCTTCTGTATTAGTTTGGAACAACATAATTTGCTCGGTGAGGAGGTAGACAATTGTACAAGTACAATGTGATCGTATTTCTCAGCAAGTCTAAGGTGATAGAAGAGGCAAAACGACTCTTAAACGCAACGCCAAAAGACCTAAGACTAAGGTCTTTTAAAGAGGTAGTAGAGTTTGATATAGACACATCGATAGATCTTTCTATCGTCGGCGACTGCAACAATTGCTCAGATGAAGAGCTAACTCAGGCAATAGGGCTTGTTGTTAGCACCGCGGAGTTAAAAAATCCGGGGTCATCGTTGGGGGTTAAGGGAATTAAAGTTAAAAGTCTTGATGGAGAGCTTCTGTTGGAAGTGATTGATTTCACGTTCGATTCCCTCAAAATAATGGATTTGCCAATAAACTAGGCCACACGGATGTGGCCACTTCCTCTCCGAGCAAATTAATAATTGTGATTTTTGTGCTGGTGCTTTAGCGGGATGGGTACACCTCAACACAAGCCGAACATCGCAGTTAAGCAAATTAAACTTTCAAACTTTTTGTCTTGGTGTCTTTGCGGTGGGGGTACACCTCTTCCCATTTCGAACAGAGTAGTTAAGCCCACCAGCACCGATGATACTCAAGGCTAACAGCCTTCGGGAAAGTAGGCCGACGCCAAGACAAAGCGTTTGAAAGTCGATGATTTCGAGTCGAAGACGAGAAACGAGCGAAGCGAGATACTCAAGGCTAACAGCCTTCGGGAAAGTAGACCGAATGCTTTCGGTCTGCGCCTCGCAATAAATTGCTCGTCGTAGCTCGGCGCCAGCACAAAGATCGCAAAAACAATTTAGAGTCGTAAGGCTCTTTTTGTTTTGTCTTAAAAAATGCAATGAAAGCAACTGAGACGTTGATTAGTGACCGTTTTACGGGCACTATTAAGGCAATGGGAAAACGATCTCGGGTGATTAGTGCCACAGCGTTGATGGTTATCGGTGGATTTCTGGTGGTCACCTCGTTTGTTGGCGGTTCGGACTTGCAGGCAGCCGGTGTTAACGAAACCGGAGTTGATTGGGCAAAGTACTTAATTTGGGGCGGCGCCGGAGCGCTGTTCATCTCAGCTATTCTGTTCATTTCCGCTTCGGCAGAATAGCGGAGAACGAACGCAGTGAGTATTAGCGCAATACTGTTTATTTCGGCGAGCGCTGAATAAGCGCGAGTAAGAAAACGAACGTAGTGAGTATTAGTGCTAGCGCCGAGTAGCTATCTGCCGTTACTACCGGTCAGCATATAGTTCTGATCGAAATCGAAGTCGTTACTGCCGCCAATTCGGAATTCTTCAAATGGGCCGCTGTAACCTTGGCCAAAAATCGGGTTTTGAGCCAGGTCAAGCAATTCATTGGGACTAGCCTCCATCGTTGCCAGCAAGGCAAACTGGCGGGGGTTTTCGGAATCTTTGTCGCTAGCTAAATACAGATAGTGGCTATGTTGATCCACTAATCCGTCACAGACTGTTTTCCCAAAATTAGTGAAGCGCTTGGGATCCTGGGGAATTTCCGACAAATACTTTGGCGTCAAAAAGGAAGCCTTATCGCCGTGCGGGCAGTCCAGGTTGCCGCCGAGCAGTTGCCAACCGGCAGCGTATAACCGGCCATTATTGGCGTTGTTGTCAAATGATGGATAGGCTCGATTATCGAGATAGTGCTGTTGTAAGGCATTATTCATTCGGGACAGATCTGATTTACGAATACTGTCCCGCGACCGTTTGCCGCTGGAGTTCCAAGCGTAAGTTCCAACCGTTGCCAAAATACCGATAATGGCAATTACCACTAACAGCTCTAGAAGTGAGTAGCCGGGTTTTCTGCGCATAGCTACATACTAAAAGAACTGGGCGATTGGGCAAGTCTGGGATATACCTAAGAAGATGCTTAAGACGCTGGCGCTGATACTAAAAAAACAAAACCTCGGGGAAGCTGACCGAATTTTGACGATTTTAACGCCGGCACTGGGTAAAAAGCGAGTAGTGGCTCGGGCGGTGCGCAAACCACTCTCCAAACTTTCTGGGCATCTTGATAGCTTAATGGTCAGCCAGATTATTATTACCGACAAGCCGGAGCTGCCACAGATTACCAGCGCCGTGTTAGTGGAGTCGTTTGAAAATGCCCGCAACACCCTGGTCCTACTAAACCAAACCTACGCCGTTGGCAAACTAGCGGAGAAACTGGCTCAAGAGTACGAGCCGCAGCAGTCACTGTTTCAAGCCACCGTGGATGCCTTCGCGCGGATTAACGGCGGCAGCCCATTCGCTGCTGTCTGGCTGCACTATCTTGCCGCTCTTTCCAAACTCTACGGCGTCTACGTCTCCGATTTTCGCTGCGGGGAGTGCGGTGAAAAAATCAGCGAGGAAGCCCTGTTTAGCCTGGATGAGCGGCGGCTTTACCACCAAGAACATGCCCCAGCCCTGCGGACTAGGCGGCTCGGCGCAAATTCAGTAAAATTACTCCAGTTATTGCACGGCAAACCTTTCACGATGATTGAGCGCATTCGGATACCGGAAGAAACCGCCCGGGAACTGGAAGAAATTTTATTAATCGAGTTGGTGGAGAACTACGCCAACGCCGCCTGGAAACAGTATGCACGCCTGGCTAGAGATTGACCTAGATATCGTCCGGCAGAATCTGTCGCGAGTGAAGGAGTTCGTCGGCAGCGGCGTGGGCATTATCGCTGTGGTCAAAACCGAGGCCTACGGCCATGGTTTGGAAGAAATGACAACACTATTGGACGGCGAGGGGGTTAGCCAATTTGCGGTGATGACGCTGGAGGAAGCTCGTCGCGCCCGCCGCCACACCACCAAACCAATCTTAATTATGGGGTACTTGGACGTTAAGGAAGTGACTGACGCCATTGAAGAAGGGTTCGTTTTGAGCCTTTACGACCGGGAACAGTTTGCACCGTACGAGCGTTTTGCTCAGCGGATGGGTAAGCGTTTGAAGGTTCATTTGAAAATCGAGACCGGTCTAAACCGGCTCGGCGTTTCGCCGGAAGAAGCAAAGGAGTTCTTGACCGGCTTGCACCACTTCCCAAATTTGGAAGTAGAGGCCCTGTTTTCGCACTTGGCCTGTGCTGATAAACGCGAAAAAAACCTCGAGCAACTGCGGGTGATTCAGGATTTGCTAGTAGATATTCAGGGCAAAGCACCGCTGTTGCCAATTCATTTCGTTAGCAGCTACGCTTTGCGGGACTTCAAAGAGGGCTACTTCGATGCCGTCCGAATTGGTTTAGCACTCTATGGCATTGACGAGGTAGTTGACGGGCTAGTGCCAGCGTTAACTTGCAAGTCGCGCGTAATGCAAGTGAAAAACGTCGCCAAAGGCGAGGGGGTGAGCTACGGTCATTACTTTATAGCGGAGAATCCAACGACAATTGCCGTTATTTCCATAGGCTACGGCGATGGACTGTCGCAAGTTTTTCGTGGCAACATGTCGGTGCTAATTAACGGAGCGAAATTCCCAATTGTCGGGCAAATTTGTATGAACCACATCATCGCCGACGTCACTGACTCGGACGTGAAACGGGGCGACGAAGTGGTGGTAATCGGTTCGCAGAAGGCGCCGGACGGGAAGGTGGCAACCATCACTGTGGCCGAGCTTGCACAGCAAGGCAGGATTCGTCATCATGAAATAGTAACCAGGCTCGGACGAGCCCTGACAAAATTATATGAGGGGAATAATGGCATCAGACAAAACCGACAGTAAAAAAACTGACAGCACTCCGGCAGCGGACGCATTGGAAGATATCGCTAAAGCAGCTGCGGATTCAGCAACAACCACAGACCCAACCCCAGTTAGCAGCGAGCTACCTGGAGAAGCTGCTGCAACACCCGCGCTGCCAGCTAATGACTCGTTAATTACTGAATCAGCCGCAGCGGCGGCACCAGCTTCAACAGAACCAGCGGCGGCGGCTCCTAGTGAACCGGTGGTAGTTGCTGATAAAGACGTGGCGTCAGCCAGTGGCGGACCATCTAGCGACAAAATGGCCGAAGAAATCGAAGTTCTAACTGGCGAAATCCAGGCCTTGGAAGCAAAAATTGAACGACTGACCGGCGGAGCGGTGGCGGACACAACGAAAACCGATTCCCCGCTTCAATCCCCCAGCTTACCGCCGATATCGGGCGGTCCCAGCCCACTAAGCAGCTCACCAGCTGCCATAAGCACCCCGGAACCGGGAGCCCCGCCAATGCCTTCAACGTCCGATCCAATTACTCCACCGCCGTCAGTCGAGACAGCGAAAAGCGACGGCGATATGATTATTAACAAACCTACCGATGGCGGCTCGATGCCGGTGCCGATCAACACCACCCCTACAAATAACGCACCGGTTGGCGATCTCTACTCCGACATTAAGAAACGGGAAGCCGAAGCGCCAACACCACGCGAAGAGTTAAAAGAGCAGACTGCGCCGGAAGGTTCGTCTGGCTTAGCGATTATTGCCGAAGTGATTGCCGTATTTGGGATTGTCCTGTTTGTTATTTTAGTGGTGTCGCCGTTCTTCCGTGAAATATTAGGTGACGACACTTACGAAGCCGTTCAACAAATTGGTTGGCTCTCGGCGTTAGGCACACTCGGGGTGGGATTGATATTAATGATGTTTAGCAAGGGTAAGGGCTTGTTTAAAACCATGTTATTTATCTTGCTAATTTTGGCGGCGGTACTATTCTTAGCCCTCCAGGGTAGCAGTTTAATTTCTCCAGTCACTGACTTAGTTGAGCCGCTGGTTCAGTTCTACCGCTAAAAACACCTCAAATCCTACGGATTTGAGAGCCGGGCAATTGCCAGGTATTATTAACCGGTAATTATGGCGGAAAAATCTTCTGAAAATATTAAAATGGACGAATTTGTCGCCTGGGCGAAACGCCGCGGCGTGATTTGGCATAATTCTGAGATTTACGGAGGGTTTGGTTCGTCGTACGATTACGGTCCAATCGGGGTGGAGATGAAAAACCGCCTCAAACAGGCCTGGTGGCGGACGATGGTTCACGAGAGAAATGATATTGTTGGTCTGGACTCGGCAATTATTTTGAACCCCAAAGTATGGGAGGCATCAGGGCATTTGGGGAATTTTTCCGACCCTCTCATTGAGTGCAAGAAATGTCATTCTCGCTATAGAACCGACCATCTCAAATTCATAATAGGCGATGACTTATCCGCTTTCTCGTGCGAAAACTGCGGTGGAAAAGACTTTACCGATCCAATGAACTTTAACCTTATGTTCAAGACCTTTGTTGGCTCAGTTGAAGAGCAGGCAACAACAACATATCTTCGCCCCGAAACCTGCCAAGGAATTTTTGTGAACTTTAAACAAGTTTTTGAGGTGTCGCGTCAGAAAATCCCGTTTGGAATCGCCCAGATTGGTAAAGCTTTCCGCAACGAAATTACGCCAGGGAATTTTACATTTCGAACCCGCGAATTTGAGCAGATGGAGCTGGAGTTTTTTGTTCGTGACGAAAAAGCCGCCGACGAGTGGTTCGATAAATGGGTGGAGCAACGTTTGCAGTGGTATCTGGATCTAGGTGTGAAAAAAGAAAACCTTCGTTTGGTAAAACATCCAAAAGCCGATTTAGCCCACTACTCTAAAGCCACAACCGACATTGAGTACCAATTCCCGTGGGGTTGGGGCGAGCTGGAAGGAATTGCCAACCGCGGTGACTATGATTTAACCGCCCACCAAAAACACTCCGGCAAGGATATGGCAGTGTTCGACGAAGCAACTAAATCCAAATTTATTCCGTGGGTGATCGAACCGTCCGGCGGCGTCGACCGGGCGTTGCTAGCGATATTGTTGGATGCTTGGCAGTACCACGAGAAGGGGCGCAAAGGGGAGGGGGAGCCGGAAACTATTTTGGCTATTGATATGCGTTTGAGCGCATATGACGCGGCGGTCCTGCCCCTGATTAAAAAGGAACCGTTGGTTAAAAAAGCCGAAGAGTTAGTGAAGAAACTGCGGGCGGCCGGCAAACATGTTTTCTACGACGAATCCGCTTCCATTGGCCGGCGCTACCGTCGTCAAGATGAGATCGGCACACCGGTCTGCTATACGATCGATTTCCAGACTATTGAAGACGATACTGTTACCGTCCGCGATCGTGACTCAATGAAGCAGGAGCGAATTACCATTGACTAACTAGTTCGGCTCTTCATAATAACGAAAGACGTTTTCGTCTTTTAATATTCAGGAGAAATGATGAGTGCAACTAATCTCGCCGTACAGCTTCCTTCTCTTAATGAGCAAGAGGAGCGTTTTCGCAAGTTTGCGCCCAATGGCAGGCTTGACACAACAACTTACATCCGAGCAAAATCCAACTCGAGTGGTGATGATGGTTCGATCATCCTGCCAAACATTCCAAAGCATGACAGTGGTACGGGTAACCCCGAGTCATTAGAGTATCTGAAAGACCCATACGGCAAGGACTACCATATTCTTGCCCGCCGCTGCTTCGAGTGGAGCTGTGGGTATGCGCCATTCGATCCAGACTGGCTTTTGCTCGACGGCCGATTTGACAATGAGGTGGTATATCTCGAACCTACGTATGCGGCTGCTCGCAAAAAGTTTGAAGCAACAATTCACGCAGATTATTACGTTGTTCCAGTAAAAGTCTGCCGGCTGTACCAAGGAGTTAAGCCGGATATCTTTATGGAAACCTCGCTTATCAACTGGCACTTACCGCTTTGTTTGCTTGACTATGCTTGGATATCGGCTTTTTATCCCGAGCTGATGGATTCATTGCGCGGTCAAGTTTTGCCGTGTCCGGTGGATATGCACCAGTCAAAGGTGTTCAGATGCGCGCGTTACGCCAGCTTGTGCTTCGATGGTCGGTGCTGGTCTAGCGGGCGTAATGGCGAAGTTGATGCAACGCACCACGGCACGACAGTGTTCACTATCCCTCGGAATTGAGCACTTTTCCATCTTACCCAAGCACTGCGCTTGGGTATTTTTCTAAAATTAGTAAAAAGCCGCGCGGTGCGCGGCATTGGGAAGACTAATCGGACTTTCTGAGAAGTCCTGGAAACCCGCCCTCAGCGGCTGTAACGAGCAGGGAAAACATCTGGTTGGGTGGTACTACGGCTAATTCTCGTTCGATCTCGGCCTGGATAGCTCCGACTTCTGCTTCGTCATGGGCTTCGCTGTAACGTTGACTGAGAGAGTGAATGGAAGAATTGACTGATCTGGTTGACATCATCGTCTTATACTCCTTGGCAAAACATCAATGTTAAGCCAAAGCTAATGTATTATCGCCGGGTGGTAACTCATTTTCAAGGGTTGATGTCAGATCTATTGTAAGTCGGGTTTCTACCCGGTTTTTCTCTTTTATTTGTGGGACTTGACAACATCTTCTGGGACTCGTAGTGTAATCCCAGCAAGTGGAAAAAAGTGGTAAGAAGTGGGGAAAAGTGGAAAACAAAGTGGATAACCTAACAAAAGAAATAAAGACAAACAATGTTCATCGGCGAGTATCATCACAGTTTGGACAGCAAGGGACGGCTTTCAGTACCGGCGAAGTTTCGCGCCGAACTCGGCTCGTCCGCGATTGTTACAAAAGGCCTGGACGCCTGCTTGTTTGTTTATCCTAAGGAAGAGTGGCTAAAGATGACAGAAAAATTAGCCCAGTTGCCGGTCGCCAGTTCTAGCGCTCGTTCGTTTAGCAGAATGCTGCTAAGTGGAGCGATGGAAGTAGAGATCGACAAACAAGGACGCGCGTTACTGCCCGCCTACCTGCGTGACTACGCCGGTATCGACGGCGATATAGTAGCGGCCGGCGTTCTGAATCGTGTCGAGCTCTGGGATAAGTTGGCGTGGTCAGATTACCGAAAAAACAGTGAATCGAATGCCTCTGACACCGCGGAAAGTTTAACGGAGTGGAATATCTAATGCCGCTTTCCCAAACCAAATTTTGTGTGACCAGCTGCGGGGGGATTTGTTATCGGGTTACCCTACAGGTTGAAATTTATTTTGACAAGGAGGAGTAACGGAATTGTCGAGTCTTTGTCCTGCTCTTCACCATTAAGAGGGGACGCCTTGCTCGGCAGACGAACCGATGTACGACCCCCTGCGTCTGGCCAATATATCAAGAATTGCACCTGAAATAGCATGGAAAAAACATCAAAACACGTTAGCGTTTTAGCAACCGTTTCGACGGATTTGCTAAAGCCAACCAGCGGCAAAGTGTATCTCGACGGAACCTTTGGCGGTGGCGGGCATACTCGGAAGTTACTGGAGAAGTCGCAGCCATCTGGGAGGGTGGTAGCGCTCGACCGGGATCCGGGAGCCAGTGTGTTTGCAACGCGACTAGCCGCAGAATTTGCCGGTCGGTTTGAATGGCACTGCCTTTCCTTCGAAGACGTTGGGGAGCTGGGAGTTCAATTCGACGGAGCAATACTGGATCTGGGAATGTCGTCCGATCAGCTGGAGGAGCACGGGAGGGGCTTCAGCTTTCTAGGCAACCAGGCGCTTGACCTGCGTTTTGATGATCGTCATGGGCAAACTGCCGCGCAACTACTAATGCAGTCTGGTGCCGGTGAGATTGAGCGGGTTTTTCGCGACTACGGCGAAGACCGTTATGCCAAAAAACTGGCTGTGCGAATTGTTAATGAGCGCCGAGCCCGGCCGATTCGGACGACGGAGGATTTTATCCACTACGTCGGTACCGATAATCCGAAGGTGTTAGCGCCGCTCTTTCAAGCACTGCGGATTGCTGTCAACGATGAACTGCAGGTATTACAGCGCGGTCTCCAAGCAATTGCCGAGCAGCTGAATAACAGGGCTGTCCTATCAGTGATTTCTTTTCACTCACTGGAAGACCGGATCGTCAAAAACTTCTTTCGAGAGGGTGGTTGGGAGTCACTGACCAAACAGCCGATTGTCCCAGACGAAATAGAACAGGCTAGCAATCCCCGCTCCCGCAGCGCCAAGCTACGAGCGGCCAGAAAAGTGTAATTCGATCTAGAATTGCTCACCCACAGATTAAGGGGTGCGCTGACTGAACCGAATTAGGAGGGATATGTATTTACGGGAAAACAGAATCGGACGGCGTAACGCCTACAAAAGTGGCTCACTATTTCAAATTGGCCCGACGACAGCACGCTACATGGTGTTGGCGCTGTTAGCTGTCTTTTCCTTATTTTATTTAATCCAATCGGCCCAGGGGGCAGATGCGGCCTTGGAGTTACGCAGCCTGAAAAACGAAAAAGAATCGCTTGATAAAGAGCTCTCCACACTCAAGATTAACGACAGCCGGATCCGCTCACTGGGAACGCTGGAGCAGTCGGCTACCAGCCAAGGATTGGTTCCAGCCGGCAGTGGCGTTGAAACAATTACCATTGAACCAGCGGTTAACTAATGCGCTTGTCGCTCCAAAGCCAAAGCGGCTATAATTGGCGAATTTTAACCGTCGTTACTACACTGGCTTTTCTGTTTGGCTACTTTGTCTTTCGGCTCTTCCAGGTGCAAGTAGTGCAGCACGCGGCGTACGCGGAAGCAGCGGAAGCCCAATCCACTTCAACGAAGGTTCAACAAGCCCAACGCGGCCAAATTTTAGTGCGTGACCGTGATGGAAAAATTTACACCCTGGCAGCTAGTGAAGAGCGCTACATGCTGTCGGTTGCACCCCAACAAGTGCCGGACAAAAAATTCTTAGCTAAAGAATTAAAAGTCCTGGTCCCAGCGTTGGATGAAGACGAGGTTTGGCAAAAAATTAACAACGATAAAGTCTACGTCCCACCGCTAATTAAAGGTATGTCTCGGGAAAAAGCTGATGAAATTATTAAGGAAAAATACAAAGGGGTGTACGTTGAACCTGAATTGATTCGAGTGTACCCGGAAGGAGCGGCCATTGCCGCTCAAATACTTGGCTATGTTGGGAGTGACGGACAAGGTAAATATGGTGTGGAAGCTACATACGATGCGGTGCTGCGCGGTGTAGCCGGTAGCGAATTAGCCAAAAAAGACTCCTTTGGCCGTTTGATCGATATCCTGGGTGGTGAGCTGCCAGAAGCCGGTAAAGATATTTTGTTGACGGTTGACTACAACTTACAGTATATCGTGGAGCGCGAGCTGGCTGACGCCATTAAACTTTATCAAGCGGAGGCCGGCACAATAATTGTCATGGATTCCAAGACTGGCGCCGTTTTGGCGTTGGCTGGTCAACCAACCTTTGATCCAAATAGCTACTCCCAAGTCGAGCCGGCTCAACAGGGGGTATTTCTGGTGCCGGGCGCCTCCAACGCTTACGAAGCGGGCAGTGTTGTTAAACCGATTACGATGGCGATGGCGATTGACTTAGGTTTGGTTGAGCCGGAGACGGAAGAGGTGTTCGGTGGAGCCGTGACAGTGGGCGATTATGAAATAAAAAATGCCGACGATAAAATATTTGGCCGAGAAACAATGACTCAAGTACTGGAGAACTCTGACAACGTGGCAATGGTTTGGTTAAGTCAAAAGTTAGGTTTGGATAATCATTACACTTATCTAAAAAAGTTCGGGTTCGGCGAGAAAACGGAGCTTGGCGTGACCGGCGAGCACCGCGGAACCGTCCATGACCGGGAGGATTGGAACGAAACCCTCGGTGCAACGACCGCCTTCGGTCAAGGTTTCTCAAATACAGTCGTTCAATTAGCCAAGGCCTACGCCGTAATCGCTAACAACGGCGTGGCTGTTCAACCTCACTTAATCTTTGGCGAAGTTGAAGGCAACGTTGTAAAACCAATCGAGTATCCGGTACTTGAGCCGGTAATTAAACCGGAAACTGCCGGGAAGATCCGGCTGATGCTGGAGAGTGTAGTAATTAATGGCCACGGCAAAAAAGCCCAGATTGTCGGAGTAAAAGTTGGTGGCAAAACTGGGACTGCCCAGGTAGCTTCGCCGAACGGCGGCTACGATGAAACCAGAACTATCGGTAACTTCGCCGGATTATTCCCTGTCGACAACCCCCAATTTGTGATGGTGGTTCGTTTAGATAACCCAAAAACAGTCCGCTTTGCCGAATCCTCCGCCGCGCCGGTTTTCGCCAAAGTTGGCGAGTGGATGGCTAATTACTACCATCTTCGGTAAAATTTTCAATTTTCAAGTAGCAATTCTCAACGCCCATACTAGAATGACTTTTTGGGGCAATAGTCTTGACTTTTGCCACCACTTTTGCTACTATCGTTTCGCACATTGAAATACCGTTTCAGGAGGTACTAT
>CAZRED010000009.1:0-8685 GCA_964599405.1 uncultured Candidatus Saccharibacteria bacterium
GGGTATGCTCATCTGGTGTAAAGACATTACCAAGCTCAAAGAATGCGGCACTGCGCATAAACGGGTTTTTCGCTAACGTTTGAAGCAGACCATCCAGCAAGTTTGCACGCAAGTACGGCAATTCGGCGCTGAAAGCATTTTTCAGCATTACTTCACCACTGGCAGCAAAGGAAATTGTCCGAATTTCGTTAATCCCCGCTTCAACCAATGCTGCTCGGATACTTTGTTGTCGCTGATAATCTTTTAATACTACTGCATCTTGCTTGGAAAGCATCGCGACATTAATAATTGCCGTACCGTGGAGGCGAAATATTTCCTCGGCAATGTCGGCTGCCTCAAAAATATCCAATCGGAAGTCCGGCGTCGTCACTTTATCGTGAGTGACAGTAAAGCCCAAGCGCTCAAGGCCGTGATACTGTTCTTTGGTGACTGTTGAACCGAGCAGGCTATCGACTTGCGACGGCGTTACATTGATTGTTTTGCCGGGTTTGAAATCAATCAAACCACTGTTGCTGCCCAATTCCGGGTAAATCGCCAGCAGATCAAACAATAAATACGAAAGCTGCTGGCAGTCTTTGCGGTTGGCCGTTAGGGTTATGTCTAGACTCTCTCCTGCTGTTGTCGTTTCGTGACCGATTAATGAAAGTTTTTCAGCTAGCTCTTCAGCGCTCCAGGTAAGGTTGGGAAGCTGCTTTTTAATATCGGAGAGTAATAATCTCATCAGAATTGTCCCAAATAGCGGTAGTCGTTGGTTAGGTTGTGGCGGACATCGTCAACGCCGCTGACCACATTTAGTAACCGCTCTAAACCGATGCCGAAGGCGTAACCTTGGTAAACTTCCGGATCAAGACCGTAGTAGCGAATAACGTTCGGATTAACCATGCCGGCACCCAACATCTCCAACCAGTCGCCACCGGGGCGTTTCACATCCAGCTCGATACTGGGTTCGGTAAATGGGAAGTAACTGCTGCGAATACGAAATTCTAAGTTATCGCCCAACAATTCTTTCATTAAACCCTCTAACGAGGCAATTAGGTTGCCAAGGTTGGTTTTGGTGTCAATAACTAACCCGTCGATTTGGTGAAAGGTGTGATGGTGGGTGGCATCGGTGGCTTCATTGCGGAAAGCTTTGCCCGGAAACAGTAGCCGGACCGGCGGAGTGCGCTCTTTCATTGTTTGGGCATAGAGCGAGGTCATGTGGGCCCGCAATGTTCGGCCATCTTGTAAGTAAAAAGTGTCAAACTCCGCGCGAGCGGGATGGTTCTCTGGGATGTTGAGCGAATCGAAGTTGTCTTCGGTGGTGACCACTTCCGGGCCTGTTACTACTTCAAAGCCGTAGGGTTGGAAGTACTTCACTACCCGCTCGGTCATAATCGTCAGTGAATGGTAATGTCCGGTCATGGTAGCTTAATCGCCTTGCGCTTACGCCAAAGGACTTCCGTGAAGACAACCAGTGCGATTAACACAATAAAGAGTGGCCAAGACAAACCAATGTAAGCCGAAACTACTAACGATAACACCGCCAATAGCCCAGTTAATATGCCGTAGCGTGACACGGTAGCGGTCTGCTGCCAGGGCGGTAGCGCTTGAAAACGGTAGCGATTCACTCCGTAACCGACGAAAAAAACCAAACCAAAAATTAGTATAAATATGGCGCCGTAAAACATTACTAAGGCATTGGTTCCGGACGGCGGGACGTTAAATAATATAGTTATCAAGGTGCCAATGGCAAATAAGGTTAGGGTAAAAAGTAAAAACAACAGAACCTTAGTTTTCATCAGCGACTTCGTTGATTAGTTGATCGATTTTTTCTAGGTAGTTATCCCTAGGTAAAAACTCGATTTTCGGTGTGTAGCGGGTTTCTAAATAGTTCTGCACTAATCGCTGTAGCTCACCACGTTTGGCAATTACTTTTTGGAGCTGTTCAGTGGTACAAATTATCCAAGCACGGCCGTGCTGCATTGACGGGTCGAGCAACACGTCTTCCACAATAATCCCCTCGCCGGAAAACTTCCGCTGCAGGACCATTCCCAAGGCTTTTTTATACGACTGGTTGAGCTGCTCAATCTTTTGTTTCACCGTTTAATTTTCTCCTGTAAACCGTTCGGTTTCAAGACACCGCCAGAAATTGCCGCCAAAAGCTGTAAAGTTCTTTGGTAGCTTGGATATCGCGGGCGTTGTATTCGGCGATTTCTTTGTAGCGTTTGTCGGTAAACATCTTTAATACTTGCGAACCGTCGATACCATCCTCTTTCGGCGTATTGATACCAAAGGCCTGACAGGCCATGTGGAGACTGCCTCCGGTGGCGAAACGCATACCGCCGTAGTAGGTTAGCTGGTCGTAGATATCAACGTGTGAGGCTTTGCGCTGTTGATAAAGATAACGCCCCTCCATTAAGTCTTTGGAGGGTTTAATTTTGTTGATCGCTGAACGGATATTCAAAAACGGTACGTCAAAGGATCGACCATTGTAGGTGACAAAAACGTCGTAACGAGCGGCTAGTTCCCAGAATTTTTTGAGTAATTCGGCTTCAGTCTTGAACGCTCGAAACACGATACCATTTGCTTCTTCGTCGTCGGTTTTGCCAGAAGGTTCCAGGTAGTAAACAGCACCGCGGTTGGTTTCGCTGTCAACAGTGCCAATTGCCACTACTTGGCCGGTAAACGGCGAGAGGCCGAATGATTCTTCAATGTCGCTCCCCCCTTCCCGCTTCTCCATTTTCTTCTCGATTAATTCAAGAGTTTTGTCGTCAAAATTACTTTTCGGTAACCCGGATGTTTCGATGTCAAAGATTAATGCCGGCATACTCGGATAGTAACAGAATCAGACTGTTGGAGAAAATATTAACGCTTAGCCCACTGCGGTGCACGACGGGCTTTTTTCAAGCCAGGTTTTTTGCGCTCAACAGAACGAGGATCACGTGTCAGAAAGCCGGCCTTGCGTAGGCCAGAGCGAAAGTCAGGATTAAGTTCAACTAGTGCTCGTGCTACCCCTAAAACAATCGCATCAATCTGGCCAGTGCTTCCACCACCACGGACCACAACTGAGACGTCAAGAGTACCGAATTTATCAACAATTTCTAAAACTTTTTTAACCTTCATTGGTAACTCTGCTGGCTGACCGTTAACGATATAGCCGCCGCGACCGGTAGTTAAACGAGTTTGAGCAATAGCCGTTTTGCGACGACCGACACCTTTGAAAAATGTGGAACTAGCAGTCATTAGGCGCCTCCTCTCTTTACTTCTAAGCGCTTCAACCACTCCCGGCGCAATCGGTTATCTGGCAGCATATTGCGAACGGCCAGTGTAATTATCCGGTCCGGGTGCTCTTTTTGCATCGTGGCGTAACTAATGGTTTTCAAATTTCCGGGATGGCCAGAGTGACGGTAGTATTTTTTTTGCTGGGCTTTACGGCCAGTCACTACGATTTTCTCGGCATTGGTAATCACGACTTTATCGCCCCAGTCCTTGTTTAAAGTGAAGCCAATTTTATTTTTGCCACGCAACAAAACGGCAATCTCGGTAGCGAGACGGCCTAAAACTTTGCCAGTGGCGTCAATATTGTGGGTGGCTCGTTCCATCATTTAGCCTTTTTGGCGGATACTTTCTTTTCGGCCCCTCGACTTCGCTCGGGGTCGCCCTGACCTTGTGGAAGGGCGGTGGTTTTTTCCGCTTTCCCAGTTTTCACTTGCAGTGGTTTAATTAAAGTAACCATCATCATTTCGGCACTGTCGCCATGACGTGGTACCACCCGGAAATTGCGAACGAAAGTAGTTTCGCCGGCACCGTAGCGGGGCAGAATTTCCTCAAATACTTTGGTGGCAGCATTACTATCAAATAACGTTTGTCCAGCGTGCCGTTTGGCATTTAGATCGGCGTTGCGGACACGGTTAAAGAAGTGGTCAGCAAAGGGAATTAACTGTTTAGCCTTAGCTTTAGTGGTGGTAACCGATTCAAACAGAACCAACGAAGTCAGTTGATTTCGAAGCATTACCGTTCGGTAATCACTCTGAGCTCGAAGGGTCCGCTTCATGACGGTTAAGCCTTCTTTTTCGCAGGCTTGGCGACAGCTTTTTTGACGGTTTTCTTTTTTGGAGCTTCCAGTACTTCCGCGTCGCTCCCTGTCTCTTCATCGGTAATTTGTTGAACAACTGGGGCTGGGGAGCCAGAAACAATTGAAAAGTGGTCAACAAGTATGGCGGCAGACTGCTCCATTGCTTCTTGGGGAGTGATTGAGCTGTCGGTTTCAATTTCCAAAATTAACTTATCGAAGTTGGTCATTTTACCAACGCGGGTATTTTCGGTGGTAAAGTTAACTTTGCGAACTGGTGAAAAAGCCGCATCAATGGCAATCACGCCAATTGGCAACTTCTCTTCTTTGCGTAATTCGGTTGGTACGTAGCCACGACCACGCTCAACGGTGGCTTCTAGTAGTAGCTTTCCACCGGTAGTTAACTCGGCAATTTCCAAATCTTTATTCAAGATTTCTACACCGGTTGGGCACTTGAAGTCACCGGCTTTGGCGACTTTGCCGGCCTTAGCGTCCAAGACAATTACTTGGGCTTCATCACCAGTTAATTTCAGGCGAACCTGTTTCAAATTTAAAATAATATCAACAACGTCTTGGCGAACACCCTTTACGGTTGAAAATTCGTGGCTGACGCCATCAATGCGGATAGAAGTAATGGCAGCACCTTCCAATGAGGATAGTAAAACTCGACGCATGGCGTTACCGATTGTTAGTCCAAAGCCTGGTGAGAGCGGTTCAATCACAAAACTGGCCTTGTGGCCTTCGGCAGATTCTTGCTTAACTTGCATTAATGCGACTTCAGATAATTTGTAAGACATTTAGTAAACCTCCAACATTTGCTTAGATATTATATCTATTAATTGTAAATTATTCAACTGCTTTACTTCGAGTAAAATTCAATTGTTTGAGCGTAAGCGAAAAACAAAGAGTTTTATTCATTACCGTGAATAAAACTCTATAATTTTTTGAGTATCGAACTCAAGTGGCAATTCGCCGGATTCCGGCAAGCGCTCAACGACGATTTTGCCGGTCTTTTTGTCGACTTTTAGCCAATCGGCAATCGCTGCTTCGGGATTGTAAACAAAATCGTCGGTTTTGTGCGGCGCAATGACATCTTTGGCATTAACCAAGATCGATGGAATACTGACCCGCTGGCCGTTGAGAGTGAAGTGGCGGTGGCTAATTCCCTGACGAGCTTGAGCGCGGGTGGTGGCCAGCCCGGCCCGGAAAACCACGTTATCTAAACGTCGTTCAAGTGTTTGTAAGAGTATTTCACCGGTTTTACCCCGGAATTTGGCAGCAATGGCGAAGTAACGGCGAAACTGTTTTTCGCGCATACCATACGATCGCTTGGTTTTCTGCTTCTCCACTAGCTGCTGGCCGTACTCGGTTAGTTTTTTAGGACGACGAGATTTTTGCTGTTGAATAGCCATTTTTAGACTCGACGAGCTTTCTTCGGACGGCAGCCGTTATGCGGTAATGGTGTAGTATCGCTAATTCGGGAAACTTTGATACCGCTACCCGATAGTGCGCGCAGAGCCGCATCACGACCGTTGCCGGCACCAGAAACAAAAATATAGCCGGTTTCCGGTTGGTAGGCAGCGAGTTTATCGAGCATCGTCTTCATCGCTGTGGTCGCGGCGTACGGTGTACCCTTTTTGGCGCCCTTAAAACCGACCGAGCCTGAAGAAGCCCAAGCCAAAACGTTGCCAGTGTGATACTCGCTGGCACTGACAATCGTGTTATTAAAAGTGGAATTAATAGTAATTCGCACCTCTTTTACAGGCTGAATTTCTTTTTTCTTGGCTGATTTCTTAGTAGTTGCTTGGGCCATGATTAATTATTTAAGTTTTTTCGGCTGATTTCTTGCGGCCGCTGCCAACGGTAACCTTTTTACCTTTTTTGGTCCGAGCGTTGGTTTTGGTGCGTTGACCTCGAACTGGCAGGTTTTTGGCGTGGCGGCTACCGCGATAGCTGGCAATTTCTTTCAGGCGGCGGATATTTTGGCCAACCACTTGACGCAAATCACCCTCTACGACCATCTCTTTTTCAATAATGTTACGGATAGCGTCGATTTGTTCGTTGGAAAGTTCGCTAAATTTCGGATTACCGGTAATTTTGACGCGGTTTAGTATGCCTAATACATTGCTCGGGCCAACTCCATAAACGTAGCTCAAGCCGATTTCGACTCTTTTATGATCTGGGATGTTTACTCCGGCAACACGTGGCATAGATTAACCTTGTCGCTGCTTATGGCGCGGATTATCGCAGATTACTCGAAGAACCCCCTTGCGGCGGATGATTTTGCACTTTTGGCAACGAACTTTTACTCCAACGTGTACTTTCATGTTAGTCTTCGGGTAATTCTTCCTTTAGTTAAATCGTACGGGCTTAATTCGACGGTAACTCGGTCGCCTGGCAATATTTTAATTCGATGTTTACGAATTTTGCCGGAGACATAACCTGTTACTGTCTGCCCACTGTCAAGAATGATGCCAAACTGGGTATTGGGCAGAGCCTCATCAACGAGGCCGTCCAGCTCAATCACACCTTCTTTTTCTGACATCTGGTCAAAATTATACCTGGATTACCCTATTCACGTCAAGACGACAGGGCCGTCTGCGGCCATGTAAATAGTGTCCTCAAAATGGGCGCAAGGACAGTGGGCGGTGGCAACGATTGTCCAGTTGTCGCTAAGGACGGCAATATTTGTTGGTTTAAGGGAGGTGATTGGCTCAATCGCTAAGACCATGCCGGCTTTCAGTAGTGCTCCAGTTCCCGGTTGGCCAAAATTGGGAATGGACGGCGGCTCTTGGAGGGTTTTGCCGACACCATGGCCAGTTAGATCGCGGACCACGTGAAAACCACCCTGTTTAACTACTTTTTCTGCCACTGCTCCAATATCGCCTACCCGGCCGCCGGTTTTAGCTGCTGCGACCGCCTGTTGGAGGGCGTTATCGGTCACTTTCAATAGGCGGGACAATTCCCCAGATATTTCCCCGACTGGATGGGTTCGAGCAGTGTCCACAATACAGCCGTCCAGCTCTACTCCTAAATCCACCGAAACAATATCGCCTTCCTCTAACATTCGGTCGGTTGGTATGCCGTGGACAATCTCGTCGTTAACCGAAATACAGGTGGTCGCTGGGTAGTTTTTATAGCCCAGAAAAGCCGGTAACATTTCGGCGTTAATAATTAGCTCGTGGGCAATTTTATCAAGCTCAAGTGCCGTTACTCCTGGTTTAATAGCAGCTTTAACGGCCGCGTGGGCAAGTTTTGCAACATTACCAACTGCTTTTAATGTTTCCAGTTTCTGGGATTCGGTCATTCGATAGCTTTTTTAATAGCCTTAAACACTTCGTCGCGGCTGGGCTCGCCGTCAATTTGATAATAGCGGTGCAATTTGGCTAAACTTTCAATAACAGGAACTGTTTCAGCTTTAAATACCGCCAAGCGCTTGGCAACAATCGCTGGTTGATCATCTTCTCGTACTACCTTTTTCCCCTCAACAACAGTATGGCGGCTCATTAGTCGGGCGTGGGCAGTAGTATCCTTTATATCGACAAAAATTATTGCCAGTTCCCAGTGATGTTCTTGGGTTAGCTCTTCCAATAGCTTAGCCTGCTCCATGGTTCGGGGAAAGCCATCAATAACTAAGCCGTTACTGCTGCTGTGGCTGGCTAAAAACTGCTGGAAAATCCGTCTCAAAATGTCGTTAGGAACCAATTTACCTTCGAGCATTATTTGGCGAATTTTAGCTGATAACTCACCTTGGCCATGGGCAATGGTGCGTAGCTGTTCACCGGAATCGAAAAACGGTAATTCGAGATGTTCAGAAAGATATTCGGCTTGGGTGGTTTTGCCGGAGCCTTGAGGGCCAAAAACTAAATAAACGGTGGGGTTACTTGTCATTGTGGCAATATCTTATTTGCCGAGATGGCAATATCTTACTTGTCATGATGCTCAATATACAGAATCGCCCAAAACCCTTTATCGCCTTTTTGTTTAGGTTGAAACAATCCAACGACATTCACCAATTCGCCGCTTCGCGCTTCCACCAGAGCCGTTCCCTCGTTGACATTTTGTTCTAAGAGCTTGAATTCGGCGTTGTCGGCAACACCGAAAAACGGCGGTGCTTGCGTGCGGGTAACTTTCAAGGGATCGAGCAGCTCCGGTTTCTCGCCGTCGCGAACCTGGCGATTAACTTCCGAGGCATTATTATCGTCCAGTAAAAAATTGACTCGGTAGAAATCAGTTTCGTTACTCAATTTTGGGATAACTAATTCTTTACCGGCTTGAACGACGTTTTCGTTTTCCAGTCCATTAGCCAAGACAATTAGCTGCCAGTCAATGGAAAACTTTGTCCCAACCGCAAAGAGGGTTTCACCTGACGAAAGGGTGTAGACATGCGCTGGATAGGTCACCCGACCCTTGTCGCCCCCTTGCGTCGACACGTTAGGGTTGAGGTCGGTCCCATCGTCCCCCCCCGATGGCGGACCGGCTGGTGGACGGGTGTGGGGAAACCCATGGAGGGACTCATCGGCCCGTCAACCAGTGAAGCCCGGCGTTGCAATCGCCCTCCGGGCGTCGTCACGTCTCGACTGTCAGTGGAGGGCGCGCCGCGAGTTCACACCGCCGGGGACGACAGTGAGTCC
>CAZRED010000010.1:0-4657 GCA_964599405.1 uncultured Candidatus Saccharibacteria bacterium
TAGGTCACCCGACCCTTGGGTTTAGCTGGCACGGTTAATTCATCGACCACCGTTGGTCGGTTGGGGTCGGCGGCGGCTGGTACTTCGCCACTAAATTCTTGGGCACTCTCTTGCTTTGCGGCACTACTAGATTTTTGAACTTTGTTGTAGAAAAAGAGACTAGACCCAGTTAAAAAGCCAAAAATTACCACCACGGCGATTAGTACATGTGTAGGGATAACCATCTCTATATTTTTACTGGCTTTTGTTGCCCAGAGCAACTTAGCTGTTAGTTTCGTAACGACGCATCAGCAGCTGGCTATTGACTTGCCGGCTAGTCTCAATGACCACAGAAACGACAATTAAAATGCTGGTGCCGCCAATTACCAGGGTTGGGATATTAAATATTCCCTGGAGAATGATTGGCAAAATGGCCACTAAGCCCAGAAACGACGCGCCAATAAGCGTAATCCGGCTGATGGTGAACCGCAGAAACGAAATTGTTTCTTTGCCTGGGCGAACCCCCGGAATAAAGCTGCCCTGCTTCTGGAGATTGTCGGAGACTTGGTCGGGTTGAAAGACAATATAGGTATAGAAAAATGTAAAGACGAAAACCAGAATAAAGTAGCTAATACCGTAGTAAAGGTTGTTGGTAGAAAGCTCGGTAATTTTATTGGCGAGACTGACTAGCATCGGTGAAGATGCGGTAGTTAAAAAACGGGCAATCACTTGTGGGAAGGTTAAAAAGCTTAACGCAAAGATAATTGGAATGACACCAGCTGAATTTAGACGCAGTGGCAGATAGCTATCCACCGCACTCCCTGCCCCCATCGCTCGCCGGGTGTGAGTAATGGGAACTTTTCTTTCCGCTTCGGTCACTAAGATAATCACTGCTACTACCAGCAGTGTGATAACAGCAAAAATTACCAGCGGGATAATATTGCCCGCTTCGATAACGCTGGCGGCATTGGCTACTTGTTGCGGCAATCCGGCAACGATTCCCAGGGCAATAATTAAGGAAATACCGTTGCCAATCCCCTTCTCGGAAATTAGCTCACCCAGCCAAGTAATAAAGATACTAGTGGCGGTGACAGTCAGGATGATCTTAACAATGTCCTCAGTGGTAACCAGCGTTAAAACATTCTGGCTCTGTAAGAGCACAATCATGGCATAACTCTGAATAATGGCCATCGGTACTGTTAGGTAACGGGTGTATTGATTGAGCTTTTCTCGGCCAGTATTCCCTTCTTTATTAATTTCGTCCCATGCCGGAATCGCTTTCGTCAGCAACTGGACAATAATGGAAGCGGTGATGTACGGGCCGACGCCCAACAAATCAATCGACAAGCGAGTCAGTGACCCACCGGTAAACAGACTCAGAAAGCCAAAAACTTGGTTTTCCGATTGGGCTAAAAACGAGGCGAGTTGATCACGGTCAATCTCCGGTAGGGGGATATGGGCGACAAAACGGATAAAAACCAGAATCCCCAAGCTAAAAAGAATTTTAGCTCTCAGGTCTTTGCTACGCCAGAGCTGGAGCAGCGCCTCCTTCATGTCTTAGGTTGTTAGAGACTTGCTTAAGGCGACGCCTTCGAAAGTAACCTTTGGCTGGAGGGGGGCGTTAGCAATCACTTTAATGGGGTGGCGGAGTTTCGAGGCGCGGATAACCTTTTTTTCTAATAGCGTCTGTGGCGAAACCACTTCACCGTCGCTGTAGAAGTGATTAATAACAGCGGTGGCAATCTCGACAGTTTCGATAGTTTTGTGATTAAAGCCACCCAGCTTGGCGGTGCGACGGTGGAGGGGAGTTTGTCCACCTTCAAACCACTGTTTGATTTTGCGACCAGAACCAGAGCGGGCTTTTTGACCCTTAGTGCCGCGACCGGCGGTTTTGCCCATGGTGCTACCTGGTCCACGACCGCGGCGTTTGGCGCGCTTATTACCAAGATCTTGGAAAAGTTTCGTAATACTCATCGCTTCCCCCGGTGCTGCGGATTAACGTCAAGGTTTTTTAAGGCCAGGTACGTTGCCATAGCGCAATTTAAGGCATTACTACTACCCAGAGACTTGCTGACAATATTTTTAATACCAGCCAACTCCACTACTGCGCGAACCGAGCCGCCGGCAATAACCGAGTGTCCGACTGGTGCCGGTTTTAACAAGACACGAGTACTGCCAAAAGTTTGATTAATTTCGTGGGGAATACTGCCGTTGACAATTGGCACGTCAATCATTGATTTTTCGGCTTTAGCCTTAGCTTTGGCGATAGCGCCCTGAACATCACTGGCCTTGGCCACACCGACACCGACTCGGCCACTACGGTTGCCTAAGACGACTAAGGCGCGAAACCGGATGCGGCGTCCACCTTTGACAGTTCGGGAAATGCGGTCAATCGCTACCACACGGTCTTCCACCTCGGGTTTTTGAGTGACAATTGTTTCTTCAATTATATCTTTATCAAGCTTTTCTTTTACCATTTGTGTAACAAACAATTCATTAAATCTCCAGTCCGGCCTTTCGGGCGGCTTCCGCTAATTGTTTAACGGCGCCCCGGTAGCCAAACCCGCCACGGTCGTAGACCGCATTTTTGATTTTTAGCGTTTTGGCTTTTTCGGCGATGGTTTGACCGA
Organism: uncultured Candidatus Saccharibacteria bacterium; assembly: GCA_964599405.1. Taxonomy (GTDB): domain Bacteria; phylum Patescibacteriota; class UBA1384; order 2-12-FULL-50-11; family 2-12-FULL-50-11; genus BOKZ01. The sequence continues at coordinate 2,610 of CAZRED010000010.1, forward strand.
CCTTCTCCGCCTTAGCCACCAATGAACCAGAAGCTTTGAGGGATGTAGCGCTAGCGAGAGTTTTTCCGGCCGTGTCATCAATGAGCTGGGCGTACATATTATTAAGACTGCGATAAACCGCTAACCGAGGACGCAGAGCGGTGCCGCTAACAACTTTTCGCAATTTTCTGTGAATTCGTTCTCTCGACATCTTAAACTGCTCCCGCCGCCTTGACGGCTTTACCCTGTTTCATTCGCACTTGTTCGCCTTGGTAGCGGATGCCCTTGCCCTTGTATGGCTCGGGCTTGCGCACCTGTCGAACATTAGCACAAAACTGGCCCAACACTTGTTTGTTGGAACCGGTTATCGTAATAACGTTCTTTTCTACCTTCGCCGCTAATCCCTCGGGGATAACCAACTTAACTGGATGGGTATAGCCAACCAGTAGGGTTAGTTCGTTACCTTCAACGCTAGCCCGGTAGCCAATACCTACTAACTCGAGCTTCTTCTCGAACTGGCCGGTCACGCCGGTGACAGCATTTTGAAGCAGTGCCCGGGTAGTACCGTGCATCGCTCGATATGGTTTAGCGTCGTTAGTTCGTTCAACAATCAGCTGGTCGTTTTTTTGCGCCACCTTAATCCCGTGGGTAATGGCAACAGTTAGCTCGCCATTTTGTCCACGAACGTGGACAACTGTCGGTTTAATTTCCACTTGGACGCCTTCCGGCAATTTAATTGGACGAATACCAACTCGTGACATTACCAGACCTCACAAATTAACTCGCCACCAACTTTTTGTTTAGTGGCTTGCTGGCCAGTCAGAAGGCCTTTCGGCGTTGAAACAATCACCATTCCAAAACCACTTTTCGGTCGAGGAATCCGGTTGGCACCGATATAACGACGAATACCCGGTTTGCTTAAGCGGCGGATGTGGCTAATTGGCATCTCGGTATTCAAAGCTAAGTCCAAGTAAAAACCGTCTTTGGTAATTGACACAATAAAGCCTTCTTTTTTCAGAATAGCGGCGATTGATTCGACCATTTTGCTGTAACGAACACGGGCGGTTTTCTTTTCAGCCATAAAAGCGTTACGTAAGCGGGTTAAAAAGTCCGAAACGGTATCGTTGTACATTTTTACCAACTAGCCTTTCGAATGCCGGGAATTTCACCCCTGGAAGCACGTTCACGAAAACATATCCGGCAGATACCGAACTTGCGCAAGTAGCCGCGGTTTCGGCCACACATCGCACAACGGTTGACGATGCGGGTCACATATTTGGGTTTTTTGCCGGTGGTATAACGTTTACTTGCCATTGGTAACAGATTCAATTTTACTCGGTTTTCATGGGAAAGCCAAGGCTGCGCAGTAGCTCAAAACTCTTGGCCGGGTCCGAGTTAATGATGGTAATGGTTGCAGTGAGACCAAACTGTTTTTCAATTGAATCGTTACCGAGCTCGGCAAATGGAATTTGGTCTTTGAAGCCAAGCGTCAAGTTCCCTTGTTTATCAAATTTTTTGACATCAATCCCCCGAAAATCACGAATACGCGGTAGAGTGATATTAAGTAACCGGCTTAAAAAGTCGTTCATTTTGGTGCCACGCAGTGTTACTCGATAGCCAACCACGTCGTTTTCCCGGATTTTAAAGCCGGCAATGGCTTTCCGGGCAATTGTTGGGACGGCTTTTTGACCAGCAATTTGGCTTAATGACTGGGCAATATACTCAACCATATCTTTATTGGCTCGGTGTTGGCCCAAACCGACATTCAAGGAAACTTTAGTCAGTTTTGGCAACGCCATTGTGTTAGTAACAGCTAATTTTTCTTTCAATTGGGCCAATTTGGCACCATAAGCTTCACGAACATTAATCATCGACATTACTTACGCTCAGCCTTCTTAATTGTTTCACCGCTGCGTTTGGCAACGCGAATTTTATCGTGGCCACTAACTTTCGACCCAACCCGGGTAGGTTTGTCGCTTTTTGGGTCTAACAACATAATGTTGGAGAGGTGAATTGAGGCAAGTTTATCGATAATTCCGCCTTGCGGGTTTTGAGCAGTGCGCTTTTGG
>CAZRED010000011.1:0-2122 GCA_964599405.1 uncultured Candidatus Saccharibacteria bacterium
TGAGAGTTATCAGCCAACCCTGCCAGGTGGCATAGTCCTTTTATTATGCGCTCTCGAGGGAATCTTGTCCACTTGGCGGAAGGGGCGGGATTCGAACCCGCGGTACCTTGCGGTACACACACTTTCCAAGCGTGCTCCATCGGCCACTCGGACACCCTTCCGTGCACTACAGATTATACGTTGAGATGGAATTCAGCTACTTTTTGTCTGAGCTGCGGTTGGTCGGATAGATTTTTGACCAAAGCTATTTTGGCAATGATAAGTTTATGTCCCCCTTCGATAGTGCGCTGTCCGCGAACGGTGATATGCGGCGTGTGCCTTACTCCGGTATAAGTCTTAGCTCTCAGCTGACCGCCAGCCTGTTTGACTGCGACCAGTAACGCATTGTGGAGCTTCTGCAGTTCCGTCTTCGGTTCCATCAGGCGCACCGGCAGGTCGTAACCAAACCAGGTCTTGCGGCCAATTTTTGCTTCTATACCTTTGAGTTTGGCAACTTCTTGTTCAAGGCACTTCACCAGTTCAGGTTCATTCTCAGAAGAGAACCACGGTACTAAAGTGATATGCAGCGGCCAGCTGGCAAAGGGCTCCTCGCCCAGCGGCTCGACCATAAATGCCAGTAAGTATTGGCTCATTAATAGTTGATTGTATACTGCGCGGCATTAACCCGTGGGTCTAAACCCTGCGGTAAACGGCTAAGTCTGGTCCGATTAGCTAGCTTTAACTTTGGCTTCCACTAACGCATTGGCCCACCATTCGAGTTCAGCTATAAATTTCTTCATATCGCCCAAAACGTAATCTGGTTTGGGGTGGTCATTTTCATCAAATGCTTCGTGCGCTTTGGTGATACGAACGCTTTCACGAATCGGCATCATATTGAGGTAGCTGATAATTCCGCGCAGGGCCATAATCGAGCTTTCGGCTCCATAGCTGCCGTAGCCGACAAAACCGACGACTTTTCTGCTCCACTCGGAGAAAACTGTATCTAGAGCGTTTTTAATTACACCAGTATAGCCGTGATTATATTCGGCGTTGACGATGACAAAACCGTCATATCTTTTAACCGTTTCTGACCAGTTCTTGGTTGATTCATCGCTGTACTGGCCCATGGCCGGAATAATCTCTTCGTTTAAGAAGGGCAGTTCGGCCACGTCCACTAATTCAAACTCCAAGCTGCTTGGAACTTTCTGGGTTTCATCTAAAAACCAATCCGCCACTTTTTTTCCGACCCGATCTTTACGGTTGGTACTAGTCAATACGCCAATCTTCGCCATGTCTGTCCTCATTTAATGTTTAAGTCAGTACTTAAAGATTATCACGTGAGCACCAATTGACCAAGCCAATAGACACCGCCTGCCGCCCTCGGGCGGTAGTGCGCCTAAATATTCCTCAACGGATTTGGCCGGACTTGAAACTATAACGAGCTTCCTATGGTCACCGGTTCAAGTTTACTACTAAGTTTAGGCCGAGAAGAAAAAATATGTTGGTGGTACGACCTGCCTGCGGCGGCATCACTCAAACCAAAATAACCTACGTCAACTGTGTCTGTAAATTCGAAGCTGCCGGGATAAATGACATCCGACAGCGTTTCTCGCTTCGGCTCGGCGTAAGGAAATTGTGAGCGAGCAGCTATTATCCGATAGTCATGGACGGACCATGACATGGGGTCAAATTCGAAAGCCGTAGCGTAATAAAACTTAGTATGATCCGATTCTTCGCGGGCCACGTGGCCAATCACGCCAATACGGCCATTCTTTAAAGCCACCGCTTGATTAACACCGCCCCATTCATCTGGTATAAACAAATTTTCTAGCAAAGGGGCTTGGATGACGATTTCGGGATTAGATTCAAGCTCGTCAAGCGAGTTAACGCTTGTAAACCCAATTTTGCCCCGGCCCCACCGATCGCCCTGCGGGCGAGTGAAGACTCCGATTGAGTCTTCCCATTCGAATAAACGAATACCTTTCATGCCATTCGGGCCGATGAAAAACGGTTCCTTTTGGATGACTTCATTGGGCGTTACGCCGCGTCTGATTACAGTTTTCCAGGCAGCCCGTATCACGTCGGGGGGATCTCCTTCATGAGGCGGTTGTACCATGACTTCTATACCACCCACCAGCAGTTC
>CAZRED010000012.1:0-1820 GCA_964599405.1 uncultured Candidatus Saccharibacteria bacterium
AGGCGGATACAGAATCGGAAACCGAACACTGCCTGCAAATAATTTCGACCGACGTTAATGACGGCGATATAATTGAACTACGGGTAGCTTTCAGCCCGTCTGGCACGGGATTCCAATCGTATGTTATGACCCCCGAAATTACCGTTAATATTCCCGCTGGTGGCGGCACGCACCGAGTGCTTATCATCAGCTAATTTGTGGTATTATGGTGGCAATGTTTACTATTGAGCTCAAATCAGCAGAAGACAAACAGGATTTTACCGACCACTACTGCCAAGCGTATCTCTACAATGCCTCCGAAGACGACGACAAAAGACCGGAAGAAATAGCCGAGGCACGTTGGCAGTTTGCCGTGAAAAGTCACTTGCTAGAACTTAATAGTAAAATTAACGACTTCCGTGCCGCCCGGGCCCAAGAAGTTGCCCGCGCAGGCGTTCAGAAGTCAACAATTGAGGTGAAAAATGAAATTTAATCTTGACCAGGATTTTCTTGATTTAGACGGCGACAGAATGCCAAACTTTGGCTTTGACAGTGAGGGCGAAAGAAAATCAAAGGGCTATCACACCTACCGAACGGTGATCAGCAACATCTTGAATATGAACGCCCGGGAAGAAGTCCTGGACGGCGAAACCAAAGCCAAATGCGGTAATCTCATGTATAAAATTTGGCGTGCTTCCGAAACCGATCTAAAACCCACCGAGATTGCCTTGATCATCGAACGGGCTAAAAAGGTTGCCTCCCCCAAAGAGCTCATCTTGATTCAAATGCTACTGGAGGCGGACCAGCCAGAAGAACCACAGACACCAGCCGAAAATCCACCTGCGGAGGCCTAGCCGATGTTTGGGGGCTTCGGCTTCGCGGCGGCCCCATTTGCCGCTGTTTTTGACGCGACTACCGAGTTTGTCTGTCCAATTGTTCTGCCGTGGTTTTCTCGGGAAGATAACGAATTTCAAGAGAGCACCAACCCGAGCTTCTTTACCCGTATTGACGCCGCACCGTTCACTCAACTTACGCCAAGCTGGTACAATAAGAACGATGAAGATTGGCGGTGCCCATAGCTAGCAGACGTGGTTACGTTACCCAGGCCGAACTGGCCACTTTGGCAGACATCACAATCACTGATGCCACCGAAGCCGACGACCGCATTTCCCAGGCCGAGGAGCTGATTGATGCCTACGTCGGCTACATCGACCCATTTGACCCCATCACCCACTTTGGCGAAGTAACCAGCTCAACCGCGACGATATTGAGCGACACTTCCGGCGATTAAGTGCTCAAACAAAACGATGATTATTACAAGGGCTGTGAAATTGAAATCGTTGGCGGGGCCAATGCCGGCGAACGGCGCATTATTACGTCGAGCGACAAAGACGACAAGAGCGTTACGGTTTCCGCCGCCTGGACCACCACGCCAGACTCCACCAGCGCCTACAAAATCTACCAGCTCGGCAAATTCCCTCGACCAGAGGACGTTTACAGTAGCGGCGCTAGCAATAAATACTACAAATCGATCCCTGAAGAAGTGAAGCGAGCCACAGCGTTCCAGGTTGAATACATGATTAACCAAGGCCAAAAGTTCTTTGGCTCTGATGCCCCGGATATGCGAATGGAACAAATCGGCAATTACAAATACGAAAAAGGGAGCTCGTCGCTCGGCGATAAACCCGACTACGAAAAACTGATTGGGCCACGGGCCCGGGCAATTCTGCGCGGCATCCGCTCCATAACCGGCACAATCGTCTAATGTCTTTTGACTCCTTGCTCAACCAAACGATCACGATCCGCAACGTTTCGAGCAAAGACCGCTACAACAAAGCGGC
>CAZRED010000013.1:0-1786 GCA_964599405.1 uncultured Candidatus Saccharibacteria bacterium
GATGGCTTGGATTACTACCGGCGTTTCATATCGGAATTGAAAGACTTCTTAGTTCCGGAGGGATGGGCGCTCATCGAAGCCAGCCCGACTCAACGACTAAAATTAGACGGCCTCGCTGAAAAAAGCGGATTAAAACTCGTTCCCGTAAGTGAATACATCTTCAAGCTAAGCTAATAAAACCTAAGGTGCGGTTTCCAGTTTGACGCTAAGTGTCTGATCGGATCCGTCTCTGATAATTTTTAAAGATAATGTATCGCCAACACTATGCCTGCCAACGATGACAGCCAACGACTTGTCACGAGTAACCTTTTCGCCGTCAATCTCGATGATTATATCTTCGGCTTTTAGCCCAGCTCTAGCCGCCGGGCTGCCGCTGAGCACGGCGGCTTGACCGGTGTCCGCCGTAACGTAAGCTCCGGAAGTCTGCTCGAGATTAAGTTCCTCGGCGATGGCCGGGGTGAGCATGATGTAGCGAACACCTAAATACGGACGGACGATTTTACCGGTGTCGACCACCGAATTTAACACCGGTTTAACATCGTTGACGGGAATGGCGAAACCGATATTTTCTGCTCCGCCGGCAACTGCCGTATTAACCCCTATGACCTCGCCGTTGATATTGACCAACGGACCGCCGGAATTACCGGGATTGATAGCCGCGTCCGTTTGAAGTAAGTTTTGTAACTGCTCGCTTTCGATACCGTCCCCGGCCACAATCGGCCGACCGGTGCCAGAGATGATACCGCTGGTCACCGTATGGTCAAATACCCCTAGAGCATTGCCAATAGCGATTACTTTGTCGCCGACTTTAATCTTGTCCGAGTCGCCCAGTGGCGCTGGCTTCAAATCCTTGCCGCCCTTGATACGAACAAAGGCGATATCGTTAAACGTATCGCGATCAACAACCTCGACGTCTTCATAGACTGTGCCATCGGCTGTAATCACGCTGACCTTCGAGACATTCTCGGGAATGACATGGCGATTGGTCAAAACCAAGCCGTCAGCGTTGACAATGATTCCGGTACCAGCGCCCTCTTGTGTGTACAGTTCAGAGAAAAATCCTTGCTGAACGGTTTCCACCGAAATACTTACTACGCTCGGACCAAGCCGTTCCGCAACATCACTTATAACTTCGCTTTCGCTTAAGACAATCGCTTGTCTTTGTTCGGTTGTACCTAGACCGCCTAAACGAATGTCGTACAGGCGCACCGCCAAGGCTCCACCGACAAAACCCATCACCAGAGAAACCAATCCTGTCGCTACCGCACCCCACTTAATCTGGCGGGGCGACTTAGATGAATGTATTAGTTCGTTCACTTTAACGGGTAACGCTCCAATTTGTCATATACATAACAGATATTAGTATTATACAACCGACAAAAAGGTAGTTTCGGGCAATCGCTCGCTTCAAAACGCCGCGTTGCGACAATAGGTAAAACGTACCCAAAATATAAGCGATTAGCGTCACCACCACAGCAACCTGGGGCACCACGATATCACCAGAAAGCGGATAAATGACCAGCCAACGATTAGCCAACCAGACAATTTCCGCCACAAACAAAGCCCAACCGTAGCTCATAACCCGCATCAAAGGCTCTTCGAAATGGCTAAGAAAGTGGCGGCCCGCTGCCAAAGCGATCAGCCAAGCAATCAGTACAACGAGGACTTCATTTAAACTATCGGACACCCAAAATAAAGCACAGAGCCCTAAAAAGTGAGTCGCGAGGGACTGTAAGCCCACGTAGAGCTCTTTACTTTGCGGTTTAAGCCAAATCAGCCAAATGAT